>JAEEGQ010000163.1 GCA_016280395.1 Lachnospiraceae bacterium | reverse complement strand
GATTATCTTAAGGATCCAAAGACGGTACAAAGCTGGAAATTCGGCCTTACTTCCGTTGCATGGCGCAAAGAGGACTTAAAGCACAGGCTTGAAAGGTCCGAAAGGCTCGCGAACGGCCTTGAAGAGATCAACATAAACGAGGAGACCGGTGAAGAAGGAGTCGGAATGATCAAGGCTCTCTGCGGGCTCACAAGAAAGATCACAAATGTGAACATCCCGAATTTCGGGCATCAGATAGAAAACCTTCCCGAAGGAGCCGTAGTCGAGACAAACGCGCTCTTTGAAAGGGATGCGGTCCGTCCGGTATTTGCGGGAGCTATCAAGCCCGGCATAAAAGAGCTTATCATGCCGCATGTCATGAACCACGAAAGGATCATGAAGGCCGTACTTGGCGGGAATAAGGATATTGAGCTGATCGCGGAGGCATTTGAGACCGATCCGCTTATGAAGGGAAAGGGCACAAAAGACGAGATACGCAGACTTGTGACAGATATGATGAGGGCTACACTCTAGATGAAGAATGACGAGATGATCTTAAGAGACCCGTTTGTGCTTGTTGAGAACGGAAAATATTATCTTTACGGGACCAGAAGCCTCACCTGCTGGGGTGAGGCAGACGGTTTTGACGCTTACGTGGGCACCGACCTTGAGAACTGGGAGGGGCCTTACGAAGTGTTCCGCAAGACCGCAGGGTTCCCTTATGACAAGAATTACTGGGCACCGGAGGTACATAAGTACAACGGCGCCTTTTATATGTTTGCAACCTTTAACACTGTAAAAGAGGACATGAAGGGCACGCTTATACTAAAAGCCGACAATCCGCTCGGCCCCTTTGTGCCGCACAGCGAGGGAAAGATCACGCCCGAAGGCTGGAACTGCCTTGACGGGACATTCTATCTTGGCCCGGACGGAACTCCCTACATGATCTTCAGTCATGAGTGGGTAGATATCTTTGACGGTGAGATATGCGCGGTAAAGCTGTCTGTGAATCTTAAACGCGCAGAAGGCGAGCCTTTTACCCTGTTTAAGGCTTCATCTGCAAAGCCCTGGGTAAAGTCTATAACCCACAGGAGATATCCCGGTAAAGAAATATTTGTGACTGACGGTCCTTTTGCCTACAGAGACAAAGACGGAAAGCTGTTCATTCTCTGGTCGAGCTTTGGAGAAAAGGGATATGTCGAGGCACTTGCCTTCTCGGATAACGGCGATGTCACCGGCAACTGGAAACATTGTGAAGAGCCGCTGTTTGCAGAAAACGGCGGGCACGGCATGCTGTTTAAGACTTTGAACGGTGAGCTGATGCTGACTCTCCACCATCCAAACGAAAATTATCATGAACATCCGGTATTTATGGAAGTAGGGGAGAGGATGAGAGAAGTGAATAAAGCTCTATAGTTCATTAAATCAGGTTTTTGCATTGTTGACCATGGCCGGCTGGATGCTGTATAATTATCTGTCGGTTTGATGAAGTAAAAATTTAAGGAGAATCAATATGCCTCATGTAGAGATCAAGTGTTATCCGGGCAGAACGGAAGAACAGAAGACAGAATGCGCAAAAGCAGTCACAAAGGCTGTTGCCGAGACACTGGGATGTAATACGACAAGTGTGTCGGTTGCGATCAAGGAAGTGGAGCCGGACGATTGGAAGGAGCAGGTCTGGAATGCTCAGATAATGAAGGACGAACAGCAGCTATACAAGAAACCGGAATACACATGCGACTGATAGAAAAAAATTCTTAAAAAAAATAAAAAAACATCTTGACTCTAACATTATGTAAGGGTTTATCGTTTTAGTGAGCTCAAAAACATCCATGGAGGAAAATACAAATGCTTAAGATTGGTGATTTTTCAAAACTATCCAGAGTAAGCATCAGAATGTTACGCCACTACGACGATATCGGACTTCTGAAACCCGCAGAGATCGATGACTTTACGGGATATCGCTATTATCGTGAGGAACAGCTTTTTACCGTCGCAAGGATCACTTCGCTTAAAGATATGGGTTTTTCGCTTGCGGATATGATCAAGATCCTTGACAGTTATGATGATAAAGAAAAGATGGATGCCTTTTTGTCCGAGAGACAGAAAGAGCTGTTGAAGCTTTCCAAGGAAACGGCGTATAAACTGATGCTTCTGGAAACGGCCCGAAAGAGGCTGAGGAAGGAGCAGAATATGAGTTTTGATGTAACAGTGAAGACAATTCCCGAGAGATATGCTGCCACAGTGCGGATGGTGGTTCCTCACTACGAGGATGAAGGCCTGTTGTGGAGCACAATGATGGGAGAGTGCAATAATCTTGTGCCGTCGGATCCATGCCTTGCAGCTGCGGAGTTTCTTGATGATGAGTACAAGGAAAGCGATGTTGAGATAGTCGCATGGATGACCGTAAATGGTTCTTACAGCGATACGGAACATGTGAAGTTCAAAACACTTCCCGCGGTAAAGGTTGCAAGCTGCATCATTAAAGGTACTTACGATCAGATGGGTGATGCATATGCAACAGTGGTATCATGGATCAAGGCAAACGGCTATAAGATGAATGGTCATATGTTCAATATCTATCATGTAAGTCCGGCGCAGACCAAGAATCCGGATGAATACGTGACGGAAGCCTGCTTCCCGGTAGGATGAATATTGAAAGTGTAAATGAGTCACCGGGGTCGTTTCCCGGTGACTCATTTTATTAGTCAGTGAGAAATGCCCCCGGTGACTCACTTTAATGAGGCAGCGGGAAACACCCCCGGTGACTCATTTTTTTATTGCCTCGACAAGCTGCGGTATGGTCGCTTCAAAGTTCACACCGTACCAGGGATCCTTCGGGTCTTTTAGTGTTTCGGCAATGGTATTGGCGGTATAATCCGCTGCGAGCTTTAGTGCGCTTGTTCTGTCTTTGCCAAGGACGAAAGCACCGGCAAGCACACTTGAAAAGATATCGCCCGTGCCGTGATAAGATTTCGGGATCCTGTCATTCTGATATATGAAAAACTCGTTCTTTCCGGCATCATAGCCCATTGCGCCGGTTTTTCCTTCGGCGAGGGAGACGCCTGTAAGGATCGGGGTCTTTGTTCCGATGTCCGCAAGGGCAAAAAGCAGCTCCTTCACATAGTCTTCGGTATATTCTTCTTTGTAAGGAAGACCCGTCAGGTATGCGGCTTCGGTTATGTTGGGATCGGCAATGTCGGCAATTGCGCAAAGGTCGGCATTTTTCTTTGCATAATGCTCGTTAAAGGCAGCATACAGCTTCCCGTTGTCTCCCATGGCAGGATCCACAAACACAAGTGTGTCTTTATCCCTGAACATATCAATTATATTTATGACCGTATCAATTTCTTCTTCGGTACCGAGATACCCTGTATAGATCGCGTCGAAAGTGATGCCTTCGTTCTTCCAGTGATCCGTGATGGGTTTAAGCTGATCCGACAGGTCCTTGCAGGTGAAGCCCTTGAAAAGGGTATGTGTGCTTAAGACTGCAGTGGGAAGGATCGCTGTTTCGATTCCCATTGACGACAGAATGGGAAGAGCCACTGTAAGAGAGCATTTGCCAAAGCAGGAGATGTCCTGTATCGTCAGTATTCTTTTCATGTTTTGTTTCCTCCGTTTAGATAATCTCTTTTTCCGAAAATGGCCGTTCCGATACGGACCATTGTTGCACCTTCTTCGATCGCAACTTCATAATCGCCTGTCATTCCCATGGAAAGGACAGGACTCTGGCCGTCCGCTATTGCAAGCAGTTTTTCTGCAGCAAGCTCCTTTGCAAGCGTGTTGAGCTTACGAAAGTATACCCTGTTTGTTTCGGCATTTTCGGTAACGGGCGCAGAGGTCATAAGACCAAGGACTTTGACATGCGGAAGAGCGGATATTTCCTTCGCAGCGTGCAGCAGGCTGTCTGTATCGAACCCGAATTTGCTTGCTTCACGCGCAACATTGACTTCGAGAAGGATACGGACCGAAAGGTCTTTTTTTGCAGCCTCTTTCTCGATCTGTTCCGCAAGGGATACGGAATCTACCGAGTGGATAAGCGCTGTACGGCCGACAAGGTATTTTACCTTGTTTTTCTGAAGGTGCCCGATCATATGCCACTCTATCGGTTTCGGGGTAGCAAGACTTTCATTTTGCCCGATCTTGTTCGTCAGTTCCTGGACATAATTTTCGCCAAAGGCTGTCGCGCCCGCTGCAAATGCTTCAAGGATATCAGTAAAAGGCTTTGTTTTGCTTACAGCGATAAGTGTTATTTCCCCGGGATCGCGCCCGCATCTTTCGCATGCGCTTTTGATTATGTTCCGGACATTACTTATATTTTCCGCAATGTTGGTCTTTGTTATCTCTTCGCTGCTCATGGAAGGCCTCTGTCTATTAATTGTTTCAAGGCGTTTTGTTTCAGACATCGCCTTGACTTGATAATGACGATAGTATATATTATGATTGGTTTTATGAAAAGAGCCAGAATGTGAGATTTTTATAATACCAGATGAAAAGAGAAAAGCCAAATTATATCAGTTTATATGAGACGCTGCGGGATGAGATAATACAGGGAATCTGGCCGTACGGGAGCCGTATGCCGTCACGCAGGATGCTTGCGGAAGAGCGGGGGCTAAGCGCCGTAACCGTAGAGCACAGCTATGACATTTTGAGTCAGGAGGGCTATATCGAAGCCAGGGCACGCAGCGGTTTTTATGTTATATTCCGCAGGGATGACGGATTTGCGCATTCGCCTGCTTATGCGGAGGCTCCGGCAAAGAGCGTTCCCCTGCACCTTCCCGAGACATCCTTCCCTTTTCCGACACTGGCAAGAGCCGTGCGCCGCGTTCTCAGTGAAGAGGGCGAGACACTTCTTTTGCGCTCACCTTCCCGGGGCGTGGACCGGCTGCGGGAGGCGCTTGCAGGCTATCTTGCGCGTAACCGCGGCATGATGGTGACTCCCGAACAGATCGTCATCGGTTCCGGCGCCGAGTATCTGTACGGCCTTGTGGTCGAGCTGCTCGGGCGTGAGCGTGTTTATGCCATTGAAGCGCCGTCTTATGAAAAGATAGAGCAGGTATACCGCTCGCGCAGCGTCAAGGTGGAAATGCTGCCACTCGGGAACAAAGGCATCCGCTCCGATGCGCTTGCCGGTGCAGCTGCTTCAGTGCTGCACATTACTCCGTACCGCAGCTTTCCGAGCGGTGTCACGGCGGATGCTTCAAAACGCAATGAGTACATCAGATGGGGGCAGGAGCCCGGGCGCTATATTGTTGAGGATGATTTCGAGTCCGAATTTTCTTTTTTGCGAAAGCATGAAGAAACCGTATTTTCAAATTCCGGCAGCCAAAATGTGATATATCTGAATACCTTCACGCGCACGGTTTCGCCGGCCTTGCGCGCGGGCTATATGGTGCTCCCCAAACCGCTTGTTCCCGTGTTTTCAGAAAAGCTCGGATTCTATTCATGTACCGTCCCGACATTGGAGCAGTACCTGCTATGCGAGCTTATCGAGAGCGGCGATTTTGAGCGGCATATCAACCGCATCCGGCGAAAAATGCGACGTAATGCAAATGAGTCAGTGAGAAACGACCCCGGTGACTCATTCGGAAAGTGAGTCACCGAGAAACGACCCCGGTGACTCAGAAACGACCACTGTGGCTCAAAAAAATAACGGAAAGAAGAACTTATTTTTTGTGTTTTGAGCAAAGTGTGTTATAATCATCTTTAGACTTATAAAAATGTGGGTGATCCCCGGATAAAACGGGATCGCTGTTCTGTTATAAAACAGACAGAGGGAGTTTTTATGGACAAGAAAGCTATTTCTGAGAGTATTGATAACGGCATAGGAAAGTTTGCCGCCGAGGCAAGCGTGGCTGTTGAAGATATTTCGGAACTTTTTGATGTGTCGGCTTATCCTGCTGAGATGCACGATATCCTGACAGAATGCAACAGAAGGCTGGACGAAGCGAACAGCAAATACAGGATCGCTAAATACAGAGAAGACATGTTTGCGAAAGGCCTTAAGGCAGGTATGTATTTCTGTACTTTTGACCGCGATGAGAACATGCTTTCCTTTGAGTTTAACGACGAGACACGCCAAATGCTCGGTTATGACGGCCTTGAGGACCTGCCCGATGAATTTGAAAGCTGGGTGAAAACCCTTGTTCCGGAGGAAAAAGACGCAATAGTCAAACTGTTCTGGGATTCCGTGCGTATCCATCGCGAACTGCCCGACATAACGCATGCAACATACCGTATGCAGAAAAAAGACGGCAGCATCATATGGGTAACGGGAGCCGGAAGGTTCATCAGACGGCCGGATGACGGCTCTCTCGAGATATACATGGGCTGCTATCGCGATATTACCGCGCAGCAGGAGCTTGAGGAATACTTAAAGATCATAGAGGCTATCGGCAAGATATTCAATTTCTCCATGTTTATTGATGTCAACGATATGAGCTACCGCATGATAAGCACCAACGAATATGTGGAGAAAGTTCCCAAGGACCCCGACGCGATCCGGTTCCTGAGGAACAACGTTGCTTCGTCGGTTGCCAAGAGCTTCCGCAAGAGGCTGTACGAATGGCTTGATAAGGACAAGATCCTTGAAGCCATAAATGAGCACGGAACCACAAGCATGGAATTCTACAGCGAAAGCGCGCAGCGCTGGTATGACGGCATCTTTATGGTCGGCGACAGGAATGAAGACGGCAGCCTTGCGCATATCGTATACGGCTGTCAGGATACAACCGAAGCCAAGCTGCAGAACCTTGCCCAGCAGAAAAAGATATCCGAATTCGAAACGGAGATGTATACTGATTCCCTTTCGAAGATCAGGAACAGGAAATTCCTTGATGAAAAGCTCATCTATGAACCGTGCAAGGCCGTGGTCATGGCTGACATCGATCTTTTCAAGGAGGTCAACGACACAGCCGGCCACCAGTGTGGGGACGAGGCTATCCGCAGGGTTGCTCAGATCCTTGACAAGTCGGTCAGAAAGGGCGATGTTGTCATCCGTTACGGCGGCGACGAGTTCATGATCGTGTTCTTTGACATCACAAGGGAAAACCTTGAAAATAAGCTTGCAAAGCTCAGATCGGAGGTCGGAAAGACCGTTTTTGAGAACAATAGGGATTTGCGCATAACCATGAGCTTTGGAGCAGCATACGGCACAGAGCTTGTCAGCAACCTGATAAAGACCGCGGACAAGGCGCTGTACGAATCAAAGAAGACGAGAGATACATACACGATAATCGAAATATGACGTTTAAGACGCGCGGGACACCGTGCCGGATACAGAAGGGGCAAAATTCATGAAGATAAGAGAATTCATGGAAAGCGATCTTGAGGATCTGTACAGGACATTGTCCGATCCCGAGGTCATGAAATATATCGAGGATCCTTACAGCATGGAGGATACACAGGCTTTGCTCGATGATGTGCTTAACTCAGAGGAACGCAGCATACATGCCGCAGAGGATGATGACGGAAGATATATAGGGTATGTCATCTTTCATCAGTATGAAGAAGATTCATACGAGCTTGGCTGGCTTCTCAACAGGTCCGAATGGGGTAAGGGCTTTGCCTCAAGACTCACGGAAATGATGATAGAAGAAGCACGAAAGCTTGGAATGAATGCCGTGATCGAGTGCGATCCCGAACAGGAAGTGACCAGGCATATCGCCGGGAAGTATGGTTTTAAGTTTGATGAGATTTATGACGGTTGTGAAGTCTACAGGTTAAAGCTTGTGTGAAGGCCGCCGGCCGCTCATTAAGGGTGAAGGTGTACAGTATTGCGTATAGTCTTAAAAGTGATCCGGTGGGAGGATCACGTTTCCCAGAATAAGGAGAACAGGACATGAAAAAGATCGCTTTGATAACCGACGGATGGCGCAGATACGTGACTTACGGATGGGTGGACGGAATAAAAAAGGGTGCCAAAGAACTCGGTGTGGACATTTGCCTTTATACCTTTAATACCAACGGCAATCTGAGCCATGATGAGAAATTCAACGAAGGCGAATACTCTCTTTACGAACAGATAGACTACGACGATTTCGACGGGTTTATCTTTGATTGTTCGAATACCGAAAATCCGGATGTCATCACTGCCACGGTGGAAAGACTGAAAAAAGTCAAAGTCCCCGTTGTTAGCATTTCTTATTATGTCGAAGGATTCCATTATGTCGGGAACGACAATAAAAACCTTATCCGCCAGATGGTAAAGCACATGTATGATGTTCATGGCTGCCGCAGGATGGTCTATGCCGGCGGGCCGCTTTACCATTACGAGAGCATACAGCGTTTTGAGGCTTTCTGTGAGACCATGGAGGAGCTTGGGCTTCCGGTTACTGAAGAAAGCTACATGTTCGGGGATTTTGATTTTGATACCGGTGTCCGTTATTTTACCGAATGGGTCGAAGCCGGGAAGGAGTTTCCCGATGTCTTTATCTGCGCGAATGACAATATAGCTGCGGGGATATGTAAGGAGGCGACCAACCGGGGCTACAGTATCCCTAAGGATTTCAGGGTAACGGGCTTTGACAACCTCGACAAGGCCGCTTATTACAAACCACAGATCGCAAGTGTCAACCACAACCGCGGAACGCTCAGTTACCGTGCGTTTGAAGTGCTGAACGCCCTCATGAACAACGAGGAAGTGGACATCTACACCTATATGCACAGTGAGATAGTCCCTGCGGAGACCTGCGGATGCCCAAACACCGGTCTTGTGGATTACCGCGATTATGCGAAGTGGCAGATAGACTATACTGTTGACCTGAACCGCCACGAGGAGCATACGCTCGAACTTGAGAAGCGTTTTGCAGAGTGCCGCAATATCAGCGGGCTTTTTGAGAGCTTTGCGGGATTTATCAGGAATATAGACTGTGACGGACTGTTCATCCTTGTCGATAAGGCCCTTATGGAAGCAATGCCCGAAAGCAGCTTTTCGGAAGACAGGCTTGACAGGGATTCGCTTATCGTTGTTGCCGGAGAAGACCGCGGCAAACGTCTGTATTCGGTCAGGAACTACAATGATGTCATGGATTATCTCGCATCTGCGGAACATTCAAGGGATTATATGTTCTTCCCGATCCACTTCAGAAACCGGAGAGTGGGCATGACGATACTCCTTGAGCCGGATTTCCTGTATGACCATTCCCAGTTCTATGATTCGCATCACACCTTTGTTAACAGGCTTCAGAACCTTTTCATCCAGACGCAGCTTGAGAATGCCGCCGCAAGGATGAAAGGCCTGTATAACCGTGATGTTCTGACGGGGCTTTATAACAGGATCACCTATAACGAGATGATCCTGCCGAGATTTGAGCTCTACCGCAGGGATAAGATCGTCTGTGCGGTATGTTTCTTTGACGTTGACCATTTCAAGACGATTAACGATACCTACGGACACGACTTCGGAGACAGGGTGCTCCTGACCATCTCCGAGGCGCTTAAGGTATATAAGCCGCTCGATTCCTATGCTTACCGTTTCGGTGGTGATGAATTTGTAGTTTTCATACCTTATGCTACAGAAGCAAAGGTTGCTCGTTTTATTGGCCGTGTTCATGACGGACTTCTTGAGCGCAATATAGAGGTGAGCAGCGGTGTCATCTACACAGATCCGGAATCCTCGCATACGCCTGAGGAATACCTTGTGATGGCCGATAAGCACATGTATGAAGTGAAGCGTGCCAGACACAGTGAACCCGGTGCAAAGCCAATCACGGGGAAGCCGTTTAAAAAGCCCCGGTTCCTTAAAGGTGCCGATATTTCAAGCGTTCCGGGAAAAGAGGATCTGGGCCTTGTCTTTAGGGATCAGGACGGAAATCCCGGGGATCCGCTTGACCTTCTTGCCAAAAACGGCATAAATTCGATCCGCCTGCGCATCTGGAATGAACCCGCGAATGTGCCCGAATCCGGCGGATATTGCGATCTTTCTCACACTATTGCGATGGCAAGAAGGATCAAAGATCATGATATGCATTTCATGCTTGATTTCCACTATTCGGACTTCTGGGCCGATCCCGGCCAGCAGAGAAAGCCTGCGGCATGGGAAGGGCTTGACCTTGAAGGTCTGACAAAAGCGGTTTATGAATATACGCATCATGTACTTGCTGAGCTTTCCGCAAATGATGCGCTTCCCGATATGGTTCAGATAGGGAACGAGATCAGGAGCGGCATGCTCTTCCCCGAAGGAGCCGTTCCGGATTACCAGGCCCTTGCGGCTCTTGTTAATGCCGGGATCCGTGCTGTACGCGATATCTCGGAGGATATTGCTGTCATGATCCATCTTGACCAGGGCGGACGCTTCTTTATACTGCGTGACTGGTTCGATGCAATGTTTGCGGCAGGCATGGAAAAGATCGATGCCATCGGCATTTCATTCTATTCCTTCTGGCACGGTACTTTTAAGGATCTTAAGGATTCCATGGCCCAGCTCATCGACCGGTACAAGCTTCCGGTATATGTGGTGGAGACGGCACATCCATGGAGACACTGCGAAGCAGAGCACATCAACAAAGAGATGATGAAAATGGCCGGGCTGCCTGCAGGGATAGAAGAACAGGAGAAGTCGCTCTCACTTGTGATGCAGATCGCTTCAAATGTTTCCGGCGGGCGCGGGACAGGCGTGTATTACTGGGAACCGCTCTGCTTTCCGGATAAAAACATAAGCAGCTGGGATGAGAATATGGGCATGATGGATACGGAGGGCAGATTCCTTCCTTCTTTTGCTGCGTTTAAGGATTTTGATCCCGCGCATCCTTCTGTTCCGAACCTTGACAGATATATCGCATCACTCTACAGAAAAAAGAGCGAAGAGCTGCCTCCCGCGGGTACAGATCTGATACCGGAGGGAGAATTCACGGATGTGACTTCGGGCTGGTGGACATGGAGAAAACCCGATGATGTTGAAATGTCCTGTGAAAACGGAGAACTTTCTTTCTCGAGCATTTCCAATTTTATATTTGAGCTCTGCAGGGATATCCGCGTCGATAAAGCCGGCAAATACAGGCTTTCCGTGGAATACCGCGGAACTAACACGACAGGTGTAAGGGTAAGGCTCTATCTTAAGCGCGTTACGTGTAATGAAGAAGTTATCGTCGAGAAGGAGATTTACCCTTCCGACATCGATTTTACACTTAATTCGTTGGACATTGAGATAAGCGAACCCGGAAACGCAAGGATAGGCTTAAGGGTAGATGCACCGCCCGTTTACGGAAAGATAAGAAACTTCAGGTTTGTGGAGCTGGATTAAGAAACATGGATCGTAAAGAAACGGGATATACCGTCATCAGGAGCAGGAGACGCACTGTTGCGGTCACGATAGATACAGATGCTAAGCTTATCGTAAGGGCTCCTATAAGGATGACTGACAAGGCGATAGCGGAGTTTGTTACATCTAAACGTGACTGGATAGAAAAACATCTCGAAAAGATGCGGCAGAAAGTGAAGAAACGCTCGGAGGCACCGGCTTTTACGCCGGCAGAACGGGATGAACTTGTAAAAAAAGCGCTGAAGATCATCCTGGAAAGAGTGAAATATTATGCGCCGCTTATCGGTGTGACCTACGGAAGGATCACCATACGGAACCAGAAAACAGTCTGGGGCAGCTGCAGCGCAAAAGGGAACCTGAATTTCAATTACCTGCTCGCGGCAATGCCGCCGGAAGTTGCCGATTATGTTGTTGTACATGAGCTTTGCCACAGGAAGGAGATGAACCATTCCGCAAGATTCTGGGCAGAGGTCGAAAAAACAGTTCCAAATTACAGGGAACTGAGAAAGTGGCTCAAAGAGGAAGGCGCGGTTTATCTGGGAAGATAAATGCCGGGACCGGGAGTACAAACATTTCCGGACAGATGAAATTTATAACTATAATGAGGTTCTGTATGGGAAGTATAAGAATCAGATATGATGACACAAACAAACAGCGACTGACGTGGCTGGATATCGCAAGGGGCATCGGTATAATACTGGTGGTCCTCGGGCATTCCGTTACCACGGTCATCCGTGAAAACTCGGCGGTGGCGATGAAGATCTATGATGTGGTATATTCTTTCCACATGCCGCTTCTGTTTTTTATTTCAGGCACAGCCTTCGCACTGAGAGCGGAAAAGTACAAAAAGACAGGGATACTCCCGTATATCGCGGACAAGGCCAAAAGACTGATGATACCGTATGTCCTGTATTCACTTCTGGTCTATCTGTGCTTTTATGTTGCAAATCTTATACCTGCCCTTGCGTCAAAGCTTGTCTCCATCGGGTACGGGAAGGTTTCCTTTACAGAGTGGCTTTATCAGCTTGTTTCGGGAGAAAATCTGTACACACAGCATCTGTGGTATATTTATTCGCTCTTTATTATTTCGGTGATCGCATTTCTGGTAGTGAAACTGACGGGAAGCTTTCAAAGGATCGCAGCCGGTGCCTTGGCTTTCGTGTTTATAATCGTACTGTACTATCTCAATATCAAACTGGGAGTTCTGCTCTGGAAGACAACATATTCCGCGATCTGGTTCATGTTCGGGATGGCAATCGGTATTAAGAGTGAAATGAAGGACCGCAACAAGATATTGCTGATACTGTTTGTGCCGGTGATGATCCTTCTTAAGGGAAATATTCCATTGCCGCAGAATAGTTTTTTGCGAACTCCGTTAACGCTTCTTACCGTACTTTCGATCATTCTCGGGATCATTGCCCTGTCACAGCTTCTTGCGCGTATTCCGTTCAAAGGGCTTGAATGGCTCGGAAAGAATTCGTTTCCGGTTTACCTGTTCCACCAGCCGTTTTTCGGATCCGGAATGGGCGTGGTCTTATACGGCATTTTAAAGCTGCCGGTAGCGCTTTGCATCATATTATCCTGCGTGGTAAGCATTGCTGTGCCTGCGCTTATCGGTGTTCTTATCGATCGTTCCAAATTTAAGCCCGGGAAGATACTTATCGGGAAATGGTGATCTTCAGTGCCCCCGCAAGCTCTGAGGCTTCATCATATTCAAGATCGTTCACAAGCTCAGAGAGCCTTAAAAGATTGTCCGAAAGCTCCTTGCCGCATTCGTAGGCAAGGAGTTTTTTCATTGTGACTTCGGCGCTGTTTATATCAAAATCTTCAAGCGAGCACTCGAGTTCTGTAAGGAGAGCGGCAATGTCTTCTGCAGAAAACGGGAACCTTTTGGTCTCGGCCTTTGGAAGATACGGCTCAAGCAGGGGCTTAAGACCCCTGAAACGGGACAGTACACCGGGAGTAAGCGCGGCGGCTTTTTCAAGAGAGCCTTCCTTTCCGAGCTTTTCAAGTTCGAAAAAGCTGTCGGAAAGCTCACTGTGCCCAAGCATCCTGCAGGTGGTCTTAAGCGAGTGGACATTGGTCGTAAAAGCCCTTAGATCGCCGGTTTCAAGGAAGCGTTCGGTCTCGTCGCTTTTTTTATCTATCAGCCCGTAAATGTCACCAAGAAGCTCAAGGTATGTTTCAAAACCTCCGCACTGTTTTATGCCGGCAGACGTATTTATACCCGGAATGATGATATCCGGCAGATCGCTTGTCTTCATGTTATCTTTTTCAGCATCCATGTTCTTGTTCCTCCCGTCTGTTCCATTCACTCACAAACTCCGATCGAGCCTTCGGCTTCATAGTAGCACAATAAAGCCTTCCGAGTAAAGTTTTTTGTTGCAGTACCCATGCGATTATGATATTCTTATATATTAAGAAAGTGTGTATTTTTGGCTTTTTTACCGCAAGGAGAACGAAGTTTATGGATGAGAGGATTATCGTTACCGATGACGATCCGATTATACTGAAAAAAGCATGGAAAAGCCTGACGGACTCAGGAATGAAGGTGGTTGCCCTTAAATCGGGGGAACAGCTGCTCGAATACATGGCTGAAAAGGGAAGTCCGGAGCTTATACTTCTCGATATCCGCATGCCCGGCATGGACGGATATGAAACACTCATGAAACTCCGCGAAAGGGAGGAAGGGGGACAAATGACGCCCGTTATCTTCCTTACGGGCGATGAAGACGAAGATACGGAGATACGCGGTCTTATGCTCGGCGCAATGGACTTTATCCGTAAACCGTTTATTCCCGAAGTACTTGCTTTGAGAGTACGGCATGCGGTCGAACTTACAAGACTTCAGAACGATCTTGCCGGCGAAGTCGAAAAGAAGACAAGGGAGAATGAAGAGCTTTTTCTCCAGGTCGTTTCTTCGCTCGCAGATGCCATAGATGCAAAAGATGCATACACAAAAGGCCATTCAGGACGCGTTGCGGCATATTCAAAAGAGATAGCCCGCAGATGCGGCTATAACGAAACAGGTCAGGACAACATCTACATGATGGGACTGCTGCATGACGTTGGAAAGATCGGTGTTCCGGACAGTATCATCAACAAAACGGACAGGCTGACGGATGAGGAATTCTTAAAGATAAAGCAGCATCCCGTAATAGGCGGGAGGATCCTCGAAAACATACAGAAGATGCCGGAACTGGCTTCCGGCGCGAAGTGGCATCACGAGAGGTTTGACGGCAGAGGCTATCCCGAAGGGCTGAAAGGTGAAGAGATCCCGGAGGCTGCCCGTATCATAGCGGTGGCGGACGCCTATGACGCAATGACGAGCAACCGCAGCTACAGAGCCCTGCTCTCACAGGAAAAGGTTCGCGGCGAGATCGAAAAGGGGATGGGAACGCAGTTCGATCCGCGTTTTGCAAGGGTGATGCTCGAAATGATAGATGAAGACAAAGATTATACTATGCGTGACTGCACCTGCAAAAAAGCTCCGGTCTGACAGCGAAAGCTTAAAGGACGGGTACGGGCAGGTCTCAGCTTGGAGGCGGATAAAATGGAATGCAGATTACTGATGGTCAGCAGCAAGAAAACCTTTCTTGTAAACTCTGTTGCGACGGGGCTGAAAAAGACCTCTATAACTACAACGGCGTGCGGACCGGATGTCAGGGAGATCGAAAAGACGAAGGACGAAACGGATATAATCCTGCTCTTTGTGGACGAGATAACGCCTGAAATGACGAAAGTCCTTGTCTACATCAAGGATGTTTGCGTGGACGACGACAAATCCCTCTATCTCGTGGGATATAAGGATACACTTGACCGTGTGAACGAGTTTATCCCGGCGGAATTCGTGAAAAAAGAGTTTCCAAGGCCGATAGATGCCAAAAAGCTGATAACCACACTGCTTAAGGAAGCCGAGCAGCTTGCGCTCAGGTTTGAGCAGAAGAGTATAATGATCGTGGATGATGATGTGACTTTCCTTAAGGTCATCAGGAAGCAGCTGGCGTCAAAATACCGCGTCACAGCAGTAAAATCGGGCATGCAGGCTATAAAGCATCTTGGTTCCCATACACCTGACCTTATCCTGATGGATTATGATATGCCTATAACAACAGGCTCAAAGGTCATGGAAATGATAAGGAGCGAGCCCGAAACGGAGAATATCCCTGTCATCTTCCTTACAGGAAAGGCAGACCGCGAGACCGTGATGAATGTAATGGGCCTGAATCCTCAGGGGTATCTGCTTAAGACCATGACACAGAAAGAGATAATGGCCAACATAGACAAGTTTTTTGAAAATGATAGGACCCGGTCCAAAAAGCATTCGGAGTTCTGAAAGGCAGGGGCAGATGCATGAGCGGAAGCCCCTTTTTTGGTAGAAAGCAGCCGCTAAGGTCAAAAGTTTGGAGGTATTTTGGTGAAAAGAGGACTTACGATCATAGTAAATATAGTCGTTATTGCATTCATCATCTTTTTTACTGCCAAATACACATCACAGAAGAGAGAGGAAAGCAATGATTCTGAATTGGCGGTCTTTAAGAACACCGCTGAGACCGCAGGCCAGATCATAATGAACTATCTTGCCGATGAGCAGCATCTGTGTGATATATGGGCCAGTTACATCAATCATTATGCTTCCGTTGCAGGGTATCCCATGACCATAGAAGAGGCTGTCGAGTTCACGCGCAGGGCGTCGATATCCGATGATGTACAGGCACATATAATCTATTATGATGATGCTTCGTTTAAGGGACTGTCTTCGGAACCAAGCCTTAATTCGGATGAGGATTTTACCGTTTCTTATAAGGGTTATTCTTTGTTTGCGGATTTTTCGGAAGCGAGGCTTGGACACGAGATCAAACAGACCGCAGCCTTTGCGAATCCGCAGAACGGCATACTTTCAATGGCTTTCTTAAACATCCTCGAGCTTAAAGCAGAGACCGGAGGAACGAGAAAGGCGCTTCTTATGCGTATAATCCCGATCAGTGAACTGAGCAGGAAGCTGGTCTATCTTAAGGGCGAATATGAAGAGATGGATCTTGCGATAATCGACAGTGCCGGGAATTATATGATCCATGGCAGCCAGCTTAAGAATTCCAATCTCTTCGAATACTACAAATCCTATAATAAAACGGATTACCAGAGCCAGAGGGAATTTGAAGAGCAGGTCACGGGCGAGTCGGGACTTAACGAGATGACGGGCTCAAAGGGGCAGACATGCGTTATCGCTCATACTCCCGTAACACCGGACAGAGACTGGTTCCTTATCAACATCATCCCGAAAGCCGGACTTTTGCCAAGCGTTATAGACTGGGTGCTGCTCGGAGTTACCGTAGGCGCATTGGCTGCGCTGCTCATATTCAACATGTCCGCCATGATGGTGTTTAACCGCAGGCTTGTCGTTACCGCGGAAGAGGCAGAAAGGGCCAATGACGCAAAATCCAGGTTCCTTTCAATGATGTCGCACGATATAAGGACGCCCATGAATGCCATCACAGGCTTTAACGAGATGATCAGCAGGGAAAGCCGCGACCCCGATATCTTAAGGTATTCAGAGGGCATACGGATGGCAGACAATACGCTGCTCAGCCTTATAAACGACATCCTTGACTTTTCAAAGCTCGAAGCCGGAAAGCTTGAGATCATACCTGTAGAATACGACCTTGTCTCGATACTGAACGATCTTGTGAACATGATCCAGGTGAGGACAGAGGAGAAGAACCTTGCATTAAAGATCAACATAGATGCCGATATCCCGAGAAAGCTTTACGGTGATGAGCTGAGGCTGAAGCAGTGCGCCATCAACCTTCTTTCAAATGCAGTAAAATATACGGCAGAAGGAACGGTCACCTTCACGGTTGGGTATGAGCCCTGTGAAGACAACGAACATCAGATACTCCTCAAATTCAGGGTGGATGATACCGGAAGCGGCATAAAACAGGAGGATATCGACAAGCTCTTTATTGCGTTCAAGCGTCTTGAGGAGAAAAAGAACAGGAATATCGAAGGCAGCGGTTTGGGTTTAAGCATAACCCAGAGCCTGCTCTCGATAATGGGCTCGTCACTTGAGGTAGAGAGCGAATACGGAAAAGGTTCCACGTTCTCCTTTGCAGTCAGACAGGATGTAAGGGGAACGGATAAAGTCGGGGAATATGAAGAGGCGTTCCGTAACGCAATGGAGTCCAAGGGCAGATACAAACGCAGCTTTACGGCTCCGCATGCGAAGGTGCTCGTGGTTGACGATACCCCTCTGAACCTCAGCGTTTTCACGGGTCTCCTTAAAGCGACAAAGGTGAATATCGACACCGCCGGCAGCGGAAGAGAAGCATTAAACCTTTGCGCAAGGAATCTTTATGATGTCATTTTCCTTGATCACATGATGCCCGACATGGACGGCATCGAAACGCTGCATGCACTGAAAGTGCTAAAAGACAACAAAAACGTCGAAACCCCTGTAGTATGCCTTACCGCGAATGCGATTTCAGGCATGCGTGAAATGTTCATTTCGGAGGGCTTTACCGATTACCTGACCAAACCCATAGATTTTGTGCGGCTTGAGCAGATGCTGCTCAAATACATCCCCGCCGGAAAGATAGCGGTGGATTATATTGAACAGAGGGACGACAGCGCGACACTTCCGGATGAGGTATTTACTATACCGGAGCTTGATGTGAACTCCGGGCTGTCACACTGCGGTGATGCGGAGTCGTATCTGAACACCTTAAGGATGTACAGTGAAGCATCCGAAAAAAATGAAAAAGAGATCAGGGATTTCTGGAACCTTCGTGATATCAGGAACCTTACCATCAAGCTTCATGCGCTGAAGAGTACGTCCAGAGTCATAGGCGCTTTTGATGTGGGTGAGCTTGCCGCGGAGCTTGAAAAGGCCGGAAGGCTCGGAAAGCTTGGAATCCTCGGTGACGAGCTTGAGCGCCTCCTTCACGCGTACAAAGAACTTTCGTCAAAGCTTTCGCCGATCTTTGCACCGGTAAGATCGGATGAAGGACTTGCTCCCATATCGAAGGAGGAGCTGTACGAGGCATATGATAAGCTGCTCAAGGCCTGCGCGGAATATGATTATGATACTGTTGTGAATGTCATAGATGAACTGTCGCACAGGCGCATCCCTGACGGTGAAGAGACAAGGATGGATGCGATACGTACTGCATCTGACGATTTTGATTATGATGTGATCCCGGATATTATCAGGGCGGGAAGAAAGGATTGACAGGATGTTAAACGAAACTGCGGAAAAAGTCCCGGGTGAGCGCGCTGCAGCAGGTCGCCACCTGCTCCTTGTGGATGATGACCCGCTTTATCTTAAGATGGTACGCGGATGGCTTGCGGATAAATACATGATAACCGCTGTAAAGGCAGGAAGCCAGGCATTGGCATATCTTGAAGGACATACAGCCGATCTTATCCTGCTTGATTATGAAATGAAGGAAATGAACGGCCCGGAGGTTTTTGAACGCATCAGGAAGAATCCCGCAACTGCGGCTATTCCGGTCATCTTTCTGACGGGAAGATCCGACAGGGAGAGCATCCAGCGTGTCATGGTGCAGTCTCCCGAAGGATATCTTCTTAAAACAATGGACAGGGACTCCATCGTAAAAGCGATAGATCAGTTCTTAAGCTCGGGTACTTTGCCCGGGGAATCGGAGGATAAGCTATGAGAATAAAAACAAAACGTATCGTTTCTGCCGCAGTTATCGTTCTGCTTGTTGTCATGACAGCTGCCGGGTGCGGAAAAAAGCCCTCCGAAAGCGGCTTTGTACCAAAGCTTAATACATCTTCTGACGTATCTGTTACGGTTTACGGCAATTATTCGAATTTTGAGGCGCTCGAGAGCGAATTTGAGCGCTTTAATGAGTTTTATCCCAATGTCAACATGAGCTATATCTATCTTGACGGTTACGGCGACGCAATAGCAAATTCGCTGAAAAGCAAGGAAGCTCCGGATATCTACTTTACATTCTACTGGATGTGGGGGGATAAGAATTATAACGAGGTATTTGATTCGGCTGTGGATCTTGCCGCAAAGGAGACCGGCATCGATTTTTCGTGCGTAAGGGAAAGCATAATTAGAAAAACGGCAGACGGAAAGGTTCAGATGGCTCCCGTTCTTGCTACATCCTTCGGAATGCTTGTTAATATGGACCTGTTCAAGAAGGAAGGGCTCAAGGTGCCTGCTACCTGGAGCGAGCTTGAAGACGTCTGCAGGAAGTTCAAGGCTGCGGGCTATGCTTCACCGCTGATGGGCTACGTATCTTCAGGATCAAGCTCCTTTGAGTATAACTTCGCTTATCCGTTCCTCTGCAACTCTGCGGTCAAAAACCCTTCAATGCGTGACAGCTTCAACAGCCTCGATCCCAAAGCCGGCGAACTTATGCGCCCCGGTCTTGAAAAGATCAAACTTCTTGCGGACTCTGGATTTATAGATGCCGGAAAGTGCGTAAAAGAGATAGAGAACAACTATAACGCAGCCATAATGCGCTTTTATGAAGGAGATGTTCCGATGCTTGTATGTTCCGGTGATGTTGCATCCGGAACAAAGAAAAGGGAGAGCCAGTCCGAGAGCTTCTCGGCATCGCCCTTCGAATACAGGTTCTATGCGGTTCCGTATGACGAAAAAGGCGGTTTTGTAATAGATACCGTGTCTATCAATTTTTCGGTGAACAAGAACAGCCCGAATAAGGACATGGCTACGGAGTTCATGAGATTTCTTATCTCGGCAAAGGAACTTGGCAATATGGCTTCCGTAAAGAGGCTTATCACCACCGCAAAGGATTTCTCGCTTGACAACATTTATTCTTCCCTGAACGAAACACCGCAGGAACGCATGATCTGCAGTACCGAAGCCAATATAAACGACAATGCGGTCAAGCAGTTCAGATATGCCGCACATCATGTTCTTATGGGAGAAATGACCGTTGATGAAGCGATAGCGGCATTCGGAAGCCTGACAAAATAAATTTCACGGGTACAGAAGACGAAACTTTCGGAGGCCGGATCATGACAAAAAAGAAAATCCGTTCAACGGTCGTAAAGGTTTATACCGACAATATCAACGATCCCGCAAAACAGATAAAAGAATACAGGAAAATGCTCAAAGAGGCGCAGGAAGCTGCGGATCTCTATTATGCGGGCTTTGTCTTTCACATGCTTGCGGTTGCATACAATATGCTCGGCGACAGGGAGAAAATGTTCCTGAATGCTGTAAAATCCCTCGCGGTATTTAAGAATACCGACGATCATGAAATGATCGCGGACGCATATATCACTCTCGGAGCGGCGTATTTTAACCAGGAGAATTACCAGCTTGCGCTTGCAAACTATGATAAAGCCTATGATATCATAAAAAAACACCGCATAAAGGGAACAAGCAGACAGGCTGTGATGAACAATCTCGGAACCGTATGCAATCTGATGGGAGATTACAGAGCCGGCATCAGGTACCTGACCGAATGTCTTGAACAGGCAAAGAAAGAGACACCCGACGCTTACGGTGAGCTGATACTGTATTATATAAATCTTGCTGACAGCTATATTCATGTCGATGATAATGAAAAAGCCGTTGAGGTTTTCAGGGAAGCTGAAGAGACCGCAAAAAAGGCCGGCATCATATCTTATGAATGTGATTACCGCCTCAAATATGCGGTTGCATGTTACAGGCTGAACGATAAAAAACAGGGCAACATGAACTTCGATAAGGCTGTTAAGCTGGCAGCGAAAATGCAGGATACGTTTTCGGATATAGAAGTTTTCGGCGATCTGACGCGCATCCTTCTGCAGAACAAAGACATAAAACGTGCCGACAAGGCTGTGGCCATCATCACAGAATACGGTAAAACCTGCAGCCATACAATGGATAAACTCCTTGTGTTAAGTACTCTTGCGGATTATTACAAGAACACCGGTGATACGATGCGCGCTATCGGTTATTATGAGCAGGTAGAAGAGCTTTATAAGGATAGGACCGCTGAATTAAAGCAGGTACAGCTGGGAATACATAAAAGCCTTAAAGATGCCGATTCCTCCATAAACAAGCTGAACAGGATGATAAGGGAGAGCGAGGAACGGGCAAGCAAAGACCATATGACAAAGCTCCTTAACCACACAGCCATGTTAAAGGTGGGCGGGGAGTTCATGAACCGTGCGGTAAAAAAGAAAAAAAAGGTTGGCGCGATCTTCATAGATATCGACTGTTTCAAGGATTGTAACGATACCTACGGACATGCGAAAGGCGACGAGATCATCAAAGAGGTTGCCCGCGCCTGCAGGGCCGAAGAAAGTGAAAACGTGCGGTTTGCACGGTATGGAGGCGACGAGTTCATAGGTCTTACCTACGGTCTTAAAGACGCCGATCTTGCAGAAATCGCAAAAAAGATATGCCTTAGGGTCCGTAAAGCGGATATCCCCAACAAGATGAACCCGAACGGCAAACGCGTAACTGTTTCCGTCGGCATCGCAAATGCAGCCGTTACTGAAAAGACCGATACCGTGATCCAGATAATCAATTATGCCGACAAGGCTGTTTATTACTCGAAAAAAGCAGGTAAAAACTGCATTCATCTGCTCGACCACGACCGCACGGGCATAAACGGAGAGGATGCACAGTTTGTGAGGGTGGATTTTTAACACCTGCGAACAGGCCCCCAAAGCTTTTCCGTACTTTTTCCAGCAAGCTGATGATGTCCCTCCACTGTCCGAATATCCATCCAAAGAAGAGGATACTTCTGTTCGAAATGGAGGAAAAGGGCGATAAACTCGCTATTCGCAACGAAGTTACAGGCAACTGGTATAATGCCGCCGGGGGTTCTGCGGAAAGATGGCGGTACAGGGTAAAATGTGAAGAAGAGATAAATATTTAGATGTAAACAACTTCTGAAAGGGGAATACGCTTTTTGGCGTAACGGAACAATATGAACTTACAGGCGATAATCATCGCGGATGCTTTCGGACTTGTCATTCTTATCAGTCTTCTGGTAAGCCTCGCCCTGACAAAACAACGCAGGAGACTTGAGGATAAACTCTTCATGATACTGATATTTGTGGTGATGGCAGCGAATATAATAGAGCCGCTTGGCTTTTATCTTGATGAAAAGCCGGGGGCTTTCTGCGGCTATACAAACCTGCTCGGCAGCACATACCTGTACATGGCAAATATCATATGCGGATTTGTCTGGAATCTGTTTGTCGATCTGAAACTGTACAGAGATAAGGACAGGCTTAAAAAAATGTTGCCGTTATACGGCGCGCTCCCGGCTGTATATTCGGTACTGCTTTTGATCAATCTGTTTGTTCCGTTCCTGTTTACCGTTGATGAGACCAACACCTTCAGGCGCCTTGAATGGTGCTGGATCATGTACTTGCTCGTTGTTATCTCTGCAGGCATAAGCATTTTCATATATTGTAATTACCAGAGGACGCATGATCGCGCACTGTTTTTCCCTGTATGGATGTTCATGATCCCGGTTCTTGTGGGAAGCCTTGCCCAGGGATTCTTTTACGGAATATCGACCGCATGGCCTTCTGCCGCAATCGGTATCGTGGCGCTGTACATGAGTCTGCAGAACGAGAAAACCTTTACGGATCCGCTTACCGGGCTTTTCAACAGGCTGTTCCTCGAACATACTCTCGAAAATGCGAAGGGAACCGAGTATTACGGCATAATGCTGGATCTTAACTTTTTCAAAAATATCAATGATTCTTACGGACATTCTGCCGGTGACCGCGCGCTTAATGAAGCGGGTCGTATCATAAAGAGTGCCATACATATAAAAGGGTCCGCATACAGATATGCAGGGGATGAATATGTAGTTATGCTGAGAACTTCTTCCGAGGAAGATGTGATCGCCACCGAGGAACGCATTCGCACAGAGGCGGACCGTTTCAACGCGGAAAACAAAGAACCCTACAAGCTCTCTTTTGCAATGGGACATGCAAAGCTTGAAAAAGATGATACCCAGGACGGGTTTCTGCGCAAGATAGACAATGCGATGTATCTTGACAAGCAGAAAGTCCATCAGCTTATGGCATGGGCCGGAGGCACACCGAAAACCGGTACAACACAGAGCAACCCCGGCTTATGAGCAGGGTTGCTCCTTTAAGTTGCCGCCAAATACTGAATTTGCAACCGGTGGTTGACAAATTGAAAAGGCGGATTTATGGAATGCAACCGGAGAAAATGTTATTGTCGGCTTGTTCGAACAAAGAAAAAAACATGTCCGTTCACGGACAGAAAAACAAAAGCTGACAGTACAGACCAAATGTAAGTTCTTTTTTATATTGCATGAAAGCTGTACGGAAAGGAAAATCATGATATTAGCGGACAAGATAATCAACGAAAGAAAAAAGAACGGCTGGTCGCAGGAAGAACTTGCGGAAATGCTCAACGTGTCAAGACAGTCGGTCTCAAAATGGGAGAGTGCCCAAAGCATTCCGGATCTTCAGAAGATCCTTAAGATGGCGGAAATATTCAATGTAAGTACCGATTACCTGTTAAAAGACGAAATGGAACCGGAGACCGCAGCGCCTTCACATATTACAGAGAACGATCCGGGATCAGCTTTAAGAAAAGTTTCTCTTGAAGAAGCTTCGGAGTATATCTCGATCAAAAAGAATGTCCTTCCAAAGATCGCTCTTGGTGCATTCCTTTGTGTGACCTGCCCGGTGATCCTTATCCTTCTTGCGGGACTTCAGGATGGCGGTATATTGCCGATATCACAGAATGTTGCTGTTGCCATCGGTCTGCTCTGCCTTTTTGCACAGCTTGGCATTGCAGTGTTTTTATTCATAACAAATCATGGCAGACTTTCTGCGTTTGAGTTCATCGAGCATGATGCTTTTGAGACCGAATACGGTGTTGACGGGATGGTGAAGGAACGCATGGCTGCCAGCGAACCCATTTATACAAGGGCTCTTACGATTGGTGTTCTTTTGTGCATCCTGAGCTGTGTTCCGCTTGTTATCTGTGCCGTCATGGGACTGCCGGCCTTTGTGATCGTCAGTATGGTATGCCTGCTGCTTTTGCTTGTCGGCGTTGCAGTATATCTGTTCATCGCGATCTGCGGCGTAAATAGTGCCTATAAGGCGCTTCTGCAGGAAGGTGATTATACACCCGAAAAAAAGATGAAGGACGATAAGCTTGCAAAGCTTTCGTCCATATACTGGATGTTTATAACCGTGATGTACCTTGCAGTAAGCTTCTTAACACAGCGCTGGGACCGCACATGGATCATCTGGGCCGTATCGGGCGTTCTCTTTGCGCTGATAAGGGTGATAGGCGATTCGCTTATCAAAGCCGACTGAGGCTGTGGCTCAGGTTGTTAAACCGCACTGATCCGATACGGGGACACGGCATTTAAGAAAACGATCTGTGAACAGTATGTGAAATAAAAAATTATTATTGACAATCAGACAATGTATTGTTATCATGATTAAAAATTCAATAAACTAAACCGTTGAAGCGGAGATAAAGGCAGTGATGCCCATACAGAGAGTCCGGGGAGCTGAGATCCGGGCAGGAAACAAGTTGTCAAATGGACCGCGGAGGGCGCAGTCAAAGGTCTTTCGGACCGAGTATTCTGCGACGTGAGGCAGACGTTATTTGCCGGGGGTATGTCAGTATCCCGCTAAGCGCACGATCTTTCGTGAATCAAGGTGGTACCGCGG
Source organism: Lachnospiraceae bacterium (assembly GCA_016280395.1). GTDB lineage: Bacteria > Bacillota > Clostridia > Lachnospirales > Lachnospiraceae > SZUA-448. Next base: position 62,280 of record JAEEGQ010000163.1, on the reverse strand, counting down.
ATATAGTTTATTCGTCCTTGACAGAAGTTTTTCTGTCAGGGACTTTTTTATTCCTCCGGCGTTGTGGTAAAGCCCGCAAACCTGCTTGTCAGAAAGGCTTCAAAGCAAAAGTACATCATTTCAACAAGGAGGTACCAAATGAAATTTTTACCGGAATTTGAAGAAGTGGAAAAGATCGCGGCAAAAGGCATTTATGATGTCCTTCCGGTAAGCTGTGAGATACTTTCGGATTTTATAACACCGATCGAGGCCATGCGTGTTTTGAAGAATGTCTCAAAACACTGCTATATGCTTGAATCCGCACAGGCAGACGAAACATGGGGACGCTACACTTTCTTAGGTTTCGATCCCACAATGGCAATAACCTGCATAGGCGGGACCGTTAACGGTGTTCTGGATGCGGGAAAGATCAAATATGTGACCGGAAATCCTGCGGATTACCTGAGAAAAGTGCTTTCAGGCTATAAAAGCCCGAGATTTGATTACCTGCCCACCTTTACCGGAGGACTGGTAGGATATTTTGCTTTCGATTACCTGCAGTACAGCGAGCCAAGCGTCAAAACGGGCGCAAAGGATACAGAGAACTTCAAGGATGTCGACCTGATGCTCTTTGACAAAGTCATCGCTTTTGACAACATACGCCAGAAGATAATACTGATCGCAAACATGCATCTTGACGAGCCCGAGACAAATTACAACAAGGCAGTCTGGGAGCTGAGACAGCTTATAGACCTGTTAAAACGCGGGGAAAAGAAGAATGAGCCGTCGGGAAAGCTCACCGGCGAAGTCACTCCGCTGTTTTCGAAGGAAGAATACTGTGAGATGGTGGAGAAGGCCAAGAAATACATCTATGAGGGCGAGATCTTTCAGATAGTGCTTTCAAACAGGCTTTCTGCCCCTTTTGAAGGAAGTCTCTTAAACACTTACAGGGTGTTGAGGACCATAAATCCTTCCCCGTATATGTTTTATTTTTCCGGAACGGATATAGAGGTGGCCGGTGCCTCTCCGGAGACGCTCGTAAAGCTTGAAGACGGTGTGCTCCATACTTTCCCTCTTGCGGGAACGAGGCCGCGCGGAAAGACAAAAGAAGAGGACGAAGAGCTTGAAGCAGAGCTTCTTGCCGATGAAAAGGAGCTTGCAGAGCATAACATGCTTGTTGACCTCGGAAGGAACGACCTTGGAAAGATAAGTGAATTCGGTACCGTTGAGGTTGAAAAACTTCATTCGACAGAGCGCTTTTCCCATGTGATGCATATCGGTTCAACAGTCCGCGGCGAGATCCGTAAAGATAAGGATGCCCTTGACGCAATAGAGGCGGTGCTGCCGGCGGGAACGCTCTCAGGAGCGCCGAAGATAAGAGCCTGCCAGCTTATCGGTGAGCTTGAGAACAACAAAAGAGGAATATACGGCGGGGCCATCGGATATATCGATTTCTCAGGAAATATGGATACATGCATTGCAATTCGTATCATATATAAGAAAAACGGGAAAGTATTTGTCAGGAGCGGCGCAGGAATAGTAGCCGATTCGGTTCCCGAAAAGGAATACGAGGAGTGCCTGAACAAGGCCAAAGCATCCTTAAAGGCGCTCGAAGCCGCACAGGAAGATGAGTTTTAGGGAGGAAGGTCATGATACTGCTGATAGACAATTACGACAGCTTTTCTTATAACCTGTTTCAGCTGGTCGGCGAGCTTGATCCCGATATAAAAGTGATCCGCAATGACGGGATGACCATAGAAGAGATAAGACAGCTGAAGCCGTCGCACATAATACTGTCTCCGGGACCGGGACGTCCAGAAAATGCGGGGATCATCGTGGAAGCCGCAAAGACTCTCGGGAAAGAGATACCGCTGCTTGGCGTATGCCTTGGACACCAGGCCATATGCATGGCGTTCGGCGCAACCGTTACTTACGCGAAACAGCTTATGCACGGCAAACAGTCGGAGGTTGAATTTTCCGCAGATTGCAGCCTTTTCGAGGGCATTCCGCGATTCGCGAAGGTTGGGAGATACCATTCGCTTGCAGCTGCTGCAGATACATTGCCTGCGGAGCTTGAGATCGTCGCAAGGACCGCGGACAATGAGGTAATGGCGGTTAAACACAGGGAGTATCCCATATTCGGAGTACAGTTCCATCCGGAATCGATCCTTACACCGGACGGCAGACAGATGTTAAAGAATTTTCTAAAAGTGACAGTCTGATAAGAGATCAGACAAAAATCAACATGCTTTGGGCAAAAACATACAGACAGGAGAAAAACCATGATAAAAGAAGCGATCGTCAAGATAGTAAACAAGGAAGACCTTACATATGATGAGGCCTACAAGGTAATGAACGAGATAATGAGCGGGGAGACCTCCGCTACACAGAATGCCGCATTCCTCGCAGCGCTTTCAACAAAGAGCGCCCGCGCGGAAACAACGGAAGAGATCGCGGGCTGCGCCGCAGCAATGCGCGATCACGCAACCAAAGTGGAAGCAGGTCCCGATCTTTTCGAGATCGTCGGAACGGGCGGTGATAACGCCCACAGCTTCAACATCTCGACTACTTCGGCAATAGTGGCTGCGGCAGGCGGCATGAGAGTCGCAAAACACGGCAACAGGGCGGCTTCATCAAAATGCGGAACGGCAGACTGCCTTGAGGCTCTCGGCGTAAACATCCAGCAAAGCCCGGAACGATGCAGGGAACTTCTTGACGAAGTCGGAATGTGCTTCTTTTTCGCACAGAAATATCATACCTCAATGAAATATGTGGGAGCCATCCGAAAAGAGCTCGGGTTCCGTACCGTGTTCAATATCCTCGGGCCCTTAACTAATCCGGGAACCCCTTCTATGCAGCTCCTCGGAGTGTATGATGATTATCTTGTCGAGCCGCTCGCACAGGTGCTGATAAGCCTTGGGATAAAGCGCGGCATGGTAGTTTACGGCCAGGATAAGCTTGATGAGATATCGATGAGCTCACCCACAACGGTCTGTGAGATAAGGGAAGGCTGGGTAAAGCCTTATGTCATAAAACCCGAGGATTTCGGCTTTGAACGCTGCACAAAGGATGATCTTAAAGGCGGTACCCCGGAAGAAAACGCGAAGATAACAAGGGATATCCTCAAAGGCGCAAAGGGCCACAAGAGGAACGCAGTGCTCCTTAACGCAGGCGCAGCCCTTTATATCGGCGGAAAGGCCGGGAGTATGAAGGAAGGCGTAAAGCTTGCAGCAGAGCTCATCGATTCAGGAAAAGCCCTTGAGACCCTTGAAAAACTCATCGAAGTGAGCAACAGGCCGGAATGAGCCTAAAAAAGCATATTATAGTCCGGAAAAACGGCCCGGACACGGAGACGATATGACAATTCTTGAAAAGATTGCGGAATATGCAAAAGAGCGGGTAAAGGAAGCGAAAAAGATCTGTTCCGCGGAAGAGATGCAGACAAAAGCATATGAAATAAGACAGAAAGAGCTTGCGGAAAGGGAGAACGGCGACAAAGTCCCAAAGTTTCCCTGTAAAACGGCAGACTTTACATTTGAAAAAGCATTAAAAAAGCCCGGCCTTTCGTTTATCTGCGAATGTAAAAAGGCATCACCGTCAAAAGGTCTTATCGCTGAAGAATATCCGTACCGCGAGATCGCAAAGGAATACGAAGCTGCCGGTGCAGACTGCATTTCCGTCCTTACCGAACCCCGCTGGTTTTTGGGCAGCACCGGGCATTTGAACGAGATAGCGGCAGAAATATCGATACCCTGCCTTCGCAAGGATTTCACGGTGGATGAATATATGATCTATGAAGCAAAGCTTCTTGGGGCTTCGGCAGTTCTTCTCATCTGCGCGCTCCTTGACGAAGAGAAGCTGCACAGATATATTGATATCTGTGATTCACTTGGTATTTCCGCACTTGTGGAAGCACATGATGAAAATGAAGTTAAGACGGCGCTTTTGGCAGGTGCAAGGGTAGTCGGTGTAAACAACAGGAATCTTAAAGATTTCACAGTTGATACCGAAAACAGCAGACGCCTTCGCGAACTTATCCCGAAAGATGTGGTGTTTGTGTCGGAGAGCGGCGTAAAAAACGCCGAAGACATAAGAAAACTAAAGGAAATTGGCGCAGATGCGGTACTTGTCGGAGAAACGCTTATGAGGGCACCGGACAAAAGAGCCAAATTACTGGAATTGAAGGGCTGATATGGTAAAGATCAAATTCTGCGGGCTTACACGCCCTGACGATATCCTTGAAGCAAACAGGCTGAAACCCGATTACGCGGGCTTTGTGTTTGCAAAGAAGAGCAGAAGATTTGTGAACAGGGAGCAGGCTTTGGAGTTAAAGAAAATGCTCGATCCGGGTATCACTGCGGTGGGCGTGTTTACGGACGAACAGCCGGAAACGGTGGCAGAGCTTCTGAAAACGGGCGTGATAGACATAGCCCAGCTTCACGGAAACGAAGATGATGAATATATCAAGACTCTCCGGCACTTTACCGACAAGCCCCTGATACAGGCTTTCAGGATAAAAAACGATGAGGATATAAGAAGATCCTGTGAGTCAAAAGCCGACTATATCCTGCTGGATTCGGGACAGGGCACGGGAAAATGCTTTGACTGGAAGCTGCTCGAAGCGGTTAACAGACCGTATTTCCTGGCAGGGGGGCTGAATCCCGAAAATGTGCGCGAAGCTGTGGTAAAACTTGTTCCTTTTGCAGTTGATGTAAGCTCCGGGATCGAAACGGACGGAGTGAAGGACAAGGTAAAAATGCAGGCATTTGCCATTAATGTGAGAGAAGCCCAAAGATCATAAAAGTGTATAATATCCGGTAAAACGGGAAAAGGAGAAAAAAGATGACAGATCCTAACGGGAGATTCGGAATACACGGTGGCAGGTATATTCCGGAAACACTGATGAATGCTGTGATAGAGCTTGAGGCAGCGTATAACAGGTATAAGGATGATGAAGAGTTCAACCGCGAACTCACGGCCCTTTTCAACGATTACGCAGGCAGGCCGTCAAGGCTTTATTATGCTGAAAAGATGACAAAGGACCTTGGCGGAGCAAAGATATACCTTAAGCGCGAAGACCTGAACCATACGGGCGCCCACAAGATCAACAACGTGCTCGGTCAGGCCCTCCTTGCAAAGAAAATGGGAAAGACACGTCTTATAGCGGAGACCGGCGCCGGTCAGCACGGCGTCGCAACGGCAACCGCCGCGGCTCTCATGGGCCTTGAATGTGTTGTCTTTATGGGCGAAGAGGACACAAAACGCCAGGCCCTGAACGTTTACCGCATGAGGCTTCTCGGCGCGGAGGTCATACCGGTAAAGACTGGCACGGCGACCTTAAAGGATGCCGTATCGGAGGCTATGCGCGAGTGGACGTCACGCATAGAAGATACGCATTACTGCCTCGGATCGGTCATGGGTCCGCACCCGTTTCCGACTATAGTCCGTGATTTTCAGGCAGTCATATCGAAGGAGATAAAGGAGCAGATACTTGAAAAAGAAGGAAAGCTGCCTGATGCGGTAATTGCCTGCGTTGGCGGAGGTTCAAACGCCATCGGGAGCTTCTATCACTTTATCAATGATGAGGGCGTTAAACTTATCGGATGTGAGGCTGCGGGGCGCGGCATCGACACTTTTGAGACGGCGGCAACGATTAATACCGGGCGACTTGGTATATTCCACGGCATGAAATCCTACTTCTGTCAGGATGAATACGGTCAGATCGCCCCTGTTTACTCGATCTCCGCGGGGCTCGATTACCCGGGCATCGGGCCGGAGCACGCGTACCTGCATGACACCGGACGCGCAGAATATGTTGCGATAACAGATGATGAAGCTGTCGAGGCTTTTGAATATCTTTCTAGAACAGAGGGCATAATCCCTGCGATCGAGTCCGCTCACGCAGTGGCTTACGCAAGAAAACTCGCGCCCGCGATGGAAAAGGACAAGGTGATCGTAATAACGATATCGGGCCGCGGCGATAAGGACTGTGCGGCGATAGCGCGTTACAGAGGGGAGGATATCAATGAGTGATATAAAAAAAGCATTTGAAAACGGAAAGGCTTTTATCCCGTTCATCACATGCGGAGATCCCGACCTTTCAACTACTGCCGAAGCGGTCAGGGCAGCTGTAAGGGCCGGCGCGGATCTTATCGAGCTTGGGATACCGTTCTCGGACCCAACCGCAGAAGGACCGACAATTCAGGGCGCAAACCTACGCGCGCTCCGGGGCGGCGTTACAACGGACAGGATATTCGGCCTTGTAAAAGACTTAAGGAGCGATGTTTCCGTCCCCCTTGTTTTCATGACCTATGCCAATGTTGTATTTTCCTACGGCTCCGAAAGGTTTATAAGAAACTGCGCGGATACGGGCATTAACGGCCTGATCCTGCCGGACCTTCCTTTCGAGGAAAAGGGGGAATTCCTGCCGCTCTGCGATAAGTACGGAGTTGATCTGATATCGCTTATTGCGCCTACATCAAAGAACAGGATCGCAATGATCGCAAAAGAGGCAAAAGGCTTCATCTACATAGTTTCAAGCCTCGGTGTGACGGGAACAAGAACGGAGATAACAACGGATATTGCATCTATCGTGAACGTGGTGCGCGAAAACACGGATGTTCCCTGTGCCATAGGCTTTGGAATATCCACGCCGGAACAGGCTGCGAAAATGGCCTCTCTTTCGGACGGGGCGATAGTCGGCTCCGCCATAGTAAAGCTTTTTGAAAAATACGGAACAGAGGCACCGGCGTACGTCGAAGAGTACATAAGGAGCATGAAGAATGCTGTGAGGGCTGTGTGAAAAGCAGCGGATTCCATAAAATACGGCGGCTACTGCAGGCAATCCTTAAAAGATTGCCTGTTTTTTTTATGGAATTGTTATCCCAAGTCTGCTATCATATAGTTTGAAGCGGGAGACCGCTTAAAAGTAATTACGATGGGGGGGGTAAATTATGTCAGAAGAATTAGGAAAAATGGTGAGAGAACGTCTCGGAAAGGACTTTGTTGTCAAAAAGCTTGACATAGGCGGGGATGCGACCCTTAAAAAGAGCATGTTCAAGTTCTTTACCGAGTCTTATGAGGTTGAAGGCGCGGGACACCTTTGCGTGCTTAGCATGAAGGCAATGTTTGGCCTCATGAAGATGGAAACGGTGGTATTTGCGCCTTTTTCAAAGGATGCGCCGCTCATCAATACAGACCGCGTGTCCGTTATGGGAAAAGATACCGTGATAACGGAACTCTACAACGATCAGCTTGAGCCTTATCCCGCTGAATATCTTGAAGCCTTTGACGCGATAAAGGCTAAGGACAAAGACCTTGAGGATTATGTTTCGGAAGGGGCACACTGGTACGATCCGATTCTCTATCCGTGCTCGTATCATAAAAAGGGCAAAGGCGTTTCCGAGAGGCTTTTTAATGCGGCAAAAGCCTATACGGATACCTATGCGGACCAGTTTGCAAAGCTTCCGGATTGCGATAAGGAAGCTAAAAAAGCCAAAGTGAAGGATTTTGCCGAAAAGCTGTTCTCAAACGGCGGCCCTGCGGTAAACCAGGTCAGGAAGCTGTTCGGCGATGAGGTGGCACAACGCCTGATTCTTAAGCACATGTACGGAGTGGAATAAAATGCGTTTTGTTTTCGCATCTGACTCTTTTAAGGGGTCTCTTTCAAGCAAAAGGATAGCAGAGCTTTTGACGAAGGCCGCGAAAGAGGCCTTTGAAGATGCGGAATGCATCGGAATGTTAACGGCGGATGGTGGTGAAGGTACTGTCGAAGCCGTTGTGTCCGCAGTAAACGGGAGTACGGTAACGGCAAAAGCCCATGATCCGCTTGGACGGGAGATTGATGCGGTCTACGGGATCGTAACCGATCCGTTTTCAGTACAGGAAAAAAGACAGGCTGCGGTGATCGAGACAGCGGTGGCTTCCGGGCTTGCTTTGCTTGAAAAAGGCGAAAGAGATCCGCTTGCCGCCTCGACTTTTGGTACCGGGGAGCTTATACGGGATGCCATTTGCAGGGGGATCAGGGTAATTTATACCGGCCTTGGCGGAAGTGCCACCAATGACGGAGGCATGGGGGCTTTAAGGGCTTTGGGTGCGAAATTTTTAGATAAAAAAGGAAAAGAGCTTGAAGGATGCGGCAATGACCTTGAAGATGTATACGATATCGATATTTCGGGGCTTGACGAAAGACTGCAGCAGACAGAGATCTTTGTCATGAGCGATGTGACAAACCCGCTGTGCGGTGAGAACGGCGCCACGTTTACCTTCGGACCGCAAAAATGTGCCAATACGGACAAAAACGGCCTTAGAGGCACTGCGAACGGGCCGGGACCGGTAAATGATGCAGATAACGCGGCTAAAGACGGTAAAACGCGTGTTCCTGTGCTTGAACGCCTTGAAAAGGGCATGCGGAATTACAAGGAGGTCCTTATACGAAAGACAGGTACCGACCCGGATATGCTCAAGGGCGCGGGAGCGGCAGGAGGTCTCGGGGCAGCCCTGGCACTTCTGTTAAAAGCAAAGATACGCTCCGGTATCGAGACAGTGCTTGAATTATCCCGCTTTGACGAAATAGCTGCGGGTGCGGATCTTGTCATAACGGGCGAGGGAAGGCTTGATGCCCAGAGCCTTAACGGAAAGACCGTTCAGGGCATAGCTCTGCATGCAAAAAAGCTTGGTGTTCCCGTTTATGCAATATGCGGTTCTGTGGCTAAAGACACAGATTTTAAGAGCCTTGGGCTTAAAGAAGTATTTACGCTCCAAAGCAGCGGGATGTCCTTAAATGAAGCCATGGAACGCGCAGAGGAGCTGTATTTTGATAAAGCTAAAGAAGCCTTCAGGTTTTTCGGAAAGGCTGCTGATATACTGAAGATCTGACGATCTGCCCAAAAGACCGGGCTCGCGGAAAGGTGAAAAATGTTTGAAGAAGCAGGTGCCTTTGAAAACAGCAGGCGCTTTTATGAAAAATATGTCGCGCCGATGATACATGAGCGCTTTGGCAAATATGAGAACAGGATAGCCGTGGGGCTTGCGGGAGAAGGATCTGACTGCTTCGGGTATGACGACTTTATCTCGAGGGACCACGATTTCGGGACCGGAGTCTGTCTCTGGCTTGCCGATACGGACATGCAGTGCTTTGGCGCGGAATTGTCTGCTGCGTACAGCGAGCTTGCGGATCTTCACGGCGGCAAAAAGCTCTCCGTAAGGCTTTCGGAACGCAGGGGAGTCATGAGCATACATGATTTTTACTCAAATATCCTCTGCATAGACTGCGACACAAAGGGATGTACCCTTACAACAGGGAAGTGGATGGCTTTGGACCATTCGTGCCTTGCCACGGCAGTAAACGGCGTTGTTTTCCGGGACGACCTTGGAGAATTTACGGCTTTCCGTAACATGCTCCTGAAGCATTACCCCGATGATGTATTAAGATACAGGCTTGCAGACGAACTGCACGGCTTTTCTTCGGCGCTGCAGGTGAATTACGCCCGTTCGATGTGCAGAAAGGATACCGTTGCGGCTGCTCTTGCAAAGGATAAGGGGATAAGAGCTGCAATGGAGCTGTTCTTCCTCCTTAAGAAAACTTATCCGCCCTACTACAAATGGACCTTCAGACGATTGTCTGAGCTTGACAAAGACGGCTCTTTTGCGGAAAAGATCAAAAGGCTCTCGGAAGCAGGCTGCAGCCTTTCGAAATGGGAGAACAGGCCCTATGATCCGAATTCCTTCAACTTTGACGATCCTGTAGTGGTGCTTACTGAACAGATCGCAGCAGATATAAACAGGATGCTGCGGGAACGGGGCTTAACAAAATGCGCGGATCCTTACCTTGAGCGGTATGTAAACGAGATATTGCCATGACAGATAGTGGTTAAGCATAAATAAGACTGCCGGAAAGAAAACCGGCAGTCTTGTTTTTTAGCTTTTTAACGCTGTAAATATCCTTTCAAACAAAGCTTCGAAGGAGACAACAGGACGGTAAGAGTTCCTTAACGCTCGTCGTATCTTCTGTAGATGGCTGTTATCCTTTCTGTACTGTAAACAGCTTCGTTGCCGCTTGCATCTGTGTAGGTATATTCTTCTGATCCGAGGTCATTAAAGGTAAGACCGCTGATGACCGATCCGGTACTGTCTTTTGCACCGCTTTCCTGAAGCTTGAAGAGCTCTGTTGCGATAATGCCCGCGATATTCTTTGCGCCTGCGTAAGAGAGGTGGAGAGTGTCTTCCTCTTTGCCGTTGTAGTAAAGGTGGAAATTCTGAGCAACAAAGGATCTTCCGAGTGTGCCGTACTGCTTGCTGGTTATATCCGCAACATCAATGAGGAATACTCCTTTGTCCTTTGCAAGCTTTCTGATTCCTGCCATAAAACCGGCCTTTCCGCCTCCGAGAGGGTTTTCATATTCTCCGAGATCCTTCCCTTTGTCACTTCTCCAGAACTTAGGTGACTGCATGGGGGTCAAAAGGACGGGGATTATGCCTTTTTCACGGCATTCATCCACCATTTTTGAAAGGTACTCCACCATTTCGTCAACGTTCGAATAGGACTGGTCGTTTATGCCTTCCATGACAAGGAAGATGTCTCCACGGCGGCCGTTTTGGACAACGGCATTAAAGGCGATCTCGTACCAGGATTTTGCATAGGTGCCGCCTGCTCCGAGGTTCGTTACAGCGGTTTCTCCGGTAAGATACTGCAGGAATACCTGGCCCCAGCCTGTCTTTGCGCGACCGTTCGCAGGTTCCTCGTCCTCTATCGGATAGTAAGCGGAAGCAGTGGAATCGCCTGCAATATAGACGTGAGTCTTAGAGGGGCGGAGCTTTGTTGTACGGCGTATCTCGAGAGCTGCGATATCATAATCTTTCTCACCCAAAGTCAGATAAAGAGTGGAGCCTTCGTTAATAACATCCTCCATGAAATATTTATAAATATTTGAGCCTGTCCGCCCGGCACCGCCCGCGATTCCTACGTTACAGCCGAGAGTCTTGTCGTTTACCCTGACAGAGGACCGGCCTTCGCCGCCCTTTGTAAGGATAAGATCATAGGAGCCTTGGGGACATGCAAATACGAAGCAGGTATCGGTGCCCTTGAAATGTACTGCGCCTGCAGTTGCTTCAACTTTGCCGAAGAATCCGCAAAGAGAACCAAGCTCATATTTGTCTGAGGCGAGGACGTTTACGTAGGAAGGGTCGAATTCTTTTGTCTGTTTTCCAAAGATAAAACGGAAAACCGGTGTGACCTCAAGCTGAACGGCACCTTCTGTTTTAACGGTGATGAAACCGTCTGCGGCCGTGTGATCGGATTCCGAAACAGAGCCGTCTTCCTTAAGTAATGTGACCTGAAATATCATCCCTTCGTGGTAACCGGCGAAATCGCTCACGGCTATCTTCATTTCGGGGGTCAGGTCTTTTGTGATGACACGAAAATAAGCATCATCTTTAAGCACAAGCGGAGTTGCATACAGAGGCGGTGTGACATCGTCGTCATCCGGAGGAGCGGTGGGCTCGTTTACGGCTGCAGGCTGGTTTACGTGAAGCCTGATCTCGTCGGAGGAAACGATATTGCTGCCGCGTTTCGCCGTGGCGGATACGATAATATCCTGACCGTTGATATCACCGTAATTGAAATCGGGACCGATCTCGACTATAAGAGTACCGGGCATGGGCAGGGTATCGACGCCTTGTTTAAGATGATAAGTAAAACCTATGTCAGAGGCGCTCTGGACTTCCCAGACAATCTCAAGACCGCTGCCGTCCAAAGCAGCTCCGTTGCTGTCTGTAAGGTTTGCCGTGAAAGTAACGCTTACAGGGGCACTGTTTACTGAAGGGGTGTCAACAGATGGCAATGAACCCGCGATCTTTAGGACAGCGGAACCGGTGTCGGGCTTTTTCCCGCATGAGGAAAGAAGCAGGAAGATGATAGGAAAACCGAGTATCAGGAAAATGTTTTTCATAAAAATGTCGGGCCTGTAAAAACAGACAGAATACCTCCGGTAATTTTGTTATTTATAAAAATTATTATAGCACTTTTATCGTTAAACGTGTATATTAAGATTAGAATGTTAAAAACATTGTTATGAAACCCTACAGGATGATCTTGCCAAAAGCATTCCGGAAAGGAAAGACATGAGCGAAAGACTGTACGACAACAGTGATGTTGAACTTGTAAAGCCGTTCCGCGCAAGTTTTGAGCGTGTTGAAAAACTTTTGAACCAGGCTTACGGAAGGACTGACGGATTTGCGTATTACCTGATAAAGATGGATGGTGTACCCTACAGCGAGCATTATCCGGTTGACGGCTGGCAGGATGACTACAGTATGCTTAAGGCGATCCTTCACAAGAGCGGATGCGGCAGCGGAAGACGCGAGTATTTCGACCACAGGATCACACAGGACGATATCCGTTATCTTGACAATTTCTACAAACGTCTCATAAAAGGGAAAGACCCAATGGCGATGCTCGGAAGGTACGGAAGTACGGGCAGGACGCAGAGACTGAGGAGAAACGGTGCAACAGTCGCAAACAGCAAAAACAAACGGTTTGATTCAAGAAATCTTACAGTGTCCCAGGCGCTTGTTATGGGATCGGCGCTCCTTCTTGCGGTAATCGCGGCACTGCTCGTTTATTTTTCACAAATGTGAAGAGAGGTTTGAACATGGGTTTTTATGCCGATAAAGAAACAAATATCTCAGTATATCTCGATAAAAACGAAAACTCTGCCGTGAAGATCGCGGCAGAGAATTTTGTTAAGGACGTTAATGCGGTGTGCGGGGCTTCTGCCGCGGTCACGGAGGATCCCGGCAACGCCTGTATTTATGCGCTTACAGTCGAATGTGATACTGTCGACGGCCTAAAGTCTGCTTTCGAAAAGAATGCGCTCTCAAGTACCGGCAGCCTTATCACGGCATCTCTTGGTGCCTGCGCAAAGAAGCTGTTCGACACCGAGGGAAAGCTTATATGGGAAGCATATTCCGTTCTTGTTTCAAACGGAAAGCTCTTTGTATGCGGAGCAAGGCGCAGAGGCACGATATACGGTCTTTACGAGCTTTCTTCAATGTTTGGCGTATCTCCCTGGTACTGGTTTGCGGATGTACCGGTAAGAAAAAAACAGAGCATAAGCCTTCCCGAGGGCTTTACCAAATACGATCATCCTTCTGTAAAGTACCGCGGAGTATTCATTAACGACGAAGAAGAGCTTGAAGCCTGGGCGCAGAAATACTTTAACGCAGATACTATCGGCCCCGCCGCATATGAGAAGATCTTCGAGCTGCTGCTGAGACTTAAAGGGAACTATATCTGGCCCGCAATGCATGTAAACGCCTTCAACACGGATCCGGAGAACGGAAGGCTTGCGGACAGGATGGGGATCACCGTCGGAACATCCCATTGTGATATGCTGCTTCGGAGCAACCAAAACGAATGGGAGCCTTGGAAGAAGGAAAACGGCTGTGAGGATGCGGAGTATGATTATTCGATAGAAGGAGAGAACCGTGAGATAATAAAGAAATACTGGACAGGAAGCCTTCTTCAGAACAAAGGTTTTGATGTGTGCTATACGGTCGGTATGCGCGGGATCCATGATTCCGGCTTTATCACAAAAAAGATCACGGAGAACAGTGGGCTTTCGGACGAGCAGATAAAGGCCGAAAAGATAAAACTTCTTGAAAAGGTTATCAACGACCAGATCGGGCTTATTGAAGAGTACGGTGAAAAGGATGCTCCGAGGATATTTGTGCCTTATAAAGAGGTCATGAACCTGTACGACGCAGGCCTTAAAGTACCCGAAGACATTACGCTTATCTGGGTAAACGACAACTTTGGCTATATGCGCCGTTATCCGAACGAAGAAGAAAGAAAACGCCCGGGCGGGAACGGGCTTTATTACCATATCTCTTACTGGGCGCGCCCCGGTATGTCCTGGCTTTTCTACAACTCGATGCCTTTTGCCCATATTAAGAACGAGCTTTGTAAGGCTTATGAAAACGGCATAAGAAGACTGTGGGTATTTAATGTGGGCGCTATAAAGCCGCTTGAGCCCGACATCGAGTTCTGCCTGACATACGCGTGGGAGATAGGACGTGAAGAGACAAGGACCGCAGACACGACTGAATTTATAAAAAGATTCATGAACAGCAACTTTACGGGGGCGTCCGGCAGCGAGGCGGCCGATATATTCGAAACGTTCCTGCAGACCGCAAATGTCCGCAAGGTTGAGCACATGCGTTCGGATGTCTTCTCACAGACTGCTTTTGGCAACGAAGCGGCCCGCTTTTTGAACAGGATGAAGGGCCTTTTTGAGAGGACTCTTGCCCTGTACGAAAAGATACAGGAGGACGAGAGAGATGCTTTTCTTGAACTGTTTGCGGTACGCATCTTTGCGGCGTATTTCATCTATGCTTCATACTACTATGCCGACAGAAGCCGCCTTATGTACGATAAAGGAGACTTTGAAGAGGCAGAGCGTGACGTTAATAAATCGAGAAGCTTTGATGAGTTCAAAAGAAGGCTTCTTTACTGCTACAATCGTGTTATGTGCGGCGGAAAGTGGGACAGGATACTTACGCCCGAGGAGTTCAGACCTCCGGTGACTGCGCTTTATCCTGCAGGAAAACCGGCGCTTGTTCTTGACGGGGAAAAGAAAACCGCAGACAACAGCATAACAGAGGCTTCCGGCAAGAGAAGCTGCGATGTTCCGGCTGTCCTTTCACCCGAAAAAGGTTTTTACGAAAGCGACGGCGTTGTGTCGATGCTTGCGGAACATTACGAAAGCAACACGGGCTTTAAGGTCATAAAACACCTTGGACGCTTTGAAGGATGCCTTCTCGAAGCCGTGGGCGGAAACGTTGAATATCGCTTTACAACTGTATCCGCCGGCAGGTACCTTCTCGAACTTTACAGGTTCCCTTCGCTTAATTCCGTTGGAAGGATACGTTTCGGAATAAGCCTTGACGGAAAGGAAGCCGGAGTCCTTGAATCCGGGATAAATGACGAGTGGCGCGGAGACTGGCGCCATACGGTCATGAACAATGTGGAAAAGATGTACCTTGAGCTTCCTTACACAGAGCCCGGTACACATGTGCTATCTGTTAATACAATTGACAGATATGCTGCTTTTTCAAAGCTTGTTATCTATACGGACGGATACATCCCTTCAAACCTCGGACCCTGTGAAAGCGCGCATGCTTTTTACAACACGGATCCTTTGCGTGAAGAGGCTTCATTTGAGCCCGATACGGATGCTCTTGACAGACTTACCGGAGAACTGTTCGGATGCAAAAAAGCTCCGCTTCCCGATGTGATCGTATGCGACAAGATATTTTGGAAAAACAACTATACATACCTTAAGAACACTGTTGTTAAGCAGGAGAGGAGCGGTATTGCCAAATATGCTCCGGGTCCCGGCGGAAGAAAGAACGTTTTTGAAAAGTTCGGTTCGGGTGTATTTGCCGAAAAGAACGGCCGTCTGGCGTTCGGGACCGAATATGCCCTTGAAAACTCGGAAAATGCATATATGCTGGCGTCAGCGAACGGCATTGGCTTTGAACACACAAATTCGGAAAGCGACGGCCGCACCGGCCTTGCAATGTATGTTCCCGGCTTTGAAGTGTATTTTGATGAAGGAGACGAGCCTTCACTGAATTACAGGATAGAGACAACAGGAGGAAGATATAATATCTGGCTGCTCATAAAGTATGATGATGAGAGGAACGCCCGTATCGGCATAGCCATAGATGGAACGGAGATCCCGCAGGAAGAGATGTTCGGGCACGGCAGACTGTTTAACTACGGTACAAAACAAAACTGGATATGGATGATAGTCGCTGTTGCAGATATCCGGCAGGGCAGGCACGTTTTCAGTTTAAGAGCAAAAGCTTCGGAATTTAAGATCGACAGGGTGTACCTTACCAAGACGGAAGAGTGGCCGCCTGTTGACGCGGATTTTACGGAAACCGGAAGAGAATAAATGCAACAGTATTGACACTTTTGAAAATAGCAGGATACCGTCAGCCTTACATGGCTGACGGTATTTTTTTAATCTTCGGCTGCTTCCGTAAGAAGCGGTTTTTCACTTTTATATGCAGCCTCCTTACGGAAAGCTGAAGGGGATTTTCCGGCAAATTTGTTAAACGTCCTGTTAAACTGTGAAAAGCTGTTAAAACCACAGTTAAAGGCGATGTCGGTTATGGGCGTGTCATTAAGGACGAGCTGTGCCTGGGCGTTTCGTACGCGTGTCATCTGGATGTAATTCGTAAGCCCAAACCCGGTAACTTTCTTGAACTGGTGTGAGAGATAATAACCGGAGATATAGAACTCGTTTGCAAGACCTTCAAGAGAAAGGTCTTCGGCATAATGCTTATGTATATAGGCCGTGATCTTGTACATCTTCTCGGTAACGTTGTCAAAATCAGCGTTATTCGAGTAGATGTTTTTGTTTTTGAAAGTATATACGGTGCCCAGAAATTCAAGGAATTTTGTGTGGATGAACAGGTCGCTCAAAGTATTCGGGCTCTGGGAAAGCTGGAAGATAGCATTCAGCTTTTCAAATACAAGCCTCTGATACTTGCCTTCAAACCTGTAGATAGGGCATTTTTCATAGAAGATGCTGTATATTGCCTTCATGCTGCCTTCAAGCTGCGAGGGTTCCTTGGGAAGATTGAACTGTATTATAAGACGTTTGCAGGGAGCGCCTTCCGGGTACTGTGTCCTGTGCAGGAGAGAAGGGCGAAGGGCAACTATGTCACAGCAGCGCAGGTTATACCATTCGCCGTTGATAAGATGCCCAGCATTGTCATCAAGCAGGATGCAGAGCTCGTAAAAGGTATGGAAATGCTGGAACTCCATGTTTATCTTGTAGGAGCGCTCGTCGTAATCAAAGAAATAGTAGAAACGGTCCTGCGGACGCCCTATCTCTATTTTGTATTCCTGTTCGTAAAGGACCAGATTGTCGATCAAAAGTGACATGTTGTAAGTCTCCTGATGATATTATATTGCATATTTTGCGCACTTTGTGAAAGTTAGCCGTTTTTGCTTTTTTGCAAATAGGGATATCGCACTTCTTGCTTATAAAGCATTCACATAGCATCTTTTTGCCTTTCAAATTGTCATAAATACCGGAAAATCAAACTGAAAATTGTTCATAATGCACAAAAAACAGAAACTGTTCAAAAAGAAGCCAAAGATATGACCGCAGATATCATAGCATAAGACGACAAAAAATGCAATGTATTTAAAAACTAAACAACAGATGCGTAGAATGCTCTTAAGTCATTTGTTAAACTTGCACTATGATGAAGGGCCCGATAACAGGTCCATCACATCCAAAAAGGAGGATACATATGAAAAAGTCATTCAGAAAAGTGTTGACACTCATCATTGCTATGACTCTTGTGGTATCGTGTTTTGCAGCATGCGGCAAGCAGCCTGCGGCTACAAACACACCGGCTTCGCCCACATCTACGGATGCTCCGAAGACGACGCCCACAAAAACACCTGATGCAACACCTATTCCCACCGAACCGCTTAAGAGCGAGTTCAGTGAGGCACCGGAACTTGCCGCAGAGGTAAAGGCCGGAACACTTCCCAAAGTTGAAGACCGTCTTCCTAAAAAAGATGATGTTTTCGTGGAAAGAGTTGATGCTACCGGTAATGCACTTTCGATCGGTACCTACGGCGGGGAGATCAATCTTGGACCTGCAGGCGGCAGCTGGGGCCTTTCAAGACCTACACTTGAAAGCATCATCCGTTACAACACAGACGGAACCTACTACGCAAATGCTATCAAGTCCTTCGAGCACAATGCAGACTACACTGTTTGGACATTCCATTTAAGAGAAGGAATGAGATGGTCCGACGGCGAAGTTTTCAACGCAGATGACATCACATTCTGGTACTACTGCTGCCACCTTACCAACTTCGACGGCAAGAAGAGCTGGGCAGCCCTTAAGGAAAGCGTTAACGGCGAAGATGCTTGGGCAGTTCTTAAGAAAGTAGATGAATACACAGTTACATGGACATTCCAGAATCCCAAGTATCCCGCAGACTTCATCGAGAACGGTGATTTCAAGTGGTGCTGGGCTCCCGAGCATTACCTGAGCGACCTTATCCCCAACGCAGGTTCTTATCCCGCAGTTGAGAATGAGTACTACAAGGCTAACACCATCACAGATGAGCAGGCTCTTGCAAACGCACAGAAGAAAAAGATCGACGCTGCTACAGTTAAGGATCTTGGCAAGGCAGTTTCGTACAACTCATGGAACGTTGCAGGTATCCCTCAGATCAACTCCTTCGTGCTCAGCACAAAGGAAGGCAATAACAACAAGGATGCAGACCTTTGCATCATGGAGCGCAACAAATACTACTGGAAAGTTGATGCCGAAGGCAACCAGCTTCCTTACGTAAACGCACTTCACTTCAATAAGACCTCTGATGATAACCAGACGAACCTTATGTTCCGTTCCGGAAAGATCGATATCATCGAGCTTGCAATGGATAAGATCGCTTCGACACTTGCAGATATGGGCGGCAAGGCTTACCTCCGCACATTCGCAAGCACCAACTGGGGCTCTTACCAGATCACATTCAACTACACATCTACAAACGAGAATTACGCTAAGCTCTTTGCAAATAAGGACTTCCGTCAGGCTATGTCCATTTGCGTAGACAGAGCACAGGTTTCCGAACTTCTTTCGAACGGTTTCCTTGAGCCCGGCCAGTGCGCTCCTTCAGAAGGTAACTTTGGTTATGACGCTGATTGGGAAAAGAAGTGGACCGAATATGATGTTGTAAAAGCAAAGACACTCCTTGAAGGCTGCGGCCTTAAGATGGGTGCAGACGGCTTCTACGATTTCGCAGACGGTTCTGACCTTGTTATCGAATTCCTCGGCTACGACGGAATCAACGATACCTCTTACCCTGTATTCGAGCAGTATTTCAAGGCGGCAGGCATCAACTGCGCATACAAGAACCTTGAAGTTTCCGCATTCGATATCGAGATCGACAACAACACCTGGACAGCAGTAATCGGACCTCACACCTCTATCGGCGGTCTTTCCCTTAAGTCACGTGTTGCTCCGTTCGTTCCGATCTCCCAGGCAGCTGAGTGGTACGGCGAATACGGCACATACTACGAGAAGAACGGCGAAGCAGGCGTTAAGCCCGAAGGCGACATGGCTAAGCTTGTAGAGATCTATGAGAAGTGGAAGAATGAGCCCGACTCTGAAAAGAGAGATGAGCTTGCGCTTCAGATCTACGCTGTACACAAAGAAAACCTCTGGTCGATTGCTTACCTTCAGGCAGCCGGCACATACACCCTTGTTAACTCAAGGATCAAGAACTATGCCGACAACCTTGTATCTGACGACCTTTATCAGTACGCTAACATCGTTCACTACGATATCCTCTACATTGCAGAGTGATCGATGCCTTAAGTAACAGGCACTATTCCGGAGACGTGGGCACAAGTCTCACGCCTCCGGTTTTTCTAAGAAAGGATGCTTCTGATGGAAGAAAATACGATAATTTCAGAAAGCGGAGCAACGGCCGAAACGAAGAGTTCTGTCCCCGGTTCAACAGGGGGATTTTTCAGGAGTTTTTGGGGAGCAATAGTAGATTTTTTCAAGAAAGATCTTGTTCGTTATATCGTTAGGCGAGTGCTGATGTTCATCCCCACGCTCATACTTATCTCAATATTGGTTTTCTTCGTTATCCAGCTTCCTCCCGGAGACTATGTTTCTGCCCATATCGCGCAGCTTGCGACTGAGGGCGAACTTGTAGACGCAGATTACGCTGCGCAGATGAGAGAAGACTACGGTCTCGACCTCCCTGTATGGCAGCAGTACTTAAAGTGGGTAAAGGATATCGTCTGGACACCCACGGATTCCACATATTACAGGCTTTATCATTCACATCACAACTGGAAATTCTCGTTTGCGTACGGGCGCGACGTTTGGAGTGTTATCAAAGACAGGCTGGGACTGACGATCCTTGTTTCCGCCGTCATAATGATATTCCAGTACGTAGTTTCAATCCCTATCGCGGTCTATGCCTCGACCCATCAGTATTCACCGGGCGACTACATATCCGCTGTGATAGGTTTCATAGGTACGGCTATCCCGAACTTCATTTTTGCGATCATCCTGATGTATCTGTCTTATAAATGGACAGGCAATGCCAATGTTGGCCTTTTCAGTCAGGAAATGCTGCAAAATGGCGTTCATTTATATAACTTCGGCGAATTCTTAAAGCGAATGATCATACCCATCATCGTTATCGGAACCTCCGGCACCTGCGGTATCATCCGTTCCGTAAGAGCACAGATGCTCGATGAAACGGCAAGACAGTATACCCTTACCGCACGCGCAAAGGGCGTTTCCGAGCGCAAGATCGTCATGAAATACTGCTTCAGGGCAGCAATGAACCCTACCGTATCAGGTCTTGGCGGCGTTCTTTCAAGCCTGTTCTCGGGTTCCACAGTTACAGCAATGGTACTTAACATGCAGATCCAGGGCCCTGTTCTTTACAAGGCGCTGCAGTCGCAGGATATGTACCTTGCGGGCGCGATCGTTATGGTACAGGCAGTGCTCGTCGTAATCGGCATTCTCCTGTCAGATATAGCACTTGCATTCCTCGATCCGAGGATCAGATATTCGGGAGGTAACAGATAATGGCTAAGAAGATCAAGTCAAAAGAAGATTATTATCTGGCCTCCCAGTGGACGCTGATGTTCAGAAAGCTTAAGAAACATAAGCTTGCAAAGATCTCCCTCATAATCCTTGCGATCCTCTACATCGGTGCCCTGTTTGCGGATTTCCTTGCTCCCTACGGCCTCGACGAGTTCGACGGACTCTACAAGGATACGGCTCCGACGGCTATCCACTGGAAGTTTGAAGACAAAAACGTCGGCCCGCATGTTTACAAGATCAAAAAGATAATCGATAAAAAGACCTTCGAAGTAAAATTCGAAGATGATACAACAGAGTACTATCCCGTCAAGTTTTTCGTGCACGGCACGGAATACAAGATCCTTGGAGTTTTCAAATGCGATCTCCATCTCTTCGGAATAGGGGAAGGCAGCAACGGCGGAACGGGAGCAAAGATAATGCTGTTCGGCGCGGATACGCTGGGGCGCGACATTTTCTCACGAGTCCTGCTTGGCGCGCGGATATCTCTTACGATCCCGTTTGCGAGCGCGATTATCAGCTTCTTCCTTGGTATCGCCATAGGTTCGATATCCGGTTACTTCGGCGGCGCGCTTGATATGGTCATCCAGCGTATAATCGAGGTTATCGGCGCAGTACCGCAGATCCCTCTGTGGATGGCGCTTTCGGCAGCTATCCCGTCAGGCATCTCGACAATAAAAATGTACTTCTACATGACCGTAATACTGTCGTTCATCAACTGGACAGGCATGGCGCGAATAGTCCGCGGTAAGTTCCTGTCGTTAAAGAACGAGGATTACGTAATGGCAGCAAGGCTTTCGGGCGTTTCAACCTGGAAGATCATCTGGAAGCACATGGTTCCGGGCTTTATGAGCTACCTTATCGTTTCAATGACTCTTGGCATTCCGGGCTCCATCGTAGGCGAAACATCAATGTCTTACCTGGGCCTTGGTATCAAGAGCCCCGCAACAAGCTGGGGCGTACTGCTTCAGGAGGCAAGCACAGTTACAGACGTTGCTTCGCACCCGCACAAGCTTATACCCATCATCTTCGTAACGATAACGGTTCTTGCATACAACTTCCTTGGCGACGGTCTGCGTGACGCAGCCGATCCGTACAAGTAAAACAGGAGGACTTTGATCATGAAAGAAAACAACATACTTGAGATTAAAGACCTCCACATCGACATCAACATGATGGAGGGAAAGCTAACCCCCGTACGCGGCGTAAGCTTCGACATCAGAAAGGGCGAAACTTTAGGCCTTGTAGGCGAGAGCGGCTGCGGCAAATCCATCACGTGTAAGGCGATACTCGGTATCAACGACAAGAAGTGCGTTCCCCACGGACAGATAATGTTCGACTGCGAAGATACAGGCGAAACGGACCTTCTTTCACTGAATCCGAAGGGCAAGGAAATAAGAAATGTCCGCGGAAAGCAGATATCGATGATATTCCAGGAGCCAATGGTCGCATTTTCACCCATGTACACCATCGGCAACCAGATAAACGAAGCAACGCTGCTTCACATAACTAAAGACAAGAAAAAAGCCAAAGAGATCACTCTCGAAGTAATGCGCAAGGTCGGCATTGCAAATGTCGAGAAGCGCTACAAGCAGTATCCCCACGAGTTTTCAGGCGGTATGCTTCAGAGAGCGCTTATCGCAATGGCGCTTGTCTGCAACCCCAAGCTCCTTATAGCCGACGAGCCTACAACAGCGCTTGATGTTACGATCCAGGCCCAGATACTCGAGCTTATGCAGGAGCTGCAGAAAGAGTTTAATATGGCGATCCTGTTCATCACCCACGACCTTGGCGTTGTTGCGAGGATGTGCGACAGAGTAGCCGTTATGTACCTTGGAAGAATAGTGGAGTCCGGCCCTGCGGCGACTATCTACGCAGATCCCGAACACCCCTACACCCGCGGTCTTATCGGTTCCGTGCATAAGATAGGCGGAAAGAAGGAAGACAGGCTTTTCTCCATACCCGGCACAGTTCCGCTTGCCATGAACCTTTCAAAAGCCTGCGGTTTCTACGACAGGTGCGATGCAAGGATCGAAGGCCTTTGCGACAAGGCAGAGCCCGATCTTGTGGAGATAGCTCCGGGACATTGCGTTGCATGCTTTAACTGTCCGCACGAAGCCTGCAGGAAGCAGAAGGAAGAGGCAATGGCAAGGATAAAGGCTGAGGAAGAGGCTGCAGCGGCACAGCCCGAAAACGAAAAAGGAGGTAAGAAGCGTGGAAAAAGGTAATATCCTCGAAGTAAAGAACATCCACAAACGTTTTACCTCAAAGGGCATAACCGTAAAGGCTGTTACGGATGTTTCCTTCAGCGTTAAAGAAGGCGAGACCATCGGTATCGTTGGTGAGTCCGGCTGCGGAAAGACTACGCTCGGACGCTGTATCGTTCGCGCATACGACGCTTCCGAAGGCGAAGTTTTCTACAGGACGGAAGCCGGCGAGGAAGTGGATTTCCTCAAGGTCGACAGGAAGAAGATGAAGAGCATCCGCAAGGAGATCCAGATGATCTTCCAGGATCCCTATTCGTCTCTTGACCCCAGAATGACCGTACTTGATATCATAAAAGAGCCCTTAAAGGCAAATTTCCCGAAGATGTCAAAGAGCGAGATGGACGCCAAGGCAAAGGAAATGGCTGAAAAAGTAGGCCTTAACCCTTCGTACCTTATGCGTTATCCCCACGCCTTTTCAGGCGGCCAGAGACAGCGTATCGGCATTGCAAGGGCGCTTGTACTGAACCCTAAGATCATCGTTTGCGACGAAGCCGTATCGGCTCTCGACGTTTCGATCCAGGCGCAGGTTATAAACCTTCTGCGCGATCTTCAGAAAGAGTTCGGACTTACATATCTGTTTATTTCCCACGACCTTTCGGTAGTGGAGCATATATCGGATAAAGTAGGCGTTATGTACCTTGGAAAAATGGTTGAATACGCCGAGACCGAGGAGCTTTTCGGAACACCGAGACACCCTTACACAGAGGCTCTGATGTCTGCCGTTCCGATAGCGGATCCTACTATAAAGACCGAGCGTATCCCGCTTAAGGGCGAGATCCCGAACCCGGCGAACCCGCCTTCGGGATGTTTTTTCCATACACGATGCAGATATTGCACCGAGCAGTGCGTAAATGCTGCGCCTGAATACAAAGAGATCACCCCGGGCCACTTTGTGGCTTGTCACAGGGCAGAAGAGCTGACGCTTAAGGGGATCATAATGGAGGGCAACAAGATCACCCTCGCAAAGAATGAAATACCCGGAGCCTGAATTATTATCCGGAGTTTATTCAAGAGTTTTTGGAAGTGGAGAGTATGATGAATCCTGAGAAAAGGAAAAAACTTATCATATTTACCGACAGCGGCGATACCATCATAGATGAGGCAACACAGGTCTATGACGGAAACGGCATTGTCACGCGGGCGGATTTTATTCCGGGAGCAGATACGGTCCTTAAAGAACTGTTCGAGGAAGGCTATAGGATCGCTCTTGTGGCAGACGGCGAGTGGGATTCGTTCAGGAACGTATACAGGGAAAACGGCCTTTCCTACTGCTTTGAAACATGGACTGTTTCAGAGATAGTAGGCGAACAGAAGCCTTCCTTCAGGATGTTTGATGATGCCATGATCAAGATGGGATTGTCGGAGGAAGATAAACCATATATCGTAATGATAGGCAACAATATCAAAAAAGATGTTGCGGGAGCAAACCGTTACGGTTTAAAATCTATATGGCTGGACTGGTCTCCGAGATATTTCCACGAATATGAGGAAGCGGCCTGGAAGCCCGATTATATCGTTAAAACGCCGGAGGAGCTGAAAAGTCTTATCGAAAAGCTCGAGGAAGAGGCTGAAAACGCCGAAAAGACAAGAGGAGAGCTTAAGGAATACTGTAAAGACAGGCTTTTAAGGATAGTCGGTTCCTTTAAGAAGATCCTTTATGAAGAGGATTCCACGTTTATAAAGAACATGAAGGACCATAACCTTGCGGGAGACGATATCCGCAAGTACCGTTTCTGGGAGTGGACGCAGGGCGTCGGACTTTTCGGGATATGGAAGCTTTACAGAGAGAACGGGAACGCGGAGTATCTTGAAACGCTCAAAGCCTACTACGACCAGCAGATAGAGACAGGCTTTCCTTCACTTAACGTAAATACCGTCACGCCTTATCTTGCCATGTCCTTTGTGGCAGAGGAGACAGGCGAAGAAAAGTATATGCAGCCGTGCCTTGATGCTGTAAAAT
Organism: Lachnospiraceae bacterium; assembly: GCA_016280395.1. Classification (GTDB taxonomy): domain Bacteria; phylum Bacillota; class Clostridia; order Lachnospirales; family Lachnospiraceae; genus SZUA-448. The sequence continues at coordinate 37,401 of JAEEGQ010000163.1, read as the reverse complement.
GGATCATGGAGAGCTTCCCGAGGACAAAGGAAGGCGGCTTCCAGCACATGACGTCGGATTCCGTCAACGACCAGGAACTCTGGGACGACACGCTTTACATGACGGTGCTTTTCCTTGCGAATATGGGCAGGATCCTGAATGACGATGCCATGAAGGCCGAAGTCGAGAAACAGTTCAGGGTGCATGAAAAGTACCTTTGCGACAGAAAAACGGGACTCTGGTACCACGGCTGGACCTTTAACGGAAACAACAATTTCGCAGGCGCCTTCTGGGGCAGGGGAAACAGCTGGATCACAATGTTTATCCCCGAACTGCTTGAGATTTACGAACCTTCCGGAGAATTCCGCGGGCTGCTCCTTGAAACCTTCAGAAAACAGGCCGATACCCTTGCGATATTGCAGGAAAAGGACGGTATGTGGCATACGCTTATAGACGATCCTTCCTCATATACCGAGGCTTCCGCAACCTGCGGCTTTGCCTACGGGATATTAAAAGGTGTAAACAGCGGCATACTTGAAGGCTTTTATAAAAAGATCGCAGTGAATGCCGTAAAAGCGATACTCAACAGGATCACCGACGAAGGGATAGTCGAACAGGTTTCTTACGGAACGCCGATGGGCAGGGAAACAAAGGATTTCTACAAACAGATAGAGATCAAACCAATGCCCTACGGACAGGCAATGGCAATGCTGCTGCTTATGGAATTCCTTAAAAGCTGCTGATATAGCGGAGAGTGCTTATGAATATCGGACGTCAATGGGATGAAAGATTAAGAATATGGGATGATGAGCTTGCAAGGGATATATTCCCTTGCATAGCCCAGTATGACTCGGAGGGCTTTACTACTATGGAAAAGCTCTCTTTTTCACAGGCAAAGACAAAGCAGTTCAAGAAGATCCCCGAGGGTACAAAATGGGGCAAAAAGTGGGAATACGGCTGGGCGCATGCAAGTCTGACGGTACCTAAAGAATTCCGCTCAAAAACTGTCTGGATCGGTTCGGGCCTCGGACCCGAGATGCTTGTCTTTGTCAACGGCAGAGAAGCCGGTTCGATAGATAAAATGCACAGCTTTGTTCTTGCCGGGAAGGTTCCGAAGAACGGTGTGCTCGATGTTTATGCCGAGGTTTACGCCGGACACGGGCCGAGAGTCGAAGGCGCGGGTGTTGTAAGGCGCGAAGATGACCCGCTACCGCAGGTCCCCGCAAAACAGGTAAAGACAAAAGCATGTTTCTTTGGTTATATAGACGAGGAAATGCTTGAAGTCTACTACGATTATCATGTCCTTTACGAGCTTTTGAAGATATTGCCGGATACATCCGTATTTGCAGGCAGGATCTTTGAAGCTCTTAAGGTGTTTACAAATACTACATGTCCGGAGGAGGAAGCCACTGTAAGAAGAGCCTCTTACCTTAAAGCCGGAGCGGGTTTGAAGCCTCTTTTACTTGAAAAGAACGGAACGGACGCCCCACAGTATGTTGCCTTCGGACAGTCGCATATCGATCTTGCATGGCTGTGGACAAGGGCCGAGACCCGCAGAAAAACAGCAAGGACGCTGTCAAATCAGCTTGCGCTCCTTGAAAGATACGACGATTACAGATTCCTTATCTGCGAGACCGTACTCTTCGAATGGCTTAAAGCAGACTATCCGGAGCTTTACGAGCGCGTAAAACAGGCCGTAAAAGACGGAAAGCTTATTCCCGAAGGTGGGATGTATGTTGAGAGCGATCTTAACATGGCCGGCGCGGAAGCGCTTGTGCGCCAGTTTGTTTACGGAAAGAAGATGTTCCGTGAAGAGTTTGGAACTGATTCGGTGCTTGCCTGGATGCCGGATACCTTCGGCTATACCGGTGCGCTTCCGCAGATACTTAAAAAATGCGGGATAAAGTACTTTGCCACTCAAAAGCTGATACGCCAGGATCCCGAATACGCAGCCTTCCCCTACAACGATTTTTACTGGGAAGGGATCGACGGTTCAAAGATACTGTCACATATCTACAAGAAAAACAATACCGATGTTTCCGTAGCCGATCTTTGCACCCGCTGGTACAAAGACAGGCTTGAATACGGGAAAAATGACGAGATGCTCTATCCCTTCGGCTTTGGCGACGGCGGCGGCGGCCCCGTCATCGGCCATATGGAGATCCTGAAACGCTGCAGGGACCTTGCAGGAGTCCCTAAAGTAAAGATCGAAAGCCCGAATGCGTTCTTTGAGAGACTTGAGGGAAAAGGGACGGACAATACCTACTTTGGTGAGCTTTACCTTGCATGGCACAGGGGTACATACACTTCCCAGAGCGAGATAAAGAAGCTTGTCAGACGTGCGGAGCTCAAGCTTCGTGAGACCGAGTTCCTGTGCGGTATCGCAAGACTTTTCGGAGAAAAGGATAAAGATGCCGAGGAACAGACAGAGACACTTTACAAGCGGCTCCTTGTGGATGAATTCCATGATGTGCTGCCCGGAACTTCGATAGAGCGCGTAAACCGTGAAACAAGGGATGATCTTAACGATATCTTACGGCTTGCCACAGCTTTGTCGGAAAGCCTTCTGCTTAAACTTGCGGGAGAGAATGCCGTATTTAACTCGCTTTCATGGGACAGGGTATACAAAGGGGTTACACTTCCTGCCTGCGGGATAGCTGCCGTTAACGACAAGCAGTATCTCCACAGTTCCAAAGAAAGCACCGGAGAGAAGATCCTTGCAAGTGAGGAAAACGGTGAAAACGGGAAGACCGTAAGGATCGAGAACGGCTTCTATACCGCACTCATCAATGAAAACGGCGAGATAGTGTCACTTGTTGACGCAAAGACAGGATACGAGTATGTAAAGGAGCCCTTTAACAGGCTGTCGCTTTACGAAAACATAAACGGCGAATATGACGCCTGGGAGATCGGTGAGAATTACAAGAACACGGCAATATCCTTAAAAGGCACTTCGTCCTTTGCTGTAAGACGTATCGGAAAACAGGTGACAGTGATCGTTAAACGCGAGGAAGAGCATTTCTCTGTCGAACAGAAGATAGTCTTCGGAAGCGATACACCGGTGATAGATTTTGACACAAAGATCAACTGGCAGGAACGTCACAGGATATTAAAAGCAGCCTTCCCTACAAGCATTTTCACAAAGGAAGTGCTCTCCGAGACACAGTTCGGGTATATAAAGAGACCGACCCACAGGTCAAGGCTTTATGAACGCGGGATGTACGAGATCGCCCAGCACAGGTATTCCGCGCTGACCGACGGGGAAAACGGCCTTCTGCTGTTAAACGACTGCAAATACGGCCTTTCCGCAAAAGACGGTGAAATGGCACTTACATTGCTCCGTGCTCCTGTCTTCCCGGACCCGACCGCAGATATGGGACAACACACCTTCAGGTACGGTATAATGCCTTTTAGCGGGCCTTTCTCAAGGAGCGGCTGCGTAAATACGGCTTATGAATACAACACAGAACCGACAGGTGACGTTTCTGAGATAGAAGCCGGTCTTGAAAGAACGCTGAGCCTGTTCAGGGTAAGCAGTAAAAATATAATTATCGAGACCTGCAAGCCGGCAATGTACACCGACGGGATTGTATTAAGGCTTTATGAGAGCGTTGGCGCCGCAAGCACATGCGACCTTGAACTTCCTTCGAACATAACCGGGGCAACGCTTTGCGATATGCTCGAAAATCCCGGGGAAACCCAAAAGATCGAAGAGGGAAAAGTACGACTGGGATTTGGAGCATTCGAAATAAAGACACTTTTGCTTGATTTTAACGGAAAACTTGTATTTTAAGATTCCGGCCGGTCAAGTATATCTGTGAACGGGGCCGTAAATGCGGAACCATGAAAGGATCGTTATGGAAAAGCATTATCAGATGATGTTAAGAGACACCGAGGAGCTGGTAGTAAAGTCACTCACGACCCAGATCCTTGATAAAAACAGCAGGCTGTACGGGGCATTTCCGGAGAAATCCGGCATTGTGCAGGCAAGAGTATCAGTATATAAGACGGAGCCGATGATAGTCTGCTTTATGAACCCCGATTCGAAGTATCATAAAAGCGGGCTGCTCTACGAAAGGATCATGCTCGGTTTAAGATATGTGAGGAGCGTACAGCATGAAAACGGCCTATTTGATTATATCACCTGCAATTTCTCATCTGCACCGGATACAGGCTTTATCATCGAGAAGATAATCCCTGTTTATACCTACATGAAAGGGCTAAACGACAGCGGGGCTCTTGATGAAAGAGAAAAAGAGATATTTGAGACTCTCGGTCTTATCATCAGAAAAGGCGCGGAAGGCATGCTTGAAGGCGGCTTTCATACTCCGAACCATCGCTGGGCCATCGCTTCGATGTTGATGAACTGCTATGTGCTCTTTGGTGACGAGCGCATGAAAGCTGCAGCATATGTATATCTTAACGAGGGTATCGACTGCAACGGTGACGGCGAATTCTCGGAGAAATCGGCAGGGAATTATAACAGGGTGAACAATGATGCAATGATCAGGCTTTCAGAGGCGCTCGGGGATGATTCTTACGACAGATATGCCGTTTCAAACCTCAGGATGATGCTTACTTACTGGGAACCGGACTGGAGTGTCTTTACCGCGAATTCGACACGGTTTGACAAGGACAGGATATGCTACCCGGAGGAGTATTATCTTGAATACCTGAAGATGGGCATAAAGTACGGAATAAATGAATTTCTCGATATGGCAAACACATGCTTTGACATTGTTGAGAAAAAGAACCTGCAGGCGCCGGAATTCCTGATCTGGTTCATGCTGAGACCGGAATTCAGGACATTTGAACACGAGGGACTTTATGAGGTTCCCGATTTTAACAGGTTTTATAAGGATTCCGGTATTGCAAGGGTAAGGAATGGGCTTTTTTCTTACACCGTGATGAAAGGGAAGTCGAATTTCTTTTATCTGCACAACGGAACGATGAAGCTGGAGATGAAGGTCTGCGGCAGTTTCTGTGAGCACAGGGCTTTTAAAGCGGAGAACATGGAAAAACTTCCGGAGGGCGGGTATCACCTGAGCCAGGTAATGCACGGCTGGTATTATCTGCCTTTTGCGGAGAAGCAGGATACTTCCGACTGGTGGAAGATGGACAATTCAAAACGTCAAAAGAAGCTTGGGCCGGACATGCATATCGATGTATGGGTAAAGGATGCGGAAAACGGTGTTGACGTGCGCGTTAAGACGTCGGGAGTCGACGGTGCGCCATGGAGGATAGAGCTTGGCTTTACAGGTGTTGATCTCCTTGAATCCGACGGCGTTGCAATGCCGCTTACCGGAAGCGAGGTCGTTGTCATAAAGAACGGAATTGCATCAGTTGGGAACGGACATGATGCACTCGAAATCGGACCATGTTTCGGAGCGCATCATTTTACCGAAGGCAAGGAGGACAGCGAAGCAAAGACTGCAGGAGCTGCAACGCTGTATCTTACGGATTACACCGGATTTGACCACACGATATCACTGCGGAATGTACGCAGCAGGGTCATGAAGATGTGCTGAAAATACAGCCACTTGCATAAAAGGCCACGGTGACCATACAGGTATCACCGGGGACTTAAAGTACGCATTTACGGCTACTAGCGGCCTTGAAAACGTCATATGCAAAGCATGGAAGGCCACGGTGGCCGTACAGGTATCACCGGGGACCCTAAAGCACGCCGGTACTTAGCGAATGCAAGCCTGCGGCGCAGCATGAGCTTAGTACCGTTGCGTGCGTATCCGGGCGATAGCGTAGTCCACGGTGATACCTGTACGGACGCCGGGGCCGGAGGATGCCGCAACATGTAGTTACGGTCACTCACTGCCAAGTGAGATTTTTCGTGACAACCGGAGGATGCAGTTACCGAAAAATGAACACATTCAGGAGAGAAAACATGGAGTATTTTGAGATCGACAGGAGCAGAAAATTTGATATCTGCCTGCTTGGCAGGATCGCAATCGATTTTAACCCTGCCTACAGCAATTCTGTAAAAGAAGAATTCAAGCCCCTAAAAGAAGTACATTACTTCGAAAAATTCGTCGGCGGCTCGCCTGCCAATATCGCCGTGGGCGTTTCAAAACACGGTCTGAAAACAGGCTTCTTTGCAAAAGTCTCCGATGATGCTTTCGGCGATTTTGTCATCGATTACTTCAATGCCCGCGATATCGATACTTCAAGAGTTACCCGCTGCACAAACGGAGAAAAGCTAGGACTTACATTTACCGAGATGCTCTCGCCGAAAGAGAGCAGTATTCTGATGTACCGCAACATGGCGGCCGATCTTATGCTGTCTCCGGAGGATATTGACGAAGCATACATAAAAGACACCAAAGTATTGCTGATCTCAGGCACATCGCTTTCACAGTCTCCTTCTCGAGAGGCAGCCTTAAAAGCTGCGATGCTTGCCGTAAAAAACGGTACTTTCCTGATCTTTGACATAGATTACAGAAACTATAACTGGAAAAACGACGACGAGATCTCAATCTACTATTCACAGCTTGCTTCCATGGCAGATCTCATCATGGGATCAAGAGAAGAATTTGACCTGACCGAACGTATAATCGCTCCCGGCATGACCGATGAACAGTCCGCCTCGTTCTGGTTTGGAAAACGCGCAAAACTTGTTGTGATCAAGCATGGGATGAAGGGGTCCGCAGCATATACAAAGAGCGGAGAGAAGTTCGAGATCAAGCCTTTCCCCGTTACGGCCCGCAAAGGATTCGGCGGCGGAGACGGGTATGGCGCCGGTTTTATTTACGGACTCTTTAGCGGCTGGAGCCTTGACAAATGTCTTGAATTTGGTTCTGCCGAAGCTTCCATGATGGTAAAGAGCAACAACTGCTCCGACGATCTTCCGTCAGCGGCTGAAGTAGAGGCATTTATCGCAGAAGAGAAAAAGCTTTACGGCGAAATGGTTGCAAAGGTCTGAAAACGGAGGAAAGCTTTATGGAGAAGACGATACGGCTTACGACCGCACAGGCGATCGTAAGATTCCTTGATAATCAGTATGTTTGTTTTGACGGTGCCGAAACAAAATTTGTTGAAGGTTTCTTTACTCTTTTTGGCCACGGTATAGCTGTCGGCCTTGGGGAAGCACTCGATACAAATCCCGGCGGCCTGCGCGTTATGCAGGGACGAAACGAGCAGGGGATGTGCCATGCTGCCATTGCTTTTGCAAAACAGAGCAACAGGCGGCGCATTATCGCCTGTGCTTCATCTATCGGCCCCGGTGCCGCAAACATGGTGACGGCCTGCGCTACTGCTACGGTAAACAACCTGCCGCTGCTGGTGTTCCCTTCGGACACCTTTGCTTCGCGCCAGCCGGATCCTGTGCTGCAGCAGCTTGAACAGCCGGGCAGCATAGCTACAACCACAAATGATGCATTTAAGCCCGTCTGCAGATACTGGGACAGGATAAACCGCCCGGAACAGGTCATGACGGCGCTCATCAACGCGATGCGCGTGCTGACGGATCCCGCGGATTGCGGCGCCTGCTGCATAGCTCTTCCCCAGGATGTTGAGGGCGAAGCTTTTGATTACCCGGAGTATTTCTTCAAGAAACGCGTTCACAGGATCACAAGGCCTACTGCGGTTGATGAGGAAACAGAAGACATAGCGGAAATGCTCATGTCCGCAAAGAAGCCCATTGTTATCGTCGGCGGAGGCGTACGCTATTCGGAAGCCGGAGAGGCTGTGGAGTGTTTTTGCGAAAAATTCAACATTCCTTTCGGAGAGACACAGGCCGGAAAAAGTGCATGCATTTCTTCGCACAGATACTGTCTTGGCGGTATCGGTGTAACGGGGACGAGCGCTGCAAACAGGATCGCTAAAGAAGCTGATGCCGTGCTTGCGATCGGTACAAGGCTTTCGGATTTCACGACCTCATCAAAATCCTTCTTTGCAGCCGGAAATATGAAGATCGCGACGATCAATATGAGCCGCTTCCATGCGATGAAGATGGATGCCGTTTATGCGGTCGGCGATGCAAAAGCCACACTTGAAAAACTGTCGGATGTTCTTGAAGCAAAGGGTTACAGAGCTGCTTATTGCGGCGAGATCGAGGCTGCAAAAGCAGACTGGAAGAAAGAAAGAGAGAAGCTTGCTGGGCTTGTTTATACAGGAGAGGACTTTGAACCGATAATCAAGGCAAGGGATCCGAGGACTCTGCCGGAGTTTGCAAAGCTTACCGGTTCGACGCTCACACAGACCGCGGCAGTCTGCCTGATAAACGATATCATCCCCGAAAAATCCGTGATGATAACCGCGGGAGGTTCGCTTCCGAGCGATCTTCAGCGTTTGTGGGAAACCGATAAGAGATATGCTTACCATGTCGAATACGGTTATTCCTGCATGGGATACGAGATCGCGGCTACCCTCGGAGTCAAGATGGCCGAGCCCGATTCGGAAGTTTACTGCGTTGTGGGAGATGCGGGCTTCCTCATGCTTAACAGCGAGATCATGACGATCCGTCAGGAAAAACGCAAGGTCAACATTTTTGTGTTCGATAACTGCGGCTTCGGATGCATCAACAATCTTGAGATGAACCACGGGATAGGCTCTCTTGCCACGGAATTCCGTTATACAGACGGGAAAAAGCCCACAGGAGACCTGCTTGATGTGGATTATGCAATGGTAGGCTCCGGATACGGCTTAAAGACCTATACCTGCAGAAATCTCGATGAACTGCGCGAAGCCGTTGAAGACGCAAAGACACAGGAAAGAAGCTGCCTGTTTGACCTCAAGGTATTTCCGAAGACCATGACCGACGGCTATGACGCATGGTGGAATGTCGGTATCGCGAGAGTATCCGGGAAGGAAAGCGTGCAAAAAGCCTGTGAAGGAGTGCTCGAGGGACGCTCAAAAGCAAGAATGTATTAAACTATCAGGCGGTTGTCGCGCGGGTCGGAAAAACCGAAGACTGCCGGACCGGGATTAAATTATCGGAGGAAGATAATGGGCGCATTATTTGGGTATCCTGCGTTTGATGAAAACGGAGAGAAGATACTTACAACGTATGACAATGAATACAGCGATATGATGATGGATATACGCGTTTACAGGATGGAGAAGGGCAGGAAAAGGTTCTTCCTGCGCGAGGGCGAAGAGACTGCCATTCTGCTGCTCAAAGGCAGCGTATGCTTTGAGTGGGGACAGGATAAACGCGTTGTAAGCAGGAAAAACGTATTCGAAGAGGGACCGTGGTGCCTGCATGTTGCATCCGGCAAAGCCGTGGATGTGACAGCGGAAGCCGACAGCGAGATACTTGTACAGTGTACACATAATGACAGGGATTTTGCGGCAAAGCTTTATTCACCGGAGGACGCGCCGTGGAAGTATTCAAGTAAGGGCAAGTTCGGAAATACCGCAAACAGAAGGGTGAATACGATCTTTGACCATGATATCGCACCAATGTCCAATATGGTGCTCGGTGAGGTGTTAAACGACAGGGGAAACTGGTCGGGGTATCTTCCGCACAGGCATCCGCAGCCGGAAACCTATTATTTTCTGTTTGACAGGCCCGAAGGGTTTGGTGCGAGCTTCGTTGGAGACAGTGTTTTCAAGAGCGTTGACGGAAGCTTTTCGGCAATACCGGGAGGCGAGCTCCATCCCCAGGCTTGTGCACCGGGATTTCAGATGTACACCTGCTGGATGATACGGCATCTGCCGGGGAATCCGTGGCTTCAGACAGACAGATGCGAAGACGAGAGATATGTCTGGATGCACGACGCTAAGTTCTGACTATGTTTCAAAGAAAGGCATGATAACGAAATGATCAAGGAATTGCTTGTACCAAAGCAGGTCTTTTCGGGCGAAAGAGCGCTTGAAAAGGCAGGCGGAACAATAAAGACACTTGGGAAAAAAGCTTTTATCGTAACGGATCCCGTAATGGTAAAGCTCGGGAACTGCGCTTTGCTTGAAGATGTGCTGAAAGCAAACGGCGTTGACTATGCTGTATTTGACGGGATCAACGGGGAACCGACCGACAAATATATCGAAGAAGGACTGAAACGCTATAAAGAAACAGGCTGTGACTTCCTTATCGCGCTCGGCGGAGGTTCGCCAATCGATTCAATGAAAGCCGTCGCGGCGCTTTCCGTAAGCGGGAAGAAGATAAGTGAGTACATGGGAAAAGTGATTGACGTTGAGATGCCGCCTACGGTCGCAATACCGACGACTGCAGGAACGGGATCGGAAGCCACACAGTTCACTATCATCACCGATACGGCGAAAGATATAAAGATGCTGCTTAAAGGACCGTGCCTTATGCCGCAGATCGCTGTGATAGATCCCGCATTTACACTTACGGCTCCGCCAAAGATAACGGCGGCAACAGGACTTGACGCGCTCTGTCACGCCACCGAGGCTTTTACCTCAAGAAAAGCCTCAGTACTTGCAGATACCCAGGCAATATCCGCCGTTAAACGCATTTTCAGGTACCTGCCTATTGCCTTTCATGAAGGCGGCAACGTAAAGGCAAGGGAAGAGATGTCAATGGCCGCGCTTGAAGCCGGTGTTGCGTTCAACAATTCCTCGGTAACCATAATCCATGGCATGAGCCGTCCGATAGGCGCTCTTTTCCATGTTCCGCACGGGATATCGAATGCGATGCTGATCGGAGAAGCGCTTGGCTTTGCTCTCCCCGGGGCATACGACCGTTTTGCAGTCCTCGGACGCGCGATAGGTGCGGCAACGGCAGATGACAGTGATGAAAAGGCTGCAAAGGCTTATCTGGAGAGCCTTATAGCCCTTACAAAAGAGCTTGAGATACCGACACTTGAAGAATATGGTATCGACAGGGATAAGTTTTTTGCGGTCATCGATAAGATGGCAGAGGATGCGATGGCAAGCGGAAGCCCGCAGAACACCATTCGCGAAGTGAAAAAAGAAGATCTCGCAGAAATATACAGGAAACTGTGGAAATAACGCGAGTCGGATAATAAATACGATCAAATCAAAGAAAACGGTGAAAAGCACCGGCTTGGAGGAACAACATGGTAACACTTGGAATCATCGGTGCCGGCAGGATCGGCAAAGTACACATCACAGGGATCACATCACGCGTTAAGAACGCCGTGATCAAGACAGTCGCAGATCCCTTCATGAACGAAGAAACGGCTGCATGGGTAAAGGCTAACGGCATCAAGAACGTTACAAAGGATCATACCGAGATATTACGGGATCCCCAGATAGACGCAGTTCTTATCTGCTCTTCGACAGACACGCATTCGGCGATATCCCTTGCTGCGATAAGGGCGGGGAAACATATTTTCTGCGAAAAGCCCATAGATCATGATGTTGCAAAGATCAAAGAAGTTATAAATGCCCTTAAAGGGACGGGACTTAAGTATCAGGTCGGATTTAACCGCCGTTTCGACCACAATTTTGAGGCTGTGCGGAATGCGGTTGTAAGCGGACAGATAGGAGAGCCTGAGATAATCAAGATCACTTCGCGCGATCCCGAACCGCCGTCACCGGCATATGTAAAGGTTTCGGGCGGCATGTTCCTTGACATGACGATCCATGATTTCGATATGGCAAGATTCCTTGCAGGCTGTGATGCGGAAGAGGTTTACGCATATGCCGCTAACCTTGTGGATCCGGCAATAGGCGAAGCCGGAGATATCGATACGGCCATTATCAGCATGAAAATGAAGAACGGCGCACTTTGCGTTATCGATAACTGCAGGCGTGCTTCCTACGGCTATGACCAGCGCGCTGAAGTATTCGGTTCAAAGGGCATGGTTGCTGTTGAGAACGACAGCACCTCCAACGCAAAGATCGCTACCGCGGACGGCGTTAAGTACGAGAAGCCTCTGTTCTTCTTCCTTGAGAGATATATGGATGCCTATGGCAAGGAGGTTGCGGCTTTTGTTGACGCGATCGAGAAAAATACCGATACCCCGCTTGGCGTAGAGGACGGCCTTAAACCTGTTCTTATGGGACTTGCCGCACAGAAGTCGCTTCGCGAGCACAGACCCGTAAGAATCGACGAGATCGATGTATGAGAGATGATAAATATTTGAATACGGTGACAGCTTGATCAAAGCAATTCATTATTATCGGGAGAAATAACATGTTGGATAAGACAAAAGTAAAACTTGGTATCGCACCCATCGCGTGGACAAATGACGATATGCCGGATCTTGGGGCGGAGAACACCTTTGAGCAGTGTGTGAGCGAGATGGCACTTGCGGGATTTACGGGATGCGAGGTCGGGAACAAATATCCGAAGGATACCGATGTTCTAAAAAAAGCTCTCGGGCTGCGCGGCCTTTGCATATGCAACCAGTGGTTTTCAAGCTTTATACTCACAAAGCCTATGGATGAAGTTGAGGCGGACTGCCGGAAACAGCTTGAATTCTTAAAGACCATGGGTGCAAAGATCATCGGCTTTTCGGAGCAGAGCTACAGTGTACAGGGGCAGATGGACACACCTATTTTCGGACATAAATATGTCCTTGACGAAAGTGAGTGGAAAAAGCTCTGCGAAGGGCTTAACTATCTTGGAAAGATCGCAAAAGAGGAGTATGGCATAAGCCTTACATACCATCATCACATGGGAACGGTCGTACAGAGCCTTGAGGAGACGGAAAAGCTGCTTTCCGGCACCGATCCGGAATATGTGAGCCTGCTCTTTGACAGCGGACATTTTGCTTACTGCGGTGAGGATCCGGTTGCGATCATAAAGAAACACATAAAGAGGATCAGACATATCCATTTAAAGGACATAAGACCTGATGTTGTAAAGCGTGTAAAGGACGAGAACCTGAGCTTTCTTAAGGGTGTGCGTCTCGGGGCCTTTACGGTGCCCGGAGACGGCTGTGTGTATTTCGATCCGATCTTCAAAACAGTGGAAGAGAGCGGATATGAGGGCTTTATGCTTGTAGAGGCGGAGCAGGATCCCGCTGTCGCAAATCCGCTTGAATATGCTATAAAAGCAAGAAAGTTCATTGCTGAAAAAACCGGGCTTTGATCTTAAAAAGGCAAATAATACATAAAAATACCGGGGACGTTTTACCGAAGGCTTTTGCAATCGGAAAAGACCGTCCCCGGTTATTATTTTTCTTTTACCAGCAGAGTACTTCGTGGCCAGTTTCAGTAACAAGGACCATGATCTCCCACTGGGCGGAGTTGCTGCCGTCACGGGTGTAAACTTCCCAGTCGTTCTTTACGGTGGTGTAAACATCGGCCTTGCCGGCATTTACCATGGGTTCGATAGTGAAGATCATTCCCGGGGCAAGGAGCATGTCGGTACCGCGCTTTGTGTTGTAGCCGACCCACGGATCTTCATGAAATTCAAGGCCTACGCCGTGTCCGCCGATCTCACGGACAACAGTGTATCCGTTTGCAAAAGCATGGTCGTGTACAGCCTGACCCATATCGCCGAGGAAGCCCCAGGGCTTTACTTCTTCAAGACCCTTATAAACGCATTCTCTTGTAACTTCCACAAGCTTTCTGTCTGCGGGAGAAACGTCTCCGATGCAGAACATGCGGGACGAGTCCGAAAAATAGCCGTTAAGGATGGTGGAACAATCGACGTTCAGGATATCGCCGGACTTTAAGATGACATTCTTCGAAGGAAAACCGTGGCATACCTGACTGTTCAGGGATGTGCAGACACTGTAGGGAAATCCCTCGTAATTGAGAGGAGCCGGGATCCCGCCCATATCTGTTGTCATGTCATAGACGATCTTGTCGATCTCGGCTGTGCTCATGCCTTCGTGAATGACTTTTTCTATTTCATCAAGGACAGCGATGTTGATCTTGCAGCTTTCCTTGATCTTTTCTATCTGTTCCGGAGTCTTTATCATGTCCCTGCGGGGGACTTTGTGGTGCTTTGCCTGAAAAGAAGCTATCTTTGCGTCAAAGGCTTCGTGACAGTACTTGTATTTCTTTCCGCTGCCGCACCAGCAGGGATCGTTTCTTTCAATTTTGGCCATTTTTTTTATTTCCTTTACTGAAGGTCGTGTTAGATTTTTCTAACTGCGTATTTTAATGCTTTTTGAAACAAAAATCAAGGTTATTTTTGTTTTTGAGTCAGTGAGAAACGACCCCGCTGACTCAAAATTTGCTGCTTGGAAAATAATAGTGGAAAAAAACGGGTAAACATGGTATCATAATTCCGAATAAGAAGAAACGGAGCCTTAAAGATGGAATATAACATCCTGTTTACTATACAGCTTTTAAGCGTTGTCGGGCTTACTGCAGGCAGTCTTGTGCTGCTCAAAGGACTGAACAACATGGTAAGGGGCTGTCTTTTTTTCTACTTTATGGTAGCCATGTTCAACAGCGGCGGTTACCTCGGGATGATGATGGCAAAAGCCGAAGGCGAAGCGGTTATCGCACAGCAGATATCGTATATCGGCAGGACCTGGACTCCTTTTGCCATAATGCTGTTTATATTCTTTTTCTGCGGCTTTGAAAAGCTGCTGAAACCCGCTGTTATAACGATAGCGGTGATCGTCCATTTCGGTACGTACCTTCTGGTGCTTACTTCGGACTGGCAGACGCTGTATTATAAAAACAGGTCGTTTTCACAGGACGGGCTTTTCCCGCATCTTGAATACGATTACGGTGTATGGCACTGGTTCTACAATATCCTTATCCTGCTTTATTCGGTCCTGGCCTTCGCCATGCTCATAAAAAAGTACAAGATCGACAAGTCCCCTGAAAAGCGGAAGGGAACGCTGTTTGTTACCGGTGCGATGATCGTCAATCTGATTTTCTTTATCCTTGAGATACTCGGTGTCGGCAAAGAATATGACATGGTACAGCTCGGGTACGCGACTGCGGCCATCTTTATGTATATTGCCATCATACGGTACGATATCCTCGATACAAGGATCCTTGCAAAGGATTTTGTAATCGAGAGGCTTTCGGATGCTATCGTGGCTTTTGACAATTACGGCCGTATCGCCTATGTTAACGAAACTGCAAGAAAGCTTTTTCCGGATCTTCCAAAGGGAAGCGAGGAAGTCGCAAAGCTTGTGGAAATAGCCGAAAAGGGAGAAATATTCGAATTCGAAGGCAGAAAATACAGGCCGAGAAAAAACCCGCTGTACAGAAACGATCATATAGCCGGCTGTACATACATCTTTACGGACGAAACCGAACGTATCAATTACCTTAACGACCTTGAAGAACAGAAACAGCTTGCAGACAGCGCAAATAAGGCCAAATCCGAGTTCCTCGCAAGGATGTCCCATGACATAAGGACACCTATCAACGCAGTGCTCGGCATGGATGAGATGATACTCAGGGAAAGCGATGACAAGCAGACTCTCGAATATGCGGAGCAGATAAAGAGCGCGGGCGGAACGCTGCTTGTGCTTGTGAACGATATCCTTGACCTTTCCAAGATCGAAGAGGGCAGGATGGAGATAGTAAGCAGCAGCTACAGGATAGCCTCGCTCGTTGCAGAGCTTTCCTCACTCATCAAAGACCGCGTGGCCGACAAAGGCCTTGCGTTTGAAGCGGTTATAGACGAGAATATCCCGTGCGGACTCGCGGGAGACGATATACGTATCAAGCAGTGCGTAATGAACCTTCTGACAAATGCCGTTAAATACACAAATACAGGCAGTATCCGGTTTGAAGTTAAATGCGTTAAAAAGGATGACAGGACCGCAACCCTTCTGTTCTCGGTAAAGGATACCGGCATCGGCATGAAGAAAGAGGATATAGACAGGCTTTTCGAACCCTTTGTGCGGCTTGATGACGCGAAGAACATGCGCATTGAAGGAACAGGCCTGGGCCTCAGCATTGTTTACAGGCTGCTCAGGCTTATGAACAGTGAGCTCTGTGTTAAGAGTGAATATGGCAAAGGTTCGGATTTTTATTTTGTAATAGACCAGAAGATAGAAGATGCCAAACCGGTTGGCAAGGTAACGAGGGAAATGCTCGAAAAGACCGGCAAACACGAGCGAAAGCGCCTTTTCACAGCTCCAGAAGCAAGGGTGCTCGTGGTTGACGATAATGCCATCAATCTTATGGTCATAAAAGGATTGTTAAAAGATACAAAGATTCAGGTTGATACTGCGGGTTCGGGCAGGGAAGCCATAGATCTTTTCAATAAGGGGGAGTATGACTGCATGTTTGTGGATCATATGATGCCCGAAATGGACGGTATGGAGACACTTGCCGAACTCAAAAAATCGGAAAAGGCTGCGAACACGGCATTTATCGTGCTTACAGCCAATGCGATCACAGGTGCGAGAGAAATGTACCTTGATGCAGGCTTTAAGGACTATCTGTCTAAGCCTGTGGACCCGAAGGCTCTTGAGAGCATGCTGCTGAAATACCTGCCGTCAGAAAAGATAAAACATGCGGAATGAAAGGTATTACAGTAACAGATGAAAAAAACAGATATTAAGAATATTGCACACTGGCTCATCGGCATCATAGCCTGCAGCTTTGGCATCTGCCTCAGTACCAAGGCGGATTTCGGGCTTTCCATGATCTCGGCGCCGCCCTATATCCTGCATGTGTTCATGAGCAGGTTTTTTCCCTGGTTTACGCAGGGGCGTTCCGAATACATATGGGAGCTGTTCCTGCTCATAGTCATGTGCATCGTGATATGGCGCTTTAAGCTTAAATACCTGCTTTCCTTCGGGACGGCGGTTGTTGTGGGGCTCCTTATAGACGGCTTCTTTTCGATGCTTGGCGGAAACGGAGGATACGGGCCGCTTTATGTAAGGATAATCGCGTTTGTCCTCGGAACATGCATTACCTGCTGTGCCATAGCCTTTATTTTCAGGACCACGCTTCCGGGACAGGTTTATGAGATGTTTGTTATGAACCTTTCCGAACGGTACAGCCTTAACAGGGACAGGGTAAAACTTTGTTTTGATATCTCGATGCTCATCATTTCCCTTGTTTTTGCCCTTTCAATGACGGGAAGCCTTAAGGGGCTTGGCGTCGGAACTGTGATAACGACATTTATCAATGCGCCTGTTATAAAACTTTTCGGAATGATCATCGACAAGCTGGAAAAGCCGTTGCAAAAAGAAAAATGATATAGTATAATATAAAATAGTTTAGGGAAAACCTAAACTATTGTCGGGGATAAACCTGAACAATATAATGTATCGGAGGATATCATGAAAAAACGTGTTTTCTGGTTTGTGGTAGGTTCGCAGTTCCTGTACGGTGACGAGGTATTAAGGACTGTAGAGAAAAGAAGCGCCGAAATGGCAGAAGAGCTTACAAAGAAGCTTCCTTATCCGCTTGTTTTCAAGACCATTGGAGTTACTGCCGACGGCATCACAAAGATCATCAAGGAAGCAAATTATGATGATGAATGCGCCGGTATCGTTACCTGGTGCCATACATTCAGCCCTTCAAAGATGTGGATAAACGGTTTTGAACTGCTTCAAAAGCCTTATCTGCACTTTGCAACGCAGTACAACCGTGAGATCCCGAACGAAGAGATAGACATGGATTTCATGAACCTTAACCAGGCTGCTCACGGCGACAGAGAGCACGGTTTTATCGCAGCACGCCTTCGCATGCCCCGCAAGGTCATTGCAGGGTACTGGCAGGATGAAGACGTGATCGCGCGCATCGCAAGCTGGATGAAGGCTGCCGTCGGCGTTGCCGTATCAAAAGAAATGAAGGTAATGCGCTTTGGCGACAATATGCGCGAAGTTGCCGTTACAGAAGGCGATAAGGTAGAAGTACAGAAGAAGCTCGGATGGCAGGTCAATACCTGGGCTGTAGGCGATCTTGTCAAAGAGATGAATGCCGTTACAGAAGCCGAGATTGATGCCAAGATGGCAGAATATACAGCAAAATATGACATTGCAACGGATAATACCGGAGCGATCCGCTATCAGGCAAAAGAAGAGATCGCCATAAAGAAGATGATGGACCGCGAAGGGTGCCTTGCTTTTACAAATACATTCCAGGATCTTTACGGAATGGAACAGCTTCCGGGTCTTGCTTCCCAGAATATCATGGCTGCAGGGTACGGTTACGGCGGTGAAGGAGACTGGAAGGTAGCGGCAATGACAGCAATCCTTAAGGCTATGGGCGAGAACGGAAACGGCGCTTCCGGCTTTATGGAGGATTACACCTACCATCTCGTAAAGGGGCAGGAATACTCACTCGGCGCACATATGCTCGAGGTATGTCCTTCGCTTGCTGCAGGCAAGCCCAGGATCGAGACACACCATCTTGGGATCGGCATGAACGAAAAAGATCCCGCCCGCCTTGTATTTGAAGGAAAGGCCGGAAAAGGTATAGTTGTGAGCCTCATCGACATGGGCGGAAGGCTCCGTCTCATTGTTCAGGATATCGAGGCTGTAAAGCCCATCATGCCTATGCCTAACCTTCCCGTTGCGCGTGTTATGTGGCGCGCGATGCCCGATCTTACAACAGGCGTTGAATGCTGGATACAGGCAGGCGGAGCACATCACACCGTCCTTTCGTATGATGTTACCGCTGAGCAGATGGCTGATTTTGCGAGAATGATGGATATCGAGTTCGTTCACATCGATAAAAATACCACTCCTGAAGCCCTCGAAGAAAAACTTATGCTGATGGATATTGCATGGAAGCTGAAATAATAGTATATTAATCTGTGAAGGTTTTCCTTTGCAGCTCGGGATATTAAGACCGCCGGCTAAAAACCGGCGGTCTTTGATTGATTCGGAGCCGGATCCGCGACAGGCTGTAAAGGATATTGGAGGTCTGAAGTTGAAGAAACTGTTTGTTTATCTGAAAAAATATACAAAAGAGTGTATTACGGCACCCTTGTTCAAACTGTTTGAGGCAACGCTCGAGCTTATTGTACCTCTTGTTGTTGCATCCATGATAGATAAGGGTATCGCAAACGGTGACAGGGGATATGTCGTTAAGATGTGCCTTATACTTGTGGGATTTGCTGTTGTCGGGCTTGCTTTCTCGATCACAGCACAGTTTTTTGCCGCAAGGGCCGCCGTGGGCTTTGCCACAGAGCTTAGACACGGTCTTTTTGCGCATATCGAAAGACTCTCTTTTTCAAAAACGGACAGACAGGGCGCGGATACACTCATTACCCGTATGACCGGCGACATAAACCAGCTCCAGAACGGTGTCAACCTTACGCTCCGGTTGTTTTTGCGTTCTCCATTTATCGTTTTCGGCGCGATGATAATGGCATTTACCGTTGATATAAAGGGCGCGATCATCTTTGCGGTGCTTATACCGGTGCTCCTTATCGCTGTCTTTGCGCTGCTTATACTCGGAATTCCGAAGTTTAACAGTGTACAGAGTGCTACCGACAAGATCACGGGAAAGACCAGGGAAAACCTTACCGGTGTCCGTGTGATAAGGGCCTTCGGAAAGGAAGAAGACGAAAACGAAGGCTTCCTTCTGTCAACCGCGGTCCTTGAAAAACTGCAGATAAAAGCGTCAAATTTCACGGCCCTTATGAATCCTGTCACATATGTCCTTGTGAATATCGGGCTTGTCGCCCTTATCTATACGGGCGCTGTGCGCGTTAAGACAGGCTACATCACACAGGGTGCCGTTGTTGCGCTTGTAAATTACATGTCGCAGATACTTGTGGAACTGATAAAGCTTGCAAATCTCATCATCACCATAACAAAGGCCGCAGCCTGCGGAAAACGCGTAAGCGAGGTATTGTCTGAGGAAGAAGGCATGGCGACTGTACCGGGTAATTGCGGTACGGACAAAAGCTGGGTATTGGCCGGGGAAGAAGGCATGGAGACTGTACCGGGTAATTGCGGTACGGAAAAATTAGGCGACGGGAGCGGAAAATGTCCGAAGGTTTCCTTTAAGGATGTCAGCGTCAGATATTACGAGGGCGCGGACGAGGCGCTTGAGAACATTTCTTTTGATGTTTACCCCGGGGAGACCGTGGGGATAATCGGCGGCACAGGCTCCGGAAAGACCACGCTCGTGAGCCTTATACCGAGGTTTTATGATGTTTCCGGCGGCTCGGTGCTTGTTGACGGCAGGGATGTAAGGAGTTATGACACAAAGGAACTTCGGGAAAAGGCAGTTACGATCCTTCAAAAGCCTGCATTGTTCAAGGGAACCGTAAGGGATAACCTTAAGATGGGCAGGGAAGATGCCACCGAAGAAGAAATGATAAGGGCCTTAAAGCTTTCCCAGAGCTATGATTTTGTTATGGCCAAGGAAGGCGGGCTTGATGCAAAGGTGGAGCAGGAGGGCAGGAATTTTTCAGGCGGGCAGCGCCAGAGGCTCTCTATTGCAAGAGCTTTTATAAAGCAGCCCGAAATACTTATCATGGACGACAGCTCCTCAGCGCTTGATTATGCGACGGATGCGGCTCTTAGAAAAGCTATAGCGGAGAACTTCAGGGATACTACGCTCTTCATTGTTTCACAGCGTGCGGGGACTCTTGCAAATGCAGACAGGATCGTGGTGCTCGATGACGGAAAGGCAGTCGGGATCGGCACGCATAAAGAACTTCTTGAAAACAACGAAGTATACAGGGAGATCGCAAACGCATGAAAAAGCCGAAGATAAAAAAAGATGTGCTTAAAAAAGTAATGGGGTACTTAAAACCGCATCTGCCCCTGATAATACTGACAATAATCCTTTCAACGGCAGTTGTCACACTGACGCTGTATCTGCCTATCCTTACCGGACAGGCGGTGGACCTCATCAAAGATACCGGAACAGCTTCATTTTTCCGGGACCTTATGGGGATACTCACAAGGATGCTCATTGTTACGGGGATCACGGCGATCCTGCAGTGGATACTCAGCCGCTGCAACAATGCCGTGACTTACCGTGTGATAAGGGATCTTAGAAGAGATGCTTTTGCAAGGATCCAAAAGCTCCCGCTGTCTTATCTTGATACAAAGTCGCACGGTGAGCTTGTAAGCCGCGTCGTTAATGACGTGGATCAGTTCGCGGATGGACTTCTGATAGGCTTTACCCAGCTGTTTACCGGTGTTGTGACGATAATCGGCACACTCATATTCATGCTCAGGGTCAACGTTATCGTTACAGTTGTTGTTGTGCTCGTTACACCTGTTTCGCTCTTTGTCGCGGGATTTATCGCAAAACATACCCATGACATGTTCAAGCTTCAGTCCGAAACCAAAGGCCTGCAGACTGCGATCATCAATGAATCGATCGGAAATCTTAAGACTATCGCGGCATATAACCGCGAGGAAGAAATACTCGGAAGATTTGATAAGGTCAACAAAGACCTGCAGAAATGCTCGCTAAAGGCAATCTTTTTCTCGTCACTTGTTAATCCATGTACGCGGTTCGTCAACTCTCTGGTATATGCGGGAGTGGGCCTTGCCGGCGGTATCGGCGCAATAAACAGCGCTCTTACGATAGGTGAGCTGACATGCCTTTTATCCTATGCAAACCAGTATACAAAGCCGTTCAATGAAATATCGGGAGTTGTAACGGAGCTTCAGAATGCGCTTGTATGTGTTGAAAGGGTATTTGAGATAATCGAAAGAGAGCCGGAAGTTCCGGAAAGACCTGAGGCGCTAACTGATGTAAAGGGCAATGTGAAGCTTGAAAATGTGCATTTCTCTTATGTTCCCGAAAGAAAGCTCATAGAAGGGTTTGATCTTTCCGTTGAACCCGGACAGCGGATAGCGATAGTCGGCCCCACAGGCTGCGGTAAGACCACGGTTATCAATCTCCTTATGCGCTTTTATGATGTCAACAGCGGAAAGATCCTTGTTGACGGCAAGGATGTAAGGGATGTGACAAGGCATTCCTTAAGACAGAGCTACGGTATGGTCCTGCAGGATATATGGCTTAAACACGATACGGTTCGCAACAACCTGCTCTTCGGAAATCCGGACGCATCGGAGGAAGAGATGATAGCTGCCGCAAAAGCGGCTCATGCCCACAGCTTTATAAAACGACTCCCTAACGGCTACGATACTGTGCTGAACGAGAACGGAGGCGGACTTTCAGAAGGACAGAAGCAGCTTCTATGCATTGCGAGGGTAATGCTTAAGCTTCCGCCAATGCTTATCCTTGATGAGGCAACATCCTCCATAGATACGCGCACAGAGCAGAAGATACAGGACGCATTTGCGAAGATGATGGTGGGAAGGACCAGTTTTATCGTTGCCCACAGGCTTTCGACCATAAAGAACGCGGACAGGATCCTTGTTATGAAGGACGGTAATGTCATAGAACAGGGGAAACACGCGGAACTCCTTGAAAAAGGCGGTTTTTACACGCATCTGTATAACAGCGGGGCTGCAGTGTAAAATTATTCAATTATTATTGACAGTAATGGTAAAAACAATTACACTAAAAAATGATAAAAAGAACAGAAGTGCAGAAAGTGCCGTAGGTACGGCATACAAAGGGAAAACATGAGAGTTATAGCCGGAAAAGCCAGACGGCTTCAGCTTTGCACCGTGCCGGGCATGGATGTGAGGCCAACTACAGACAAGATCAAGGAAACGCTTTTTAATATTCTTATGGCGGATATTCCGGGATGCAGGTTTTTGGATCTGTTTGCGGGAAGCGGGGCCATAGGGATAGAAGCACTCAGCAGGGGTGCGGATCATGCGGTTTTTGTCGATAAGAACAAGGCTGCGGTTTCCTGTATAAAGGCCAATCTTAAACATACAGGTTTTGAAAGTGCTTCAAGAATATGCGCAATGGACTTCTTAAGCGCGATAGCAACGCTTTCTCTTGAAAAGAAGCCTTTTGATATTATCTTTATCGATCCGCCTTATGACAAAGGCCTTGAAAAAGAAGCTCTTTTGGCGCTTTCGCGTTCCGACATAATAACGGACGACACGCTTATGATAGTTGAAGCATCGATCGAAACCGATATTGACGGGCTTGATGAACTTGGGCTTGAAATAGTAAGAAATAAAGAGTATAAATCTAATAAACACGTTTTTATTAAGAAACAGGAGAAAAACAGGTGAAGATAGCAGTATATCCGGGCAGCTTTGACCCGATAACATGCGGACATCTCGACGTTATAAAGCGCGCCGCAAAGATCGTGGATGTCCTTATCATCGGCGTATTGAACAACAGCTCGAAGAAGTCGCTGTTCACGCCGGAAGAGCGCGTGGAACTTATCGAAAGGGTCGTTAAGGATATCCCGAATGTAAAGGTTGAATCTTTCTCGGGACTTACGGTCGATTTTGCAAAGGAGCGCAACGCGACAGTGCTTGTACGCGGTCTCCGCGCCGTAACGGATTTTGAATACGAACTGCAGATCGCTCAGACAAACCACAAGCTGAACCCCGATATTGATACGATATTCTTCACCACCAGTGTGGAATATGCTTACCTGAGTTCGAGCATCGCAAAAGAAGTGGCAAGCTTCGGAGGAAGCGTTCAAGGGCTTCTTCCTGAAGAGATAATCGATACGGTTTTTGAAAAACTTAATGTAAAGGGGAGAAAATAATGGGAAATTCAAGGATTGAACAGATCATTGACGAGCTTAACGATTACATCGACGAGTGCAGGCCCGTGCCGTTGTCCAAGGCAAATATCATTGTCCAGAAGGATGCGATCCAGGAGTACCTTGACCAGCTTCGTATTTCTACTCCCGACGAGATAAAGAGATATCAGAAGATCATCAGCAATCGTGATGCGATCCTTAAGGAAGCCGAAAACAAGGCTGCGGATATCATCAAGGCGGCAGAGGAAAGAGCTGAAGCTCTTGTGAGCGAGCATGAGGTGTTCCAGCAGGCATGCGCAAAGGCGCATGAAACTCTTGCGGATGCTGTTGCACGCGCGCAGGCAATGGTTGATGAGGCATCCAACGAATCTGACAGGCTGCGTTATGAAGCCAACAGGGATTCTGACAAGATCAGGACCGGCGCTCTTGCTTATGCGAACGATATGCTTGCGGAGATCGAGAATTCTATCGGAAATGCTTATGAGAGCATCAACGCAAAGAGCAGCATGCTTGTCAGCACTCTGAAGGCTAATCTTGATACCATAATCAGCAACCGTCTTGAGCTTAACGGTGAGGCAGCTCCTTCGCAGCAGCTTGAGCAGATGCCGGAAAGCGAGCTTATGGAGGATGCGCAGAACACGGAATACGGTTCTGTTGAGGATGAGATCATGGGACTCGGTGAGGATTCGTTTTTCCTTGACGGGGATGACGGAAACGAGAATTGAACATTAAACTATAAAAAAGCCCGGTGATTCCGGGCTTTTTTGTTGGCGTATTTTGGTGAAAGTACTCAAAACTACGGTGTCAGAGGGCAGCAGGGTACCTTTCCGGGCCGGCTCGCGCCTTAGGTCGTGCTTCGTAGCGGAGAGCCTGCGTCGAAGAGCGACGCAGGCGCGCTAAACTCATGCTGCGCCTGCGGCTTGCATTCGTTAAGCGCCGACGGCACGACATATCCCTGAAAGGCACCCTGCCGCCCTCTGACACCTCACATTGCAGTATTTGTTAAAAAGTCATTAGGATCAAGTTTTTTATATTCCCCTTCTTTAAGGTCCGGGTCAAGCTCTAATTGTCCGAAAGATACGCGTTTTAAGTAGGTCACTTTGTTCCCGACTGCTTCAAACATGCGCTTCACTTGGTGGAATCGCCCTTCATGTATCGAAAGATACAGCTTTGAAGGATTTTTTTCAGAGCAGTCTGCGGGAAGCTCTATTTTGGCGGGGAGAGTAGGGGTATCTTCACCGATATCGACTCCGCTGCACAGTTTTTCGATATCTTCGGATGAAACGGATCTTTCAAGTTCGACATAATACTTTTTCCAGACGTGCTTGTTTGGTGCAAGGAGGCGATGCGCAAGTGCGCCGTCGTTTGTTATTAGCAAAAGGCCGACTGTGTCTTTGTCGAGGCGTCCTACGGGGAAAAGATCTTTACAGGGCTCGTTCTTAAAGAAGTCGAGCACGGTGTTTTCGCGCCTGTCCTCACAGGCGGATACGACACCTGCTGGTTTGTTGAGCATGAAATATGAGTATTGCTCATACAAGACCTGTTTTCCGTCAAGTGTGACCATATCGGCATTTTCATTTATCTTAATGTCAGAGGAGGCGGCCGGAGCGCCGTTAACAAGAACGCGCCCGGACCTTACAAGGTTCCGGGCTTCGCTCCTGGTGCATGTATTTGTATGTACGAGATATTTGTCAAGTCGCATGAGCGCTGCCTTTTCAGATTATCTTTATGCCGTGTCTGTAATCGTCCAAAGCCTCATCACAGAAAAGCAGATTGTATAGGTTAGCTGCCGTGATATCCGCGTCAAACAGCGCTTTTGCGGTACCGGTAAGCTGGTTGCCTGAAGCGGCTTTGTTGATTACGGGGATCTCCGAGACTTCCTCGATCTCTTTTAATGCCTGTGTTGAAGCCGAGTTTATGCCGAGTATCCTTGCGTAGAAGGCACCGCCTTCGGAAACGGCCTGCTTGAGCAGAGCCTCTTTTTTCTTAAGGACGAGGGAAAGGAGCATTCGGGAAGCCCTTGAATACGTGATGTTTTTGGATTTGAGCTTGAAGGGCATTTCGGCGAAGCTTACATGTGTTTCGCGGGCAAGGTTGAGCACCCTTCTTGCAAGATCCCTGTTCCAGTCCGCATACTGCAGGATGCTGTCTTCGGTCTCGGTAAGGAGACAGTAGGCCAGAAGCTCGGAGAGCTTTTCAAATTTACCCGGAACGCTTGATTCGAGCGCTTCTTCGTAATGTTTTACGGATCTTTCGGGAATGAAACTCCTTGCTGAACGCATATCGCCTTCTACAAGCGGTATGCGAAGCGCCATGGCGCTCGGGAGAGTGCCGGGATCGAGTTCTATGTCATTGTAGCTGCTTTCACGCTTTATCGTAATGGGTTTTGGCGGGTTTTTCCCAAGCTGTCTCAGCTTCAAAATAGATTTGCAGTATTCGATCCCAAGAAGGTTGTTCGGTTCGTTGAGATAGGTTGCGTATTTGATGCCAAGGCATTTTACAACAGCATCTCTTCTTGCGACAGGGAAAGGATTGCCGGCCCTCAGGCTTTCGCCGAGGGCATCCCTGAAGTTCGAAGGTTCTTCACGCAGATACTCTGCAAGCTCCATAAGCGGATTTATCTCGCCGCATTCCGAGCCGAATGCTATGTAGTCCGCATGAAGCGCCGTAAGCATCGCAACACCGCCGAATGCGAAATATTCGGCACTCGAAGTGGCAAAGTAGGCGGGAAGTTCGAAGCAGATATCGGAATATTCGAGAGCTGCGGCCGCGCGCGTATATTTATCAAAAAGCGCAGGACCTCCACGCTGGACGAAATCGCCGCTCATGACGGAGAAGATGCTGTCTATACCTGTCTCCATGACCTTCTTTATGAGATATTCATGACCGTTGTGAAAAGGGTTGTATTCAGATATGATCCCGGCTTTTATCATGCTGAACCTCCGTTAAGCTGACTTTGGGCATGACCGTAAAACGGCTGTCTGTACAGAGTGTAAAACAGTTATGCTTTATTCTGCTGTCTGCTGCTTGTCTTTATCCGTGAAGAAACGCTTGATGACCATAGGGTAGAAGGTCATTGCAAAAAGTACCACGAAGAAGTATCTGATACCGCCGCAAAGGATCGGTTCCGAACCGCCGCCGATAAGCTTGAAGAGCACTTTAAGGCTTTCCTTGATCGCAAGCACGCCGGCTACGCCGATAAGGACTTTAACGATCTGCATGGGCAGCTTGCAGCCGCGCTCATTGAAGTTGATGTATTTTACTTCAACGAACCAGGAAATAACAAATGCAAGCGCTGCGCCGGACATCTTGGAGCTGTCTGCCGCATTTTCGGGAAGAACGGTACCGTTTGATGTAAGGATTACTGCATAAACAACGGAGCAGATCGCGAGGACACCGAAGATCACGCAAAGAGCGATCCTGCGGGCATCGGTCATCTCGACCTTTGCGTCAATGATGATGCAGAGCGCAACAACAACGGCCGTTACCCCAAAGGCGACACATACATCAAGCGGTGTGTGCACACCGAAGTACATTCTTGAAAACATAACGCCGATGACGATCACGAGAGCGGCTATCTTCCAGGCAATGCCCTTGAGCTTGAAGGCAAGCGCACCGTAAAGCGAGCCTGCTGCGCATGTGTGACCGCTCGGGAAGGAGTAGCCGGTAGCGCCCTTTTTGAGAGCATCGGAAACCTGCAGTGTAGGGTCGAGGATCCAGGGACGCTCGATACGGAAGGTAAGCTTAAGATTGTTTACGACCATCTGCGAACCCATGAACGCAAAGCCCATGACATACGAGATCTTCTTGCTCACGCACCAGAAAAGCACGCAGAGTATCGCAAGAAGCACCATCTCACCGGCCATTTCGGTAAAGATACGAAAGATCACATCAAGAAAGGGATTTCTTATCCCTTCAAGAATTTTTAAGAATTCCATTTTTCTTCCCCCTGAAATAATTGATAAAAATATAATCTTATAACAGTAGAATACAATAACGGATGGGTGTTGTCAAGAGTGTGACAAGGGTATAACCTCAGTTGAAAAACAAAGCAGAAAAGTGTAAAATAAAGCAGATATAGCAGGTATTCATGATCATATAATATTTTTTTTGAAAGGGGTTTACAATGACAGAGATAAAATGCCCGCATTGCGGCCAGGTATTTAATGTTGATGAGAGCGCACTTGATTCGATCATCAATCAGATCAGAAACGGACAATTTAAGCATGATGTAGACAAGAGAGTTTCAGAGGTCGAATCTAATCTGAAAAAGCAGCATGAACTCGAGCTTGACGCAAAAGCCGGTGAAATAAGGCTAAAGACGCAGGAAGCTGCCAATAAAACGATCAGGGAACTTGAGGAAAACCTTCGAAAAGCGGAAGCTGAGAAGGAAAGGCTGCAGTCTGAGGTGAATGCTGCCGAAGACAAGAAAAAGCTTGCCGTCCAGGAAGCCGTAAAAAAGCTTGAAACCGAGGTACAAACCTTACGGAACAAGGCGGACGGGGAAGAGGACAGACGTAAACTTGCCGTCCAGGAAGCTGTAAAGAAGCTTGAAGATGAAGTTTTGAACCTTAAGCATAATGCGGATGAAGAAGAAAACAGACGAAAGCTTGCGGTAATAGAGGCAGTGAACGCTGTTGAAGCGGAGAAACATGAGCTTGAAAGTGAACTGAAAAGCGAAAGAGAAAAACATGAGTTGGTCGTAAGACAGAAGGATTCGGAAATCGGTTTTTACAAGGATCTGAAAGCAAAAATGTCAACAAAGATGGTTGGCGAAACTCTTGAGCAGCACTGCGAGATCCAGTTCAACCAGCTTCGTGCGACGGCTTTCAGAAACGCATATTTTGAGAAAGACAATGATGCGAGGAGCGGCAGCAAGGGAGACTTCATATATCGTGAAAATGATAAATACGGCAACGAGATCGTATCCATCATGTTTGAAATGAAAAATGAACTTGACGAGACCGCGACAAAGCATAAAAATGAGGACTTTTTCAGGGAACTGCATAAGGACCGTACCGAGAAAAAATGCGAATATGCCGTTCTTGTATCACTGCTCGAAAGTGACAGCGAGCTTTACAACGCCGGCATAGTTGATGTTTCGTATAAATATGACAAGATGTATGTGGTCAGGCCGCAGTGTTTTATCCCGATCATCACTCTGCTCAGGAATGCCGCGCTTAACGCAATGGAATACAAACGGGAACTTGCTGTTGTAAGGAGCCAGAATATTGATGTTACTAACTTTGAGGATAACCTGAAGCAGTTTAAGGATGAATTCGGACGAAATTATTCGCTTGCCCATGATCATTTTGATAAGGCCATTGAGGAGATCGACAAAACCATAGAGCATCTTCAGAAGGTCAAGAAGGAGCTGATCGGCTCTGACAACCAGCTGCGGATCGCAAACAATAAGGTCGATAATGTTTCGGTGAAGAAACTTACAAAGGATAATCCTACAATGCGTGCGGAATTTGAACGGATAAGAAAAGAAAAAGAGGACAATATGGAATAAACAACAGGTATTTGCCCGCTGATTGATGATTCAGAAAATCCTTGAACATCATAAAGAAAAGCGCTATAATATTATGCGGTGTTTTGCGGGTGGAACTGTGCCCGCAAATGTATAGAAAAAAACTTTCGATGAAAGGATCAAAATCATGAGCTTTATTGACACAATCAAGGAAAGAGCACGTAAAGACATCAAGACGATCGTACTTCCCGAAGCAGAGGACAGAAGAGTCCTTGAGGCTGCCGCCACAACACTCAAAGAGGGCAACGCAAAAGTTGTGCTTCTCGGCGCACAGGCTGATATTGACAAGCTTGGCGAAGGCCTTGACCTTAGCGGAGCTAAAGTCATCAACCCGAAGGAATTCGAGAACCTTCAGAGCTACATTGACAAACTTGTTGAGCTTCGCGCAAAGAAGGGCATGACCCCCGAACTTGCACGCGAGGCACTTACCACTGATTATACTACCTTTGCCGTTATGATGGTAAAGATGGGCGACGCAGACGGCGTTGTTTCCGGCGCATGCCATTCGACGGCAAACACACTCCGTCCCTGCCTGCAGATACTCAAGACTGCACCGGGCGTAAAGAGCGCATCCGCATTCTTCCTGATGATCGTTCCGGACTGCGAGTACGGCGATAATGGTGTTTTCGTTTTCTCGGACTGCGGCCTCTGCCAGAATCCCGATCCCGAGCAGCTTGCTGAGATCGCAGGTCTTTCAGCAAAGAGCTTCAAGCTCCTTACAGGAAACGAAGCACGCGTTGCAATGCTTTCACATTCTTCTAAGGGCAGTGCAAAGCATGATGATGTTACAAAGGTTGTTGAAGCTACAAGGATCGCAAAGGAGACATATCCGGATCTTTGCCTTGACGGCGAGCTTCAGCTTGACGCAGCGATCGTTCCTTCCGTTGGTAAGTCGAAGGCTCCCGATTCAAATGTTGCCGGCCGCGCAAACACGCTTATCTTCCCCGACCTCGATGCAGGTAACATCGGCTACAAGCTGGTTCAGCGTCTTGCAAAAGCAGAAGCTTACGGCCCCGTTATGCAGGGTATCGCAGCACCCGTTAATGACCTTTCACGCGGCTGCTTTGCAGAAGATATCGTAGGCGTTATCGCAATTACGGCTGTTCAGGCCCAGAACTGAAACGAGCCGAAAGGCTCTTACGGGCTTTTTAGACCGGTATTACCGGAGAATAAACATATCAGGAGACAATTCATGAAGATCTTAGTTATAAACTGCGGCAGTTCGTCGCTTAAGTACCAGCTTATCGATATGGATAACGAGGCAGTTCTTGCAAAAGGACTTTGCGAGCGTATCGCGATCGAAGGCTCAAAGCTTACCCACAAGGCAAGCGGAAAAGAAGATTATGTTGTTGAGACTCCCATGGAGACACACAAGACAGCTGTAGAACTCGTTCTTAAGGCACTTGTAGACCCCGTGCATGGCGTTATCAAATCTGTTGACGAGATTTCTGCCGTTGGCCACAGAGTGCTCCACGGCGGCGCTGTTTACAGCGAATCGATCGTAGTAAATGATGATGTTAAGCGTGTTATCAGGGAGTGCTTCGATCTCGGACCTCTTCACAATCCCGCAAACCTTATCGGTATCGAAGCCTGTGAAGCAGCTCTTCCCGGAAAGAAGAATGTTGCAGTGTTTGATACAGCATTCCATCAGACAATGCCCGAGAAGTCCTTTATGTATGCTATTCCTCACGAGTATTACGAGAAATACCACATCCGCCGTTATGGCTTCCACGGAACAAGCCACAGCTTCGTTTCGAAGCGTGCGATCGAATTCCTCGGTCTTGATAAGAACAATTCGAAGGTTATCGTTTGCCACCTCGGAAACGGTGCATCCCTTTCCGCAGTGCTGAACGGCAAGTGCTTCGATACTTCAATGGGACTTACACCTCTTGAAGGCCTTATCATGGGAACCCGTTCGGGCGATCTCGATCCCGCTGTTATCCAGTTCATCGCTAACAAAGAGGGCAAGGATATCAATGAGATGCTTAATATCCTCAACAAGAAGTCCGGTATCCTCGGCATGTCCGGTGTTTCAAGCGATTTCCGCGATGTAGGAAAGGCCGCAAAGGAAGGCAACCATGATGCGGAAGTAGCTCTTGATGCATACAAGCACAGAGTGATCAAGTACATCGGCGCTTATACCGCTGCCATGAACGGCGTTGATGCGATCATCTTCACTGCAGGCGTCGGCGAGAATGATGCCGCAATGCGTAAGGAGATAAGCGAAGGCGTAAGCTTCCTCGGCATTAAGATCGATGATGAAGCAAACAAGAAGCGCGGCGAAGAGATCGTTATCTCTACTCCCGATTCAAAGGTTAAGGTTGCTGTCATCCCTACAAACGAAGAGCTTGCTATCGCAAGAGAGACACTGGCGCTCCTTTGAATGACATTTATTCATGTCAGAAAATATTAAAAATTTTTTCTTGACAAACCCGAAACGTACATTTATACTATTTTAGTGCGTGATTAGACTAAGTGAGTTGCTTTGACTTACTTCGTGAGTCTAAGCAAATTCAGATACGATACCGTTAAGGAGGTGTAAATCCATGGGTGCTATTTGTCCGAAGAACAAACATTCCAAGGCAAGAAGAGACAGTCGCAGAGCTAACTGGAAAATGACTGCTCCCAATCTCGTAAAGTGCAGCAAGTGCGGTGCTCTTATGATGCCTCACAGAGTTTGCAAGGCTTGTGGTTCTTACAACAAGAAAGAGATCATTGCTGTTGGTGACTGATCATGGAAGTAAAACCCGTGTTGCTGAAAGCAACACGGGTTTTTAATTCTTGTTACCGAAAGGTAACAAGGATTTTTAAGTTGTGCTGCCGGAGTCGGCACGGCTTTTTACAACTATAATATGCGGAGGTTTACTTATGAACAAAAAGAGAACCGAAAAAACCATATCAATGCTGGAGAATGGGTCAACATTAATATTGTTGTTAGGTATTTTGGGCGCTGTTGTGTCTATATTTTTTTCAAGCTATTATTTTAACGGAGAAACCGACGGTAATTGCTTTGGAGTCGGGGTGGCTTTGGCTGCTTTGATCATTGTGCTGGCAGTTTTCTTTTCTTATGTGTTACAATACTTTGCAACAGATCTTGAAATTAAAGCAAATAAGGACTGAACATCCGTAGCCTGAGAATTTGGCTGCAATCCTTCCGGCGCGCTCAGTATGAACGTGCCGGATTTTTGGACCGTCGAATGACGGTCCTTTTTTGCGGCTAAAAAAAACCACTGTTTTGATCAGTGGCTCTTTAGTGCTTATATTATTTGATCTCAAATTCGAATACGGCTTCGCCGTTATTAAGGTAATATGCTTCCATAATTGAATGGTCAGGGTTCACATTTACCGATATTGTGTATTTTCCTGCTTTCCATGTGACGATTTTTCCGTCTGCAAGGTTCAGATTAACCAGGTATCCGGCATCAATTCCTGTGTGAACAGGCTTGTTGCAGATCATCGTGCCCTGGGCGATAACCGAACCGTCTGCTGCGATTACTTTCCAGTCTGCTGAAAGAGACTTGTCTTTGCGGTATTCATCATCAAAAGTTCCAAATCCGTGGTTTGATACAAAGAAGTTCAGATTGATGGCTTCGCCTGCTTTAAATACAGTTTTTATTGTTTCTTCACGGTTAAAAAAGAACGGGTCCTGAACAGACTCTGTATTGGCAGTAGTGAAAAGCGGTCCCGGAACAAAATCAGGGTCGTTTATTGCGGAACATGTGCCTTCTGTTTCACGGTTTTCGGTAAGAACCTTATCTGAAGGTAACGGAAGTGCTGATACGGAATAGAGCGCTGTCCGGTTTTCGGGTGAGTAATCCTTTAATTCCCAGTATTTTGTACCGGTGGAATCCTCGGACAGGGCAAGATTATAAACCGCATAACAGTTTGGTCGCGATGCTTTTTCGGCGTATCGCTGTTCTTCCGAAACATTTTCGGGATCGATCGTGTCGTCATCCGGATACGCATCATCATCGCTGTTTGAAAGGATGATCGCCTTGTAACGTTCGGCGGGTGTTTTTGCTTCAGGATCGATGATAAGCCCAACAACAGCAACGGCGTGATCGGAGCTTCTAAGCGCATTATCAGACATAAAACCTATAGATGCCTGAAATACAGCGGGTGAACCGGAACGCATATTCATGTTCATCAGTTGTTCGATCTGTGTTATGTCATTAATGAGGTTGTATTCTTTGACGGCATTTGTGCTGACAAAGTTCTTGATAATACCATCTTCTTCAGAAGGCTCAAGTGCATTCAGCATGGCAGGATGCGCGCTGTTCCAGTTGGGACAGAATTCACCGGTGAAAAAGAAGTTGACAGCAGCGGAAAACTCACCGCCGCGGTTTGAAATCTTTTCGTTGAAATAGCGGAAAAGATCGTCTTCAGAGGAAAAAGGCTGTCCTGTAAGAGGATTGTTGTAACCCGTTGCCCAGCCCGATATCCACAGCAGATCAGATGCTGCTGCGGTCCAGCACTGGTTGGAGTCGTTGGTTTCATAGACCGTTTCGGCGTAGGTATTCCATTTTTCAGCATCTACAAAATCTGTGTGTTCAAAGATGAAAATGCCACCTGCTGAAGGGTCATAGTTTTTGACAGCCTCAAGCACATATGCAGTACTTTCCTTTGTAAGTCCTGTAAGCAGCAGCTCGAGCTCACCTTTTTTTGATGTAAACTTCCTGTATTCCGAAGTGTAACTGCTTCCGGGATGGGTGCCTTTACCATACAGGCTTTCGTTTTCGTTGGGTGTTGGTGTGAGCGAAGGAGCTGAGGAGGGGAGTGCGCCGGTAGGAGAGGGCTCAGGAGTGGATGCACTGCCGGAAGGAGAAGGTTCGGGTGTTGTTCTTCCGGACGGTGAGGGTTCGGGAGTGGCTATGCTTCCGGACGGTGAAAGTTCTGACGGGGTTTCCGAAGGGGTAACGACAGTGCTCCCGCAGGCTGTAAGCATCAGTGCAACTGCGGCGGGAACCGCAAGAGCGAGCAGTAATGAAATGAAAGACAAAAAAACTGATATGATCCCTGACTGCGGTGTTTTTTTGATTAAAACCTGTTTTTTCATGATAATCCTCTGTAGATCAATATAATTAATAGTGCACAGACGGGCTGTTATTACGTGGATTAAATACCGTAGATCTGCTCTGACGGCAGATTAAAGATCAAAGATTTCGGAACTCATTCAGCATAGCGTTTATAAGTGCGCTTTCTTCAAGTAAAAACGGCTCTTTCGCATCAACAAACAGCATTTTGCTCTTGTGATCTTTTCTTAATAACGGTTTTCCTTCCGGCGCTATCGGGAAAAAGGCACCGGATTTTTTTATATAGCAGGTAGCGGCGGTTGCGTTTTTCCGCCTTTCTTTTGCTACGCCGGCACCGGCACTTTTATGGATCGCAGTGTCGGTTTCGGGAAGATAGTAATAATTCTTGTAATCCTCGATAAAATGTTTTAATTCACCCTCAAACGCATAACATTCGATACTGATGTCGCCGGGCCCTGCTGTCAATGATATGTGGGGCCTGTCTTTTGTGGGGATTCCAAGAGTAAGAGGTGCGGGAAGAAAGGTGTTTCCCATGAATCTGGCGGAAACGGAACGGCCTTTGTTTTCAACTTCCGATGAGAAGCCTTTCGGAACAATACCCTGCAGTATCTGTAAAAGAGGATAAAGAGCTGATATCTTTATGAGCCCTTCGACATCCTCGGCATTGTGGAGCAGAAGAGTGGCAAGGAGTGCTTCGGAAGGAGTACGCGGCATCGACGGAAGCCCGGAACCGGGGGTATGGGCCAAGGGGGTACCGGAGGTGAGCTTATCGAAACGTGCACGGCCAAGGTACTGCTTATAGACTTCTATAAGCTCGCCGCCTGAAAACATGTCTTCCCTGTATATCCCGAGGAACCGTTCGACATCTTTCTGCCTGCAGTGTGAAAGGCCGAGAAAGTCTTTGTATCTGCGTATCAGCTTGAACAGGTCAAGCTGTTTTATGTCGGAAAACGGGCACGGAATACAGTGCGTTTCGGCTTTTTTTGTGACAAAGGGAACATCAAAGGTATCGCCATTAAAGTGAATTAGCAGGGAAATACCTGATGTAAACTCAAAAAAAGCATTGATCACTGCGGGTTCGTCGGCTGCGCCTTCACTGAACCACTGATAGAGCACGGGCTCACCGTTTTCAAGCCTTGCGGCGCAGATAAGATATATGAGATTGCTTTCGGCGGATAATCCTGTGGTCTCTATATCAAAGAACATTACTGAAACCGGTTCCCCGAACTGTGAAAAGAGGTCTGCCGGAACGTTTAGTTTTTGTCTGAATGTAAGCATATATGTTTTTATTCCTTAATATTCTGATTGCTCTGATTATACATTTATTTCTCAAGTATATCAAGACAGGTTATTGCATGCAATACGGGATAATGCTATGATTATTGTGTGTATGTGGGTTTATACGCATTATACGGGTTAATGTTTATAATGAAAACATGGGGTGTGCAATGATTCTGTATATGTCTTTGATCGAGTCCGAACAGGACCGGTCTAAATTTGAAACAATCTATATGGATTATCGCGGGCTGATGTTCTATATCGCCAGGGATATCCTCGGAAATGACAGCGATGCCGAAGACGCTGTAC
This sequence comes from Lachnospiraceae bacterium, assembly GCA_016280395.1. GTDB lineage: Bacteria > Bacillota > Clostridia > Lachnospirales > Lachnospiraceae > SZUA-448. The sequence continues at coordinate 1,877 of JAEEGQ010000163.1, read as the reverse complement.
AGGAAGCGTTCCTGAAGATAATAAAAAATATTGACAGGATAGATCTGTCCGAGTGTCACAAAACTAAACTGTATATCGTTATTATTGTCAGAAGGACAGCGATCGATATTTATCGACGTAAAAGGAAATCTGATAATAATGTGCCTTTTGATGAGAATTATATTGACGAAGGCTGTGAAGACGTAAGCGCCGGAGAACAGATCGAAAACACTTTGGATAAGCTGGATCTTGTCAATGCAATGGCCGGGCTTCCGGACAGATATCGTGATGTGATTCTGCTAAAGTATTATAATGCTTTTTCTGATGCCGAGATTGCTAAGACGCTCGAAACAACGGAAAGCAATGTAAGAAAATTGTTGGAACGGGCGAAAAAGAGGCTTGTTCGTGAATACGAGAAAGGAGGCACGGTTCAATGACGATTACAGAGGAAATGTTATATGAAAATGCGGAAAAAGCAGCAATACTGTATCTTGATAAAACAGATGCGGAATATCAATCGGAAAATGAACACGTGTTCTCGGGCCGCTTTGAACGAAATATGCGAAAAATGATAAAAGACCAGAAACGTTCTCCGGGACAACGGCGGTTTATAAGTATTATGCAGAAGGCAGCAATTGTTTTGCTCATTGCACTCGCAGGAGCGTTTGCTACAACCATGTCAGTAAAGGCATACAGGGAGGAATTCATCAACTTCATTAAACGCACTACACACAGAGCTACCAATATAGAATACAGAATCGGTGATGTTGAGTATTGTGAGGTTGATCTCAATAAAACTGCTTTTGGATATCTGCCGCAGGGGTTTGAGATTACTGAACAGAAAATAGGGGATGAAGAAGCTTTTTATACTATTAGGAATTCAGATGGTGGAACTCTGTATATAGATCTATATGTTGTAACAGACACTACAGTAGGCGTATTATCCATAAATACGGAGAATACGGAAGTAAGTTATCCTACGATTAATGGAGAAAAAGCATTGTTGAGTATAGAAACTGAAGGATTGATTTTGGTTTGTTCTCAAAGAAATGTAATATGCAAGATATGTGGAATTGTTTCGGAACAAGATGCTGTTAGGATAGCTGAGAATATCAGTCTTTGTTTTGAAAAGGAGCAGTAATTATTCAAAAATAATTAAAAAACAAGTGTCACAAAATCTCTTTTCAATTCGTTAGTATTTATAGAACGGAAGAAAGGAGGTGAAACATATGAAGAAAAAGGTATCTTGTATTATACTGTGCATTATATTCTTATGTTCAATTGTTCCTGAGCATGTGAATGCGAATGCTATAGACACTCCTGCTGATAATCCGGTCATTGAGGAGTATTCGTATATTCATTCAATTGATTGTCGTGTTAAGATTAGAAATGGTAGTGCGATCATTACTGCTTTAAGCTATGGATTCCAGTCAGTAACAAGAATCGAAATGACAGTTGAAATCCAGGAAAAGTTCGCTTTGTTTTGGATAACAAAGAGCACTTGGAACGAGAGCGTGAACAGTGACAGTTTGCAGATGGTAAAAAACTACGTTGTAACAAGCGGAAAGACTTACCGCGCAAAAGTCAAGGTAACGGTTTATACGGCTTCCGGATCGGAAACAGCAACAGTTACATCAGCAACACAAAAAGCAAACTAGCTTTATTTCAACATAAGTAAGAAGGCATTAATGAACACAAAAGGATTAGAGTGTCGCATGGAACTGCAAATGTAAGTTAACAAGAGATTAATGTAAAGGGATAGTATAAAATATTTTGTGTAAATAGAATTCCCTATGGAAAAGGGAACGAACTTCGTTTATGATTTAAGCGACCAAACCAAATCATAAAGGAGTGAAATTCGTTCCCCATGGCTAATATTAGCACAAATTTGATGTCCG
>JAEEGQ010000162.1 GCA_016280395.1 Lachnospiraceae bacterium | reverse complement strand
TATCGGCAAAACTCATCATAATACGCCGGATCAGCGGAACCTATATCTTGCCACAAAAAAGGATTCATTTCTCCTATCAAATTATTGATTCTGTCATCGGTAGAGTCTGCATAATAATTATCTATCCAAAAAAACATCATTATATACAACTCAAATTCGTTCATTTTACATCTCCAAAATCCTGTAATACCAGTCAAGCCCTCTTCTATCTTTCCCGCCATAGCATTTAGAATCATTCGCCAATTCCAGTATCTTTTGTCTGTTCTCTGGCGAATCCTCTAAATGACCTCTTGCTTTACGAAAATATGTTTAAGCTGAGAATCATCTTTTGGTAATTTACAGCGTTTCTAACGGCACTATCCACTACACTTCTCTTTTTTATAGTTCTACGTCTTCTTCTTGTTTTTGCCTTCTCCTCTGACATTTTTATCCCCCTCTATGATTTACCACCTTTTCATGTTTTTTTCGAATTTATCAACATATAACTTCTCCAATCTCTCCCACCATCCAAAGAAGTTTGTTTTTTCCTGTCTCGGGGCCAATGAGTTCCCATTTTTCCTTATACTTTTCCTGTAAATCTCTTTGCATTTCCTGCATCTCATTTATTGAAAAATCTTCCATCTGTGGCACCTCTTTACCATATCTCTTCACTTTATTTTAAATCGTTTTCAATCTATTCAGTATATCTAACACAATGCTCGAATCATTTATCAGTGAAATACCAAAACACTTCTTGCCGGCATCCTTAATAGAAGCCCCTATATGATAAACCGTCTTCCCATCCAGTATAATAAATCTATCATGAAATACCTGTGTCTTTTTAACAGTCAGTGTCGGATACTGCGCATTAAAAATCTCCACATCTTTTTTCGTAAGCGGTGCGCTGGCATATGTAAAAATTGTAACATCAACACCGGTATTCTTCTTCGCCAAAATGTTCAGCGTGTTCACATCCACATATCCATCAATCAATACAATATCACTTTTGGCCTTCTGTATAATAGTTGTAATCAAACTAAACGCATCATAGATCTGCCCGTCAAAGAAGATCTTCTGCTCCGATTCGGCATGATCTTCGATATACTGAAACACCCTATCAAATCTCTCATCGGTACTTTTCTGATATTCCAGTTGTTTAACTTCCAATTCTTCGACGCGATTCAGTATCAGAGAGTTTGTTGCAAGGAATTTCCGCATTTCCACAAATGCTCTCATAATACCTATGCTGACATTAATTGCTACATCGCTTCGAAGTATAGCAGAAAGCATCGATATTCCCTGCTCCGTAAAAGCATACGGCATATATCGTCTGCCGCCGCGTCCATCTGGGTCATTATCCTTTGAGATGCCATTTTGGCATCTCAAAAACTCTTCCTCCGACAGTTGGAAACAAAAGTCTTCAGGAAATCGTTTCTTATTACGCTTAACCGCACGGTTCAGAGCTCCTGTTTCGACCTTGTATAACATAGCAAGATCACTATCCAACATAACCTGCTTCCCACGTACGATATGAATTTGACTCCTAATATCTATAGTTTCCACTTTCAACGATATATTATCCATTATCTGAATCTGCTCCGTTTTCGCCACTTGCCCCTCCATATTTGACACCTTTCCCAATCAATTCCTCATATTTCAGCTGATATGCCAACAAACGCGGAATATACTCCGGAGGGGTACGACGGCCTGCTTCCCAGTCTTCTAACGTCCTTACCGGAATCCCCGTATGTTTCGAAAACTCTTTTCGATTCATATTTACACTCTCACGTAGTTCTCTTATCACCTTTGCAGTATCCATAACATCCTCCTCGCATTGCGTTTTCTTTATTATATCACTCAGTGTGTGAACACGCAATGTGTGGTTTGAATTTTCATCAAACAGTACTCCACCAGTACTTTTTTCAACCATATTGCAACAACAAACGCGACAATAAAAAAGGCAACCCGCAGAAACTCTGCGAATTGCCTTGTATTTTTTGTGCTTTTCGAAGAAATCGTATCATAATAGTATCACGAGGCGTATCATCGTGATACTATAACTATATCGTTTATGCAAGACATATTTTTATTTCATTTTTTTGAAATCGATACAAATAGGCTTTTAAAGTTGCTTCACGATAACTTTGAATAATCGGATTAGCTGAATTGACGAGGTAATCATAGAGAACAATAACATCAAATTCTTTTAACCGTTTTAATAATTGATTCCAATCCTCTTCTGTATCCACTTGTTCGTCGATATCTGCAATACTTATTTTTCGTATTAATGTTTTATTTATATCAAACAAGCAATAGTCGCAGCGATAATCCAGTATGCATTTAACATCACCCTCAAAAACAGGGAAGTCATTTATATTTATGTCTTCATAATTACAGTTAAGAAGAAATTTTTGATAAATATATTTACTCATGGCATTACTCCAAATAAATATCTATTTCCCAAAAAGTTCCCGCCTGGATAGCACATTCCAAAGAGTCTATAACTTTTTTAATAGCTTTTTCTGCAATGTCATTTTTTTGCTTATTTAACATTTTATTAGCAGACTGTAATGCCTCCTTCAAATTTTCATTAACGATTCGCTCTTCTTCGCAGACATCAATTATTGTTCCGAATCTTTCGTCAAACTCTTGAAATAAGCCTTTAGGTTGTCTTAAAATATCATACTCCTCTTGAGTAAGTTCAAATGTCTTAACATTTGACATTTCTTCATCATAACCTTCAAATTCTTCTATCCCTATTTTATTTAATGGAACATTCATATAATATACAAACATTTACTCACCTCACATTCTCTTTTTAATCATATAATGAGTCGCCTTCTGAAACTCCGACTTACTTCTACCTCGTTTTTTTCCGTTGCTCTCAACTACATTATATGCGTCGTCACCAAATTGGTCTAAGTACTGTCGTTTTCTGGTTTTTTTAGTTAAATCTTGTACTCGCAAATATCCACTAACATCAGCGACAACTGCCTTAGTTCCGTCAGCACTATAGTAAATTATCTTACCCCCAACCACAACTGGTTTTGCACCAGGGGCAACAACAGATACAACATCATTAATATCCACTGTGTCCCATCCAACTCCATATTCAGCTTTTCTTGCATATCCTTGCTGAATCAAATCGGCTATCATTGAATCTCTTATGTAATGTGATTTCATATTTATCTCCTTTTACTATGTACATAATTTCTAGATTTACGAACTTCGTAAATTCAATATATCATTTGCTATTATTTTTGTAAGTACTATTTTTACGAATTTCATAAATTATTTTTATTTTTTGTATTTTTTCACTTTATGTTTTTCGTAAATATGTTATGATTAATTCAATAAATCAAGAAGTGAGATTGTATGTATGGGTGATGAGAAAAGATTAAATGAAATAATAGACGCTAAAGGCACAAATATATGCCGGTTGCAAAAGCCTCAGGTATAAGCGCATCTACTTTATATTCAATTATTCAAAAAGAAACAAATATAAGATTTGACTACGCCTTACGAATTGCTAATGAATTAGAGATAGATGTTAATGAGATATGTTCAGCTATTCCTTTTTCTGGTGAATTAAAAGAGGATGAAATTTACATGACATTCCATGATAAGAAAGATATGTTAGATTCTTCAAGAGTAAAATGATATCTGCAGTATTCTATTCAACCTCTTATGATGCTTTATGGAAAAATGCTATGCCAGATGTAGACAATTTACTAACATCCTTTTATCAATTAGATGATGTAGCTCGTAGCGAGATAGTTGAAACAGTAAAATTGAAACTACAATATCATCACGATCCACAACGAGCAGAAGATATAAAACAAATAAAGAAATGGTAATTATAATGACTTTTCACTATATGTGAAAAGTCATTATTTATATAAATAGAATTAAATTAGAATCATTACGAATTTTTTTACACTAATACTATATTATAAAAGATAAAAAAAGGCTCTCGAGGAATTCCTCGGAAGCCTTGATTTTACTATTTGGGTTGGGCTGTTCGCTCGTTATTACTCGATGATTGTAGCAACACGACCAAAACCTACTGTTCTACAACCCACACGATTCTTAGTAATGATTTATACCATTGCGAATAGTGGTAAATATGCATTTTTTATAAATTTTCTCACTGTTTTTGATTCTAATATTCTGTTTTTAGATATTTTAGAATCAATATAAAATCATAGATTTATTGCGGAATAGGTGGTGGAGTTATTCCTTTATCAATATCGAACATACTCTTCAAGGCTTGTACCTCAGATGCTTTTGTCCAATTTTCCATACCAGCTTGCCATACTAGTTGTTCTGAAGTAAATGTCCCACTGTTTTTCATCTGTAAAAGTACATCTAATGTAAAAGGTCCTTCCTGTTTACCAGCGACGGCCACAAAGAATGATTCTTTTGGTAGTGGTGGCGGAGCAATACCATTAGATGGTTGTGGAGCATTTCCTAACATATTGTTCATAGTACCTGCTAGGTTTTGTCCAACAGCTCCTCCAACAGCCATAGCTGCCATCATGGACGCTGGATTCAATCCAGTTCCCCCTCCATCACCTAGGCTAATATTGCCAGCTCCATTTTCACCCATATGACCTAGTGCTTCAGCACCTGCAACCCCTACCTGTGTTTGAGCTTCAACTTGATAAGCTGCAAAATTCTGAGACTGTGTTCCCTTATGCATTGAGTATTGCCCTTCTTCACGCTGTACTCTCAGACTTTCCTCATAATTTTCAACATTAATACGTTGCATATCATGGATGTTCTTTACGTTAGCTTCCTTTTGAGCAGATATTATTGCACTATCAACATCTCTAGTAACTGATAATAATTTAATATATCCTTCGCTAGATTTATCAATTTCTATTGCTCCAATATCAACTCCTGAAACTATTACTCCAAAATCTTCTTGTAATCGTTCCTTTATATCTAACTCAACAGAATCATTTATTAACGAAGTTTTTGTTTCTATTTGAATTAGCGGGATATCATTTGCAGCTGGAATATTCGTTACAGTATCCTTCACATATCTAACAACTACATCTCTTATTTGATTTTGGAAATCTTCTAATCTAAATGTACCTAATCTATGTAATTTTATAAACTCTCTATAATCCTTGATTTGAAAACTTATTGTTCCACGAACAGCTACTGGGACACCAAAATCTGAGAATCTAGGATCATACACGTCAAAATAAGGCACACCAAATTTAACTTGTATAATCTTTGCCAGATTAATAAAATAAATTTCAGCTTGAAATGGAGAACTTCCATCATATAACGCCCCCATTAGATTTATTAGGACTGGAAGATTTTTTGTCTTTATTGTTTCATCAAAAGGACCTTCTATAAAATCCTGTACAGTTCCATCCTTCTGCTTATAAACAAAAACAGCAACCTCACCATCTTTTACACGTAAAGAAGAACCCCATCTTATTTCATTTTCTCGTTTATTTTTTCCTTCTTGGCAACCCACGGGATGCCATTTCCAGACAAGATATGAAGGCTCATCACATCTTATGACATCCATAAACCCTCTTGTTTTCTTTTTTCCAAATAAGCCCATAAAAATACCTCCGAAAATACATATTAAGTATCTATTAAAGTTAATCAGCTATAGGTATAGCATCACAAATATCACCTATATTACATTCCAGATAGCTACATATCCGAAGTAATCCAGACAATGCAACCTCTTCATTCTTTCGTAGTTTAGTCATTGTCCCCGTTGCGATATTTAAATCTTTTCTTAATGTTGCTGGAGAAATATCTTTTTCAATTAGTAACAACCATATTTTTTTGTAACTTATTCCCATCACTTTCTTCCTTACATTGAATAAATCAAAATACATTTAGAATAATGTTATGCATATCACTTGAGTAATTCAATATTTTTCGCATGAATTCATAAAATATTCGCAACTTTTTGCGGATATTTATCAATTTCATCTCACATTTGGTTCATCACACATTCCATATATCAGCATAACTGTAAGCTTATAAACCACAAACACTTATCAGAAGCATCAAATAACTTAACATCCCTAATCCAATGAACATGCCCAAATACACTATTTTTTATACTCAATTAAAACTGGCGCATCAGGTTCCTCATATGACCCCTTTGTGCAATAAGTACCGTCTATAGTTACCTTTATTACTTCTCCGGAATCTAATCCATCCATGATAGTTCCTTTACTACCTTTTGTTACTATATTAGTAAAACCATCCTTTTCTAATATATTTGTTACATCTTCATATTGCATTCCTTTAAATTCACGCGAACTGTAGCTTGGGCAAATTGCACCATTATCAATCATTTTTTCATCTCTTATACTCAAAACAACAGCAAGTATAATCAAAAACGCAAACATCAAAACTAACATAAAAAGTGAGCTTCGCATTATGTGACTATATGCTTTTTTAGATTCTTTTTGCGCTTGACGGATTTTATCATGTGTTTCGTCATAAATCCTTTGTATTTGTTCAAACTGCTCCTCATCTTTAAAGGATAATTTAGCTTTATTATAGGCTTGGTTTAATTTGGACTCCCAAGCTCTAGATTTCGCCTTTTCACCCTGTGATGCAACACCATACGAAGTTACTCCTAAATTAGCGTATGCAGCCGGATTAATATTAGATGATGCTATAATCATAAATTCTACAATATCCTCAACTGTATTAGGGATCGGAGTATTTTGAATTACACTAACAATCTTTGAATCAGTTTTTCCAACCACTAACCCATCTGTAAACATTGAAATAATTGGATTAGCATTTTCTCTTGTATTTTCAATTTCTTGTGTTATTTTTGATAAATTTCTTATTGACTCTGCTGCATCAATATCTCTTATTTCGAAGCCGCAAGAAGGACACTTTACTTCAAATGCGTCCATTATTTCTCCGCAATTTGGACATTTATTTTTCTTCATTTTTTCTTCTCGAGTTTTTTGATTTGTATCTTTTTCATTTGGTTCTATTGCTTTACCACAAGAAGAACAAAACTTAGCATTATTCTCTATTTTTTCTCCACAATATTTGCAAAAAGCCATTATAACCCCCTCCGAATTCTTTTCATTTTCAAACTCTATTGAAAGTATATCATATGATTCTGTAATTACAACACATGGTCTTATTATATTTATAATTTACAAGTATTATGATGTTTTGGTACATCCCTAATATGAACCACAAAATCCAAAAAATTTCCTAGAAAATAAGCAAAGGCTATTCCCAATATTGGTACTAGCCTTTGCTTTCTATGATATTTAGTTCCGGTGTTTTGTATTCTCTATCTCTCCAATCCATGTTCCTTTTTTTCTTAAGCTAACTCTTACACTGCGCATTATGCTCATCTGCAAGCTTTTGCGCTTCCTTAAGTCGCTCGTAAATACTAGTTTTTGTTTTCTCAAGTCCACGAAACTTAAACCACCATTCTCTAAATTTCCTAAAGATATCAGAATTTCGAAGAAATCTGTTATATTTCCGTTCAATCAAGCGAAAGGAGCCCTCACTATGGCAATAGGAGAACGAATCCATTTCTTCCGTAGTAAACGCAGAATGACACAAAAATATGTAGGTACTCAGATCGGCTTTGATGAAAAATCTGCCGATGTCCGTATGGCTCAATATGAGAGCGAAAACCGTGTTCCAAAGGATAATCTTGTTCAGGCTATGGCTGAGCTTTTTGACGTTAAACCCGATGCCCTGAAGGTTCCCAATATCGATTCTTTCACAGGGCTTATTCATACCCTCTTCGCTATTGAAGATCGCTACGGTCTCAAGATTGAAAAGGCAGAAGACGGACAGCCACAGCTTTATCTTGATTTAAGGAATCACCCTGACAGCATGCTGTTTTATGACATGCTGATGGATTGGATGGATAAGTCCGAAGCACTCAGATCCGGTCAGATCACCCAGGATGAATATGATGCTTGGAGATATCACTATCCAACTGTCGGTCAGACAACTCATACGCACTTTGCAAAAGTTCCTCCACAGGATTTATTTGACTAAATCGCCTATAAATGGTTTCAACCGGCTAACATATGGGCAAAAAGAAAAGGCCTTGCTAAGCTATTCATTAGCTTAACAAGACCTTTTTTAGTCTTTGCTGAAACCTCACCTGCTAACCTATTGCATTACTCATAAATAATGCTCAGTTATCAAGTGTTATCATTTTGTTATCAAATCGCTTTTTGAAATCTTTATAAACCGCATAAATACAGCATTCTTCAGACTTCGTTAATTATTCAAGTTCTATCGTTCCCGGTGGTTTGCTTGTCAAATCGTAGAATACCCTGTTTATGCCCCTCACCTCGTTTATTATCCTGCTCATTACTGTCTGGAGCACCTCAAACGGGATCTGTGCCGCCTCTGCAGTCATGAAATCTATGGTCTTTACGGCGCGCAGGCAGACAGCGTAATCGTAGGTACGCTCATCTCCCATAACACCTACAGAACGAACATTTGTGAGGGCTGCAAAATACTGGTCGGGCATCCACGGCGGGTTCTCGTTCTCACCGTTGCGATGACACTCTTTTTCTCCGTTCTCGTTTATGATCGTTCCTTCCACGCAAGACACGTGGTTCTTCCTCCACGCCTCCGCAGCCTTTGCGATCTCTTCGCGGTAAATGGCGTCCGCATCCTGAACTATCCTGACTTTTTCTGCAGTCACTTCACCAACGATACGCACCCCGAGTCCGGGCCCCGGGAAGGGCTGCCTGAACACAAGGTCCCTTGAAAGCCCGAGCGCAAGCCCTGCCTTTCTGACCTCATCCTTGAACAGGTTCCTTAAAGGCTCTACAATCTCCTTGAAATCCACGAAATCCGGCAGACCACCCACATTGTGGTGCGATTTGATCACGGCGGATTCGCCGCCGAGGCCGGACTCCACAACATCAGGATAAATAGTGCCCTGGGCGAGGAAGTCCACTGCTCCAATCTTTTTCGCTTCTTCCTCGAAGACGCGGATGAACTCTTCGCCTATGATCTTTCGCTTGTGCTCCGGCTCCTCGACGCCCGCAAGCTTTGCGTAATACCTCTCCTGCGCGTTCACGCGCACGAAATTCAGTTTGAAATTGCCGGAAGGTCCGAATACAGCCTCGACTTCATCGCCTTCGTTTTTGCGCAGCAGGCCGTGATCTACGAACACACAGGTCAGCTGGTTGCCGACAGCCTTCGAAAGGAGCGCGGCCGCAACAGAGGAATCCACACCTCCGGAAAGAGCCAGCAGCACTCTGCCGTCCCCTATCTTCTCGCGAAGCGCTTTTATCGAATCCTGCACAAATGTGTCCATTTTCCAGTCGCCGCTGCATCCGCAGATGCCGCGTACGAAGTTATAGAGCATCTTAGAGCCCTCCGGTGTATGGAGGACTTCCGGGTGGAACTGGATCGCGTAAAGCCCGCGTGCAGCATCCTCTGCGGCAGCAACGGGGCAGTTGGCCGTGTGTGCCGTTGCCCTGAAACCGGGAGCAAGCCTCGAGATATAATCAAAATGGCTCATCCAGCAGGTTGTTTTTGGGGAAACTCCCGCAAAAAGTGCCGATGTCGTATCGATCTCAACCTCTGTTTTACCGTATTCACGCATACTTGCGCGCTCAACATTTCCGCCGAGCACATAGCTCATGAGCTGGGCTCCGTAGCATAATCCGAGTACCGGCACGCCGGACTCAAACAGCGCGGGCGCGCAGGTGGCAGCCCCCTCCTCATAGCAGCTTGCGGGGCCTCCCGTAAGTATAAAGCCCGCAGGCTTCATCGCAAGCAGCTTTTCAAGCGGCGTCCTGTAGGAATAGATCTCGCAATACACATTGCACTCACGCACGCGCCTTGCCACAAGCTGGTTGTACTGGCCTCCGAAATCTATGACAAGGATCAGTTCCTTTGGTCTGTTCATATATCTGTCTCCGTTCACTTTTTGGAATACTGTAAAAGCACGAAAGTACCGCAAAAAGCGATACTTTCAAAATAGTATATTTACCTGTAAATGATATCATCCCTCGAAGGACCGTTGCTTATCATGGTGATGGGGAAGCCGATCCTCTTTTCGATGAATTCGATATAGTTCCTGCAGTTTTCAGGAAGATCTTCGTATTTCTTTATTCCGCGGATGTCGCACTTCCAGCCGGGAAGTGTCTCAAGCACGGGTTTAGCCTTCTCAAGTTCGACGGTAACGGGAAATTCATCTGTAACCTTTCCGTTTATCTCATATCCTGTGCAGACAGGGATCTCGTCAAGATATCCCAGAACGTCAAGGACCGTGAAAGCTACATCTGTTGTGCCCTGAAGCCTGCAGCCGTATTTTGACGCAACACAATCAAACCAGCCCATTCTGCGGGGTCTGCCTGTGGTTGCGCCGTATTCACCGCCGTCTCCTCCGCGACGTCTGAGTTCATCTGCCTCATCGCCGAAGATCTCGGAAACGAAAGCACCTGCTCCGACAGCCGAAGAATATGCCTTGCAAACCGTAACAACCTGTTTGATGGCATAAGGCGGTATCCCTGCGCCAATAGCGCCGTAAGCCGCAAGTGTCGAAGAAGAAGTCACCATCGGGTAGATTCCGTGATCCGGATCCTTAAGCGTACCAAGCTGGCCCTCAAGAAGAATGATCTTCCCCTCTTTTTCGGCATCCCAGAGAAATTTGGAAACATCCGCAACGTAAGGAGCCACCATATCCCTGTAGCCATGAAGAGTTTCAAGAAGCTCTGCGGGGTCGATGGCGGGCTTATGATAAAGATTCTCAAGCAGGATGTTCTTCACCGCGAGCACGCTCTGTACCTTATCTTTCAGGGTATCCTCGTCAAAGAGTTCGCTCACCTGAAAGCCGATCTTTGCGTATTTATCGGAATAGAACGGGGCGATACCTGATTTGGTCGAGCCGAAGGACTTCCCGCCAAGGCGCTCCTCCTCATACTGATCGAAAAGGATATGATAAGGCATAACGATCTGTGCCCTGTTGGATATCTTAAGCTTAGGCATCGGAACGCCCCTGTCCACGATCCCTTTGATCTCATCCATTACCTTCGGGATATTAAGAGCAACACCGTTGCCGATTATATTTGTGACATGGTCGTAAAAAACTCCGGACGGAAGAGTATGAAGCGCGAACTTTCCGTATTTGTTCACGATAGTATGCCCTGCATTGGCACCGCCCTGAAACCTTATAACGATATCAGCGTCCTGCGCAAGCATGTCCGTTATCTTGCCTTTTCCCTCGTCGCCCCAGTTAGCGCCGACAACTGCCTTAACCATATCTTCCTCCACATAAGAGTATTTACGGATACGAATTTCCGCATGCCCCTATATGATAAACTTAAAAAAGCCAACAGTCAACAAAAAAAGAAAAAGAATCAAAGAATCAAAGCCGGCAGGATCGAAGACCTCATATCGCGGCTATCCCGGGCATGATATCCTCAAGCACATCAAGCAGTATCCTTACCGTATCGAGGGAGGTGAACATGGTCACTCCGTTCCTGATGGCGCACTTTCTGATATCGGCACCATCGCTGTAATGCACTCCCGACAGTATGGCTCTTGTATTGACTATATAGCTTACATACCCGCTCCGTATAGAGTCCGGTATATCGCTGCTGCCTTCGCTTATCTTACCGAGGATCCTTGTCCTTATCCCATGTTCCTTCAGGAACAGGCCGGTCCCGATCGTAGCCTGGATATTGAACCCAAGCTCATAAAACCGTCGCACGAGCGGCAGCGCCTCATCTTTGTCCTCGTCAGCAAGTGTCACGATCACCGTCCCATATTCCCTGATCTTCACACCGGAGGCTTTCAAAGCCTTATATAAAGCTCTTTTAAGGCTCTTATCATAGCCTATTGCCTCTCCGGTGGACTTCATCTCCGGCGAAAGGTAAGCATCCATGCCTCCGAGCTTTGCAAACGAGAATGCCGGCGCCTTAACATACCACATCTGCCCGTTCTCCGGCAATCCCACATTATATCCCTGCGCAGCGAGGGATTCCCCGAGCATTACCCTTACTGCTATATCCACAAGCGGGATCCCCGCCGACTTTGAGAGAAAAGGCACGCTCCTTGAGGCCCTCGGGTTGACTTCGATGATATAGACATCATCATTCTTATCAACTATGAACTGTATATTGAAAAGGCCCTTTATGCCAAGTCCGAGGCCAAGCTTGCGCGTATATTCCGTTATGGTTTCCTTCACCTTTTCAGACAGCGAAAAAGGCGGATATATACTGAAGCTGTCACCGGAATGGACGCCTGTCCGTTCAACAAGCTCCATTATTCCCGGCAGAAAAACCTCCGTACCATCGCAGACCGCGTCAACTTCTACCTCTTTCCCCGATATATACCTGTCGATCAGTACCGGATGGTCTTTGTCCACGGCCACAGCGTTTGAAAGGTATTTTACGAGCATCTTTTCGTTTGCAACGATCTCCATCGCCCTGCCCCCAAGAACAAAACTCGGGCGAACGAGCACCGGATACCCGATCCCTGCCGCAGCGCTTATGCCTTCTTCAACCGTTGTCACAGCGACACCCTCGGGATGCGGTATTCCCTGTTCTATAAGGACATTTTCAAAAGCGTCCCGGTCCTCAGCCTTAAAAATAGCCTTTGTCCCGGTCCCCAGGATCCTTACACCACGCTTTTCGAGCGGTTCTGCAAGGTTTACCGCAGTCTGTCCGCCAAGGCTCGTGATAACGCCTTCCGGATTTTCAAGTTCAATGATGTTACATATATCTTCTTTGGTCAGAGGCTCAAAATACAGCTTATCCGCCGTAGTATAATCGGTAGATACCGTTTCCGGATTATTGTTTATAACGATGGCCTCATAGCCCATATCCTGAATAGTTTTAACAGCATGAACCGTGGAATAATCAAATTCAACGCCCTGTCCTATCCTGATCGGCCCCGAGCCCAGCACTATGACCTTCTTACGGCCGGAAACAACAGATTCGTTCTCTTCCTCATAAGTCGAATAGAAATACGGTACGTAGCTCTCAAACTCGCCGGCGCATGTATCTATCATCTTATAAACCGGTCTGATACCATATTTTTTTCTGAGATCAAAGATTTCATCCTCCGTGCACCCTGCAAGCTCTGCGATATAAGAGTCCGAAAAACCCATGCGTTTGGCCTCGAACAGAAGATCACGGGTTATGTTCTTCGTCGCCTTCGCTTCTCTTTCGATCTTCACTTCAAAATTCACGATGTTGCCTATCTTATCGAGGAAAAACGGGTCTATCCCTGTTCTTTTACAGATCTCCCGCGGCCCGGTGCCCAGCCACATCAGCTCGGAAATGGCATATATCCTGTCATCCGTGCCTTCTTCAATGTACTTGAGCAGTTTTTCGACTGCTTCCTTCCTGTTTTCAGGTTCAGGCTTATCCGAAAGGCTCTTCACATCAAACTTTTCAAGATGGATATGGTTTTTTCCGTCCTCTAAAGACCTTATGGCTTTAAGCAGGCTTTCCTCAAAAGTACGCCCTATACTCATGGTCTCGCCCGTAGCCTTCATCTGTGTCGAAAGCACATTTGAAGCCTCCGTAAATTTGTCGAACGGAAACCGCGGTATCTTGGTCACAACATAGTCGAGTGCCGGCTCGAAGCATGCGGGAGTGTTGGCAAGCCTGATCTCGTCGAGGTTCATCCCCACCGCGATCTTTGCGGAGACTCTTGCGATCGGATACCCTGTGGCCTTTGACGCAAGAGCCGATGACCTTGAAACCCTTGGATTAACCTCTATCACATAATATGCAAAAGAATACGGATCAAGTGCGAACTGCACATTACAGCCCCCCTTCACTTTAAGGGCCCTGATGATCTTAAGAGCGCTGTCCCTCAGCATCTGATATTCTTTATTTGTCAGCGTCTGGCTCGGCGCTACCACTATACTGTCGCCTGTGTGGATCCCGACAGGGTCGAGGTTTTCCATGTTGCAGACTGTGATGGCGGTGTCGCAGGCATCCCGCATCACCTCGTACTCTATCTCTTTGTAACCTTTTATGCTCTTTTCCACAAGCACCTGGCTTACAGGCGATATTTCCAGCGCCAGCTTCATTTTCTCGCGCATCTCTTCGTCGTTTCCCGCAAAGCCGCCCCCCGTACCGCCAAGCGTAAATGCGGGCCTAAGGCACACAGGGTACCCTATCTCTGCCGCAGCCTCAAGGCCTTCCTCCACACTTGTAGTGATCTTTGAGGGCACCACGGGCTCTCCGAGCTCCTCGCAGAGTTCCTTGAAAAGCTCGCGGTCCTCTGCGCGCCTTATGCCCTCTGCATCTGTTCCGAGCAGCTCTATCCCGCACTCTTTCAGCACGCCCTTGTCCGCAAGCTGCAATGAAAGGTTAAGCCCCGTCTGGCCTCCAAGTCCCGGCACCAGCGCATCAGGCCTCTCGTAGCGGCAGATCCTTGCAAGATATTCTATCGTGAGCGGCTCCATATAAACCTTGTCAGCTATGGCATGGTCGGTCATGATTGTAGCGGGATTAGAGTTCGCCAGCACCACCTCGTACCCTTCTTCCTTTAATGCCAGACAGGCCTGTGTCCCGGCATAGTCAAACTCCGCCGCCTGACCGATGACTATCGGTCCCGAGCCTATAACAAGGACTTTCTTTATGTCAGTTCTTTTTGGCATCTTTGCTGCCTCCGTTCCGGGCACATTTCCCCATAAGCTCTGTAAACTTTTCAAACAATCCGCACTCATCATGCGGACCCGGAGCGCTTTCAGGGTGATACTGCACCGAGAATACCGGATCCTCCGTTGAGTACAGCCCTTCCACCGTGTTGTCGAGCAGATTTATATGCGACACCTTAAGGCCCGTTCCCTCAAGGCTGTCTTCCTTTACAGCATAGCTGTGGTTCTGGGATGTCATCCCGATCTTTCCTGTCAGCAGATCCTTCACGGGATGATTTCCGCCCCTGTGCCCGAACTTAAGCTTATAAGTCCTCGCACCGTACGCCAGTGCTATAAGCTGGTGTCCGAGACATATCCCGAACATCGGAAGCTTCCCCCTCAATGCTCTTAAGGTTTCTATTACTTCCGGGACATCCTCGGGATCTCCGGGCCCGTTAGATATAAACAGGCCATCGGGCGAAAGGCTTAATATCCGGATAGCGTCCGTATCATATGGGACAACAGTCACACTGCAGCCGTAAGCATTCAGCATCCTGACAATGTTGGTCTTCATGCCGCAATCTATCGCAACCACGTGAAAACGGGCCTCCGCGGCCGGATAGTACTGTCTTACGGCACAGCTTACGCGCTTAACGGCATCATGCCTCACAGGCGAGTTCTTAATGATCTCCACCGCCTTACTCACCGGCATATCGATATCCGTGAGCAGCGCACGCCTTGTTCCCGTATCCCTTATGCTCCTTACCAGGCGCCTTGTGTCCACGCCCGCAAGTCCCGGTATGTCTGCTTCAAGAAGAAGATCGCAAAGTGTCTTTTCCGACCTGAAATTCGAAGGAGCATCACATATGTCTCGCACTATAAGCGCGGCAGGCGCAATAAGCCTGCTTTCATGGTCGTCACTGTTAATCCCGTAATTTCCTATCAGCGGGTAAGACATTACCACTCCCTGGTCTGTGTACGAAGGATCCGAAACTATCTCCTGATAGCCTGTGAGCGAGGTGTTAAAGACCACCTCGCACACTGTATCCTTCCGGCTCGCAAAGCCCGTTCCCACAAACCCGGTGCCGTCTTCCAAAACCAATTTTCTGTCTGACTTCATAACCAAACCTTTATCCTATGATTCGCTTTTCAAAAGCGAGCATCTTACAAACTCCTTAAACAACGGGTGAGGCCTGTCCGGTCTTGATTTAAACTCCGGATGATACTGGACTCCGAGGAAGAACAGGCGATCCTCAAGTTCCACAGTTTCCACAAGGCTCCCGTCCGGAGAAAGACCCGAGATCTTAAGCCCTGCTTTGGTCAGCACCTCTCTGTAATCATTGTTGAATTCATATCTGTGACGGTGTCTCTCGCTTATCTTTTGTGTTCCGTAGCACTTCTCCATCAGGGTCCCGGCCACTATATCACACGGATAAGCTCCAAGACGCAGCGTTCCGCCCTTGTCCACCTCATCCGACTGCCCGGGCATAAAATCTATGACTTTGTGTTCCGATGCTTCCTTAAACTCTCCCGAGCAGGCGTCGGCTATTCCGGCCGCATTTCTTGCGAATTCGATGACCGCTATCTGCATCCCGAGACATATCCCAAAGTAAGGAGTATCCGTTGTCCGCGCATATTCCGCTGCCAGGATCATTCCTTCGATGCCGCGGTCACCAAAGCCTCCCGGAACTATGATCCCGTCCACGGCGCCAAGCTTTTCCCTGCAGTTCTCTCTTGTCAGCTCTCCCGAATCTATCCACGTGACCGATACATGCGCATCCAGCGCAAACCCGGCATGCTGCAGGGCTTCCGCCACTGAAAGATAGGCATCATGCAGCTGGACATACTTGCCCACAAGCCCTATATTCACATTGCGGTGTCTGCCTTTGATCCTGCGTACCATATCACGCCACCCGGCAAGGTCCGGCTCCGCGGTGGAAAGACCGAGTTCCCTGCATACAACCTTTGAAAAGCCCGAGCTTTCCAGCATCAACGGGGCTTCGTACAGACTTTCGAGCGTTCTGTTCTCTATAACGCAGTCCTCTTTTACGTTGCAGAACATGGATATCTTTTTGAAAATATTCTCCTCAAGCGGTTCATCGCACCTTAACACGATAATGTCCGGGTTGATCCCCATCCCCTGCAGTTCTTTAACGGAATGCTGGGTGGGTTTTGATTTGTGTTCTTCCGAACCGTGCAGGTAAGGGACTAGTGTAACGTGGATGAACAGGCTGTTTCCGCGCCCGATCTCAAGAGATATCTGCCTTACGGCCTCTAAAAAAGGCTGGGATTCTATATCGCCTATAGTCCCGCCTATCTCGGTTATCACAACGTCGGAGTCGGTTTCTTTGCCCGCCCTGTACACAAATTCCTTGATCTCGTTGGTGATGTGCGGTATCACCTGGACTGTGGACCCAAGGTATTCGCCCCTCCGTTCTTTGTTCAGGACGTTCCAGTAAACCTTGCCCGAAGTCAGGTTCGAATATTTTGTAAGATCCTCATCGATAAACCTCTCATAGTGCCCAAGATCAAGGTCCGTCTCCGCTCCGTCGTCCGTTACATAGACTTCCCCGTGCTGGTACGGGCTCATGGTCCCCGGATCCACATTGATGTAGGGATCGAGCTTCTGAGCAGTGACCTTAAGCCCCCTGGCCTTCAGAAGCCTTCCTAAAGATGCGGCGGTAATGCCTTTTCCAAGCCCCGAAACCACACCGCCTGTAACAAAAATATATTTAGCCATACTTAAGCCTCCTATCTGCGCCTTTAGCCCATCCTTCATTTAATCGATATTGCTGTATCCCATCAGATCACGGTCCACCTCACGGGCACATCTTCTGCCCTCAGCAATGGCCCAGACAACAAGAGACTGTCCTCTGTGCATATCTCCCGCCGTATAGACTTTTTCCCGTGATGACGCATAGCTGCCGGGTTTTGTCGAAACATTGGTCCTCCCGTCAACTTCCACGCCGAACCCTTCGGTAACATAAGCCTCGCTCCCAAGGAACCCTGCCGCTATGAGAACAAGCTGCGCCGGTATCCTGGTCTCGCTGCCTTCAACCGGCTTCATCACTGTCCGCCCCGTCTTTTCATCCCGGTGCGGTTCAAGTGAGATCAGCACCAGTTCCTTAAGCGCTCCCTTTTTATCCTTAACAAATTCGCTGACCGTGGTCTTGTAAATGCGCGGATCGGAGCCAAAAACCTCTATTGCCTCCTCCTGGCCGTAATCTGTCTTTAAGACCTTCGGCCACTCGGGCCACGGGTTTGAAGCGGTCCTCTCTGCCGGAGGCTTTGGCATCATCTCAATCTGCTTTACGCTCTTCGCTCCAAGCCTGATACAGGTTCCAACACAGTCATTCCCCGTATCTCCGCCGCCTATAACGACAACATCCTTTCCCTTTGCAAGCTCATACGGCACATCCTTAAAATCCGAATCAAGAAGCTTTTTTGTGACTTCGGAAAGGAAATCCACCGCAAACCGTATCCCCTTCGCGTCACGGCCCGGAGCATCGATATTTCTCGGATTCGATGCTCCGCATGCCAGAATGACGCTGTCGTATGTGTCGAGTAATTCGGAAACGGCAGTGTCTTTTCCGACATCCGCATTACATATAAAACGGACGCCGGCCTCCTCCATCAGTTTTACGCGTCTGTCGATCACAGACTTGTCAAGTTTCATATTCGGGATTCCATACCTTAAGAGACCTCCGATCCTGTCCTTTCTTTCGTAGACAGTCACTTCGTGTCCCCTGCGGTTCAGTGTCTGGGCTGCAGAAAGCCCTGCCGGCCCGCTGCCCACAACAGCCACCCTTTTCCCTGTCCTTACTGCAGGCGGCGCCTCTTTTGTAAGCCCGTGCTCAAAGGCATATTCGATTATCGTCTTTTCGTTTTCCTTTGTGGACACGGGCTCCCCGTTCACGCCGCAGGTGCAGGCCGCTTCACAAAGAGCCGGGCACACCCTGCTCGTAAACTCCGGGAACGGGTGTGTAATACTGAGTCTTTCATAAGCTTTTTCAAGCTTTCCGAGATACACAAGATCATTTGTCTCAGGCACAAGATTTTGCAGCGGGCATCCGGAGGCCATCCCCGCTATCATCTTCCCGGCCTGGCAGTAGGGCACGCCGCAGTCCATGCATCTTGCCGCCTGTTTTCTCTGCTCCTCGAAGGACAGCTTCCCATGAAATTCCTTAAAATCCTTTATACGTTCTTTTGCAGGTCTTACCTCTCCCTGCACTCTGTCATACTCGAGAAAACCTGTTGTCTTTCCCATCACACACCTCCGACGAAAGTCTTAAATGCCTCGATCTTTGCCGTTTCACCGTCAAGCCCGTTTTCCTCGTTCATAAGTATAAGCCTGAGCATTTCCTTGTAATCCGTGGGGATTATCTTTTTGAAGTGGTCAACATAAGAGTCAAAAGCTTCAAGGATCGCTTTACCCTTAGCGGAACCTGTGGATGCGACATGCTCCTCGATAAGCTTCTTTAATTCCTCCCTGTCATTCCTGTTTTCCACATTCTCCATGGTAACAAGCTGCTTGTTCAGGTTTTTATAGAGCTTATTTTCTTCGTCAAGAACATATGCTACCCCGCCGCTCATACCGGCCGCAAAATTCTTTCCGGTCGGTCCGAGGATAACAACGCAGCCGCCTGTCATATATTCGCAGCCGTGCTCTCCGACACCTTCGACAACAGCCCTTGCGCCGGAATTCCTTATTGCGAAACGCTCGCCAGCCATTCCCGCCACAAAAGCCTTTCCGGATGTTGCCCCGTACAGTGCGACATTGCCTATGATGATGTTCTTTGACGGATCGTACTTTGCTTCCTTTGGCGCTTTAACAACAAGAGTACCGCCCGAAAGCCCTTTCCCGAAATAATCGTTGCTCTCACCGGTAAGATCGAGCCTTAACCCCTTTGGAATGAACGCGCCAAAGCTCTGTCCTCCGGCACCCAGACAATCCACCGTTATCGTGTCCGTTTCAAGTCCGTCCGGATACCGCCTTGTTATTTCCGCGCCAAGGAGCGTTCCGAAGGTCCTGTCTGTATTCTTCACATTTATCCTGATACTGCTTTTTTCGCCTTTTTCAAGCGACTTTCTGACCGCCTTTGAAGCAAGGAGCACACTTTCATCAGGCGTCTTGTCAAGCTTGAAATCAAAGCTTCTTGAAGGATCGAATATGGCCTTGCTGCCGTGTAATCCCCCGATGGAAGGAAGTATCCTTGAAAGGTTCAGCTTAGCTGCGTTTCCTGCAGAATCCTTTACCTTCAGGAGATCTGTGCGCCCAACCAGCTCATTGATGCTCCTAACGCCCAGTTTGGCCATGATCTCTCTTAATTCCCTTGCGATAAAGCGCATGAAGTTTTCCACATATTCGGGCTTACCCCTGAAGCGCTTTCTTAATTCCGGATTCTGGGTGGCTATGCCCATAGGACATGTATCCGACTGGCATACACGCATCATCACACAGCCCATTGTTACAAGCGGTGCCGTTGCAAAACCGAACTCCTCCGCTCCGAGGATTGCAGCTATAGCCACATCCCTGCCGGTCATGAGCTTTCCGTCCGTCTCGATAACGACACGGTTCCTGAGACCGTTTGCAACAAGCGTCTGGTGTGTCTCGGCAAGACCCATTTCCCACGGGAGTCCGGCATTATGTATGGATGAGAGCGGCGCCGCTCCGGTTCCGCCATCATATCCCGAGATGAGGATAACTCCAGCTCCGGCCTTTGCAACACCTGCGGCCACAGTCCCGACTCCTGCCTCGGATACGAGTTTTACCGAGATCCTTGCGTTTTTATTCGCATTTTTCAGATCATAGATAAGCTGTGCCAGATCCTCTATGGAATAAATATCATGATGAGGCGGCGGAGAGATAAGGCTCACACCGGGTGTGGAGTGCCTTGTCTTTGCTATCCACGGGTACACCTTCTTTCCCGGCAGATGACCGCCTTCACCGGGCTTTGCGCCCTGCGCCATCTTGATCTGGAGTTCCTTTGCGCTTACAAGATATTTCCCGGTAACACCGAAACGTCCGCTCGCAACCTGCTTTATAGCGGAATTTTTCTCATTTTCGTATTCCCCGGTACTAAGTCTTTCGTCACTTTCACCGCCTTCACCGCTGTTGGACTTTCCGTGCAGGCGGTTCATTGCGACAGCAAGCGTTTCGTGAGCTTCCTGCGATATGGAACCGTAAGACATGGCACCGGTCTTGAACCTTTTTACTATCTCCTCTTCCGGCTCAACTTCTTCAAGCGGCACTTCCGGGCCTTCCGGCACAAGATCCAGAAGAGACCTTAAATATCCCGTTTTTTCGGTATCTGCAAGCTTTGTGTATTGTTTGAATTTCGCATAATCACCTTCACGTGTTGCTGCCTGGAGCGCATGTATGGTCTCCGGGTTATATCTGTGGCTTTCGCCCCCGCTCCTCTCCTTGTGTCGTCCAAAAGCCTTAAGCTCCGTGTCTGCCGCAAGTCCAAGGGGATCGAAGGCCCTGCTGTGCTGTTCGTCGGTCGCTCTTCCGATATCATCCAGGGTGATGCCGCCGATACGGCTTACAGTGCCTGTAAAATACTCGTCAGTCACTTCAGATGATATCCCCACGGCTTCAAACATCTTGCTGCCCTGATAGGACTGTATCGTGGAAATGCCCATCTTTGAAGCGATCTTTACTATCCCGAACAGGATCGCATTATCGTAATCCTGCACTGCGGCATAATAATCCTTGTCAAGAAGGCCGTCCTCGATAAGCTCCATTATCGAGGCATGCGCAAGATACGGATTTACCGCCGAAGCGCCGTATCCGAGGAGAGTTGCGAAATGGTGTACCTGCCTTGGTTCGCCTGATTCAAGGATCAGCGACATGGCAGTGCATTTTCTTGTATCAACAAGATGTCTGTGAACGGCGGCAACCGCAAGGAGCGAGGGGATCGCAACATGGTTCTCGTCCATGCCCCGGTCCGAAAGGATCAGGATATTCGCGCCGTTCCTGTAGGCCTTGTCAACCTCTATGAAAAGCTGCTTGAGCACACGTTTCATGGGCGTGCTCTTATAAAAGAGAGTCGAAATCTTTGCGACCGTAAAGCCCTCATGCTTCATGTTTTCGATCTTAAGGAGATCGAGATCCGTGAGGATCGGATTGTTGATCTTTAATACATGGCAGTTTTCGGGCTTTTCCTGAAGCAGGTTTCCGTTTTTCCCAAGATAGACCGTCCTTGAGGTAACTATTTCTTCACGCTGTGCATCTATCGGCGGATTTGTCACCTGGGCAAACTGCTGCTTAAAATAATAAAACAGCGGCTGGTAACTGTCAGACAGCACAGCAAGCGGCGTATCCACGCCCATCGAGCCTATCTGTTCGGCCCCCGTGAGCGCCATGCTGCGTATTCCGTCGCGGTAATCCTCCCAGGTATAGCCGAATGCCTTCTGAAGTTTTTTTCTGTAGTCTCCGGAAAGCTCAGTCACTTTTTTGTTAGGTATCTTAAGCTCCCTTAAGGCAAGAAGATTGCTGTCAAGCCACTCGCCGTAAGGGCTTGACAGGGCATACTTTTCCTTTAATTCTTCGTCGTAATATATCCGCTTTGTTTTAGTGTCCGCAAGAAGGATCTTACCCGGATGAAGGCGTTCTTTTTTGATGATATGCTTTTCGTCCACAGGCAGTACACCCGCCTCGGAGGACAGGATAAGCCTGCCGTCGTCCGTCACAAGATACCTTGAAGGTCTAAGACCGTTGCGGTCAAGGATCGCACCCATGGAGTCGCCGTCGGAGAAAAGGATCGATGCCGGTCCGTCCCAGGGCTCCATCATGGTCGCGTAATACTGGTAAAAGTCCCGTTCCTCCGCTGAAAGCGTTTCGTTGTGCGACCAGGGTTCCGGGACAAGTATCATAGCCGCAAGCGGAAGATCAAGACCGCTCATGAGCAGGAATTCAAGGGTGTTGTCAAGCATTGCGGAATCCGAACCGCTCATGTGTATCACAGGAAGCACCTTTGTCATATCCTCATCGCTGAAGGCCGCGGTATGCATGGTCTCTTCCCTCGCGAGCATCTTGTCGGCATTGCCCTTTATGGTATTTATCTCGCCGTTATGCACAAGAAGGCGGTTAGGATGCGCACGGTTCCAGCTTGGTTCGGTATTTGTTGAGAAGCGTGAGTGGACCATGGCTATAGCGGACTCATAGTCCTCATCCTCAAGGTCCCTGTAAAAAGACCGCAGCTGTCCCACAAGGAACATGCCCTTGTACACTATCGTTCTGCAGGAAAGCGAAGGAACATAGGTATTTACACAGCTCTGTTCAAATTCGCGTCTTATCACGTAGAGCATACGGTCAAAATCAAGATCGGTCTTGGCACGTGAAGGACGTTCTATAAACACCTGACAGATCCCCGGCATACAGTTCCTTGCTTTTTCACCGAGCACTTCCGGCGCGGAATCCACCTTCCGCCATGCAAGTATCTTAAGGCCCGCCTTCCCTGTTATGATCTCAAACAAAGACCTTGCCTGGCGCATATCAAGGTCCTTTGCAGGGAAAAAGAACATGCCGACACCGTAGGAGCGCGGTCCGCCGAGTGTCACCCCCTGTTCGGCGAGCTTCTTTACAAAGAATCTGTGAGGGATCTGGGTCAGGATTCCGACGCCGTCCCCCACCTTACCGTCTGCATCCTTCCCGGCCCTGTGTTCAAGGTTTTCAACTATGGATAACGCATCGCAGACTATGCCGTGGCTGGCCCTGCCCTCAATATCTATGATGGCTCCGATACCGCAGTTATCATGTTCAAAGCTGTCCGAATACAGCCCTTTTTCCGCAATGGTTTTAAAAAGTCCCGACATCACTTACCTCCATACGACTCAGATATCCTAAAAAAAGAGACACCACGACCAAACGTGGCGCCTTTGCCTAAAAAAAGGGCGCCTTGGACTCATCCAAGACGCCTTTGCCTTTATTCTGTGATGATAGCTCTATCGCAACAGAATGTCAAGCATTTTTTTCTGTTCATTCCACATCCTGCAGAGCGGCGGCATTCTCTTCACCCGTGCGGATCTTAACGACTCTGCTGACAGGGTATACGAATATCTTGCCATCGCCGATGTGTCCGGTATAAAGTGCCTTCTTGGCGGCTTCAATAACAGCGTCCACAGGGATCTCGCTGACAACCACTTCAAGTTTGACTTTCGGAAGCAGCGTTGCGTCGATCTCAACTCCGCGGTATTTCTCACCGGCGCCTTTCTGGACGCCGCAGCCCATAACCTGGGTAACGGTCATGCCTGTTACACCAAGATCGTTCATGGCACGTTTTAAGACTTCATATCTTGAAAGCTTTGCGATGATGACAACCTTTGACATGCCTGTGGAGAAGTCTTTCGGTATCCCCTCATCCGCTCTTACGACAGGTACCGCTGCCATCTTCTGTGCCTTCGATGCGTCGGCGTAAGAATCCGTTCCGAGGTTTGTATTTTCGTTTACGCTCATGGTCATGGTGTTGGAAATATCCATGATCGAAAAGCCTGCGTAAGCTGAAGGAAGCCCGTGTTCCGTAGCGTCAAGACCCGTGATCTCCTCTTCTTCGGATACCCTGAGCCCGATAGTCTTTTTGATGATGAAGAATGCGATAAGAATGGTAACAACGGTCCATGCCGCAGTGATACCCATGCCGGCAAACTGCAGTCCGAGCTGCTTTACACCGCCTCCGTAGAAAAGGCCTTTTTCAATCCCCGCAAGCGCAAATCCCGGAGCTGTGTCCGTAGCAAAGAGACCTACAGCAACCGTACCCCAGATACCGTTGAGCATATGTACCGCAACGGCACCAACGGGGTCATCCACATGGGTTACATTGTCGTTGAACCAGACACCGAAGACCACGAGGAGTCCGGCTACGGCACCGATGATCGCTGAGCCTGCGCAATCCGTCACGTCACATGGCGCGGTGATCGCGACAAGACCTGCAAGTGAGGCGTTGAGGCACATGGAAACATCGGGTTTTCCGTATTTTACCCAGGTAAATATCATACAGACAACAGTGGCAACGGCAGGAGCAACGGTTGTTGTAAGGAAAACGGAACCGAGTGTAGCAACATCCGTTGCGGCAGCACCGTTGAAGCCGTACCAGCCGAGCCACAGGATGAACACGCCCAGAGCCGCGATCACAAGGTTGTGACCGGGAAATGCGTTTACTTTTGTTACTTTGCCTTTGCTGTCGCGCTCAAACTTGCCGATGCGCGGTCCAAGCATCCATGCGCCGATAAATGCACAGATACCGCCTACCATGTGGATACAGTTGGACCCCGCATAATCGTGGAATCCCCAGTCGGCAAGGAATCCGCCGCCCCAGGTCCAGTGTGCCTCGATCGGATAGATAACAGCCGAGATCACTGCAGAATAGACGCAATAGCTTGAAAATTTCGTCCTCTCAGCCATGGAACCCGAAACTATTGTAGCTGTCGTTGCGCAGAACACAAGGTTGAATACAAACATGGAATAATCGAAATCACCGTATTTGGTGAAAACATCAAAGTTTATGCTGCCGGAAAAGCCGCCGAGAACGTTTTTCCCGAGCATCAGCGAAGCGCCGCAGATAAACCACATCACGGTACCGATACAGAAATCCATAAGGTTTTTCATAATGATGTTTCCGGAGTTCTTTGCCCTTGTAAAACCCGCTTCGCACATCGCAAAGCCGGCCTGCATCCAGAACACCAGGGCCGCTCCGATAAGGAAC
Organism: Lachnospiraceae bacterium; assembly: GCA_016280395.1. Lineage (GTDB taxonomy): Bacteria > Bacillota > Clostridia > Lachnospirales > Lachnospiraceae > SZUA-448. Next base: position 3,466 of record JAEEGQ010000162.1, on the reverse strand, counting down.
CACACCGCAAAAATCTCGCCGTCAAGGCCTTCAAATAACTTCATGATCTCTTCTGTCATAACTTTATCCTCCTAAAAAAGAAGCCACCCCGCAACAGTTCCACGCCGTTGTGGGATGACTTTGTATCACGTTTTAATAAACACTGAAAAGTAATTTACCGTAGCTCGGGAACGGCCAGCATTCCTCGCTCGAAAGCATCTCTGCCTCATCTACATGTTTCCTTAAATGTTCCATCTTCGGGATAAGATCGTCCCTGATAAACTCTGACGTCTTTAGAACACTGTCAAAGCTCTTAAGCTCCTCAAGCGCCTTTTCGAGATCCTTTACGCGCTCAAGGATGTAATCCGTAAGCTCCGAAAGGCGTTCCATCGTTGATATCTCGTAATTGCATTTGACATTGCTGCTTACCGACTTCATAAGAGACGTGGTCTTTGCAAGGTTGTAAAGGTAGCCTTCAATGGCCGGCAGATAGCTCTTTCTTACCATATCCACCATGGTGTGCGCTTCAATGCTCACTGTCTTGCAATAGTTCTCGAGCATGATCTCGCATCTGGATTTAAGCTCGGTTTCAGTGAACACCTTGTGGGCCATGAGCATGTCCATGTTCTTCTTGTCGAGAAGATGCGGCATTGCGTCGGGAGTCGTCTTGTAGTTGGAAAGGCCCCTCACTTCGGTGGCTTCCTTTACCCAGGCATCCGTGTAACCGTTGCCGTTAAAGAGTATCCTCTCATGATCTCTTATGGTCTCCTTTATCAGGGCGTGGAGCTCATCATCAAAGTTCTTTGCGCCTTCGAGCCTTTCGGCAAAGATCTTAAGGCTTTCCGCAACGGCAGCATTGAGCATGATGTTGCAGCAGGCGATGCTGTTTGATGAACCGAGGGATCTGAACTCAAATTTATTCCCGGTGAAAGCAAAAGGCGATGTCCTGTTCCTGTCGGTGGTATCCCGTGAGAATCTTGGCAGGACATGTACTCCAAGCTTCAGTACTTCCTTTTCTTTGCCCACATAAGGGGTATCGTTCTTGATAGCGTCGAGGATGGCTGTCAGCTCATCGCCAAGGAACATGGATATGATGGCGGGCGGTGCCTCGTTTGCTCCGAGCCTGTGGTCGTTTCCGGCCGTGGCAACCGAAAGCCTCAGCAGATCCTGATAATCGTCAACGGCCTTGATGACCGCACAAAGGAAAAGCAGGAACTGTGCATTTTCATGAGGAGTCTCGCCCGGTGACAAAAGGTTTACGCCTTCGTTTGTGGCCATGGACCAGTTGTTGTGCTTACCGGAACCGTTAACACCTGCAAAAGGTTTCTCATGGAGCAGGCATACCATTCCGTGCTTTCTTGCAACCTTCTGCATTATCTCCATGGTAAGCTGGTTCTTGTCCGTGGCAACGTTTGTGGTTGAGAAGATCGGTGCAAGCTCATGCTGCGCCGGAGCGACCTCGTTATGCTCCGTTTTTGCAAGTATCCCAAGCTTCCAGAGCTCTTCGTTCAGCTCTTCCATAAATGCCGTTACTCTCGGCTTGATGGCTCCAAAGTAATGATCGTCAAGCTCCTGGCCCTTTGGAGGCATGGCCCCGAAAAGCGTGCGGCCCGTATATTTAAGGTCCGGCCTCTGTTCATACATCTTCTCGTCGATAAGGAAATACTCCTGCTCGGGACCGACACTTGTGCGGACATATTTTACTTCCTTGCCGAACAGCTTAAGAATCCTCTTTGCCTGCTTGTCAAGGGCCTGCATCGAACGCAGGAGCGGTGTCTTTTTATCAAGAGCGTCACCGCCGTAAGAGCAGAACGCTGTCGGTATGCAAAGGGTATGATCCTTGATAAATGCGTAGGATGTAGGATCCCAGGCCGTATAGCCTCTTGCCTCGAATGTTGCGCGAAGACCGCCCGAAGGGAAGGAAGATGCATCAGGCTCGCCTTTTATGAGTTCCTTGCCTGAAAACTCCATTATCACACCGCCGTCGGGTGAAGGTGAGATGAAGCTGTCGTGCTTTTCAGCGGTAATGCCGGTAAGCGGCTGGAACCAGTGGGTAAAATGTGTGGCACCGTTCTCTACAGCCCACGCCTTCATTTCCTTTGCTACAGCCTCTGCCACCTTTTCATCAAGATCGGCATTTTCATCTATAGTCTTTTTCAGTGAGTTGTATACCTTGTCGTTTAGTCTTGCCTTCATTACCCTGTCATCAAACACTTTTGATCCGAACAGCTCCGGTACAGTCTTTTTTTCCATAGTCGTTTTCTCCTTGTTTTTTTATAAAAAGCGTCTCTGACCCCTTAGATCAGAGACGCCTTTGTCTCAGAAGTTTATTTGCCGCTTTCGCCGTAGTTTGAAAGAACTCTTGCGGAAGGGTCATTAACATTGCAGCCCTCCCAGTTTTTGTTCGGCATCCAGAAATCCTTTACCATTCCTGCCTGTCCGGGATAGTATTTTTCGAAGATGTCCCGGTACAGCAGGGATTCCTTTGTGAACGGCGCGGCAAATACGTATTTCTTTATTCCTTCCTCAAATTCCGCATCCGTATAGCAGCTTTCGGCGTATTCCGTGAGATCGTCCTTCAAAGAATGTCCTACAGCATCCGAGAAGGCTGCTTTTTCACGCCACAGGATCCTGTCGGGTATCAGCCCGTCTTTTTCAAAAGCGTGCCTTAAAAGGTATTTTCCGATGCCGTAGCGGTTAAGTTTCTTTTCGGGGTCCACAGCCATGCAATAGTTCACAAACTTAAGATCCCCAAAGGGCACTCTCGCTTCAAGCGAGTTTGAGCTGATGCATCGGTCCGCCCTTAAAACATCATACATATGGATCTCTCCGATCCTTTTTTGGGCTTCCTTTTGAAACTCTGCGGCATCCGGTGCAAAGTCCGTGTATTTGTAGCCGAACAGCTCATCCGAGATCTCGCCGGTAAGGATCACCCTGACATCGGAAGTCTCATGGATGGCCTTGCAGACAAGATACATGCCTAGCGACGCTCTTATCGTTGTGATATCGTAGGTGGCGAGCAGTTCTATCACGGTTTCGAGTGCATTGATCACATCATCTCTTGAAATGATCACCTCATGATGATCGGAGCCGATGTAGTCCGCAACCTCACGTGCATACTTCAGGTCGATGGCATCCGTATCCATGCCTATCGCCCAAGTCTTTAGCGGCTTATCGGACATTTTCGCTGCGATCCCGCACACAAGCGATGAATCAAGGCCTCCTGAAAGGAGGAAGCCTACCGGCGCATCAGAATCAAGCCGTTTCCTTACACCTTCGGTCAGGAGCCCGTTAATGTTTTCTCCTATCGTATCAACATCATCCGTGCAGACCGCGTCAACCTTTGTCATATCCCTGTAACGGATGAACTCTCCGTTTTTGAAATAATACCCCGGCGGAAACGGTTTTATCTCCTCCACAAGTTCCGTTAAGTTCTTCGGTTCGGATGCAAAAACAGTGTTTTCACCGTTTACTCCGTAATAAAGCG
>JAEEGQ010000161.1 GCA_016280395.1 Lachnospiraceae bacterium | reverse complement strand
TGATCATTAATCCGTACATACCCGGCCTCGTCAAGATCACCGAAACAGCCGCTCATTATCTCAGAGTAATGCTGTATATAAGCGTGGCCTACCAGATGGGCCAGATCGTTAATACTGTGCTGATCGCCTCGCTCTTCCGCTGCGGCGGCGACTCGAAGTACGGCATGATCCTCGACACCATCTGCATGTGGGGCTTTGCGGTACCGCTCGGCCTCATCAGCGCTTTTGTCTTCAAATGGCCGCCCCTCATCGTCTATGTCTGCATGTGCATGGATGAGTTCGCGAAGATGCCCTTCGCTATCCATCACTACAAGAGCGGAGGCTGGATAAAGAATATTACGAGAGAGATAACCTGATGACGTTTAAAAGCCCTGTCGTGATTTCACGACAGGGCTTTTGATATGATCGAAGTATTCTAATCTTCATTGGTGAACAGTTCCCGGAATTCTTTTCTCCCGGGCACCCACGCTTTCTCGTAGATATGTGTAAAATGGTTTTTTACCGTCTGCTCCGAGATACCGAACATATACGCTATCCTTCGGTTTGAAAACCCGGAGACCTTGAGAAATCCCAGCTCCAATTCCCGCTTTGTTAACCCGAATTTCCTTGCTGTTTTTAGGTAACTTGCTTTTCCGATCTTGGGATCATTCAGCATCCAGATCCATTTCTTCGTTCATCTTTTTCTCGGCGTTAAGCTTAAGCGGAATGAGGAAAAACTCAATTATTACGGCGTATAAACCGGTCAAAAGGGCCACCGCCAGATTGGGACCGATATATTTATAATCGGACAGGTTTCCAAGTATAAGAACGATGGATACGATTATCGAAAAGAGCGCACCGCAAATGGTGAGCTTCTGCGCTGCTCCGACAGCACCGATGATATTCTTAAGTTCAAGCAGACTGTAGTCTTTGATACCCACCGAAAACGCTTTGATAAAGTCCTTCCACTCCCTCATGATCAGGAGCCCGGGTATCAAAAACAAGAGTATCAGAAGCAGCGACACAACATCGGCAAACCGCGCTGCTGCCGACATGCCTGCATCACCGCTTGCCATGCAAATGCATAAAATAAATACAAAAGCGACGAGAATGAATTGTCCAAGCAGTACCATACGTATATTCTTCATAAGAAAACCTCCTTCCGCTTCGCTTCAGGCATCCGCAGTTTCGCCTTCGGCGAAATCTGCTTGCCTTCCTGCTTATCGTGTTTCATTTGTTCTGTTTACACATTAGCATACGCAAGAGAGAACGGATATAGTACCTTTTTTTCGCTCACCAGACTTTTATGGACTGCGCCCCGATCTTCTCCGCGCAGACCTTCATGACATTTACCCAGCTGACACAGTGGTCGAGAATTATCGAATCTGACGATATAACATTTTCTTTTTCCCAAAGTGCTTTGTCTACTTCCTTCAACAGGACGATGTCCGGGCTTACCCCGCATGCTTCGGCCACTTCGGCGATAAGAACCTTTAGCTTTCCTGAGTTTGATATAGGCTCGTCAAGAAGTATGTGCACTTTCCCGGCTTTCAGTTCCTTAAGAATGTCGAGCAGCATCCGGACAGCCTTTTCCGTCTCGGGAATGATCCTGTAGGTTCCGTGCAGGCCCGCGAGGTCCCTGACCGTTCCATCCATGCCTTCGAAAACCGGCGAACCGCTCAGCATAACTTCGAGCGTAATGATAGTATTAAAGCCGTCTATCCAAACCTCGCCGCCTGATATATCCGACAGCTCTTTGGTCTTTCTGCACTCCAATTGCTCTTTTGATGAAATGCTGCGCAGGATGGCAAATCGCTGCCTCTCCGAAAGGGCAAACCGATTCCCCACAAAGGTTACCGCCTGAACGAGATCGTAGCCTTCGTCGATCAGATAGCATATATGACGGGATGCAGTCCGCAGAGTCTCCAGCGCATCAACAGAAAACGAAACATCATCTTCGGGCATATAGCCGCGTTTTGTACTCATAAGATTTCCTCGATCAAAATAGTTATACAGTCGCCTGCTCGATCAGTTCCCTGATATGGATATCCACACTGTCGAGGCAGGGCACGGGACAATTGTCCGCGTTCAGCAGAAGCGGGAGTTCGGTACAGCCAAGGACCACCGCTTCTATCCCGTTGTTATCCTTCATTTTGTTGATTATTTTCCGGAACTCGATCAGTGTAGAGTCTTTCACAATACCCAGTTCCAACTCTTCCAGTATCCTCTTTGCGATCAGTTCCCTGTCAGCCGTTTCGGGCACGACCACTTCGATCCCGACCTTACGAAGGTCTGTCTTCATATAGTCCTGCTCCATCGTAAAGATCGTTCCGAGCAGACCTACGGTCTTATAGCCTTTTGAAACCGCCTCTTTGCACACGGCCTGCGGGATGCTGACCAACCGGACTTTTGTCTTTTCCAAAAGTTCGTCAAACACGATATGCATAGTGGCCGCAGTCAGCGAAATAACCTCCGAGCCGCTCTTTTTCAGGCACTCTATCTTCTCCGCAAGATAATTGCTAAGCAGATCGTATCTCTGCGAAGTCACATACCGCCACGCCTTTCTAAAATCAACGCTCTCGA
>JAEEGQ010000160.1 GCA_016280395.1 Lachnospiraceae bacterium | reverse complement strand
TCCGAAACAAAGCCGGACACGCTTGTCACCAAATTCGAAGTTCCCGCAGACGTTGCAATACTTACGGGCTTTATCTCGGAGTCCGATGAAGAAGTAGAAAAACGGTACGATTCCCTCGGGCTTGCCATGACAAAAGCAGATTTCTTCTGCATCAGGGACTATTTCAGGAACGAAGAAAAGCGCGATCCTTCTATAACCGAAGTGCGCGTTCTCGATACCTACTGGTCGGATCACTGCCGTCATACGACCTTCCAGACAGAGCTTGAGAATGTAAGTTTTGCAGACGGTTATTATAAAGATGTTATTGAAAACTCCTACAATGCATACCTTGACGACAGGAAGGTCCTTTACAGGGGCAGGGACGACAAGTTTGTCTGCCTTATGGATATTGCGATACTTGGCATGAAAAAGCTGAGGGCTGAAGGAAAGCTCGATGACATGGAGGTCTCGGATGAGATAAACGCCTGCTCTGTGATAGTTCCCGTTGAGATAGACGGAAAAACAGAGGAATGGCTTGTGTTCTTTAAGAACGAGACCCATAACCACCCTACTGAGATAGAGCCCTTCGGCGGTGCTGCCACCTGCCTTGGCGGCGCTATCCGCGATCCGCTTTCGGGACGCGGGTATGTTTACCAGGCAATGCGCGTAACAGGCGCCGCAGATCCCACAAAGCCTCTGTCAAAGACACTTGCCGGCAAGCTTCCGCAGAGAAAGATAACAACCCTTGCGGCAAAGGGCTACAGCTCCTACGGTAACCAGATCGGTCTTGCAACGGGTCTTGTTGACGAGGTTTATCATCCCGATTATGTTGCAAAACGCATGGAGATAGGCGCCGTAATGGGCGCGGCTCCGAGAAAGAATGTCATCCGTGAGAATTCGGACCCGGGGGATATCATCATCCTTATGGGCGGAAGAACGGGAAGAGACGGCTGCGGCGGCGCTACAGGCTCATCAAAGGCACATACCGCATCCTCTATCGAAACCTGCGGGGCAGAGGTCCAGAAGGGTAATGCGCCTACGGAAAGGAAGCTCCAGAGGCTCTTTAGAAAACCTGAAGTAACAAAGCTCATAAAGAAGTGCAACGACTTCGGTGCCGGCGGCGTTTCCGTTGCCATCGGCGAGCTTGCTGCGGGCCTTGATATCGATCTTGATGCCGTTCCGAAGAAATATGCGGGCCTTGACGGCACAGAGCTTGCCATCTCCGAATCACAGGAGCGTATGGCGGTTGTTGTTGCTGCAGGCGATGTTGATAAGATGCTTAAATACGCCGAAGAGGAAAACCTTGAGGCGACAGTCGTTGCAAAGGTTACCGTGAGCCCGCGTCTTGTTATGAAATGGCGCGGAAAAGAGATCGTGAACGTATCGAGGGCATTCCTTGATACAAACGGCGCACACCAGACTACAAGCGCGTTTGTTGAAGCTCCGGACGAGTCCCTTGATTACTTTAAGAAGGGCGCATGCTATAAAGCAGAGGTTCCGGGAAAGGAGCCTGCCGCAAAGAACGAACTTACAGAAGCACTTGCGGATCTTAATGTATGCTCAAAACAGGGACTTGTTGAGATGTTTGACAGCTCCATCGGCGCAAAGACGGTGCTTATGCCTTACGGCGGAAAGTATCAGGCGACGCCGATACAGACAATGGTTGCAAAACTGCCTGTCCTTGAAGGACGCACCGAAACAGCAACAATGATGAGCTATGGCTTTGATCCCTTCCTTTCAAGCTGGAGCCCGTATCACGGTGCTATGTATGCCGTTGTCCAGTCGGTTGCAAAGATAGCGGCCGCAGGCGGAAATACAGAAAAGATAAGGTTCACCTTCCAGGAATACTTTGAAAAACCGGGCACCGATCCCAAACGCTGGGGCAAGCCGCTTGCAGCGCTTCTTGGTGCTTATGAGGCCCAAAAAGGTTTCGGACTACCGTCCATCGGCGGAAAAGACAGTATGTCCGGTACATTCGATAAGATAGATGTTCCTCCGACACTTGTTTCCTTTGCTGTATGTGTTGAAAACGAGAAGAATATTATCTCGCCCGAGTTTAAGAAGGCCGGAAATGCTCTGATCCTTGTAAAATGCCCTAAGGACGACATGGAAATTCCCGATTTCGAAAGGCTCAAAGGTGTTTACGGCGCGGTCTACAAGCTTGTAAAAGATAAAAAGATCCTGTCTGCTTATGCTCTCGGATCAAAGGGTGTTGCTGAAGCGGCAGCCAAAATGGCTTTCGGAAACCGTCTCGGTGCTAACCTTTGCGGCCTGACACATGATGAGCTTTTACTTCCCGGATACGGCAGTCTTTTGCTTGAGGTATCAAAAGCCGATAAGGACAGTGTGGCCGGAATGCTTTCGAAATTTGTCGAAGCAAAGATCGCGGGTGAAGTTACGGAAAAGCAGGAGCTTGCTGCGGAAGCCGGAACCGTAAGTCTTGCGGATCTTAAGACCGCATGGGACGGCACTTTACAGAAGGTGTTCCCTGTATCCGCAAAGAACAGGGATAAGGAAGCTCCTTCGATCCTGTATGATGCAAAACGCATTTTCACTGCAAAAGAAAGGATCGCAAGGCCCACTGTATTTGTACCGGTATTCCCGGGCACAAACTGCGAATATGATGTAGCTGCCGCATTTAGGCGTGCAGGCGCCGATGTTGTCTCGGAAGTGTTTGCGAACATGAACGGGAATATGATCAAGGACAGCGTAGAACGCTTTATAAAGGCTGTCGGCAAAGCACAGATGATCATGTTCCCCGGCGGCTTTTCGGCAGGTGACGAGCCCGACGGCTCGGGCAAGTTCATTGCGAATGTATTCAGGAACAGCAGGATATCCGATGCGGTAAATGACCTTCTTAAGAAGCGGGACGGCCTTGTCCTCGGTATCTGCAACGGTTTCCAGGCTGTAATAAAGCTCGGCCTTGTGCCTTACGGCGAGATCTGTCCTCAGAAGGAGGATTCGCCCACACTTGCAACAAACGCCATCGGCCGCCATATGTCGAAGTCGGTTTATACAAAGATCGTAAGCAACAACTCGCCATGGCTTATGGGGACGGAGCTCGGGAGCATCCGCGCCATTCCTGCTTCCCACGGTGAAGGACGCTTTGTTGCAAGCGACGAATGGCTTGAAAAGCTTAAAAACAACGGACAGATCGCCACACAATACGTTGATATCAACGGCAATCCTTCGATGGATGAAGCATTCAATCCGAACGGTTCTTACTGGGCTATAGAGGGCATTTTAAGCCCGGACGGCAGAGTGCTCGGGAAGATGGCTCATTCCGAACGCATCGGTGAAGATGTCGCGATCAATATCTGCGGCGATCAGGACCAGCATATATTCGAATCGGGTGTTAAATACTTTAAAGGCTGATATGAAGATAATATTTTGTTTTATCGGAATATATATTGTTATGAGGATCATATCCGGGCTGGTCAATAAAAATGCTTCGCATGACGAGGCTCCTTTGGACAGCCCTGCGGACACCGGAGACGATCTTCCGGAGTTCATAGACAGGATAGAAGAGATAGACGCGATGTTGGATGATGATGACAGTTTTTTATCCTGAATACGATCCGAATAAAAATTGATAAAAAATTTAAAATCGGTATTGACATCATCAAGTTAAAGTGCTAAATTGATACCTAACTTAATAATAAAAGCTTTGACGGAGACTGCAGATTGCAGACGTTTTCAGAGAGCCTGTGGCAGGTGTGAACAGGCAGCCGAGCAATTGTCGCTATCCCTCCCGAGCCGGAATCCCAAAAGAGAAACATTCCTGTTTCTTCAAGTAGACGGTTCCCGTAGACACTGCGTTAAAGTGTAGAGCTTGTTGGAGCTTGCTGAGTGCCGTGAAAACGGAATTTGAGTGGTACCGCGGATGTTAAGTCCGTCTCAAAGTCAATTTGAGACGGGCTTTTTGTTTTTCCGGACCCGTCTTGATATCCAACAAACGCTGTGTTTGAGGCTGAAACGTAACAGCAGGAAAGATCAAACCCGGCGCGACCCCACGGGCTTTAGCCCTAAACACGAAAGGCTGCATAGAACGCGGCCAGGAAGGAAATGGAGAAGATGGAAAGAGAAGTAACACTTGACAACAGGATCAAAGAGATCGCGGAACGTGTTAAGTCCCTCAGGGAGACTATGAACTTAAGACTTGAAGATGTTGCCGCAGCAACAGGCATCACCGTGGAAGAGGTAGCGGCTTACGAATCCGGTGAAAAGGATTTTAATTTCACTTTCGTTTACAAATGTGCACAGCTTTTCGGCGTAGATATTGCCGATATCTTAAAAGGTACAAGCCCCACACTGACAAATTACTCGGTAGTAAGAAAAGGAGAAGGATTGCCTATCGCACGCCGTAAAGGCTTTACCTACCACAACCTTGCTCCGATGTTCAAGAACAAGATGGGTGAGCCCTTCTGGGTACTTGCCCCCTACACAAAAGAAGCGGATGAAAGCGAGATCCCGACAAACTTCCATGAAGGTCACGAGGTTTCGTATATCTTAAAAGGAAAAGCCAAATTCAAGCTAGGCAACAATATCGTTGTGCTTGATGAGGGCGACTCTGTATATTACGATTCCGCAATGCCTCACGGCATGGTCGCTACAGGCGGGAAGGACTGTGAATTCTTTACGGTCATCATAAATCCCAACGGTGACGCCTACATGTACACGGAGCCAGAAGAACTGTTCTCCACCGCGCAGAAGCCTGAAAAGAATTATACGACAACAAACGAAGTCGCTGATAAATACATCACCACGACTGTTGACAACAACGGCATCCTTAACGGTATCGAGTTTAAGAATATCGAGAATTTCAACTTTGCTTTTGATGTTGTTGACAGGATCGCCCAGAAGAAACCGTCAAAGCTCTGCATGATGTATCTTTCCCGCGATAAAGAGGAGAGGCCGTTCACCTTCCGTGAGATGAGCGAATATTCAAACCAGGTGGCGAACTACTTCCTGAACAGCGGCATAAAGCGCGGAGACCGTGTAATGCTTGTATTAAAGCGCCATTACCAGTTCTGGTTCTCTATCCTTGCCCTGCACAAGATCGGAGCTGTTGCGATCCCCGCAACAAACCAGCTTGTGGAGCATGATTTCGAATACCGCTTCAAGGCCGGCGAGATCAGCGGTATCGTATGTACTGCCGACGGTGATGTCGCAAATCAGGTGGATCTTGCAGCAGCCAAATGCCCGGAACTTAAGAACAAGTTTATCGTAAACGGAAAACGCGAAGGCTGGCACACATTTGACGAAGAATACGGTGTTTATTCAAAGAGCTTCCTCCGCTCAAAGCATGCGCCCGGCGGAAACGATCCGATGATAATGTTCTTTACTTCCGGAACAACGGGTTATCCGAAGCTTGCAATGCATAATTATAAATATCCTCTGGGACATTTTGCAACGGCACGTTTCTGGCATAACGTTAATCCGGACGGTATCCATTTCACGATATCCGATACCGGTTGGGGAAAAGCACTCTGGGGCAAGCTTTACGGGCAGTGGTTCTGCGAAGCCGCAACCTTTGTTTATGATTTCGACAAGTTTGACGCGCATGATATCCTGCCTCTCTTTAAGCAGTACAATATCACGACTTTCTGCGCACCGCCCACAATGTACCGTTTCTTTATCAAGGAAGACCTGTCAAAATACGATCTTTCTTCGATAGAACACGCAACGATAGCCGGCGAAGCACTTAACCCCGAAGTCTTCAACAAATTCTATGAAGCTACGGGCTTAAAGCTTATGGAAGGCTTCGGGCAGACAGAGACGACACTTACCGTGGGCAACTTTATCGGCATGACGCCAAAGCCCGGTTCCATGGGTAAGCCGAATCCTATGTACGACATAGATATCGTTACGCCGGAAGGTAAATCAACAGGCGTCGGTGAGATCGGCGAGATAGTTGTAAAGACAGATAAAAATGTTCCCTGCGGGCTCTTTATGGGCTATTATAAAGACAAAGAGCATACCGATGAGGTCTATCATGACGGAATGTACCATACGGGCGACACCGCTTGGCGCGATGAGGACGGATATTTCTGGTATGTGGGCCGTACAGACGATCTTATCAAGTCCTCGGGCTACCGCATCGGGCCTTTCGAGATCGAGAGCGTTATCATGGAGCTTCCTTATGTGCTCGAGTGTGCTGTTACAGCAGCTCCGGACGAGATCCGCGGCCAGGTCGTAAAGGCCTCCATAGTGCTTACGAAGGGCACGGAAGGGACCGAGGACTTAAAGAAGCAGATACAGAAATATGTAAAGCAGCATACAGCACCCTATAAATACCCGAGGATCGTCGAATTCCTTGATGAGCTGCCAAAGACCATCAGCGGCAAGATCAAGAGAACAGAGCTTCGCGGAAAATAATGATAAGATACACCATTCCGTTTTTTGATGGAATGGTGTATTGTTTATGTTGCGAAATGAAGAGTTTTCTTTTATAATCATTGTTAATAAAGTCTGAAAGGTTGTTAAGGAGCGAACTATGAGATTAAGCGGTGCCGGGATCATAATCGAAATCTTAAGGGAACAGGGCGTGGATACTGTTTTCGGGTATCCGGGAAGTTCCGTGCTCAAGATATATGATGAGCTTTATAAGGCAAAAGACAGTATCCGTCATATCCTGACTTCACATGAACAGGGGGCGGCTCATGCTGCTGACGGTTATGCGAGGGCTTCCGGCAGGACCGGCGTCTGCATAGCCACAAGCGGCCCCGGCGCGACAAACCTTGTTACAGGGATCGCAACCGCATACATGGATTCGGTCCCGCTTCTTGCCCTGACCTGCAATGTTGATAAAAAGAGCCTTGGAAAGGACAGCTTCCAGGAGGTGGATATCAACGGCATAACCATGCCTGTTACAAAGCACGGATACATCATCAAGGACATAACGGAGCTTGCACCGACTCTCCGCCGTGCCTTTGCGATAACACAGGAGGGAAGGAAAGGGCCTGTTATCGTTGATATAACAAAGAATGTACTTGAAGATACCGCGGAATTTGAAAGTGTCCTTAAGGCTTCCGACAAGAGCGGGCTTTGCGGTGCATCGGAGAAAAGTGACTGCCTTTGCGGCGCATCGGACAAAAAGGGTAAAAACGTGCTATTTGATACAGTGGATCCGGCAGACCTGAAAACAGCAAAAAGGCTTATAAATACGGCAAAACGTCCACTCATCCTTATAGGAGGCGGCGTTGTGCGCAGTAATGCCGGAACTATGTGCGAAGCGCTTTCAAAGAAGCTTTCGGCGCCGATGATCTGCTCTATGATGGGAAAAGGGGCCGTTAACGAGTTCGATCCCCTGTTTGCAGGAATGACAGGCAGGGAAGGAAATAGTGCAGCAAACAGGCTGCTTTCCGAATGTGATACCCTTATATGCGCAGGTATCCGTTTTTCTGACAGGATGACAAACGGCGATCCCGAATACGCAAAGGATAAAAAGATCATCCAGATAGATATAGACCCGGCCGAGATAAACAAAAACGTAAGAGTTGACGTTAGCCTCTGCTGTGATGCGAAGGCAGGGATTAAAGCGCTGCTTGAAGTTTTGAAGGAAAATGAGCATAAAACATGGATAAAAAAGGCCGCAGAATATATCGAAAATGAGAAAAACGAAAACTGCAGGCGGACGGATACCGGCTCAAAAGTGATACTTAAATGCCTTGAGCTTACAAAAGGCGATGCAATAGTCACAACAGAAGTCGGACAGCACCAGCTTCTTGCGGCAACACTCTATAAAACAGGGAAAGACGGTAAATTCATAACGTCCGGCGGACTGGGCACGATGGGCTACGGGCTGTCTGCGGCCATAGGCGCAAAGCTTGCTTGTCCCGGCAAAAAAGTAATAAACTTCGCGGGAGATGGATGCTTCCGTATGAACATGAACGAGCTTCTTTCCGCAAGCCGTCATAACATCCCTGTTGTACAGGTGGTTTTCGACAACCAGGTCCTCGGTCTTGTTTATAATATGCAAAAAGATCTTTACAACAGCCGTTTTTCCGCTACCGAATTCAAAGACAGGCTTGATTTTGTGAAGCTTGCGGAGGCGCTCGGTGTTAAAGCGCTTCGCATTACAGGAGAAGAGGATATCGGTAAGGTCCTGAAAGAAGCCTTAAACAGTAAAGAACCCGTGGTTGTGGATTGCATGATACAGGCCTGAAGTAAAAATGAAAATTTATGCAAAAAGTGAAATTTCCTGTTGACACTTTCTTAACGAAACACTATAATCTGATTTAACACATCCGCGTTAAAGCGCTAAAGTAAAGCACACCGAATTTAACGAAAAACATACAGGATGTTAAAAAGGAGGATTGAAAAATGGCAAGAGTTTTTAACTTCTCGGCAGGTCCCGCTGTCTTACCCGAAGAGGTATTAAAGGAAGCAGCAGATGAAATGCTTGATTATAACGGCACAGGCATGTCCGTTATGGAGATGAGCCACCGATCTAAAGCTTATCAGGAGATAATAGATACGGCAGAGAAAGATCTTCGTGAACTCATGAACATTCCCGACAATTATAAGGTCTTATTCCTTCAGGGCGGCGCAAGTCAGCAGTTTGCCATGATCCCTATGAACCTTATGAAAAATAAAAAAGCAGGCTATATAATCACCGGACAGTGGGCAAAGAAAGCCTTCCAAGAAGCAAAGATCTTTGGAGAGGCAGTAGAGCTTGCATCCTCTGCGGACAAAACTTTTTCATACATTCCCGATTGTTCAAATCTTGACATAACGGACGATATGGATTATGTTTATATATGTGAGAACAATACGATCTACGGAACAAAGTACTGGCAGCTTCCGGACACAAAGGGTAAAGACCTCATCGCAGACGTTTCTTCCTGCTTCCTGTCCGAGCCTGTTGACGTTTCGAAGTATGCCGTTATCTACGGCGGTGTTCAGAAGAATGTCGGCCCCGCAGGTGTCGTTATCGTGATAATCCGCGAAGACCTCATTACCGAGGATACCCTTCCCGGAACGCCTACGATGCTCAAATACAAGACACATGCCGATAACGGCTCTATGTACAACACTCCGCCTGCATACGGCATCTACATCTGCGGCAAGGTGTTCAAATGGCTTAAAAAGCAGGGCGGTCTTGCAGAAATGAAAAAGCGCAATGAGGAAAAGGCGAAGATCCTTTACGATTACCTCGACCAGAGCAAACTCTTCAAAGGGACTGTCAGAAAAGAAGACCGTTCTCTCATGAACGTTCCCTTTATTACCGGGGACGAGGAGCTTGACGCTAAATTCGTAAAATTCGCCAAGGAAAACGGCCTTGAGAACCTTAAGGGCCACAGGACCGTAGGCGGCATGCGTGCAAGCATCTACAACGCAATGCCAAAGGCAGGCGTGGAAAAGCTTGTCGAAGTAATGAAGAAGTTCGAAGCTGAAAATCTCAAATAATACCGGGGGTAGTAACATGTATCGTTACAAATGTCTCAATCCCATCGCAAATGTGGGACTTGCAAAGTTTGATGAGAATTATGCCGCTACAGAAGAGATAAATGAGGCGGATGCGATCCTTGTGAGAAGTGCCGCAATGCATGAAATGGAGCTGCCGGGCAGACTCCTTGCCGTAGCGCGTGCAGGCGCGGGCGTAAACAATATCCCGCTTGATAAATGCGCGGAAAACGGAATAGTTGTTTTCAACACTCCCGGAGCCAACGCAAACGGCGTTAAAGAGCTTGTCATCGCAGGTCTTATGCTTGCCTCACGCGATATCGTAGGCGGCATTAACTGGGTACAGACCGTAAAGGACGAGCCCGATGTTGCAAAGCTTGTCGAAAAAGGCAAGAGCAAGTTTGCGGGACAAGAGATAAAGGGCAAAAAGCTCGGCGTTATCGGACTCGGAGCAATAGGTGTCCTTGTTGCGAATGCCGCAAAGCGCCTCGGCATGGAAGTTTACGGATGCGATCCTTATATTTCTGTCCAGAACGCATGGATACTTTCAAGGGATGTAATCCCTGTAAAGACCCGCGAAGAGATCTATGAAAAGTGCGATTATATCACGGTCCATGTTCCGCTTATCAAGAATGACGATCCGTCTGTAAATACACAGAAGATGATCGATAAAAACGCCATTTCGTTAATGAAAGACGGTGTTATAATCCTTAACTTCGCAAGAGATCTTCTTGTTGATGATGATGCTCTTGAAGAAGCTCTTGCATCCGGAAAGATCGCGAAGTATGTTACAGACTTTCCGAATGCAAAGACAGCGGGAATGAAG
The DNA here is from genome assembly GCA_016280395.1 of Lachnospiraceae bacterium. GTDB lineage: Bacteria > Bacillota > Clostridia > Lachnospirales > Lachnospiraceae > SZUA-448. The sequence continues at coordinate 4,778 of JAEEGQ010000160.1, read as the reverse complement.
GGTGTTCTTGCGATCCCGCATCTTGGCGCATCGACCGAGGAGTCAGAAGATAACTGCGCGGTTATGGCAGTTGAAGAGCTTAAGGAATACATCGAACTCGGCAACATCAAGAATTCCGTCAATTATCCGGCTGTTGATGCAGGTAATCTTACCGCTGCAAAGCGTATCTGCATCAACCACAGGAATATCCCCAACATGTTAACCCAGTTTACCGGCGCTTTCGCGTCTCTCGGCATCAACATCGAGAACATGGTTAACAAGAGCCGCGGCGGATATGCTTACACGGTGCTTGATACCGATACTGCGGATGAAGGCATAATCAAAAAGCTCGAAGAGATCGAAGGCGTTCTCAAAGTCAGGGTAATAGGCTGAAAGCCAGTAATATAAATAAAAAGTTAAGGGCGTTACTTAAGGAGGGTCACATTGAGAAAAGACATTTCACCTGCTGTTATCAAGCGGCTGCCCAGATACTACAGATATCTGGGAGATTTAAAAGAGAGGGAGATCGTAAGGATCTCTTCGAGAGAACTCAGTGAACGCATGCATGTCACGGCTTCACAGATCAGACAGGATCTTAACTGCTTTGGCGGTTTTGGCCAGCAGGGTTACGGCTACAATGTGGCTATGCTCTACGATGAAGTCGGCAAGATCCTCGGTCTTGACAAGACTTATAACCTCATCGTGATAGGTGCCGGCAATCTCGGACGCACCATAGCGAATTACCAGGGATTTGAGGACAAAGGCTTTTATGTACGCGCGCTTTTTGACAAGGATTCAAAAAAGATAGGCAAAAATGTCCGCGGCATCGATATCCTCTCGATGGACAAACTTGAGGATTATATCAAAAAGAACAAGGTTGATATAGCAGCCATCACGATCCCGAAGGAATCAGCCAAAAAGGTAGCTATGCAGCTTGCTTCAAGCGGAATCAAGGCGATCTGGAACTTCGCACATACAGATCTGCGCCTGCCGCCGGATGTACATGTACAGAATGTGCATCTTATCGAAGGACTCATGAATCTTTCCTATCAGCTCACAACAGACGAGCTCGAAGGAAACTATTCTGATGAAGTGTAATATTACTGTAACAAATGTGCTCAGAGTTGACGATATAAGACTATGAGCACATTTGTTGCTATTTTTCGTTTTATGAAAGGAGATCTTTTTTATCTATCATGGAAGACTATGCCATACGTAGCCTTATAGCAAATACCGGTTCCGTGCCGGATTATCATGTCTCAAGCTTTATCGCGATAATATTGCTGATAATATTTAATGCGGTTGTCTCTGCCGCCGAAGCTGTCCTTGGCTCACTGAACGAAGCAAATCTCAAGAAAGCCGCGGAAGAAGACGACAAAACCGCATCTGCACTGTTAAAGATCTTAAAGTCCGAATTTGACAGAAGCTCGGGTGTGAGCATCCTTAATGTTATTGAATTCCTGCTCATCGCCACTAACCTTGTCATCGGCTATCTCTATGCAAAATACCAGATCGGTCCTTTGAAAGCACAGATTGCAAAGATGCTTGATACCGACACTTCTGCATTTGCGGTTAACGCTCTTATAATCGCCATAACAGTTGTCATAGTATATATAATGGTTGTCTGCGGCGTACTTGTGCCTCACAAGCTTGCACAGAAGAACATCGAGAAAAAAGCACTCTTTTACGGAAGGTTCGTCAGGGCCGTCTATATCCTGCTTTATCCGATGCTCTGGCTTGCGGATAAAAACACGGCTTTTCTTCTCTGGCTTTTCAGGGTAAAACCCGAAGACATCGAAGATAACGTGACTGAAGAAGAGATCATCTCAATGGTGAACGAAGGTCAGGAAAACGGCGTCTTGGAGAGCAGCGAAGCCGAAATGATCTCGAATATCATAGAATTTGATGATAAAAAAGTCAGGGATATCATGACGCACAGAAAGAAGATGATCGCTTTAAGCGACGACACTTCGCTTGATGATGCGCTTCATTTCATGCTTGACAATGGCAATTATTCACGCTTTCCCATTTATCATGAGAATATCGATGACATAATCGGCATCGTACATATAAAAGATGTAATGACATGTCTCTTTTCACCTGTCTTAAAAAACAAGACGCTGCATGAGATCGCGACTACGCCTTATTTTGTGCCGGATACACGCAATATCGACGCGCTCCTTCACGACATGCAGAACAATAAAGTGCATATGGCTGTCGTTATCGATGAATACGGACAGACCGCAGGTATAATCACGCTTGAGGACATCATCGAAGAGATCGTCGGAGATATCCAGGATGAATACGATAACGAAAACGACAATATTTTCGACCAGGGAGACAACGAATATCTTGCAACGGGTGAAACTCCGCTTGAAGAGATAGAAGACGAGATAGGTATAAACTTCCCGGATGATGTTACGGATAATTACGATACCCTGAACGGCCTGCTGGTTTCTGCTTTCGGAAGGATACCCGATGACGGGGAAACCTTTGAAACAGAACTGTACGGCTACAGGTTCAATGTGCTCGAGGTATCGGATAAGATGATAAAAATGGTCAAGATAACAAAGATCGAAGAAGAAAAAGAAAAATAAAGTCTTTAAACGCAAAAGAAGCAAGATAGGAGGCTTGCTTCTTCTGTGTGAATTAATCACAATGCGTATAATAGGGTGGGAGTAGAAAGTGTTTTATCACTATCCGAAACTCAATATAAATTAAAGATGTGTTTAAATTGTGTTCAAAAATATAAAAATCAAATTTTTTTTTAAGGGGACAGTAGTATGACAATTACCCTTATAACTGTAGGACGATTAAAAGAAAAATACCTTGTCGATGCCGTTAAAGAGTATTCAAAACGGCTTGGAGCTTTCTGCAGGCTTGAGATTATCGAAGTCGATGACGAAAAGACTCCGGATAAGGCTCCATTATCCGAAGAAGAAAAGATCAAAGAAAAGGAAGGACAGCGCATACTCAAAAACATAAAGGACCAGGGCCTTGTATGCGCGCTTGCGATAAACGGTGTATCTTATTCTTCCGAAGAGTTTGCTTCTTTTATAGATAAGACAGGCATAGACGGAACAAGCCGGATATACTTTATAATAGGCGGTTCGCTTGGGCTGTCGGATGAGGTGCTGAACAGGGCAGATGTGAAGATATCGTTCTCGAAGATGACTTTTCCCCACCAGCTTATGAGGGTGATATTGCTGGAACAAATTTATAGGGGGTATAAGATCATTTCGGGGCAGCCTTACCATAAATAAATATCTTCATATATGTTAAAAAAACAGGGAACGGATAAAAAGCGATCCCTGTTTTTTTGTTGTTATCAATCTTAATCGTTTTAGGAATTACTAAAATAATTTAGCTAAAAATTAGTTAAATAATTATTTATTTAATCGAAATAATTAAAACAATACAGCAAAATCAAGTAATTCCGATATCGTTTAAGTGGATCGGGTTTTGTATATATTTTATAACATTTGATTAAAAGGGTGAAAATTCAGTGAAGAAATTTTGACATTTTGACGAAAAAACACTTGCATAACCCGGGATGATAGTGTAATATAACAACAGAAACATTTTAGCTAAATTTACTTAAAAAATCTTTTGACCATTAGCTGCTGCCTTTTGAAACAGCTCCGGAGGTTGATAATGAATAAGAGTTTTAAGAAGATCCTTGCCGGGATCATGTCTGGAGTACTTGCCTTTTCTGCTTTTTCCGGCATACGTCCCGTATCGGCAAAGACCGATATCCCGCTTGAAAAGTATGACGAGATAATAAGTACTTATTCGGTAGATGATTCTGTTCATGATTTTAATAAGTATATTGCTTCTGTTCCCGCAAAATATGCTGCGAAAACATTTGTTGTAAACGCTGAAGACTTTGTCCGCTACGAAGAAGAGGAAGAAGGAAAAGGCGTTTCAAAAAGCCCCGAAATCTATAACGATTTCGAAGGTGATTCGGGCAAGTCTGTTTTGACCACGGAAAATTCGCTTATAGAACTTGAGGCGGATGTTCCGGAAGACGGCATCTACTACATTTCTTTCAGATATTATCCGGTGGAAGGGAAAAGCACCGAGATCCAGCGCGCAATACTTATTGACGGCGCGGTTCCTTACAGCGAGCTTGCACTTGTTGAGTTTGAACGCATCTGGGTAAACAGTGTTACTGAAAAGATCACGGATTCAAACGGCATCAATCTTATCAACTGGGAGCGTGATAACCAGGGCAATGATGTTAAGCCCACATCCAAAGAAGCCCCCGAATGGGTATCCGATTTTGTTTATGACAGCAACGGATATATTTCTGATCCGCTTTCTGTTTATCTTACTAAAGGAAAACACACAGTTACAATAAGAGCCATACGTGAGCCGATGCTTATCAAATCCCTTACATTCGGTCCCACAGACAAGGTTCCCACATACGAAGAATACAGCGCAGCAAACGCATCCGCTTCAAAACCTTCGGGTAAGACCATCCGCATCGAAGCTGAGACATCGACAAAGATGTCCTCACAGATGCTCTATCCGAAACAGGATCAGACAAGCCCGGCGGTTTATCCGGTATCTCCAAAGGCGCTCCTTAACAACTCTGTCGGCGGCGGAAGCTGGAAGATAGCGGGACAGTGGCTTGAGTGGGAGTTCGAAATAGAAGAGGCCGGTCTCTATAACATCTCGGCCTATGTCCGCCAGAGCTTCGTAAGAGGTCTTGAAACACACAGAAAGATATATATCGACGGCAAGGTTCCTTTCGAGGAATTTAACGATTACGGTTTTGGCTATAAACAGCGCTGGTA
>JAEEGQ010000159.1 GCA_016280395.1 Lachnospiraceae bacterium | reverse complement strand
TATTATAGTCGAGTGGTACTTATCCTTATTCTGACCGGAGGTTAAAGGAGATCTGATGGCTGTTTCAAAGGTACTTAGCATTGAGATTACTGACAAGATTACAAGAGTGTGTTTTGAAAGCTACAACAAAAAGACCACGACCGTATTTAAGAGCATTTCTTTTACAAATCCCGAAGGGACCGTTGATGACGGTTTTGTGACCGACAGAGGCGTGTACGGCTCGTTCCTCAAGGAACAGCTGGCGCAGGAAAAACTTAAATGCAAGGATGTTGTCTTTGTGATCTCGAGCGCAAAGATCATGACCCGTGAGGCCGTGATCGCGGATATGAAGCCGGAGAACATTGTTCCGTTCATCACCGAAAACCGTGAGGAATATTTCCCCATGGATACCAGTGATTTCGTGTTCACCTACAACCTTCTCGAAAAGAACAAGGCTGAAAAAACGATGCGCATCATGATCTATGCTGCGCCGGACATTCTCCTTAAAAACTATGTGGCTTTGTCGGGCGAGCTGGAGCTGAAGCTCCGTGCATTGGATTATTCCGGAAACGCCATTTACCAGTGGCAGAAAAGTAAGCATCACGAGCCGATCGACCTTTACCTGCAGATCAACGAAAACAACTCGATGCTTACCATTCTCGAGAACGGAACGCTCGCAATGCAGCGTAACATGGCGTTTGGCATAGCATCGCTTGCAACGCCGCTTATTGAGTCGGGTTATTACGATGATCTCGATTTCAACGGCGCGGTGGAACGCCTTACGGAAAAGGAACTGCTTTATTCGTCTTATGACAATATGGCGGCCTTTTATCCCGAAAACGACGGCGAGAACAAGCTCCACAATGTAAAGACCACACTGAACAATTACGTGCGGCCTCTGATAGAAAACCTCACACGTGTCCTGGAATATTACAATTCCAAGCACCGTGACGCGCAGGTCGAAAAGATCTATGTCGGCGGCGTGGGCGCACGTGTCAAGAACTTAAGAAAACTACTTGCTTCGGAATTCCTCGGCATCGATTTTGTAAAGGTGCTTGAACTTCCGGGCGTAAAGATATCAAAGAAAAACCCGCTTAATCCCCTCCAGGGCAGTGAATACACCGCCTGCGTGGGCGCGGGAGTCCAGACCGTAAACTTCTACGACGACAAGAACAAAAACAAGATCGGCGTGACCCTCGTGCTTTCCATCCTCGGCCTTGTTGCCGTTATCGGCGCAAGCCTTATGATCGTGCAGAACGGCTGGACCCAGTACGACGCGGCCGTCAAGGAACGCGACAAACTGAAGAAACAACAGGACGAACTCGAAGCCCAAAACATCGAAGCCCTCGAGGCCAAGGCCAACGCCGCCGCCTCCGAAGCTCAAGGCGTAGCCGACTTCGACGCTTCGACCTTCAGATACAACGAGATGTTCAACGAAGTCCTTGGCGCACTCGAGACTTATTCAGTACAGGATATGCTGGTAAGCTCGCTTACATCCTCGCAGGACAGCGGACTGATGCTCAGCATCACCGTAAATTCCAAAGAGGAAGCGGCAAAACTCATCGAACAGCTTCGTTACATTCCTTATTTCGAAGATGTTCACGTTTATAACGTGACACAGACAGAAGACACAGATACAAATACCATCAAGGTTTCATTCACGGCACAGTGCATCTATAAAGTGCCTGAAGAGGAAGTTCAAGAGGAAGGAGGAGCACAGCAATGAACGATAAAGTCCAAAAAAGAATCGTATATGCACTGCTCTTCCTCATTGTCGCCATCATTGTGGTCACATATCGCTTTGGCTATATGAGATACACAGATATGGCCGATGATGTAAAGAAAGAATCAAAGCAGATAAAGACACGTATCGCAGAACTGAATGAGAAGATAGCGCTTCGTCCTATATATGAAGAGGCTATAGTTGATTCAGAGCAGAGCATTGCGGAGATAGTCAAAAAGTACGGCCCCGGAAACAGCGCCGAAAAGAACATCATTTTCGCAAGAGACCTTGAAACAGCTGCCGACGGAAATGTTTCCTCTCTTGCTTTCACCGATGACGAACTTGTGTTTGCATCATCCGGCAAGAACGAAGAGGGCAATCCCAATGTTATGGCTTATAAGAGCTCTTTGGTAATGAACTATGAGTTTTCATATGACGGACTGAAGAGAGCGATGGATTTCATCAATAAGTACAAGGAGAGGATGACTGTTGAGCAGTTTTCCGCAGCGCTCAACAGTGAGACCGGAGCTATTACGGGAGCCCTCACGCTTAATCTTTACGGTATGGAAGCCGAAGGAAAAGCATACAAGGAGCCTGAAATTATGGGCGTAAAGATAGGAACCGATGACATTTTTGGAAGTAACGGCGCAGGAACAGCAGAATGACAAAGGACAATGCCTTTAGAAAACTGAATATGGACAATAAAGGCATTACACTTGTGGAAGTAATCGTGAGCCTTCTTGTGATAGCCGTGATATTTACTCCGTTGCTTATGGTGTTTGTCCAGACAAGCAAAGTGAATCGTACGACAAAAGTTATATCGTATGCAAGCGATGCCGCTGACAACATCATGGAACAAGTAAAGGCTTACGGTGTGGAAGGATATGCGCTTTACTATTCTGAATATGTTGGGGATACGGATTATGTTTCGGGTGGAAAGTTTATAAAATCCTCGACAGGAGACTATGAGTACACTATTGGGGGAATAACTCAGGGGACAATGACTTATGATGCAAAGGTGAGTTTAAAGTCCAGTGTACATAAGACAGCCGGCACTTCACCTACGCCTACTCCCGAGGGTAAACTAAACGACTATGTATTCGCGGACTTTTCATCTTTCTCGAGTGACAAGACGGTGCTCGTGTTCCCTAAGACCAATGATACGGAGTATGTTCCCGCGGTAGGGGCGGGTACTCCGACACCGATACCTAAGAAATATGCAGGTTTTGACGACAAGGCTGTATCGTATTTCATGGATATGAACGAACGGCGCATGGAGACACTCTATGTCGCAAAACGTGAGGCTGTTGAACAGGCTAATGCGGAGGCAAGAGCTCACAATCTTTTACACCCGGAAGAACCGAAGGTTGAGATGACTCCGATGCCGTCGCGTTTTCCTTTATATCAGGCACAAAGCGCGGATCAAATAAAAAGTAGTATTTCAAGGACCATCACCATAGAGGTTCATAAAAATACGACGGACAACAAAAACCAGAAACCGGGAGAAGGCTACGAGATCACTTCGGAAGTGACTTATGTGGCAAATAACGGTAGTTGTTGGTATAACGAAACAAGCACCAATAATCCGGAGATAACCTATCATGGATACTGCACCAAGGTTTACATGGAGGAGCTTAAATCCATATTCCTTTTGTACACTCCACCATATTCGAGCAGTATGAGTGACAGTATAAAGGTCATTTGCGACTGCGGAAAAGATTTTGACCTTTATGTGGCTGTACAGGTAGAAAAAAGCACAAAGACGGAATCTTTTGTTTATCCGACGATAGAAGTTGTCGAATATCTTTCGAATTATGCCGCAGATGACAAAATAAAGGTTACCTACTATTCGCAGGGCAAACTTCATGTGACAAGCGCGGAAGATGTCACAAAGAGGGTAAATGAAGAAACTCTTATCAAGAACATGATCGAGGCGTCTAACAGGATATACGAAGTGACCATAGAGATATTTGAGCATGGAGAGACAGAACGCATCCATGAACTAACATCCACATACGTAAACGATAATGAAATAAAATAAAGGGCACCATAAGCGCATAAATCCAAGGGTATAAAGAATGAATGATACCACAAAAAGAAAACTGAACAATACCGGTTCAACACTGGTCATGGTTATTGTAATAGCCCTGTTTGTGGGTATCATTGCAGCCCTTGTACTCGCATTGACCATGAGGAATTTCGAGTCCGCAAAACTCAAAAAAAGTTCCGAAGGCAACTTTTACAGCGCCGAGAATGTTGTGGATGAGATAAAGACAAGGCTCGAGCATTATGCCGACCAAGCAGCTAAAACAGCCTACACAATGTGGCTTGAGCAGTACAGTTACATGAATAATGCCGAGGAAAGGAAAACGTTATTCCTTAGTGTTTACGAGGATACTTTAAAACAACTGATCAAGGATAACTTCTTGGAGGGCGGAGAGTACTATTATCTCGACAGGTTTGGTGATGTTACCACATCTGACGGTGCAAAAGTGAAATGGAATACCGAAGTTACACCTTCCATAAGAAGTGAGGGAAAGAACGATGCCGATGAAGAGATATCGGAATATGACGGACAGGTGATAATTGACGGTATTTCAATCACATTTACGGGAGCGGACAAACTTTCCACATCAATAACAACAAACCTGAAGCTCACAATGGAATATCCCGACCTTAAAGTATTTGCCGCATCGAATGATTTTATCGCATCCAAGTTTGTTATCATCGCGGACGGTGACATAAGGAACAGTCTTTCAGGAAGCAATATCTCCATTACCGGAAACCTATACAGTGGCGGCGAAGATGTAGATGTTTCGACAGAGGCCGGTAAAGGAATTTGCTTTTCAGGCATGGCCGGAACCGAAACAGAGATAAAGATCCATGCTGACAAGATTATTACACGTGAGAGCTTTTTGGTAAGTAACAGTGCGATAGTTAAGGTAGAAGGAAAACAGGGTGAAAGCCTTACTCACATAGACCCTTTTTATGTTGCATCCAACCTTTGGGCAAAGGATATTGTGCTTATGGAAACTGTGAAGAGTTCCGGCGCCACACTTGATTTCAAGGGAAATGCATACATAGCGGATGACCTTTCGCTGAATGCCGAAAAGGCGAATTTTAAGCTGTATGGCGAGTACTATGGGTATTCCGTAAACAACGCTAAGTCTTATGATACCGACAGAAACGGTACTCCGGAAGGCAGCTCGGCCATTGTCATCAATGGAGCCGATTCAACACTCGATCTTGAGCATACTGATAAGATATGGATTTCGGGAAAGGCGTTCATATCTATCGGAGAAAATGCAAATTTCCTGGAAGGCGAAAGTCTTACTTACAGAGCGCTTCAAGCCGCATATCTTCTTCCGGGTGAATGCCTTGTGAACATCGGACATAACCCGGTGGATTCAGCACAGCTTACAGGAACACCTGAGATCAATCTTGATGCCTATAGGGTCCAGAAAGGTATCAACCTTGAGTATTACCTGAACATAACAAATCCTACGAAGACCGTTACGGTTCAGTATAAGAAAAACGGTAAGGTTCATTCCCTTGTATACTATTACATGAACTTCAGAAGTCATGATGCGGCTCAGGAATATTTCGAGGCATATTTCAAAAATAACGAAAAGCTTTCTCTTGCCAGAATGGCAATGTTTGGAAACGGAAAGATAACGGTAAATGAGGAAGCACTTATAAATACGGGTAATGTTATTTCCTATGATGGAGGGACTAAGAACCTTAAACTAATAAGCGGAAACGCCAGATATACGTCATCGGAGATCGTAAGTAAGGAAAGCGAGTTAAATACCAAGTACGAGGCTTTGGTTACAACGCTTGACGAGAAGAACTCAGGAACTTCGCTTTCTTCCAAAGCAACCGATGCTATAGTAAGATTTGGCGAGGTTGACGATACGGTCGTGAATCCCACACCTGCGGCATATAATGTTTTACTGCCAAGTGGCAGCACAAAAAAGATGCTGGTATATGTCGGAAAGAACATTACTCTCAACACTCCCATTCCCGAATCTGCAATAATCATCGCAACAGGAAACGTGACTATCAATCAGAACTTTACCGGGCTGATAGTAGCCGGCGGAGATGTAACTATAGCCGGCGGTGTTACTATGGCAGCAGACCCCGAAGGAGTTCAGGCTATCGTTGCGCAGTATCCTGAGGTTGCAAAATACTTTATTGAAGTCGGCGATCACGCGGGCGATGGTGGAAACGTATATTCCTCAGACTATATCACGGTGGATTATGACAGTTGGAAGAAGAACTAAACTGAATAATAAGGGACTTTCACTCATCGAGATAGTCGTGGTAGTACTCATCTTGGCGATCATCACGGGCGGGATCACAATAGCATGGTCGACCGTTTACAACGCCAAAGTAGATAATGCCGCAAAGCGTTTGCAGAGTACACTGAGGACGGCGAGAGAAGTGGCTATGTCGCATGTGTCAAACACTACCTACCTCGAGGTTAAAACTGAGTCCGATAATCTTTATGCGAGGGTATATACCATTGGACCGGGATTAGCGGATGCCGATCGCGAGATGGTTGCAGAGGAAAAGCTCGGAAATACACATATCACGGCAGTATTTAAAGCCAACAAAGTAGATGCTGTTTCTTTTGACAGTGATGAGACTGTTTCGAAGACAGCGGGATCAGATCCAATAAGGATATACTACAATGCGGCAAACGGTTCTTGCGAACGTTTTACCGAAGGCAGTACCGAAATGTACTATACGGACGTCGTTTTAAGCGGCTCTGAGACAATAAGTCTTGTTATTATTCCGGAATCGGGAAGGGCAGTAAAAAACTAAGGGTGTTCTATGAAGATTTCATCTTTACAACATAATAACAAAGGACTTTCCCTGGTCGAGCTTGTTGTAGTGATTCTTATGATGGGCTTTATAAGTCTTATGCTCGTGGTGTTCGTTTCTACTTCGAGATCAAGCTATCAGGTAGTTTCCACTGAGATATCTCTTCAGGAGGAAGCGGGATATGCGCTCGGATACATACAGGATGTTGCTATTGAGGCATATGAGTGCAGTGATAAATACATAATAAACGATGGGGCCTCTGATCTTCAGGTGTTTTACATCCTGGCACCGGATTCTAAGACAAAACTCAAGTCTGACATGACATATTATTACTTCATCGTACTTGAGCAGGATGATGAGGAGGAACCGGGAGAACTCAGATTTATAAGGCTTGCAGCCGGGTCCGGATCCGATGCGGCAGGAAGAGATCCTGATCTTTCGATAATAGGCAGCACCGTAAACGTTGAAGAGACTTTTAAAAATCTTAAAAACAGCGGTCGACAAGTTTCGGGTGATGTAAGAAAACTACTGTCACAGTATGTAAAATCGATGACAGTAAGCGTCCCTTCAGGTAAAAACATCATCGATATTGAAATAGTATTTGAACTCATGGATGAGACTTATGTGGCGCACAAAGTCATATCCGGACGCAACATGTAGGTAAGCATTATCAGCAGTGAAACGCATACCCAATAATAAAAGTAATACAAGAAAGGCAACGGGTGGCAGCATGAAGACCGGTAAAAAGATCTTAATAGGAGTTGTGATAGCGGCATTGTTCATAACACTTCTTTCAAACATCGGGCAATTTTCCGATGCGGGCAAAGAGGCGGTTGCTTATGCCGCGCCTTCCATTTGGAACAGCAACGGAAACTATACAAAGTCACTCACAACTACCGGAAAACTTGGGTCGGAATCAAATCCCTTTGTCGTGCTTGAAATAGTTCCGAATAACCAACAGGCTCAGTTCGGCTACCTTGTAGGCGGACAGGAGCCTATTGATATTTCTGAGATATCCGCTATGGCGGAGTCTGCTACAAAGACCGAAATAGCGTCAACACTCAGTAACTGGTTCACCAAGGAGAAAAAAGGAACAACACCGGCAAAGGCCGGATTTGGTTCCGACTTTGGAGAGGGAGAACTGGACAGTTACAGGGCGAATTACATTGAGGGACCTGCTGAGACAGCAAACAGATACAGTGATTATGTATATGTCGGCCATGGCGGAGACTATAAGCTCAATCGCCAGGTTGCGGCTGTAAAGGTTGAGAGTATTGAAGAGGCCGAGAGCGCAGGCAGGACTGTATACATAAGCTTGGCGGAGCCTCATCTTTTTGTGGAAAATTATTATTTTTCATATGGATTTGATGACATTTCTGAAGTTGTAGGCTTAATGGGCAGATATGTTTATAACGAGTCCACCAAAAACTTTGAACTTGCAACCTGGAAGGAAGAAGGTACACTTGAACCTAAAAGAACATACACCATGCATGACGGTTACGAGCATTTTATAGAGTTGTACGTCAAGTCTAACGGTGAACAGGGCGAGAGGGTCAAAACTGTAGTTGATGAAGTGTCTTCCTATGAATTTGAGAGAGGCTATGGAGATTACATTGATCTTAAGGACTATAATTATTACAACAGAAGGATGGGATTTCCTTCTGTTGAGGCTGCATTAGTATCCGTATTGGGAGAGGACTATACCAAATACTTAAAAGTTGTTAACGGCCAGACATACATTGCATTGGATAATCCCTCACTTGAATTCGGGAGATACGACGGACAGTCATACTATGTGATAAAGTACACATACACGTTTGAAGAGGTCAATGACAATTCCGGTGATTACAAGCTTCAATACAAGAATTATGCTGATAGTGCTTTGATAGCTCAAGACCCTGTTGAAAGCGCTACTTTTACCAAAATAGGCGCTACTCAGTTTGTATATACCGAAGAGGAATATGAAGAACATGTAGCCGCACATAATGAATATCCGGAAACCGCAAAGGGAAAAGTTGAAGAAGGTGTCACTGTTTATTCATTCTATTCATGGAAACTTGTAAACAGGGAATACTTTAAGAAATACGCCCTTGGTCTTGTTTATGAAGACGAGACCTATGCAAAAGGCGAGGACGTGACAAAACATGAATTCCTTGGCTGGTATTATGATAAATATGGTGTTAACCCATTCAATGGAACAAAGCAGGTGACGGAAAACACAACTGTTTATGCGAAGTGGGCTGCACGATATGCCGATGAAACAAAGAATGACAACCTAGTTGTAAACTTTGATAAGAATACTGACGAAGTTGTAACGGACTTCCATTTTGATCAGTCGATAGAGAACATTGCAAGGGGTGACAAGATCATTGCGCCTGATGCAACGCCGCACAGAGCAGGATATGTATTTACCGGCTGGTATAAAGACAGTTCTTGCACAAGCAAGATCACGTTCCCTTATACTGTTAACGAGCCTCAAACATTATATGCGGGATGGAGGGCTGTAAGAAAAACCATCAATGTAAAGTTTGATGTAAATGTACGTGATGTTTCCGAGGTATCCGGAATACCCGGGACAGCAGTGGCTATCAATGAGAATAACAGAACGGTGGAAAATGGCACCGTATCAGCACTTTCGGTATTTGAGGGTAAAGATCCGGAAAGACCCGGCTATAAGTTTGTAGGATGGTATTGGGAAGCCGATTGCATCACTCCTTACGATTTTGATGCTCCGTTACCTGACGGGTATTCGTCTTCTTCGTTAACGCTTTATGCGCAGTGGGTATCAGAAGAAAGGATTCCATCATATAAAATCACTTTCAATAAAAATGAGCCTGAAAAAGCAGAAGTATCAGCTGTTGGAAAAGACGATCCTATAATCGTTCCGTATGAATCGACAGCGGAGGCTCAGGGCTTTAAGTCAAGTGATTATATACTTACTCTTGAAAACAATATTGATGCAAAAATAGAGAATTATCATGTACAGGTTGTTTCGGTTGCCGCATCGGAGCTTAAGAGCGCCAATATGCCGCTTATAACCCGTGCAAATCTTATTGTGCTTTCGAGCCCTGTCATGAATGGAACCGTTGACAGCGCATCGGCGTCGGCACTTAACAGCAAACTTAAGGAATACTTTGGAACATACAGAAACAAAGAGCTTTTCCCCGATGGAATAAGCGGAAAGAAATATAATGATAACAAGTATACTTTCGCGGACAGAGATATCACGTTTGAGGCGGCGAAGTATATACTTATGAAGATGACGGGTTCCGATACGAGAACCTATGGATCGATATGTCCTATCATATTTGATTATACCGCTTACAACGATATTACCAAGAGTAACAGCAGTGCAACCGGCTATAAGGGAAAGCTTGCGGATAACACAACTGTCTCAATCTCAGACAGCGATAATAAGGGCTGGAACAACAATGTTTACAAGTTGTGGCTGATGACTCAGCAGATGAATCCCATCACACTTGCAAATGCGTATTTTAAGGACAGTCCTATAGCTAATTATTCTATAAGTGACTCCGGAGAGTTCAGATCATCTGGAGTCGGCAGTGCAACTGTATGGAACAAGTATACGCTTATTCCTTGGGATACCATTTCTTCCGAAAACTGGAACAAGTACAAGGAGAACAGAAATAATACTACGGGCTTTGATCTTGTTGGAGTCACTATAGATACAGAACTTGCCACGGGCTTCAATTTCAGTAAGATAAACCATCGTGTGCTTATCTATAACGATCCTCAGAAGGACAGTGTATCCAAAGCATTTGAGGAGTTTACGGCACTGCCTAAAAACCTCAATGAAAACATTTATGAATCGTTCGGAAAACATGTAAACGACGGTGATATATATTGTGTTGCCGACGGTATTCATTTTATGCTTACCGAAACGGATGTTTACGAGAACTTTGACAAGGATCTTTCCATACTCGAACTTGAACCTGCAGCAAAATTCAATAAATCTGGATATCCTGAATCTTTCAAGAGCGATAGTTACTGGTTCTGGATGCTGAGCCGTTATGTTCCAAATTATTCCGGAAACACTAAGGTTACCAGAATGAGTACATCCCAGTTTATAGGAGACATCTCGGAGATAAACAGTAACTACGATATCCTTTACATCGGCGGTAATACAAACGGTATCGTTGACGAGTGGATGCCGGTTGCCCAAAAGAAGGCCAAGTTTCCAAAAGGCGCGGAAAACGCCTTTAAGATCGGAGATACTGCCGTTGCACAGACTATAAATGTAGGTTTCTGGAAAAAAACAACCGCAATGACGACAGTTTCCCAGACAAAAGTTGATTCGTCTTACAGCAAAGTCGAAGGGCATTGGTTGAACGTGACATGGGACAGTAGGAATAATACGCTTGTCGCAAATACATCTTATGAAACGGACAGCTTATTGAAGTTTAAAGATCTGTATAGGTCAAATTCATACTCATCTTCATATGCACCTTATGGCACAGTGAGTGGCGGCTATGTAACATCACCATATTTGAATCCGGGTTCAAAGGCATATTACAATGGTACTACAGCGCTTACTATTAGTGTGAAAAAGTCTTCAAGCGGCAGTCATTTAGCATTGTATGACGGCGACTGGTATTATGCAGATGTATACATTAATGACTACTATGTAAAGAGTGGATCAGAGTGGGTACATTGTCTGGCAGGAACTTCCGTAACCAACGGTGATGTGATCTATCTGGATGAGGATGCAAATCTTAAGATAAAAGGCGAGACCGGTACCTATGTTTACGCACATACCGGAAGAATGCTCAATATTACAGGAAACAGCGAGGACGAGAGGCTTCTCAAAAACGGTTCGGGTCTTATGCTCTATGGAACTGAAACAAGCGTAGAGTATACCGCACTTTCCGGAAACGATCTGACAAAGGTAAAGTATGATGATCTGATGGATTTTGCGAGAGCAGGATATCCCGTGATCATCGGAAGTGAGATACTTACATCCGGTAATACGATAAATACTGCTTTGGTAGACACATCATCTTACATTTACAAGTTCTTAACTACGCTTACAGGTGATGAATATAAGAAAACCTGTTTCTTCGAGAATGTTTTTGAGGTTTCTCATGAAGAAGATTTCCTTAAGGCCCTTAAGAACAAGACCTTCGAGCTTAAGATGTATGCTAAGCCTATTGAATATAAAGATAAAACAGCCGCGGCTTACAATGGGCTCAGTGATGCAGACATATATGTAAACGGTAGGGACATCAACAACAAGGTATTGAAGTATGTTTTCAAGATAGATGGGAACGCAGCGGATACCTATACGCTCAAATTCTATGTTGATACAAACGCCGACGGAAAGTTTACACCTGCGACTGAAAGGCTTGATAGCGCTGAGATAGCTGTTGTCAAGTATGTCGGTGTAGCAGACAATACTGATATGATGGCTGACCCCGAGAACTATGAAAAAGTTGGCGGAGGAGCTACAAGACAGGATAACCTTGTAGCAGGAAAGACGTATCTTCTTACCGTATATACCGGAGATATTATAGGCGGTATCCCATGGAAGGTTGAAATAGTAAGCAACAGCAACTCGCTTGTTTCTGATGAAACTATGGGGCTTTGTGCCATAAAAGCCGTTTCAAAGGCACATGCTTATGTACTTCAGATACTTCCGAATACATCCGGCACAGACTGGAAGAGGGAATCGGTAGTGTTCCCCGATAATGATGAGGTTGATGAGGCAGAGCGCCATGGAGGCGTTCTTCAATCTGTAACCGGTGGTTACGTACATACCAAGGCGGAGAACGATTCCGTATATCAGAATGCACAGAAATTCTATGAATATACAAGATCCCTTGAGGACTTTGAAGTTGAGTTCTTTAAATTGACTGTAGACCAGTTCGTGGAATTCACGGAAAAAAGACAAAGGGATATTGATAGCGGATTGAAAAATGAGCTGTCGAGTTCTTGGTTGCAAAAAGAACATACGGAGTACGAGTATAGCAATCCGGCTAGCGTAAATAATGTAAGAGAAAGTGAGATTTCAAACTATAATGACAGTCGCGGTTATTATAATGCAACTGCAGTATTTGCTTATACTAACAAAGGTCGGAATTACTATACTATAAATTATTACAGAAACAGAACAAGTAAAACGGTACGGGAGGATTTTATCGGCTTTGAGGACGGCGTTTTAACATGCAATGCCAAAGATGGCTCAAAAGCTACCATAAACATGCTTGTTGTAGGTTTTGCCGACTGTTATTCCGATATCAAGAGCGAGGTTGCCTGTGGTGTTATCAATGAATTCATCACTTCAGGTAAGGCTGTGCTGTTTACGCACGATACAACATCCCACTATATGGTAGAGGGAGCAAGTAACTCTTGGGGTGTTTACATCAACCGCTATTTCAGAAGCATCTTAAAACTTGACCGTTACGATGTAATGAAATACGGTGATGGCGGATGGGACTATAAAACCATCAATGCCGATGCCGGTGACTGGCCGTTTGCTACAGACGGCAAACAGATATTAAGCATGGATTACATGGCAACATCGGGATCAGGAGCTAATACGGTTGCGCTTCTTCAGGGCTATACAAGTATGGCTCAGGTAAATGTAAGTGCATCTTCAAGCGATGTTAAAACGACCAGAGTTACAAAGTCCAATGAAGGCCAGCTTACAACCTATCCTTATTTCATCCCTGATGATATGACCGTCGCTGAGACTCACGGCCAGTATTGGCAGCTCGATTTTGAGGATGATGATATTGTTGTTTGGTATTGTCTTGCCAATCCGTACACAAATGAATCTACGCTTAACAGGAAATTCTACAGAACGCTGAACGATGTGCGTAATAACTACTACATCTACAGTGCGGGAAATATCACTTATACCGGTGTGGGACATCAGTTGCATAAACTTTCCAATGATGAGGTTAAACTCTTTGTAAACACCATGGTAGCGGCATATAAGTCCATTACCAGTGCATCAAAGCCGGAGATACTTAACTCCGATAAATCAACGGACAGCGACAGCAGAGAGTACCTATATATCAGTTATGATGAGACCATTACGGAAGTTGATGCTGATCCTATCATGTTTGAGATATTCAAAGAGGAGGATCATCCAGAGGTATTCTGCAAGCGTGTGTTCTTTACTGTAAAGAGTTACGCCATCGTTCTTAATAAGCAGCTTACAATGCATCTTTATCCTGTTTACGGCGTGGATGCAGACCACAAGAAGGTTTACAGAGAGTATCCCATGCATCTTGTTATCAAGGAGTATGATGAGTCTGATCCTTATAACAAGGATAAATGGAAGGATGTAAGTCTGTCCGCACCGTTTGATTACACCTATAATGACAGTGACGGAGTTGGTGTGACCGCATCCGTATATGGTTACATTGTAGAGTCCGGAAAGACATACTTTATGGATGTTCCGATATCGGATTCTTACTACAAGCAGCTGTTTGAGGGCGGACATGGCACATCGTTCCCTGAAGTGACGTTTGATACTGTATCGGGCGGAACCGAAATAAAGAGCATCGATCAGGCCTTTGCGCTAGATTCTAACTCCAGTTTTGAGTTGAAACTTGAGATTCTTATGCGCTATGGTAAGGACCCGGATAAGAATAAACCGCTTCCGGATTCGGTAAATCTGATATTTACACGCAGAGGACTGTTCTCATTGGATTAACATTTATTATTTTTCATTTGAATGACCGTGGTTGCTTCACGGACAAAAAAGTAAGAGGCCGGCTTATCGCTGACCTCTTTTTTAGAGCCCTCGGGGCTGTGTTATGCGGTTTTAGGTAGTTATTTCTCAGCCAGAGCTTTCCTGAGTTCTGCGATGAT
>JAEEGQ010000158.1 GCA_016280395.1 Lachnospiraceae bacterium | reverse complement strand
TAGGAAAGATAGTCAAATCCGATGAAATAAAGTCCGTTCTCGGGAACATTCACTTTAAGTTCAAATGAATCTCCGGCTTTGACCATTGCAACGGGATTCGGGTAATCTGCATTGTAATTGAAGTTTATGCTCCCTGCTTTTCCGGAAAGGGTTGAAATATCGAGGATCACGTCTTTTCCGGTATAGTCTTTGTAGCTGTATCCGGCGCTGACGGTTGTGTAATTGTGTGTAAGGCGCTCATTTGAAAGGGTTCCTGTAACTCCGGCCGTGCTCATTGCGGCAGTCACCGTCCCGGTCTGTTTTACTGTCCCCGTATCTTTTGATGTGCCTGCAAAAACACTCACCGGAGTTGTCTGTGAAAGCACTATTGCAGACGTTATAACGAGCGTAAAGGCCCTTTTTATTCTTCCATTCATATGCTCATGACCTCCGGGAAACAGATCTGTACGGTTTTATCCGATTTATGTTTTAGTCGATTTTAAAATATAAGCGTTTTTCTGTCCAAATCAGCGTTTTTCTTTAGTTTTTGTTTAAATATTTTTTGTTTAACCAACGCTTAACCTTAAAATACTACATTTTTTTCTAAAATGCAATAGCAACTTTCATAACCGAGGTCAAATTTTAGGTGTTTCTTTTGGTGATATTGCACAAATTGTTTGGTTTTTTATTTTAATTTATTTTTTGAGATTCAAAAAATCAGGGAAAACTAAAATAAAAGGGGGAAGTCGGAAAGAAAAACGCACGCATATAATTATGATAATGCGTTTCAGGGAAGGCTACGCATGTTGTGGGATATGTGGCCTGCGCAGTCTGTATCCTCGTTCGCATTCGGCCGACACTCGCGCGGTTAGGTTAAGAAAAGGCTCCGTTATGTGATGCGCGAGGTCAGATAATGCTCGCGAGGTACAGACTGCTACGGCTTTCTCCCGCAATATGCTGCGCCGTGATATGAAACGCGGGCGTGCGGGAGGGGAAAGAAACGCATTATTAATGGACAAACGAAAAAACAGTAAGGTAGTCGGTATAGTTTATTGCAATTCAGTTGAGATATGGTAGTATGATGAATTGAAAGATGTGGATATGCTCGTAGTTGAGTAGTTTCTTTAGAATTAAGGATTTATAACGGAGGGGATCATATGAGGTTGATATTTGTGAGGCATGGTGAACCGGATTATGCTAAGGACTGTCTCACCGGGACAGGGCGTGTCCAGGCAGAATGCACCGCAAAAAGGCTGCACAATGAAAAGATAGAAGCAATATACTCATCTCCGATGGGGCGTGCAAAAGAGACCGCTTCGTACACAGCGCACGATCACGGTCTCGATATAAGCATTCTTGATTTTATGCATGAGATAAACTGGGGAGCGAGAGAAAACGCCGAGGGACTGAAATATAACGGGCACCCCTGGACTCTTGCTTCGGAATTCCGCTCGGATACGGCAGAGGGAAAAACGGATCTTCCATGGAAAGAGCATCCTTATTTCAGGGATAATGTCTGCATGGACTATTTCACTCTGATTGGAAACGGTATCGACGCTCTGTTTGAAAAATACGGGATAATCCGCGAAAACGGGCTGTACCGCTGCAAAAAGGAATATGACGGCACTATCGCATTGTTTGCGCATGGTGGTTCGGGTGCTGTTATGTTTTCGTATATCCTGGATCTCCCGTTTCCTTATGTGCTGACATCAATGCCCTACGGGGTCTGCTCGGTGTCTGTCATTAATTTCGAGGCGCAGCCTTCAGGCACTGTTATCCCGCGGATCGAGCTTTTTAATGACATGGGGCATC
The DNA here is from genome assembly GCA_016280395.1 of Lachnospiraceae bacterium. GTDB lineage: Bacteria > Bacillota > Clostridia > Lachnospirales > Lachnospiraceae > SZUA-448. The sequence continues at coordinate 1,863 of JAEEGQ010000158.1, read as the reverse complement.
TTCCGGTGGTTGCCGCAGAGAAACTGCATTTTGAAAAATAGCCCGATCACCTGCAGCTCAACACCTATCTGTACCTATGCCGCTCAGCATCTGTCCGCGCCGACAGCCGCAAGGAACTGCTTTGCGATATACATACATCCCGTCTGGTTTGGATGTATTCTGTCCCATGCGATATTTGCGGAATGCATGTGTTTAAACAGTTTATCCCAGCCCTCCTGCAGGTCCACAAGGGTAAGATCGTACTTAGAGGCCAGTTTCTTTACGATTGCTCCGTATTCGTCCATACGCGCGCGCATCGGATCCTGCTTATAGGGTTCCATGAAGTACGGAGTCATCAGTATCATCCCCTTGACCCGCGGCAGTGTTTCTCTGATAAGTCCGTCATATGTTGATTCAAATTCTTCAGGTGATACATGTGTCTCAGGCATCTGAGGGCAGTCAAACTGTCTCCAGACATCGTTTATGCCTATGAGGACACTCACCCAGTCGGGCTTCCTGTCAAACACATCGGTCTGCCATCTGGCCTTCAGATCACGCACCTGATTTCCGCCGATACCCATGTTTACCACGCGGAGCGAGAGTTCCGGGTACATACAGCCGAGAAGCGCACCGGTACAGGCCACATAGCTGTGTCCCCATGCGTTGAAAAGCCCCTCTCCCACCGGTCTCGCCCGGTCATAGTCCGAGATTGAATCACCTATAAAAAGCACAGTATCATTTTTCTGAAATAACATTATCCCATCCTCCTAATCATAAACGATATTGTTTTTTTATTTCTACAGATCCTTTACAAAAAACCTGTTCATTGTCCCGTGTACCACTTCCGCAGGTCTGTCTGTCTCTTTGTACCCGCTGTTTTCATATATATGGATCGCAGTCTTAAGGTTGTCGTGGGTTTCAAGGTAAGAACGAGTATAGCCCGCTTTTCTCATTTGTTCTTCGATGAAATACACCATCTTGTAGCCGAGTCCTGAACCCTTTGCCGTATCGTCAAGATACAGTTTTTGAAGTTCCGCGGTGTTTTCCATATGTGGGAAGTCTGCAAAGCCTATACCACCGATCACCCGCCCCGCTCCGTCTTCCAGGACAAAATACCTGCTGTCGGCTTTACCGTAGATACCGCTCAAATGATCTAGCGCCTTATCAAAATAGACAGTGCCCGGGATATCCAGCCCCGCCTTTTCAAGATTGCTTCTGACGAGTCGTGCTACAACTGCATCATCGCGCTCTGCCAGTTCTCTGAATACGGTCTTTCCGCCGCACCACTGAAAAGCTATGCGCGGGTCACCGTTTTTGAGATAAATGATACCGCGTCTGCTGAAGCCGTTCTTTTTCAGTGCATTCTGCATCACTTTATTGTCTTTGTGAGTGTCGATCCTGATGTTGTCAACAAATTTCCTGCAATAGTCTATTGCGCATTTAAATATGCCGTGAACCTTCTGGTCCCCTGCGATCCTGTGGATCGTTATGTATGGATCGTCGTTCAGCCATTCCCCGCCTTCCACATACAGATATGTGGGATCGATACCCTCACACAGCGCAAACACTCCGTGTATCTCATTTCCTTCACAGAGGACATGGCAAATGCCTTTTTCTATGTCCTCTTTTATCTGTTCTTCTGTCGGGTGTGAATGTTTCCACTGATTGGGATTTCCGGTGCTTATCATGAAATCCTGCGCTGTCCTGTAGATACCCATGACTGTATCAAAGTCTTCCTCAGTGCCTTTTCTTACCTGTAACATATATGCTCTCCAAAGTGTCAAAAACCTGTCTGCCGGCCGTTTACCATCTGTATCTTTTTTCACCTGCTGCCGTGAGCCACTTTTCCGGAGTTTTTGAATGTTCAGCGTCAAGCGGTATTGC
>JAEEGQ010000157.1 GCA_016280395.1 Lachnospiraceae bacterium | reverse complement strand
GATCATGAACACTATTATTTTAGAGACATCGATACCGGGATGGCCCATTATACTCGCGGCTGTAGTGGTTGTACTTATCCTTGTGCTGTTTTGCGTGGTTCCCATGGGAATGTGGATCTCCGCAGTGGCGAGCGGCGTAAAGATCAACATCTTTTCGCTTGTCGGAATGAAAATACGTCGTGTAAAGCCGGCAAGGATCGTGGCACCTATGATCAAAGCCACAAAGGCCGGCCTCAAGGTAAAGACCAACGAGCTTGAGGCACATTATCTCGCCGGCGGTGATGTTGACAGTGTCATCAATGCGCTGATAGCCGCAGAGCGTGCGGGCATCGCGCTCACATTTGAACAGGCTTCGGCCATCGATCTTGCGGGACGCAATGTATTTGAAGCAGTGAAGATGAGCGTTACTCCCAAGGTTATAGAAACTCCCCAGATTTCGGCAGTTGCAAAGGACGGAATCGAGCTACTGGTAAAAGCGAGAGTCACTGTAAGGACCAATATCAACCAACTGATCGGTGGTGCAGGTGAGGCCACAGTTCTCGCAAGAGTCGGCGAGGGTATAGTTACCACGGTGGGTTCCGCGACCACACACAGTTCCGTTCTCGAAAATCCCGATGATATTTCCAAGGTGGTCCTTGAAAAGGGCCTTGACTCGGGCACGGCATATGAGATAATTTCTATAGATATAGCGGATATCGATATAGGAAGAAACATCGGCGCAAATCTTCAGAGCCTTCAGGCTGAAGCAAACACCAAGATCGCTCAGGCAAAGGCCGAGGAAAGAAGGGCAATGGCTGTGGCTCTTGAACAGGAGATGAGGGCCGAAGTCGTAAAGGCCGAATCCGAAGTTCCCAAGGCAATGGCTGAGGCGCTCAGAAGCGGAAATGTGGGAGTGCTTGACTATTACAAACTTCAAAACATTCAGGCCGACACCAAGATGAAGAACGACATCGGGAACGGCGTAATCGATTTTGTGGATAAAAAGAAAAACTGACCTATTATCGCGGGGGAAACATGATAAAAGTAGCTGTTGTGGAAGATGAAGAGCATATCCGTGATATCCTGAAAAAAATGATAGAACGCACCGAAGGCTTTAAGGTGGTGAGTTCATGCGGTGATTTTGCCTCCGCAATAAGCGAATTTATAAAGAACCGCCCGCAGGTGGTCTTTATGGATATTGACCTGCAGGGGGAAAGCGGACTGGAATGCGCAAAGGCGATCACTGAAGTGGATCCCAAAGTCAAGATCGTGTTTGCGACAGCACACAGTGAATATATGGCAAATGCATTTGAGATATACGCATTTGACTATCTTGTGAAGCCCTTCGACTTGGAAAGGATAGGAAAGACACTTACGAGGATCAAGACATTTTCAGAAGCACAGGAGAACTCCGACGCATACGAAAATGTAAAGGAAGAGAAGCTTCTCATCAAGGGCAAGGAAGAGATCAATTTTGTGGATATAGGCGACATACTGATGGTGGAACGCTCCGACAGCATGTCGAGGATCGTTACTAAAAATGAAGTGTTCCTTACAGCACAATCTCTTTCTTCCCTTGAGGAAAAGCTGGATCCCGTGCAGTTTATGCGCTGCCACAAATCGTATATTGTAAGGACCGATGCAATCAGAAAACTTGAAGTATACGGACGATGGACCTATACGGTAAGGCTCCGGGATACAGATGAAACTGCGCTGATGACATCGGCAAAATATGATGAGATAAAAAGAAGGTTTGAATGATATGGAAACACCGGCAAAAACAAAAGGAATCCCGGCATCTGCGCTTAAGATCATTGCCATCATATTTATGGTGCTCGGTTCATTAACAACGCTATTATTACGGGTGGATCTCTTTGGAGCACTTGCGGCAGTTTTGTGTTGCTTTATGCTTACTGAGGGGCTGGAACATACGATCAGCCGACGGGCTTATTTGTTAAGGCTCACTGTTTTTGCGGTGATGTCCGAGATTCCATTTGATCTGTGTAATTTCGGGACGCTAAACGTCCTTTACCAGAATGCGGCATTTGCACTTATAATTGCTCTTTTGACGATCATGGCTGTCGATGCGGTAATGAAAAAATGGCATTCTGTACCTTTGTCTATGCTCATCACGCTTTTAGGAATGGCTGTGTCGGAACTGATAAGAGCGGATTATGGCTGCATTATGGTAATGACAGCTGTATTCTTTTACTTCTTAAAGGAAAAACGAGAGCAGAAAGCAGCGTTTATTGCGGGCGGAGTTGCGGTATACATCACAGGACTTGTGATCAACGACCTGTGCGATCTCTTTTTTGTCATGCTTTGGGACAAGACACTTTCTGAAGATTTAACGCTTTTCCCCCATACTATGACCTGGTATCCTTTTATCATTATCTTTGTTGTCGCAGGTCTTGTGATACTTTTGTTCTATAACGGCAAAAAGGGCTATCAGCCTGCAAAGATCGGATATTATCTGGTTTACCCGGTTCATATGCTGTTAATGCCTTTGGCAATCTTCTTATTTGTTACTTTGATCGAGGCGATAAAACTTTTGACTTAATGAGATCTTGAAAAAGAGATTTTAGATTTTAGAAAGATAAACTTTTTATTGACTTTTCGGTATTTTTGTATACAATATAAGAATGTCGTAGGTAATACTAAATGAATCATGAATGGCGTTTCGCAAAGGTGCGGGAAAGTGTTGTTTCTGTACCTTGTTTTGCT
>JAEEGQ010000156.1 GCA_016280395.1 Lachnospiraceae bacterium | reverse complement strand
TTTCGCAGTGTCCGGATGTATGCTGTAATTCTTGTGCGCCCTGTTGAAATATTCAAGCGGAGCTCTGTCATTATAGGCCTTTCGCATATAGACCTTCGAGGCCGCGACCCTGTCGCAGAACATCTCTTTTATATACCTGTCGGGCATCGGAACGGGCGTCATCCTGTGCGTTTCCTTGTTGTAATCGTGCCAATACTCAAAATGGTGTTTGTTCCGCCCCTGGTGGTGCATCCAGGCGGTGCTGTACCCAAGCACATCACGCTCGCCTTCATTTGGCGACTTCGTGCCCAGATAGTGCTTCATTCCTGGGATGAACTCGGTGGGCGAGTACTTCGAAAGATCGTGAAAAAGCCCCTGGAAGCCTATCCCGGCCCTGAAGCAGTGTATTATAACGCGATGCCTGTGTTTTGTGATGGTTGCGAAATGTTTGAACGGATGCATACGGAACACCTCTCTTAACGTAGATTATAGCCCTTGATGAAGAAAAAATCAAACGGGGGAGGAGAGTAGAGAAAACGGAAAATAAAAAGTGGAAGGGCGAACCGCGCATATTCAACGCAGTCCCCTTCCTTGTGTGATATTATGATACACCCTTGCGTTTGGATAAGTCAATGATAAAATAAATACCTATCCAAATCGTTACTTTTAATTGGGATTTAGATAGGCAATAAATCGGCGGCTTATCACAAATATGAGCAAATGAAGGGATCGGAGCCAAATCCGGTCCTTTTTCTATGTCTACAAACGGATAATGAAAGGAGTAGCAATCATCGGAAATGTATATGGTTATGTGAGGGTAAGCAGTAAGCATCAGAACGAAGACAGGCAGATGATCACCATGCATGAAATGCAGGTGCCGGATGAAAACATCTATATCGACAAGCAGTCCGGGAAAGATTTTAGCCGTCCTCAGTACAAGAAACTGCTTCGAAAAGTAAAACCGAACGATCTGATCTATTTAAAGAGTATAGACCGCCTTGGCAGGAACTACACAGAGATACTGGATCAGTGGAAGGTGATCACAAAAGACAAACGCGCAGATGTGTATGTTGTGGATATGCCGACACTCGACACCCGAAGAGAAAAGAACCTGATAGGTACCTTCATCAGCGATCTTGTTCTTGCCCTGCTGTCATATGTTGCCGAAAACGAGCGCAACAACATACGACAACGCCAGGCTGAAGGAATAGCAGCGGCAAAAGCCCGGGGAGTTCATTTTGGCAGACATCCGAATCCGTTGCCTGCAAACTTCTATGAGGTTTATCAACAATGGAAAACGAAGAAGCTGTCGGTCTCCGAGGCGGCTGAACAATGCGGGATGCCACAGACGACTTTTTTTGAGCGGGCACGTGCATACGAAAAATCTACGTTACCGAATGAGGACTGAAATTCGGAATTGTGTACATTTGGGAATGATAGTTCTTGAGTCGTGATAGCTCTGATAGGATTCCCTCCAGAAATAGATTATTCTTGACTCTGAGCATGATTATTGATAAAGTGGTTTGCGGATTTTTGTTATCTATATGAAAGAACCGAAATTCAAAAATGTACACTTTACCGATTTAAGAGGAGGAAATACAAGTGAGCGATTCGGAAAAGAAAGAATTGACCGGTTTTCCGTCTGTCGACGAGCCATGGTTGAAATACTATACACAGAAAGATTTACAGCTCCAGACGCCAGAGTGTACTGTTTTTAAAAATATATACGAAAAAAACAAGGACTATCCGAACGATATTGCTATAAATTATTACGGAAACAAGATCAGCTACAGTAATCTTTTCGCTGAGGTCGATGCATGCTCAAAGACACTTCGGTTTATCGGCATTAAAAAAGGGGATTGTGTCAATCTCTGTACCGCCGGTGTGCCGGAGGCGATTTATGTGGTACTTGCGTGTAGCAGAGTTGGTGCCATTGCAAACTTTATCAATCCTTTGTTCAGCAAAGAGCAGATGATAGACCGTATTAATGACACAGAAGCGGAGTGGATACTGATCTTGGATGCTATGTACGGCTACATCAAAGAAGCGCTTCCAAAAACCTGCATAAAAAAAGTTGTGATCATTCCATCGACCAACTCCGTTCCGCCGGTGGCATCAAAGCTCCTGTATCTGAAAAGCAACGCACGGAAGATACTGAAAAACAGAAAAGTCGGGAATCAGGAATACATCTCGTGGAAAGAGTTCATAGAAGCCGGCAGATTGTATACAGGCGTAATTGATATACCATACGAGAGAGATGTTGCAACGGTAATGGTCTATTCATCAGGATCCACAGGTGCTTCAAAGGGGATATTGCTCACAAATGATGGAATCAATGCTTTTATTTTGGCATATCAGGCAGAAGGTTACTCTGATATGGCATACAGAAGAGGATTAACCTTTTTGCAAATGATTCCCGTTTGGTTTTCAACAGGAATAGTATATTCTGTTTTGATGCCGCTTGCGAATGGTTTTTCGGTGATCCTGGAACCAAGATTCAGCAAGGAGTCCTTTGCCAAGGATCTAAAAAAACATAAACCTCAGCTTACGTTAACGGCAACAAGTTTGTGGTTGTATTTGGTAAATAACAGAATAAAAATAGATTTTTCGAAAATGGAGTATCCTATTACCGGCGGTGAGAAGATCCTGCCACAGGATGAAAAAAGAATAAACGAATATCTGAAGGATATGGGATGTAAAAAAAGGTTCTACAAAGGTTATGGAATGTGTGAATTGGGAAGTGAGATCACAGGGACAACGGATGTCGCAAATTACTCAGATAAGACAGGGGGATGCGGCTATCCTATGCTTAATGTAAACGTTTCGGCATTTAATATTGATACTGATGAAGAACTTGAATATGGGCAACACGGCGAAATCCGTGTATGCTCTCCTGCAAGGATGAAAGGATACTATAAGAATCCTGAAGCAACGGCAGCTTTTTTCAAAAAAGATTCACAGGGGCGTGTGTGGGGATGTACCGGAGATATTGGATATGTGGATGAGGATGGAGAAGTATTTATCCTTGGAAGAGCCGCTGACCACTATAAGCGTGAGAATGGTGAAATAATATATCTGTTCGATATAGAGGAGCTGATCCTTAAGGATGAAGCTGTATACCAGTGCAAGGTTATTGACAGCCAAATCAATGGCAAGACCGTATTGGGTGGCCATATTGTTTTAAAGGACGGGAATGATGGATCCGTTTTGAAGAGAATAGACAGTAATTTGAAAGCAAATCTACAGGATTATATGATTCCCAAGTATTACAAAATCCGTACTTCAATGCCGGTTCACTCCAATGGAAAACGAGACACCGGTGCTTTAAAAATTGACACGGAAGGATTGATCGAACTATGATTATCCGGCAAGGTTAAAGGATTACAGGATCGGAGCCAAATCCGGTCCTTTTTTCACGCCTGCACTCAGAAAACTTGATTTCCCTCACGTACTCAGTTAAAATTACAGTGAACAGGAGGGCACTTCATGGACGGAAAATATGCTCTTGTAACAGGAACGGATCACGGGATCGGGTTTGAGCTTGCGCGGCAGCTCCTCGGGAGAGGCTTTTATGTCACTGCCTGCAGGGTGAATGAAAATGAAACGGCGATAGATGAACTTTCAAGGCAGCACCCCGGCCGGATGCAGGTGATCACTGTGGACATAGGAAATGATGAGTCTGTTTTGCGCGCGGCAGAGACATGCACGGATACCACGCCCTGCCTCGATCTTTTGATAAATTGCGCGGGGATCCTTGGAAATATGGATAAAACAGTCGGCGATAAGCTCGATTTTGATGAGATGCTCCGCGTGATCAACGTGAATGCGCTTGGAGCGCTCAGGATGACCAACGCGCTTTCGAGGCATATCTGCAAAAGCACGTTGAAACAGATAGTGAACATTTCTTCCGAAGCAGGAAGCATACAGGACTGCGAGCGGGTTGGGTGGTTCGGCTACTGCATGTCAAAATCCGCAAACAACATGCAGGGCGCGCTTGTCCAAAACGCTCTTAGGGAAAAGAACGTGCGCGTACTGCAGATACACCCCGGACATGTTGCAACATGGATGCGCGGGCATCTGGACGAAACCGCAAAGATCACGCCGGAGATCTCTGCAAAGGGAATACTGGAAGTCGTTCTCGACAGGGAGCTTCCGCGATCCGACAGGCCGCTCTATCTGGACTATACAGGAGCACCGCTTCGCTATTAAGGAGCAGCGACGGAGCAAATACAACGGAGGGAATAAATGAAAGAACATGCTTTTTTACTGCTTGGGACCTATGCGCACGAAGCACCGTATCATCCGCTGGATCCTGTGGAAGACATACTCAGGGCGATCTTTGGTGATCTAGGCGAGCTGATTGTGACCGACAAGGTGGAGGAACTGCGAAACGCATCACAATATGACTGCGTTATCTCGTTTCTTGATATCTGGGATCGTGAGATAGGAGACGCTGAAGCGGAAGCGCTTGACCTCTATGTGAAAAAAGGCGGAGCGCTGCTTGTGCTGCATAACGGCATATGCATCGCAAAAAATGAGAAATTGAAGGAGCTTATCGGCGGGAGCTTTGTTTCCCATCCCGAGCAGGAGATCCTTAAATATACTTTTACTCAGCATCGGATCACAGAAGAGATTTCCCCTTTCGAACTGAAAGAAGAACCGTATCAATTCGATCTTTGTGACGGACCCCGTACACTGCTTATGAACTACCGATACAGGGATGAGCTTTATCCCGCGGCATGGTGCAGGGAGGTCGGAAAGGGCCGAGTTGTCTATCTTTCTCCGGGACATACAGCGGAACAGTTTAAGCAGCCGGAATATGGGAAACTTATCCGAAACAGCCTGCTCTGGTGCCTCAAAGCCCAGAAATCATGCGGGATAGTTCCTTTTACTGTTAAAGACAACGAGATATATTACCTGCTGATCAGGCAGACGAACGATGTTGTCTGCTTCCCGAAGGGACATGTCGAAGAAAACGAGACCGAGCGGGAGACGGCACTTCGCGAGTGCATGGAAGAGACGAACATCAAGGCAGAGATACTTGACGGATTCAGGGACGAGATGGCCTACTACATGTCTGATTGTGACAAATACAAGCAGGTGATCCATTTTGTCGGGCGGATCGACAGTTTTGACTATAAAAAACAGGATGAAGAGATCAGCCAGATCAGATTGTGCAAGTACGAGGAGGCACTTTCCTGCTTTCAGTATCAGAACCTGAAGGACCTGCTTGCAAAGGCGGACGCTTTTCTTGCTATTTATTCTGGAGTATGATACAATTCGCGTGTTGCTTTAAAGACCGGCCTGAACGCCCGGACAGGGATCCGGGAAAATGAAAAAAGGGGATCATGAACGAAAACAATTTGAACGAAGCGCCCAAAAAAGAGGAACCCAGAGTTCCCAAAGCGATCAGACAGATCGTTTCGGAAAAAGGCGCAGAGAATGAGAGGATAGTTGCGGCCGCGGCAACTGACATGAATGAGGCGTGTCAGTATGCCGACGGCTTTATTGTGCTTACGGAAAAACATTTCTTTGTATTCGCCGCAGAAAGCGAGAGCAGGGAACCCAGAAATTTCAAGGGTTACCTCTCCATAAAGGATATGGAGCGCGAACGCGACTGCGACTGGAAATGCACCGTATTTGAAAACGACAGTATCAAAAAACTCAAGATAGAGCCTCAGGTCGCGATCAGCCTCCTCATCATGGAGGACGAAAACGGCATTGAGCGTGTGGCCTGCGTTTTTTCCAATCTCCACAGGAGAAAGATGCACAAGTTTGTCAGGGAATTTGACCGGCTTCCCGGCAGGGAGGAAAAATTCCCGGAGGGAGAGGAAGGTGCTCCCGGCAAGGAAAAACACAAGCTTCCGATAGGAGGACACGGTCCCGGCGGTCCCCGTGGCTTTGGCGGACACGGTGGCCCGGGAGGCCCCGAAAACGAAGAGGACGAATATTGCCCGATCTGCGGAATGATGTATCCCAACAAGGACCGCAAGGTCTGCCCGAGATGCATAGACAGAAAGACCATTTTCGTCCGCACCTTCAAATATTTTGCAAGATACAAGGCACTCATGGCGCTGATGGTGCTGAT
>JAEEGQ010000155.1 GCA_016280395.1 Lachnospiraceae bacterium | reverse complement strand
TGCTAACAAAGTGTGATATAACGTATCCAGAACAAAGGAAAAGAGAAGATTCCACAAAAAGAATCCAAACGCTCCTTCCCTTGCTCATAAAATATTCAAAATATTTTTTGACAAGGAGGAATGACCTATGTTGTTACCTAGCATTTTTGGAGAAGATTTATTGGATGATTGGATGGAATTCCCGAGGATGGATTTCCCGGACATCGACAGGAAGCTGTACGGAAAGCATGCAGCCAACGTCATGAAGACCGATGTTCACGAACATGATGATGCCTACGAAGTAGACATTGATCTGCCCGGCTTCAAGAAAGACGAAATCAAGATCTCTCTTGATAACGGTTACCTGACTGTTGCGGCAGAGAAGGCTCTCGACAATGACAAGAAGACCCTGAAAGGCAAAGTTATCCGCAAAGAGCGTTATTCAGGCTCGATGCAGAGAAGCTTCTACGTAGGTGAGAATGTCACTGACGGCGAGATCAAAGCCAAATTCGAAGATGGCGTGCTGAAGCTTACGGTTCCCAAGAAAAATACCGAAAAGGTTCCGGAAAAGAAGCTCATAGCTATCGAAGGCTGATGACATCAGCCTGTACCAACGCTTTTACCGAAAGTTTTCAATAATCCCCCCAATCAAAAGGCGGCAGACACCGAAAGGTGCCTGCCGCCTTGCTTTTATGCGTCGGACAGGACATGAGCACATCCTGCAAACCTGCCCGGAAATTTACTCTCATTGACACTGCGGCGATAAAAAGGTAAAATCCTATCAGGATATATCGAGACCTGCCTTGTGTGCCTGAGCATGCTGCAGAGGGCGCGGAATGTTGAAAAGCTTCCCGTCCTTTATAAGCCTTGCACCGGTCTGGTGATAGTAGAAGGAGAGGCCGTATTCCACACATTGAGAATGAAGGTCCTCGACCCAGGCATAATCGCAGACGCGTGCACCCGGCCCGGATTCGCCGCCTGCGGATACATGCGTTAAAACAGGGCTTCCGTCGTCACGGCGGTATTTTTCAAGGAAAGGCCTGAGGTTAACCGCGGAAAGCATTGGCTCGACCATCACCGAATGATTGAAAAGAGGAAGGGAAAGATAGACCGGAAGCCGCTTGTCGGCCATTGCCTGATCCTCGCAGGTGACGGCAATCGTCACATGGCCAAAAGCATTGCGCCAGTCAGACGGAAGGTGCTCCGCGATCCGTTCGGGCCGCTTGGTGATCATGAAGAAAGTGCAGTCGCTGCGCTCGCGCATCATATCCCAGGCTTCCTCACGCCATTCATCGGCATCCTTGTGAAAAAAGTCGGATGAAAAGCAGGTATAGAAGTGCGACCCCCGGGGAATGCGGTAAAGCCCCTTGTACTTTCCGGCTTTTAACACCTTTACAGGAAGATCAAAGCTGTCGGTCTTTGCGACAACGGAAGGGTCTTTGCCTATGGCCTCGTCGCGGCGGTACATATAGCAATGAAGACACCCCGCGCTTGCCTTTGTGCATCCGTGCCAGAGGTTCCAGCCTGTCGTTACGGGACGCCGCGGATCTGTATTTTCTTCTTGAAAAAGGGATAGTTGTTTCATGGCAGTCTGTCCGGATGCGGGGGAGCCCGCAGTCCGGGAAAGCCCGTAAACGGGCCTGATCGAAGGTTTATCTTACGAGATAATATTATGTCCGGCACTGCCGGTTGTCAACCCAAACAAAAAATGAGTCAATGGGGTTGTTTCCCGGTGACTTATTCGGCAAAAATGAGTCGGTGAGAAACGACCCCGGTGACTCAAAATGAGTCAGTGAGAAACGACCCCGGTGACTCAAAAAATACGAAAACGGAGAGGTAACTATGGAACAGACTAAGGAATTCTTTATTGACTGCGACGGCACACGGCTTCACGCGAAGCTTGACCGCCCCGGCACAGACAGGGGGCCGCTCTGCATCCTTGTGCACGGGTTCACCGGACACATGGAGGAGAACCATATCCTGGCTGCCAGGGATGCCATGATCGATGCCGGTGTTTCGGTGCTTCGTGTTGAAATGTACGGGCACGGCCAAAGCGACGGCGAATTCAGATATCATACAATGTACAAATGGGTAACGAATGCCCTTGCAGCCGTTAAATACGCAAAAAGCCTCGATTTCGTGACCGACCTGTATTTCTGCGGCCATTCACAGGGAGGGCTTTTGACGATGCTTATCGGCGGCATGTGCGTCGGTGAAATAAAGGCCATCCTGCCGCTCTCGCCGGCGTGGATGATACCGGAAGGCGCAAGGACAGGGCATCTGCTTGGGATGGAGTTCGATCCCGTGCATATCCCGGAAACACTTTCAGGCTGGGGGCGCAAGCTTGACGGAGACTATGTCCGCGTGGCGCAGACGATCCATGTGGAGGATGAGATAGCGCGTTTTGACGGGCCGGTCCTTATCGTACACGGCACGGAAGATGACGCGGTCCCGTTCTCATATGCCGAAAAAGCGCATGAACTGTACAAAAACTCGACACTTGTCCCTGTAGAGGGCGACGGACACTGCTTCACACAGCATCTTGATGTGATGAAAGACGCAATTCGCACGTTTTACGCAAAAGAATTGCATACCCCGTAAAAAAGAAATATAATGGAGAAAAGCTGAAAAAACTTTGAACTGTCATAAGCGGAGGACCGGCAATTAAAAGGACAAATGGGAGGCGGATATGGGTACATTTTCAAGATTCATGCGGTTCAGGGAGGCAGGCGAGCAGGCCAATGTCAACAATGTTGAGCGTTTCGGCGAGCCCAAGGCATCGCTGTTTACGTCAACAAGGTTCTTTTCGCTCCATCATCATATCGAGATAGAGGACGGGAACGGCAACGTAAGATACCGGTCGCGTTCAAAGTTCATCTCGCTCCACGACAAAACGGATGTGGAGGATGCGTACGGCAATTTTGTGGCACATATCGAGAGAAAGTTCTTCACACTGCACGAGCGTCATTTCATCACCATGGACAACGGGACGTGCTTCGAGCTTTCAAACGAGATATTCCACATCTACAAAGACATAACCAACATCGAGGGCCTTGGCTGGCAGCTTCGCGGCAATATGTTCGGGCTGAATTTCGAGCTGTATGATGAAAACGGCGGGATAATCGCCGTTATCGGCCAGAAAATGATCTCTTTGCATGACAAATACTGCATCGATATCTACCAGCCGGCAGAGGAGAAGAAGGTTGTGGCAATACTTGTGGCGCTGCAGCACATGATGCGCGACAGGAGCAACAGCAGCAGCGGCGGTTCTTCTTCCGGGTCGTCGGGCAGCTGACGGAAACAGTGAGCAGAGGAGGTTGTTATGGGATTGTTTGATAAGATATTCAGGAGAAGCAAGAGGCCGATCGCGTGTGTTTATGCGGGGCCGGAGTATTTTGAAAAAATGCGTGGCAAAAAGAACGATGAGGGTAAAATGAAGCGTGTATATGCAGGACCTGAAATGATGCGCAGAAGAAACAGGGATAATGATGACACGGATACAAAGAGCGGCCAGGACAGGAACGATCCGGTGATCGAAGATGTATATAACGGACCCGAGATGCCGGAAGATATCGATGCCGGACTTGAAGCAGTTTACAACGGACCGGAGGAAGCCCCGGAAGACTTTATCGATGAGGCGGAGTATCCCGCAAATCACGCAGAGGATGAAGATGCTGCGGATGAAGAAGAGTATCCCGCGAATCATGCAGAGGAGACAAAAGATTCTGTAATGAATGAGCCGCCAATCAAAGGCGTCTATGCAGGGCCATACATGATCCCGAATTCAGCCTTTGTTACGGCTTATGCAGGCCCGGTCGTAAATCCGGCGCCGATGATGATGGTCTACGCGGGGCCGACCATGAACCCTTCGAATGGCGGTTTCATGTTTCCAAACGGCATGAATCCTACGCCAAACGGCAACAATACAGTTCCCGGTACCAATGCGCCTGCAGAGCCGGCCGAGCTTGAAGAAGGAGAATGGGTTTGCTTCTGCGGAAACAAAAATACAGGTAAATTCTGCATAGAATGCGGGGCGCCAAGAAGCTCGGCTGTAAAACAGGCGGGCTGGACATGTGACTGCGGAACATATAATACCGGAAAATTCTGCAGTAATTGCGGAAAAGCACACGGAAAAGGATTCCCGGAGGGAACGTATCTGGCGTAACCCGAAGTACGGGACAGAAGGGTTTTTAAGATGGTTTTCAGATTAAGACATTGCGTCTGGGAGATCACGCTCGGATGCTGCTTTTCCTGTAAATACTGCGGTTCGGGCGTGAACGGGCAGAAACGCAGGGATGAGCTTACAACGGAAGAATGCATAGATGTTGCAAAACAGCTTAAGGAGCTTGGCTGCAGGCGTGTTTCGCTGATAGGCGGCGAGGTTTTCATGCGCAGGGACTGGGATGTTATCGTTGATGCCCTTACTTCGCGCGGGATCGTGACATGCATAATCACCAACGGCTTTTTGTTCAGGGAAGAACACATCAGGAGGCTAAAAGAGCTTAATATCGAATCTGTTGCGGTGTCGCTTGACGGCCCTAAGGATGTGCACGACAAATACAGGCAGGAGGGCAGCTACGACAGGGCCGTGCGGGCTATCGGCATGCTTTCGGGCGCCGGGATACCTGTTTCCGTCATTACCACCCTGAACCATGAAAATGCAGAGCGCCTCGAGGATTTCTTCCCCATTGTAAGTGGCTTTGACATTTTCGCATGGCAGCTGCAGGCCTGTTCACCGATGGGAAATGCCGCAAAAGCCGGAATAGACTTCGCTTTTGACTTTGGCGAGGTCATCCGCTTTGTTGAACGCCATATGTACAACGTGCCGTTTGCCATGGGCGTCGCCCACAACATCGGGTATTTCACTGAAAACGATGACAGGCTTCGCGGAAGGCGCAGAGGCGGAGCGGGTTTCCGCGGATGCACCGCCGGTCTTGACGGCATCGGCATCGACAGCATCGGAAACGTTCGCGGCTGCGAATCCATGTATGACGACGCTTTTATCGAGGGAAACCTGCGCGAGAAGCGGCTTGCCGATATCTGGAACGATCCGGATGCCTTTGCATACAACAGAAAGTTCAAAAAGGAACTGCTGACGGGAAAATGCAGCACCTGCGAAATGGGAAAATACTGTGCCGGAGGCTGCAGATCCTACAATTACTTTGTACACGGGAAGATATACGAATCTCCGGCCTGTGCAAGAATCGAAAAGTAAATGACGCAGCTTCACATAAAAAGGCTCAACCCGGCAATGCCGGATCGAGCCTTTATTTTTTGTATTACATTCCGAACAATCCGGCGTATTCTTTCAAAGCGCCGTCATAGTCCTTTGCGAGAACCTGCTTTGCAAGCACCTTGCCGAGCTGCACGCCTTCCTGGTCGAAGCTGTTCAGGTTCCAAGCGAAGCCCTGGAACATGATCTTGTTCTCGAAGTGTGAGAGCAGCGCGCCAAGCGACCTGGGATTGAGCTGTTCGCCGATGATAAGGCTTGAAGGCCTGCCGCCTGCGAAGAATTTATTCTTGTTCTTGTCATCCTTGCCGCACGCGAAAGCAACTATCTGCGCAACAACATTGGCGATAAGCTTCTGCTGGCTCGTACTGCCCTGGATATCGACATCCTGGCCGCACTGGCCGGCCTTAAAGGCGATGAACTGAAGCGGGATGATGTCCGTGCCCTGATGCAGCAGCTGGTAGAAGGAGTGCTGGCCGTTTGTGCCTGGCTCGCCGAAGATCACGGGGCCGGTAGGGTATTTAACGGGCTTGCCGAAGCGGTTCACGGATTTGCCGTTGGATTCCATGTCGGCCTGCTGAAGGTGTGCGGGGAAGCGGCTTAAAGCCTGTGAATACGGGAGAACCGCGGTTGCACCGTATCCTAAAACATTGCGCTCATAAACGCCGATGAGAGCGTCGAGCATGGCAGGATTCTTGCGGATATCCTTGCCCTTCGCAAGCTTGTCCTCTGCGGCTGCGCCGTCAAGGAAGTCTGCGAAAACATCGGGCCCGAAAGCAAGCGACAGAACAGCGCCGCCCACAGCCGAGGTGGAAGAGTAACGGCCGCCGATATAATCGTCCATGAAGAACGCTGCAAGATACTCGCTGCTCTTTGCAAGAGGCGAGGTCTCGCTTGTTACAGCGATCATGTGTTTTGACGGGTCAAGACCCCTGAACCTTAAGGCATCCTTGACGAAAGACTCGTTTGTAAGCGTCTCAAGGGTCGTGCCGGATTTGGAGACAAGGATGAAAAGCGCATGAGCGCAGTCAACATCGGCAAGAACGCCCGCTGCGTCGTCGGGATCGACATTGCTGATGAAGTGTGCCTTCATCTTGAATTTGTCATTCTTCTTAGCCCAGTTTTCAAGGGCGATATACATCGCGCGGGGGCCAAGGTCGCTGCCGCCGATACCGATCTGTACTACTTCGGTGAACTTGTCGCCGGTCTCGGTCTTAATGGTCCCTTTGTGTATTATCTTTGCGAAATCGGCGATCTTCTTCTGAACGCCGGTGTAGAAATCACGCTTATTTACGCCGTCGGCAACAACGTCCTTGCCAAGCTGGCCGCGTGTGAGCTGGTGGAGCACAAGACGCTTCTCGCCTGTGTTTATAACGTCTCCGTTGTAGAGAAGCTCGAATTTGTCAGCAAGTTCAGCCTCGTCTGCGAGAGCCTGAAGCTTGTCAAGAATGTCGTCATTTACAGCCTTTGCGGCATAGTTGTAGGTAAGACCGCAGGCCATGGGCACAGCGTATTTCTTAACACGCTTTGCGCCGTTCTCGGTCATTTCCTTGACAAGGTCAGCCTTTTCGGCATTTTCAAGGCTCTTTGCAGCCTTCAGTTTGTCATAATCAGTCCAGGTAGCCATTTTTCCTCCATTCCGGGCGGGTAATTTGATGCAGCTTTTTGCATCCGCGTCCGGGTATGTCTTTTGGGATACTTACGTTTTGTGGGATGTTTTTCAGGTTATTCCTCGTTTGAATCTTCCTGCTTGGATTGTGAAGCAGCGACGGTTGCCGCAACAACGACAGCAACGATAACAGCAACAAGCACTACTGCGCCGAAAATGCAGAGCGCGGTTATAACGCCGGGATCAAGTGTTTCAGATACAGCCATGAAATTTACCTCCTGAAGCTTGTTTTTTGATTAACCCAAATCAATGAAATTATAGCATTACGGCGTGCAAAAAACAATAGCGATGTTGATTTTGAGGAGGGTATAAGCTATACTTTGTTGTATAAGCTTGATATTGGGGGAAAAGATGAAGAATAAAAGTGTAAACACCGGCGCAAGGCACGCGATCCCTGCACTTGCGGTACTTATGTTCGTGACTGCGGTCCTGATAGTTACAAATGAGATCTGGCATGCTTTTGGGCTTGAGAGTTCATTTCACTGGTTCAGTGTGCTCATTCACGTGAACGATCCGCTCCAGAGGTTGGCTGCTGTCTGCGAAATTGTGGAAGTGGTTCTGGCTGTTTTATTTTCTGTACTTTTCGCGGTTTTCTTTCTAAACATCAGGAAAACCTGTGTGGCTGCCACAGCATTCGGAATCTATGCGGTAAAAGGTCTTCTGAACGAATTGTTCATGCTGATATTATATCTTTGGTATGGTTACGGAATGAGTGCATTCAGCAAGTATACCATTTTTGCTCTGATCCCGTCAGTCATGGCGCTCATCATTATGCTTGATTTCATTTTGAAGCACAGAATTTGGGTATTGGGGCTTATCGCAGCAGTTCTTATGATCGCATTTAGTATTCTTCCGCGTTTGATCGATTACAGGAATACTATTGGACTTATCGCGGCGATCATAGGTGAGCCGGACCATTGGCTGGTTCCTATGGCGCTTGAGGTTGTAATCCCTTATGTGCTCGAGATGGCGATAATGGTCATAGAATCTGCAGTTCTTCTTGTTTACTACATTTTCTTTGCCGGGAAGAACCGGAAGAGCTTTGTGGCGGATAAGAGAAGGGAAGAGTTTTCCGATACCGTGAGAAAGTACGCTTTCTACGGTTCCGGTTCGCCTGCGGTTGCGCCTGTGGATCCTGCGTTTTCCGGTATTCGCGACCAGAGGCACCTCTACGATATTCTGTCGGAACTTTGGTGCAGTGAAACCTGCGCGCCGCGCATGCGCGATAAATGGAGCGAGGAAAACAGGACGCTTGGACAATGCTCGATTACGGCATTCCTTGCGCAGGACATCTTCGGAGGAAAAGTGTACGGCGTGCCGCTTCCGGACGGGAATTTCCATTGCTACAATGTAGTCGGCGAGAGTTGTTTTGATCTTACCAGCGAGCAATTCGAAGACGAAAAGCTTGATTATACAGGCAATCCCGAGCAGTCGAGGGACGCGCATTTTACAGTTGATGAAAAGAGAGAGCGTTATCTGCTCCTGAAAGAGAGATTGCTGGAGGCACTGGCCCGGCAATAAAGGGGCTGTATCTCAAACCGGGCAAGCAAGTGCAATTGAAGTAAAATGGTTATTTGTTGTCAAGAAGAACCGTCCCCGTGACAACATAGAGGAGGAGAAGAAAGATGGGATATTGCAAATACTGTAAGGAATACGGAACAAGCAGGTTCTGCCCTAATTGCGGCTCGATAATGGAACAAAACGGGCCGGAAACAAAAGAAAACGCTGAAACCGGCGGGGAGCAGACAGGCAATTCTCCGCTGACAGGCGGAACGCAGACCGGCGGAATGCAGCCTTTCCCGGGTGGCATGATCATGGACGGCTTTATGCCCATGGGGCAGATCATGTCCGGAAACTTCAACTTTCCTATTCCGCATGAAAACGGATTCAAGATTGAGTATTCTACCTCAGAGATGATGTTTAACGGCGGGTTTACGCTTAAAGCATGGGAAGAGGACGGAAAGTACAAGGCGCTTTACAGGACGCCCGGCGTAGATATCAGGAACGCTCCCGTATTCGACGTTGACAATAGTTTTATAGAACAGATAAAGATCCTGATGAACGCAAGCAACTGTGAAAGCTGGAACGGCTTTAGCGGGTGTATGCAGGGCGTGATGGACGGGACAAGCTACAGCTTTTCGTATTCGGACGGCGAGGGGAAGCATGTTTCGTGGGGCGGCTATATGGCGCGCCCGGATGGGTTCGGCGCTGTTGGCGGGGTTCTTAAGGCTATGTTTGACGAGATCTACGACGAGCGCTACCCGAATTACTACAAGAGAATGGCAAAGTACCTTGATGACACGGTGAAGCAGAAATACGGTCTTTCCCGTCAGGGTTACTCGAAGGCATTTTACAGAAATAAGGACGAAAACTACTATGAAAGGCACGGCTGGACTGCGCCTGTGGGGTGCCTGTACGCGACTATCGACAATTTCTGCGACCGGATCGTAAAGAAGGCAGGGAGTGCCGCTGACGGCGACGATTCCGGCATAAACCCCGGAATTGAAGCGTTTACCGTGTTTATAGACCCGGATCCGGATAGCCCTCCGTACGCCGGTGGCTTGACATTCCGCTGGTACAAGGTGGACAAGGACGGCGTGGAGCTTACAGGCGAGGTTACACCTGCGCCCTTTGTTCCGGCAGCGGATTCCGGATATACGCAGGTTTTCTCGTACCGTGCGGGCGATACCACATATTTTGGCTTCTATTCAAGGACATTCAAGTCCTTTGGGAAGGACTGCATAGACTACACGCTGCTCCTGTACAGCTTCAGGGATGGCAAGTGGCAGTGGCTTGACGGCATTCACAGTGTCAGTGACATCAACGACATCAACCGCGAGGACCTTGACGCTTTCATCAGATTTGCGCGTAAATACGGCATGGACGAGGTTGCAGACAAGTGGGATGAGTCCGGGAAGCTGTCCATGAGCCTGATCGATTACAATGTGATGGTCTGGTTCAAATGGGACACCAATGTGGACAAGAATTTCTATAATACGGTTATACAAACGCCGTATGGCGAGTATGTTCCGGGGTATGAGATAGAGGTTGAGACCGTGGTTTACAGGAATTACTTTCCGATGTGAACAGAGCTAGGGATTATCACAGAAAACACAATTTAAGAGGAGAGGATAATGGAGAACCCGGGAAAAAGGGGTGGAATAATGGAGCAGCCCGAAAATAGGGATGAAATAACGGATAAACCGAAAATTAAGGACGGGACGCCGGAGAAGGCCGAAAAGAAGGACCCGCTTTGGGTGAGGATCGTTGCGGCGTCTGTCTGCGTTGTTATAACGATCGGTCTTGAGATCGTCATAGGCGGGCTGCTGTTCATGCTGTGCACGATAATCTTCAGAAAAACATGCGAATTCCTCGGAATGACCGTTGAGGTGAACTCGTCCGTGATGGCGGGGCTGTTCGGGTTCTTTATCGGAAACGCATTTTTCCTGCCGACACTGATAATATTCAGAAAAGGGGCAAGGGAGAGGAAAGCAGAGAGAGAAAAAAATCACCGTGCCTGAAATGCATCATCGCAGCTGAAAACATATTTTCGGAGAAAAATGACCGGGCTCAATGCAAAACGCATTGGGTCCGGCTTTTTTATGGTCATATTGAATTTATTCTTTCTTTGCCGACAGCGCATACATAAGAAGTGCAAGCACGGTGAACAACGGGATGATCAAAGGCAGGTAGTTGCCGGTGTGCAGACGGACTATGAAAAAATAACCGCCATAGCCGAATACCATGTGGAGGAGGTTCCCGAGGAACCAGAGGGCGGTCATGATGAAACCGGTGGTGCGGTTGTGCTTTACGACAGCAAAAATGATGATGAACACACATGCGGCGACAATCAGTCCGCAATGCAGCAAAAGCTCGACATCAAAGGCTTTTTTGAGGATCCCGAGGCGGAATTCGTCGAAAAAGCTGTACAAATAGTCGAGGCCGAGCATCGCGCCTCCGATCGCGGCCATCACATGCATCGCGGTAAATGCGGAAACAGCTAGCAGTATGAGTGCCAGTATTTCCGACAGATCCAAGAGCGTATAAAGGTTTATTGAACCCTGCAACACGGCCCACATGGTGTTTTCGATAATGGTCATGGCTGCCGCCGCAGCGAACAGAAGCCCCGCAGCCATGCGTAAGGTTTTGTTTTTCATTAAATCTCCTTTTGATCACAGTTTTTTTTATGCTTTTTTATCTGATCCGAACACAAGCATGTGCCTTCGGATGTTTTTATAAGCGCCTTCCGCCATTGCGGCGCTTAATGAGAAATAATCTCTCCCACCGCCTGCGCAGTACGCCCCGGCGGCTTCTTCAACTGCGGAAAATGTCGCTGTGGCGACATTTATCTTGCGTATCCCTCCTGCGATGCAGCGTCTGAAATCGTCGTCGCTTATGCCTGATCCACCGTGCAAAACGAGCGGAAGACCGTTCGTTTTGTCGCGCGCAGCTTTAAGCACCGAAAAGTCAAGCTTTGGAGCCTCTTTGTAAAAGCCGTGAGCGTTTCCGATGGAAAGCGCGATCGCATCAACTCCTGTTTCGCTGCGGAGCCTTTCAACCTCATCGGGATCCGAGTAGATCGCTTTTCCGGCGCCTTTTCCGTCCTCGCTCTTCCCGAGCGTGCCAACCTCGGCTTCAACCGTAGCACCGTATTTATCGGCAAGCGCGCGAACCTCCTTTGTAATGCGGATATTCTCTTCGATAGGCTTTGAGGAAGCGTCTATCATAACAGAGGTGGCGCCAAGCTCAAGCGCTTTTTCAAGGCACGAAAGGTCGGTTCCGTGATCGAGGTGTACGGCAACCGGCACCTTGCAGCTTTTTGCTGCAGCGACCATCATCGGGATGATGATATCAAGCGGAGAATACGGCAGGCGCACCTGCGCAACCTGCAGTATCATTGGCGAAGACAGCTCTTCGGCAGCGCGTACCGCGCCGAGTATCATCTCCATATTGGCAACGCTGAACGCGCCCACGGCATAGCCGCGCTTTTCCGCATCTTCAAGCAGTTCCTTCATTTTTACGAGTGACATGGGGAAAAACCTCCTGCGGTTAATTATATAGATTGAGGGCAATGTTTTCAAGTGATAATACAGAAAACTAAATTTTTAGCGGTTGTGCTATGTAATTTAGCTTAATAACAATGAAAAAAGTAAGAGCATCAAACAAACTTAATGTTGAATTGTCGGAAAACTGTTCGTTATTTTTTTTTTTGATTGACAATTACTATAAAAAGTATATAATTAAATAAAGGGTTCTTGCGCTGAGCTGGAAAATGTGTGACGTATGGTTGCATGCTAATATGGCAAATAGAACATTATTTACGGAGGGCTTGAGTAGTACACTTGGCATAAAGTTACCTGCCAAGATAGTATTTGCCTACGATTTAGGTCATGGAAAGAATGGATTTGCTATTACATCAACAGGTGTATACTACAAAAAATTCTTAGATGAGAATGTAAAGACACTGACACTTGATGAGTTTGTCGCAAATACACCCATTGAAGTACGTGATGCAGAGTTCTTAGTTGGCGGAAAACCATTTGGCGAGTGTCTTAATCATTTCTTTGATATATTTAAAAATATGTATCCAATAGAGAGCATGTGTAGTTTTACTTGTGTGGTTCGACACGTAAATAAGCCTTTCAAAACTAACAAAGTTAGGTTGGTGGAGCAGAGTTATGCCGGATATTATATCAAGCATTTACAGTATATCGTTATTCATCTACGCGATTGCATACTTTATCCTTGGTTTTATTGTATACCACAGGATATTTGATGTTGTTTACTTTGATTTAGGCAGAGGCTGCATGCAAGAAATTATTGGATGCATTTTTTTTTCTGCGATAATGACTGTTATTAGCATTGTGTTTTGGCCGATTGCTGTAGTTATTCTATTGGTCGTAGCATTTGTGATATATAATAAATCAAAGAACGTTTTCTTAGCGGCTTTGTTCGTGATTTTTGCTATTTTTACTACAATAACGGGCATATATGCGTGGAAAAATGGTGCAGATAATAATAAATCGAATAATAATTCTATTCAAATACGTAAAACAATAACCCTTTATGTGTATGACCAATATCAGAACAAAGAAACGTACAAATTTGATACTACAGCTAATACTGTTTGGGATATGTTAGTTGAAAGACAACTAGTTAAAGAAGATAGTTTCGATCAATTGGATACATTAATTCATACTCTGAATGGTATTGATGCCCCTCCAGATGTTCAGTGTTCATACTGGAGTATATATCGAAATGATGAACAGAACAACTCGACCCTTAATCAGGTAACACTATGCGATGGCGATGTATACTATATATTTCCAGCTTGGTTGTTGTTTGTTGATGTATGTGTAAACTGTTCGAAAGATGACTGGACTACTGATTACAAAACTATTTCTCGAAGTGATAGCGTTTATTTTCACGCAAGAATATTGGGAGGTTACTATACCAATCTAAAATTGTATCGCATTACAACATATCCATTTGGTTCAAAAGGGGAACCTAAATATTTTGAATCTGATTTAAAAACTTTCAGTGGTGTTACATCCGGCTGGGAAAATGGATTATACAAAGAACAAGAAAAAGACGATTATGGCTACTTAACTATTGAGTATTATCTTGATGATGGAACTTGTTTGGGCTCCAAGTCTGTTTGGATTGGGGACCAGACATCCCAAGAGTTGATCGTACCGACTCCAACGCATATTGAATCAGGTCAAAGTAATACCGTTACACCTACACCTCATAATACCCCCACGCCGCCCCCCAAACCCACAAATACAGCGGCAGCTACTAATACCCCTGCCCCCAAACCTACAAACACACCGGCACCTACTAATACACCTATGTCGACACCCAAACCTACAAATACACCGGCACCTACTAATACACCTACATCGACACCCAAACCTACAAACACACCGGCACCTACTAATACACCTACGTCGACGCCCAAACCTACAAATACACCGACACCTACAAATACCCCCACGCCAACACCTACAAACGTACCGGAGGTGGCTTATTTTGATTATTCTGTTGTCGATAATTATGCAGTCATTAGCGGTAAGAGTGGGTCTCAACCAAGCGAAATAGATACACTAACGATTCCTCGTATAATTGATGGTTGGCCAGTAAAGATAATAGACAGCATGGGAAAAACGAATGCATCTCATGTTGTAATACCGGATACTGTGGAACAGATAAGTCAAGGTGCATTTTCTGAATGCCGTAAGTTAAAAAACATTACTATTCCAAATAGTGTCAAGATAATAGGCGATTGTGCGTTTGGATGGTGCTATAGCCTTGAAGAAGTATTTTTACCGGATGGACTATCTGTCATCCCTGAGAATCTATTTACAAACTGTGGAAAGCTGAAGAAAGTCAATATACCAGATTCTGTTACAGTAATAGAAGCTCACGCATTCTTTGGGACAGGCCTAGAACAATTAAGCATAGGCTCTAGTGTTCAAACAATTGGTTATGAAGCTTTTGCTAATTGTAAGTTCGTATCTTTATCAATTCCTGGTACGGTTGAGAATATCGATGCGAATGCATTCTATAGTAACAATTCCTTAGTTGAAGTTGTATTTCAGGAAGGAGTAAAAACAATATCTCCCAAGGCATTTAAAAACTGCATATTATTGTCAAAGGTTACAATACCGTCTACAGTAAAAAGGTTGGAAGATAATGTTTTTGAGAACTGTAGTGCGATATCTGAGATAATACTATCAGAAGGGTTAGAGTATATCGGAGAAATTTGCGGTGGAGAGAGGAGTGGGATTAGAGTTAAGAAAATAACGCTTCCCAAATCATTAAAGGAAATAGGCCAATACGCTTTTGCTGGCTGGAGTGAGTTAGAAGAAATTAATATTCAAGAAGGGTTAGAAATCATCGGAACTTGCGCATTTCAATGTAACACCGATAGACTAAAATCTATTCGAATTCCCGAAAGCGTAAAGGTGATTGGCAAAGATATTTTTAATATTCTTGCCATGGATACAATTTATGTTAAGGAAAATTCGTATGCGCATCAGTTCCTATCAGATCCGAGTGCCTATTATTCTGCAATTGATCAAGAAAAACTGAAAAGTAAAATAAAATTCTACTGAATTATCGATTTTGCTGCGTATTATGTTACTGTGAGATGGACGGACTGATATTAAGTATACTCTTTGAAAATGAGTAAGATATGCAGATCCGGATAAGTGTCGACTAGTTAAGGGGGTAAGTTTTTCATTTTTTAGAAAACTTACCCCCTTAATCTGCTTTTCTGAAACATTGTGTTTATGATGAATAAGACACTAAATCAATCTACTAAAAGTGTAGAATTCTACATTTTTGGAGAATAGATTATTTTGCATTTTGCTTTTGTGTAATAAATCCTCCTTGACAATTTCCCTCTCAGGGTATATATTGTATTTATGTAAACGCTTACATAACGATAAAACAAGGGAAAAGCGTGAACAGGCATAAAGACAGAAAAAGATTCCGGAGGGAAATGACATGACGATTCTTGATAGTGCTTACGCAAAAAAGACAGAAAGACCGATAAAGGTCATCCAGTTTGGCGAGGGTAATTTCCTGCGCGCCTTTGTGGATTACATGATCGACATTGCCAACGAAAAGGGCGTTTTTGACGGGAATATCGCCATAGTCAAGCCTATCCGTTTCGGCAATCTTGACCGTTTTCACAAGCAGGACTGCAACTATACGGTGTCGCTGCGCGGCATCACGGACGGCGTCGCTTCCGTTACAAACCGCATTGTGACAAGCGTTGCGGACGCGGTTGCAGCAACGGAAGAGTATGAGAGATATGCGGAGTACGCAAAGCTTGAATCGCTTCGCTTTGTTGTTTCGAACACCACAGAGGCCGGTATTGTGTATGA
>JAEEGQ010000154.1 GCA_016280395.1 Lachnospiraceae bacterium | reverse complement strand
GCTTCGCTCTTCAGTTTTTCAACGGCAGCCGGTGTATCGCAGAGATACTGCAGCTTTTCCGCAAGATCGGCAATATCGCCTTTTCTGAAGGTAACTCCCTTGTCTTCCACAACGCCTGCACATTCTTCAATATCTGAGGTAAGACATGCATTTCCGTAGCTCATGGCTTCAAGAAGACTAAGCGGCATCCCTTCAAGGTCCGAAGGAAGCACATAAAGATACGCGTTGCTGTACAGCTCCTCTAGCGGTGCGCCCTGCACAAAACCGGTAAAGACGACCCTGTCGTCTCCTTTCGCAAGCTCGTGAAGCTCCTCCACAAACCCCGAGGAATCCGAACTTCCCCCGGCGATGACCAAGCGCTTTTCCGTATCGATCTTTTTATAGGCTTCGACAATATATCTTAACCCTTTTTCAGGCACAAGCCTTCCAAGGAACAGTATATATCCGTCTTTTTTCAGGCCAAACCTTTCGGTGATCTCTTTTGCTTCACGCAGGGCGGGTTTATTTACGCCGTTTGGGATGAAAACAGTCTTTCTGCCGTATGTCTTCTCGAAATAATCCTGCACACCATGGCTTAAGACAATTATCTCATGGGCATGGCGCACAGCGTTTTTTTCACCCATCATGATAAAACGGCTCGCGAACTTCCCCCACTTTGCGCGCTGATGATCAAGCCCGTGAACGGTCACGATCACTCTTTTCCCAAACAGCTTCGGAAGCCAACACATAAACGCAGGCCCTTCGGCGTGTATATGGACCACGTCGTATCTTCCGAATGCGGCCGCAACAGTGGCAAAAAATGCGGAAGAAACCGCCGCAAGGCCCTTTTTGTCTATCGTCGGAACGTATTTTATCCGAACGCCCTTGTATTCTTTGATTTTATCGGAATCGTATCTCTTTCCGCTGACATGATGCGTATTCCTGTTATAACAGGTCACGGCATGTCCGAGCGCCGCCATCCTTGTAGCGAGCTCCTCGACAACGATCTCAATGCCGCCTTCTCTGGAAGGGACTTTTTTCATCCCTAACTGCGCTATTCTCACTATCGCTTCTCCTTCTTCCAAAACATGCCTAAAGCTTGTCCGGATGTGCCCAAACGTCACAAAAAGCCTTATACTATAGTACCCCAAAAATGCCGTTTTTTCAAGTTTTTTTTACTTTTCACGCGGGTTTCTCTTGTGCAAAAAAAAAGTATATGCTATAATCTCAAAAAATCTTTATCACATTAAAGCGCTAAACAAAAAAGATATAAAACGAAGGCAAAAGCATCCATCCGGACCGCCATCCGTTTGGACGCATTATGGCTGACACGCTTCGCACGGAGGTATTATGTACAGATCGTTTAAGGAAATCGAAAAAGCGGTACTTGAAAGAAAGACACTGAAAAAGCTTGTCCTTGCGGCAAGCGCCGATGATGTGGCCCTTGAGTCGGTTGTCAGGGCACAGAGAAACGGGATCGTTGACGCACAGCTTGTGGGAGATGCGGAAAAGACAGCAAAACTCCTTGCAGATCTTGGCGAGAACCCAAAAGATTACTACATCACGGATGAGCCCGACCCCGTGAAGGCCATGAAGATAGCCTGTGAGCGCGTAAAGAGCGGGGAAGCGGACATGCCGATGAAAGGACTTATGCAGTCCGGAGACTACCTCCGCGGGATCCTTGACAAATCCTACGGGTTCCTGCCGGAAAAGGGCATGCTTACCGAAGCCACCGTGTTCGAGTACGACAACAGGCTGATAACCGCTACGGACTGCGCTGTTGTCATCGCTCCCGAGTATGATGAAAAGATCAAGATAATAAATAACGCCGTGACCTTTGTAAAGGCTCTTGGCGCGGAAATGCCGAAGGTTGCGGTGATCACTCCGGTCGAGATAGTCAACCCGAAGATACCGTCAACCGTTGATGCCGCAATGCTTGCGGTCGCAAACAGGCGCGGACAGATAAAGAACTGTATCGTTGACGGTCCGCTTGCGCTTGATAATGCGATCTCCGCAGAGTCCGCGGCACACAAGGGGATAGTGAGTGACGTTGCGGGGTCGGCCGATATCCTGCTCCTTCCCGACCTCGACTCAGGAAACCTCATGCTAAAGGCCGTCATCTACATGATGAATACCGTGTCGTCAAGTAATATCATAGGGACTCTCGTGCCGGTTGTCATGACATCGCGCTCGGATACGCCCGAGAACAAATACAACTCCATCCTTACCGCGGTCATCAGGGCATAATACCGCCGATACGGAATGCCCGCCCGGCATACGGCATCCCGGAAGGAATTCCCGCCACGCATGCGGCATTCCGGAAGAAATGCCGGCAAAGCATGCGGCGTCCCGGAAAGAATTCCCGCCACACATGCGGCGTCCCGGAAGGAATGCGCACATATCAAAAGCCCTGTATGCGGCAGAAAAGAACGAAGGAAAAATCCATGTACAGAATATTAGTCATCAATCCCGGCTCTACTTCAACAAAGATCAGTCTTTTCGAAGACGATAAAAACCTTTATACAGAAAGCCTTTTTCACGACGCGCCGGAGCTTTTGAAGTTCCCCCACGTGAACGACCAGACGTCCTTCAGGAAGCAGGTCATCCTGGATTTCTTAAAGGCGCACGGAACAGACCCCTCCGAAATAGATGTTTTCGTGGGGCGCGGCGGAAGCGCGCAGACGCAGCGCGCCGGCGTGACGGTGATTGACGAGCATCTTTACAGGGATACAAAAGCAGCTGTCGGCGGCAACAATCATCCCGCAAAGCTCGGGGTAATGATCGCTTACGAGCTCTGCGCGGAATATGGCGGAAAGATGTTCACCTTAAACCCCACAAATGTTGACGAGCTCTGCGATTACGCAAGACCAACCGGCATCAAAGGTGTTTACCGCAAAGCCCAGACCCATGTCTTAAACCAGAAGGGCATTGCCGCCATACACGCGAAAAAACTTGGAAAAAGCTATGAAGAATGCCGCTTCATCATCTGTCATATCGACGGCGGCATAACGATAACGGCACATGAAAACGGCAAAATGATCGACAGCACCGAAGGTGCGGGCGGAGACGGTCCTTTTACGCCCACAAGGCTCGGAAGCATCCCCATCCTTGAGATATGCGATTACCTCGAATCCGGGCACACCGTCAGCGAACTCAGGATCATGCTCTCCCGCGCAGGCGGCTTTGTAAACCACTTCGGAACATCAAACTCCGACACCATACACAAAGAGATAGAAGAAGGCGACGCATACGCAAAGCTCATCTGGGAGACAATGTGCTACCAGATCTGTAAAGAGATCGGTGCCATGAGCACCGTGCTTAAGGGCAAAGTTGACGCGATCCTGCTTACCGGAGGTCTTGTCCGTTTTGCGGATCTCGTTGATTTTATCAGGGAAAGATGCAGCTTCATTGCTCCGATAGACCTCTATCCCGGAGAAGTGGAGCAGGAAGCCATGGCCGATGCGGTACTGCGCGTTTTGCGCGGCGAAGATACCGCAAACACCTATACCGGAGAGCCGGTATTCAAAGGCTTTAACCTCGGAAAATGGGGGTAAACAATACCCCCGGTCTTCTCATTTCCGGTAAAGATCAAACCACCATTTCCTTCATGCTTGCGCCATATTCATGAAAGTCAGGCTGATCCATAATAAACTTTACAACATCCGAAGAATTAAGCCCCGGTGTATCAAGGAAGCGAAGAACTTTCGCAAGCCCGTCGGGGCTTTTTTTTACGTACTCCCTGCGTTCCAAATAACACGCAGGGTATTCGAACGGACATCCTTTTAAGTCTGTTTTCATTGTAACCCCTTGCAGACAACGTTATTTTATCACAGTTTTGGTCAGCCGGCAACAGTGTCAGATCGCTGCGCGAAGGATAAACCTGCGATTTGCAAAGCATACGGCATCCCCGGGGTTTAGTCTTACCGGCTTTCCGGGGGAGACTTCCTTTCCGTTAACATAGGTCCCGTTTAGTGAGCGCATGTCCTCTATCCGGATCTCCCCGTTTTCATCCTTTGAAAGCCTTGCATGCACCCTGGAGATCTGCGGGTACTGCAGGGCATAATCCGGCTTATGTGATGGATCTCCCTTGCCTATCACAAAAGGCCACCGGGTAATGCTTATACTCTCGCTCTCATCGGCAGATTCGAGCCGCATTTCCCCCTCTCTGCTGTTGTAGAGAAGTTTTGTCCCTTCGTTTTTGGAAAGGAAGCTTAAGAGGCTCCGGCGCTTTTTCTTCGCATTTTTTGAATATTCCCCGGTTATCGCTCCGAATTCCTTTTCCTGCTCGTGCAGGTTTTCCGAAGGGAGTATTTCCCGCATTTCCGTTCCGGAATCTATTTCTTTGCACGACCCGTAATAATCCGCACCGTTTCCGGCGTTGCTTAAGGAACGGTTTTCCGTGTCTGATAAACGGCTGTTTCCCGCGCTGTTTTCTATGACGGTTTCAGCATCTATTAAAAGACCTTTTTCTGTTCCCCTGCTTTCGGGACGGGTTCCGGCTTGTCTTCTTTCCCCCGCCGGGCGTTCCCCAAAAGCCTTCCGTATATGCTCAAAGCCAAAATCCGGCTCCCTGCTTTTTCTGTAGATCTCATAAAGCGCCACTACAGCAGCCTTATCCTTGTAATCTATCTTGTCCATATAGAACTCAAAAAGTGCGGAAAGCTGGTTCTTCAGCGGTTTTCCGTACCCCGGCAGGCACACCGTATACGCATGTTTTTCCTCGTCGAGGAAGACACAGTCATCGCATATGACAAAATCGTCCTCGCTCAGCAGAAAACGCCTGCCTTCTTCAACGGATTCAATGATGTCGTACAGAACGTTCTTAAGCTCGGCAAAACCCGGCTTGCAGTCCTCATATTCAAGCACCAGCGGGCGCATCCCGTCGGCGGCATAAACATACTGCTTTGTCCCGTCGTTTATATCCGTCCTGAACTTCAGCACACCCGCGATGTCATTGAAACGCACCATTTTCTCATAGTATTCGGGCGCTCTTCCGTCATCCGTAAAAGTGAGCAAAAGCTCTTTTTTCTGCATATCGCTGCGATATTCTTTAATCAATGCCATGATCATTCTCCCCCGGGTCAGATCTTGTGTCTTCCCCGCCAAAAATTGCGTCTTTAATGATATTTACAGTATCCGTGATCACGGATGCAAGCCTTGTCCTGGTCTCCCTGTCAAACAGGGAATGCCTCATTTGGGCAGTCTTTTCCGCGCCTCCCAGAAACGGGACGGCACGCCTGAACCTGATCTTTATGTTGACAAATACGTCCGTTCCTTTTCTTTTGACTTCAACATCCTGTATTTCGGAAAAAAGCAGAGCTGTCCGAAGGCGTCTTGTTATCTCTTCCTTCGCCGTGTTTACAGCGGTGTCGCTGTCCCTGAAAAAAAGACGTCTGCGCGAAAGTGCCGCAAAATCGTATTTTCCGGCATTTTTCCCCTCTAAATATTCCGTACAGCTTATTACCTCCTCTGCAGCAGCAGCCGTAAGTACCGCCTCATCATGAAGCATCAGCGCATATTCGAGCAAAAGCAGCATCACACCTATTACAACAGGCATGATAAAAGCTGCTTCCACAGTCGCGGTCCCCTTGCAGATCTTCGTTTTCTTCATCCCGCCACCACCATGAAAGCCGCTCCCGCGAGCATAAACGGGATAAACGGGAGCTCGTGCTTTAAGCCGCAATGCTTTACCGCAAGAAGTCCCAAGGAAAACACCGCTGCCCCAAGAAAAGCCGCAAGAAGTACAAAAAGGCCCTCCATAGCCCCAACAAAGGGACAGCATATCAGGATCACAACGGCGTCCCCCATTCCGAGCTTTTCCCCTGTGAGCTTTGATATCAGCGCGGCTCCGGCACCTACAAGGAGCCCCGAAACAACAGTCAGAAAACCGATCGTGCCAAGACACAGCGATATCACCAGCAAAACCGCTCCGATCCCGCCTCCTGCCAGAAGAAGTCCCGTTCCGATCCTCTTCTTACGTATGTCGGACACGCAACAAACCGTAAGAAAACATATGATGAAAACATTATCGATCACCTGCATCCTGTGCTTCCTCCTTTTCTTTTTCATCTCTTGCCGCACACCTCGAGCATTTCGGAAGATCGATCGAATCGAGGCTGACCTCGCTCACATAGCGCCTTAAGCCTATGCAGTTCCTGTCTGTGTGGTATCGGTCTCCCTCAGGCGAAATGTAGACCTCGTCCGGTACTGCCTTTTTCCTCACACAAAACTCACAGGCATAGTATTTATGCCCGTCCGAACTGCGTTTCCCCGGCAGTTCCTCTTTTGTGACCTTCATCACGGTCAGCTTAAGATGCGTACAATCCCTGCTGGTGTGGTAAACTGCGGCATTTTTCGTGACAAAGACGGTTTCACCGCTCCCGCTCTCATCCGGATCCTTTGGCGCTATCGTTTTCCCCGAAAAGATGCCCGCTGCCGCAGACTGGACTATCTCAATGTCGGGAATGAGATCCCCCACAAAAGGAACATCAACATAATACTTTACGCGGATACAGGTACAGTTGTCCCCGTCCCTTAACCCGGAACCGAGAAAGCTTACACCGCTGTACCCGCCTCTTACCCGGCCTTTTTCGAAGATATCCTTATCGAGATACCCGAGAACAAACAGTTTAAGAGCATAGTCCTCGGCATGGTCGGAAAACAGACCGAACAGCGCATTCCCAAGCGGTACGTTTTCAAGGAGCTTTTCGCGTTTTTCATTCATGGAAGACTCTGCTTTATTGAGGAGATAACCGCAGGAAGCGATATCCTCACAGGCCCTTGAAATAGCGTTCTGGACCCTTAGCTCAAGCATAAATATCTTAAGGATAAAACACAGCACCAGCACGGTGCAGGTAAACAGCGGAAGCACAAGTGCCGCTTCCACTGTGAGCAAAGCCTTTTGTTTCTTCATGATCTCCTTCCCCTGCTTTCCGTTGCATTGCAAATCTGTTCTTATACCTGAAAAAACGAAGGTTTGGCGGAGCCTCAACCAGGGCTCCGTAACGAATTGTACTCCGGGAGAAATAACAATAGGATTGGTTGGTAAGAACAGATTTGAAAGGCAACGGAAAAGCATCCGTACAAGGCTTAGTATTTCCCGCCGCCGCTGTATCTGATGACATATCCCGAATGTCCCGCAAGCCCCGGGAACAGCGAACTGTACTTTATCGAGGCTTCAAGATTAAACCCGTACAGAAGTGTCTGCATCCTGAAGCTGTCAAAGGTCAGGCGGATATTCTCCTGTGCAACATCCATTGTCCGCCGGTTCTGCGTGCCCTCGTCCTGCAAAAGAAGGAACAGGATCAGATATGCCCTGTAATCAAGGCCCGCCATCCCCTCAAAACTATCGCTCTTTGAGGCGATCAAAGCCCTGTTTACCATAAAGACCTCGGGAAATGTAAGGACAAAGCTTCTGTCATCCGGCACTGCGGGAACCTTTTTCCCTTTTAAGAGCGCGGACACCTCGATCAGCGCCTCTTCAAAGCTCCAAAGCAGGATCAGTGTGTACTTTAATATTTCCACCAGGACCGGCATGCCGGTAAACCCCAGCACTGTCGCCGCAAAGGCTCCTGCCTCCGCGCGCTTTTCGGAACGCGACATGATATGCAGAAAACACATCACAGTCCTTACAGCCACTATCTTTGTTATCACGCTGTTTAAGTTGTCACGGTCGCAAAGCTTCCCCGACAATATATACTCAAGCTCATATTCGCAAACAGCGTCGTGTCCCGAAGGTTTCCCGTAATACCCGAAATTGTCAAAGAGATAAGAGATATAGAGCGCGTCCTCTGCAAGCTCCGATACACCGTTTTTAAGAACTTCCGCAAGCCCGTTTAACGGCGAGGATGAAAACATCGCGCCGATCCCGCCACCGGGATCAAAAGAGGCATCATCCGAACCACAGCCCGCCAAAAGGCTTGGGAAATCCTCTCCGGAATATGACCTGCCTGAGATCTCTGCATCCTCCGATATCACAAGTCCCGAGATTCCGCTCTTTATCAGACTTGATATCGTGTCAAGCGGATTCGGTCCCCCGGCTTTAAGCTTCATGCCGGTATAATCGAACAGCAGTCCCTCAAAGCTGTATTCACCGAACAATGCGTCCGCGTCCTGTTTATCCGTCTGCCCAAAAGTAAGAGCATCTGAAGAAGCAAGGATATACCCGGCCCTCGTAAGTACCTCTTTATCTGCCTTAAGCGTCTTTTCCATGGTTGCAAGATCCGGGATCCTGTCCGTCGTCGGAGGTTTCTCTCCGATGTATTCCTCAAAAAGCCCCGCATTCTCAAGCAATCCTTCAAGCATATCCGCGTCAAGCCATTCCGCCGCACCGCCAAGCGCATCAATAAAACCGTGGACCGAAGGCTTTACTGCATCCTGACGCTGCCTGATCTCTTTTATGTGCCCGAGCGCGCTGTCGATCGCTTTGCTGCAGCCGGTTATAAGCTTATTAAGCTCGTTTTCCGCGATCCCGTACTTTGCCTTTGAGATCATGAGTTTTGTGTCCAGCAAGGCATTCTCCGCCACGAGCAGAGCCGCTCCTGCCCTGAGCTTAAGTATCTCTCCCCCGCGTCCTTCCTGCCCTTCGAGCGCATCCGCCTCTTCGTTTAAACGCTGTATCTCTGCCTCGTTTGCATCCTTTTTGGCCTGATGGCCCCTGCATTCATCGGCCGCCTCAAGCATTTTTGCGGTGATCCCGAGAGGATCGCAGTATTTTCCCGAAAGCGCCCCGTAAAGCTCGGGCACATTAACGGAAACATCTGTCATTGACGGAGTCCCGATATACAGCTTCTTAACAAAATCCGGAACAGTCTTTACGCCTCCGAACCACCCAAGCTTAACTCCGTCTCCGGTAACTTTTATACCGTCGATATCCTGCATCAGCAGCAATATGGTCCTGTCGATATCCGCAAGCTCCTCCTGCACCTTCGATTCCCAGTCAAGAAGCTCTGCAGTCTTTCCGGTGTCTGCGAACACACCAAACACTTCAAGCAGCTTTTCTGCGGCAAATCCCGCTCCCCTGTATTCCATGTACTCTGCAGCCTGCTGCCTGAAAAAGGCGCCTTCATGATCCGTTATCGCCACCGCGTCCGTAACATTTACGCTTACTTCCGCCGGCGAAAAATCTCCGACAGTCTTTTCAGGCAGGTTTTTTCTAAACATCTTTGCAAATTCCTGTTTTACAAAGGTTTTTTTGGAGGCAAGTGTCTTTCCTTTGGATTCCCTCGCAAAAACATGATAACCCTCATACAGGGGAGTACAGTAGTCCGCAAGCACCGAGGCTGCGGAAAGCCTTGCGGCATCCTCGGCAAAAAAGCGTATCAGCGCCGTTCTTGCGGATTCTATCGCCACAAACAAGAGCGAGGTGACGAGCAGCAGGGTAAGCGTCAGATATACGGTTATAACACCCTTTTGCTTTTGCCCCATATCAGTTGATTATCGTATCAACATTCCCGTTGATGGCATTGAAAGCGGATGTTATGATGCTGCCTATCTGGTTCTTAAAAACTAAAATCAGGCCCACTATGACCACCAAAATGAGCAGCACCTCTATCACGCCGATCCCCCTGTTGTCGGAACCTGCGGTCCCAAACACTTTTTTAAGCATGTTTTGAATCTTTTTCATGTTCTTCCTCCCTTGCCGCAAATCGCAGCCAATCTTTCTGTGCAGGGATCCGGGCGGCCCGGCCCCGCTTTTATTCACGTTCCCGGGCAGACCCGGTCCCGCTTTTATTCACGTTCCCGGGCAGACCCGGTCCCGTTTTGCGTATCAAATGCTCTGAAACGCGGCATACATTATCATCGCAAGTATGATGATGAGCATCCCGGCCATCGGTATGAGAAGCTTTGTTCCTGCTTCCTCGCCGGCTCGTTTTGCCGCCTCCTTCCGCTCTTCAAAAGCATCTATCGCCTCCTGTTCAAGAAGAGGCAGCACCGACACGGAGCCCTTGGTGAGATTTTGGCCGAGAAGCCCGGCAAACCGCATATACGGCAAAAGCCTGCAACGTTTCCCGAAATCCTCGCAGGCGGCGCGCTCCGACACTCCGTTCTCCATCTCGTTGAATGCCACCTTCATCTCCTCGTACAGAACAGCTTTCCCCGCGTCACCGGCCATGTTCTTTACAATGTGCCCCCAGGCTGCGCGCACGGTAAGCCCGGCTTCAAGGAGCAAAAGCATCTTCGAGACCACCTCCGGGTATTCGTCCATAAGAGCCTTTTCCCTGTTTTTCCCCGCGTTCCGTCTGTTCTCGAAGTCTTTCAGGTACACTATTGCCGGTATCAGCGGGATCAGCAGAAACAGCTTCAGAGCGTTATGTTTCTTTGCCCTGTTCCAGGAGATATCCACACCCTCGAAGGATTCCGGCAGTTCTATCCACTCTTTGCCCGTATCCTGTTCAAGCTCGTGGATATATCTGTCGAGGCGCTCCCCGAAAGTCAGGTTTTCATCGGCGTTTTTCAAAAGAACGTGCAGTGTTGTCTCCCGCTTTTCACCGTAGGCACTCATGGTCACGCGGACCGCAAGAGGCTTCCCGTCCGCCCCCGTATCCGCTTCTCTTCTTGTTCCGTCGGTATTGAGGTATAGGTAATTCTCAGGCTCCCAGACAAGCTTTATCCCGGTATCCGGGATCCTGCTCTTAAAGTCCATATCCCCCGTTATCACACAGTCCTCGGGGTATAACGCGTGCAGGTATTCCTCCCCGTAACGGAATATCTTCTCAATATCCGCTTCATCCGGCGGCTTCCTGTTGATGCTTAAGCTTACCTTTCCCTGCTTTTCATCGGGACTGTCGGCACTCCATTCAAGGCCGTACTCAGTCTTTTCACTGTCCTTTGGCCGGTAAAGCCTGCCGCCTTTAAGCCCGCCGTTTAATGCTTCGGCAACAGCGATAATGCCGGCTGCAGCAGCTGCGACAGCCATCAGGAGCAGTGACTTCTTTTTCCGCGACAGCCTTTTCAAAATGCCCATAAAACCTTTTCTCCTTCGCCATACATCCGCAATGCGCCCGGAGCCTGCGTTTTTCCAACCCACATGTTCTTTGGATACACCGCTTAAACCTTTATCTTTGTAAGCTTAAAGGTGAGCAGGATGCACCCCGCGTAAAGCCCCAGCAGCACAGTCATGACGATCCTGCCCGCACCTTTATAGAGCGCAGCTATAAAGGACGCATCCGCCAGAGTGAAATATAAAAGCATGCCCGGCGGCATAAACGCCATTATCAGTGCTTCAAGGCGCTTTGCGGTGATCGCCGTGCGGATCTCCCTTGCAACGTCAGCCTTTTCGGACATGGTCCTTTCAGAAGATCGGATGACCGAAAGAAGATCCCCGCCGCGCCTTTTTGTAAGGGCGAACACATCCGCAAACCTTGTAATGTCCTCGTCCCGCATCCTTTCGGCGAATTCAAGGAAGATGCTTTCTATTGTCTCGTTCATCCTGATCTTACGAACCATTTCCGCAAGCTCTCCCGTTAAAACATCGCCTTCGGGATACATTGACGACAGCTCGCGCGCGCCCGAGATCAAAGCATGTTCCGGTGTTTCGCCTGCTTCAACGGATGACGCAAAAGAGCTCAGCATATCCGCAAAGCGCCTGTTTATCTCCCTTTTCTGCCGGTCCGTCTTTATCGCGGCGAAAACCCTTGTTCCTGCAAGGCAGCCCGGAAGCGCAATTACGAACACCGCACCCGCCCTGTAAAACAGCCACAGCACTGCTGCGACCGCGGCATATCCCGCAGCCGCGGCAAGGACCGTCTCATGAAGCAGCAGCTTCACCCGCGGCCCCTTCTGTGTACTCGATCTTTTTTCCGCTTGCAAGGAGCTTTGTCCTGTTTTCAAGCTCACCCGTTTTTTTAAGCTCTCCGACAACTCTTTCACTTTCGCCGCTGCCTGTTTCAACAAACTTATAAAGCGGCCTGATAGCGATCTCTGTACCTTCTCCACGTATTACCTCGCTTATTTCAAGGACTTTACGGCTTTTATCCCGCATCCGTCCAAGCTGTACTATAATGTCCACCGCAGATGCTATCTGCCCTCTCACCGCAGCAAGCGGGATCTCGGCTGAAAGCAGCACCAGCGTCTCGAGCCTTGAAATGCAGTCTGCGGCAGAATTGGCATGGATCGTGGAAAGTGAACCGTCATGCCCCGTATTGAGCATCTGGAGCATGTCCACAGCCTCAACGCCCCTTACCTCTCCCACGATTATCCTGTCAGGACGCATCCTGAGGCAGGTGCGAATAAGATCGCGTATTGACACTTCGTTCCTGCCCTCCGTATTCCCTGCGCGGCTCTCGAGCCTTACAAGGTTTTTATGGCCTACGATCTTAAGTTCCGCCGAATCTTCAACGGTTATTATCCGCTCATCCTCGGGGATACAGCCCGAAAGCATGTTGAGAAAGGTTGTCTTGCCGCTCCCGGTCGATCCGCTGATTATGATGTTATATCCGGCTTCTACCAAAGTTTTCAGGAAAGAAGCGGCTTCTTGGGTTATGGAGCCAAGCTCGATAAGCCTTTCCATAGAGATAAAATTATCGTGAAATTTCCGGACCGTGATCACCGGGCCGTCTATGGCAACGGGCTTTAATACAATATTTACGCGGGATCCGTCGGGAAGCCTTGAATCAACAACGGGCGTAGCCTCGTTTATCCTGCGGTCTGCTATCGACGCCATCCTGTAAGCCACATCCTCAAGCCGCTTTTCCGAACGGAAGCTCTCCCTGTAGGGCTCGAGCCTGCCGTTTCGTTCCACAAAGACCCCCTGTATCCCGTTTATCATTATCTCAGTGACCGTCGGGTCCTCTAAAAGGTCCTGGATAAGGTCGAATCTCCTCAGGGAATTGAAGACATCCTTACGCAGACGCTGCTTTTCTTTAAGGCTTATATACCTTTTTTCGCAGGTTTCCTCTATTACGGCATCAAGAAGCTCATGTATCTCGGAATCGTCAAGCTCTCTTGAAAAATCCATGCGGGAAAGCACCGTATCCCTGAGCTGCGCCTTTATTGCGGCATATTCGTCAACATTCATGCAAATGCCTCCGTAAGTCTCTTTGCTGCTCTTTCAAACCCGGCGCGCAGAAAACCTGCGCAGAGATTCTTAAGCCTTCCCTGCTCCTGCAGTGTTCCTCTTTTGATCGCAAAAATGCTGTCACACCGGTCGAGCACTACGGGTGTGAACCCCCTTAGCGCGCCCATATCTATAAAAATGCGTTCGTACCCGCTGTCTTCGAGAAGCCTGCAAAAGGCCTCCGCCGTTTCCGCGGAGATATCGTCAAGGTCCTGTACATACGCCACTCCGGAGAGCAGCGCGAATCCCTGCCGCTCCTTTAGAAAGCCGGAAAGATCCTGTTGTTTTCCGGAGGAAAGCGCAAACAGGAGCTTCGAAAGATTAAACTCTCCCGCACCGTCTCCCTTGCAGGCCTCAACTCCCGCGCATTCGGCGTCTTCGCAAAAAAACGGGGAGAAAGAGACAAGCAGGGTCTTTGCCCGGGACTGTTCCGCGCTTTCATAAGCTCTTATAGTGCTCTCTCCGTCGTCAAAGAGTCCGAAGAATCCTGTTATCCTGCCTCCGGGCACTACCGCGCTTTCCGGCTCTTTGTCCTGCATTTCTCCCGCAATTGACGAGATTATCGCATCTGCGGCGGAATACCTGAATATTGTCCCCGGGGCGCCGTCCTCAGATAAGACCCTGTAAAGCCCTGTTCTTCTTTCAAGTCCGGGATCCATAGTCCCTTCATCACAGAGAATGCATTCCGGAGTATTGTCTTCAAGGAATCCGTCAAGCGCTTCTCTTGTTGAAAACGCAATGACCTTGAATCTCCTTTTGCTGTCCGCGTTACAATGATCCATAAATCTGCCGGCATAGACCGGGTCTTTGATATAAACCGCAAGTATCTTCTCTTTCACCACCGGTTCCCCTTTTCTCCTTTGCGTTTGCGATGTAGCGCCACTATACTCCCCCGCCGGCCTCCCGTCAATCTTTTCCTTTATTTTCGTTTATTTCCACAAAAAATTCCAAAAAAAGACAGCAACCTGTACAAAATTGCTGTCCGTTTTTTTGTTTATTATGCCGATTTTTTGCGAAAAAATTTTACATGGCTCAATTTCCGCCGGTTTTCTTAAGCACGGTCGTTACATGCATCTCTCCGTCCTTTCGTTCGGCAAATATCTCGCCTCCCATCCTGTTCATCAGCGTTCTCGCGATATACAGCCCAAGTCCGCTTCCCGGCTTGTTTGCTGCGTTTGAACCCCTGAAAAAGCTGTCAAAGATATGCTCGGCTTCATTGTCCGGGAGTGTACAGCCGCTGTTTTCTACAGTAACAAGCCTTGCGTCCTCTTCATCACGGGAATTTATCCGTATGATCCCGCCGTCCCCGTATTTTATCGCATTTTCGATAATATTCTGCAGGACCTCCACATAGCGGTCCTTATCGCCCAAGACCAGTATATCCGCGTATTTCCCGACTTCAAAGGAGGTCCCGAGGTCTTTTAGTTTTTCCCCGTAGTATTCCGTTACGGTGTTTAATGCCTCCGAGATGTAGAATTCCCCGTTCTCGGTCTCAAGATTTAAGAAATCCTTACCGGATGCAGAAACGATCCCGGCCACGTACCCTTCTATGCTGCAGGCATTCTCGTCAAGCTTGTCCGCAACATTTTTCAGCTTTTCATCATCCTTATAGAGCCCTTTCTTTATTGCCGCGGCATAAAGCCGTATCGCTGATACAGGCGTGCGCATATCATGCGAAAGAGAGAGAAGAAAGACATTCTTCTCCCGCTGGAGCTCAAGATTCTTCTTTTTTTCGTCTTCAAGCTTCTCCCGCAGCATATCGAGTCCCCAGAGGAACCTTCCGAAATACCGGTTCTTCTCTTCCGATAAAGGGATCGCAAGATTCCCCTTGGCAAGCTCCTTCGGATATCCGGTTATGCTGTTAAAAGGCTTTACGAACGCAAAGAAAAGGTAGATAAGAACGCCCGCCGTCACAAGGACCGCGGCGCAAAGAAGTACCGCAACGGTCCTTAACAGCTCTGTCCGTTCCTTTGAAAAGTCTTCTGAGTATTCGATCCGGTAAAGTTGCCCTCCGATATCACATATCCGGTATCTCTCTTCAGATCCGTAAAAATGCTCCCGGTTTTCTTCGGTCTGCGGCACAACTCTCAGTATATTCGGATACTTGCCCGTATCGACCTTAAAGCCTTCTTCGCCTGCATGTTCCCTGAGTTCGTTTTCAACGCGGGAAAGCTCTACCTTATACAGCTTTTCGTTTTCCGTGCCGCTCTTTACGGCGGCGTAAAACGCAGCAGCGAAAGAAATTACAAGTGCTGTAAGGAGTATAAGACTCATCCGCATAAATCTTTTCAGGATATAGTTTTTTTCGTCGGGATTATTCGTAACGATACCCCTTTCCCCATACGGTTATGATCTTTTCGGGCTTCTTCGGATCCTTCTCAAGCTTCTCTCGCAGACGGCTGATGTGAACCGTCAGCGTTTGCTCCTCGGAGTCGGAATCCGATCCCCAGATATTCTTGAAGATAAAGCTTTTGAGCAGCGTCTGGCCTTTGTTTTCCATAAGGAGCCTCAACAGTTCGAATTCCTTTGCGGTCACCTCAACCTGCATTCCGTCCTTAAAGACCGCTTCATGCGCGATATCAAGCCTTATGCCGCCATCCGTGATCTCGTCGACTGCAAGGCGTCTTTTGAAGATCCCCTTTATCTTTGCGATAAGGATATCGATATCGTAGGGCTTTTCGATATAATCGTCGGCCCCCGATATGATGGCTTTCAGTTTGTCGTCCTTCCCGACACGCGCGCTAACCATCAATACAGGCGTGTTAGAGGTCTCGCGCACTTTTTCGAGTATCCTTATACCGTCTGCGCCGGGAAGGCAGATATCGAGCACAAGGAGCTTAGCCCCGTACCTCTCAAAGATCGCAAGAGCCTTGTCGCCGTCTCCCGCAGCGGAGACGACGTAGCCCTCGTTCCTTAAGAAATCAACAAGGATCTCCCTTAATTCATCATTATCTTCAACTACAAGAATATCGGTCATTATCGGATTACCATCCCATCTCCATGAGCCAGTTGCTCAGTTTCCGTTCTCTGTCCCTTATCTCTTCCGCTTTTTCAAGCTTTCCGAGCCTGTACTCGCCGCGGATGTTTCCATCCACGATGTAGAGCACACGCCCGCATTTTGCTGCCACTCCGGCATCATGTGTGACAAGCATCACTGTAGTGCCCTCGTTGTTAAGTCTTATCATCTCATCCATGACCTCCTTTGAAGCGGTCCGGTTGAGCGCGCCCGTAGGCTCATCGGCAAAGATGACCTTCGGCCGGTTTATCATGCTCCTGCAGATGCAGGCACGCTGCAGCTGTCCGCCGGATACCTCGTTGATGTCGTTTTCGGCGGTCTCTTCTATCCCAAGCTTCTTCATAAGGGCTCTTCCCCTCTTTTCGACAGCGCTTCTGCTTTCCCCTTTCTTCTTTGATTTTATCGCAGGCAGTATAATATTATCAAGTATTGTGAGATTTTTCATCATATACATCTGCTGAAAGATGAATCCCATTTCGTCAAGCCTTATATCCGCCATCTCGTTGTCACTCAGGCCGGACAGCTCTTTTCCGCAGAAATTCACGCTTCCGGCTGTCATCTTGTCCATCCCGGAGACGGTGTAGAGCAACGTTGATTTTCCGGAGCCGGAAGGGCCCATTACAGCGACCATCTCACCCTCGTCTATCGAAAAGTTCACGTTTTTAAGCACATTGTTCTGTTTTTTGTTGACCACATAGGTCTTGCAGAGGTCTTTAACGTCTATAACCGTATTCATCGCGTTATTCTCCTTTTTATTCGATATTTCCCATTGCATCGGGATGTATTGTCTTTATGTAAAGTGAAGTAAAGAAGGCCGATGCCGTGACCACGGCCGAGATCATCAGCGGATATACCGCAAATATCTCAAGCGGTCTGATCCGGTATCTTATGCCCGACAGCGCCCCCATGACCGCAAAGATCCTGTTGCTCACAAGCGCGGTGAAGGGGACCGTCAGCGCAGACGCGATAAGTGTCGCAAAGACCATAAGAACGACAAATCTCAGGGTATGCCGCGCGCAGACCGAACCGTTCTTAAAGCCTAATGCCTTCATAAGCGCGATCTCCGGTGTTTCCTTGCTGATGAAGGATCTCTCCATGAGCACGGTAACGAGGGCCGCTATTACCATGGCAATGATCAATACAAGATCTTTTGCCGTGCCGATGGCCTTTGCAGATCCTGTGGAGATCTCTACAAAAGCATCCTTGTCATATATCTTGTCGGTGTCGAAGATCTTTTTCATTTCCTCTATCCGCACGCTTATCGTCTCGTCGGAAGGATCGTCGTCGAAATCGATCTGGAAAGAGAG
The DNA here is from genome assembly GCA_016280395.1 of Lachnospiraceae bacterium. Classification (GTDB taxonomy): domain Bacteria; phylum Bacillota; class Clostridia; order Lachnospirales; family Lachnospiraceae; genus SZUA-448. Next base: position 26,501 of record JAEEGQ010000154.1, on the reverse strand, counting down.
CGCCGAAGACGCATCATTTGGCGAGATCTCGAGACTTTCGCATAACCGGCCCACCTTGCCCATCTGATTAAAGGATGTAAAGGTGGCTGAGATTATAAACTCCCTTTTCTCTCCGTTTATCTCTATAAGTACCCTGTCGCCTACAGATGCGCCGAGCTCGTCGAGTATCTGCGGGGTAAGTGCGATCTCGTTCGGATACGCCGGCGCGTACCCCTCAAGATAGCTGTATTCTGTGGCCTTTGTATCCTTGCAGTGCTGCATGGTCACCTGCAGCTTTACATCCCCGAATTCAACAGGAAGCGTGTACATAAGCTCCACATGCACTTTGCCGGGCATCCCGTTTTCCTTTAACTTTTCTTCGATATCTTCTATCAGCCGGTCAAGCACGTCCGGATCATCCGACCCCATCGTTTCCATTATCCGCTGTGTAGAAGAGTAATAGGCATCGCTTTCCGTAGTCCCGAAAAGGAACAGGATGTTGCGGCTCATAAGCGTATTTGCCGTAGTTGCAAGCATTGTGATAAGCAAAAGACAGAGTGAAAACGTGATCAGCATGCTCAAATACTGGCGCGGCCTGCTCAAAACATCATTAAGCGCAAGGAAGATGTTCCCCGGCAGTTTGCTCTTAGAAAGCCTAAGGAATGTCTTTTTTCCGTATCTTTCGCCGGTCTCGCCGTTCCTTACGGCATCAACGGGCGAAAGCTTCTTTATGCTCCGCGTGCAGGAGTAGCAGAAGGCGACTATTATGATCACCACCGCTGCAGCGCTTGCCATACCGATAAGGATATTGTTGTCATTTCCGATCACGATACGCTTTGTGACACTGCCAAGCATAAGCTTTGCAAAGGGAAGACCGAATCCGAACCCTATAGCCGCTCCGACACAGGCTATGCAGAGGTATTTGATCAGATACAGGCTCCTTATCGCAGCAGTGCGTATCCCGACCGCCTTCATCACGCCTATCTCGCGGAAATCCTCGTTTATCGTGAACTTTATCGTAAAAGAGAGCATTGCAAAGGAGATGAGGATTAGGCAGATGCTGACCACGAGCATGAGCGCTGCTGTAAGCATATCCAGCATGTACGTCATCCTGAATGTTGCTTTCGATTCCGCAAACAGCGCATTTGTTGCGGTAGAAAGCTCTTTTTTGAGCTCCTTTATGTTGTTTGTGTTTATGTAATAAACGCAGCCGCAGGAAGCGTCTCTTATCTGCTCATCGCTCATGTAATACGAATAATCGTCGTCATTCATGAGCATCCTTGAATTACCCATAAACGGCGATCCAAAGAGCGCATCTTTTATATATCCGTCGATCACAAAATCCCTTGAAACACCTGACAATTCAAGTGTGACCGTGTCCCCGGCCGTTGTTTTGTCCGGATCCGCAAGGATGCCGCCGATCATTATATGCCCGGGAGCTATCTCCTTTACAGGCTCGTTGTTTTCGGTAAAATAGGTTATCTTCGCGTTGTTTATGGAGGTAACAAGGCCGGGATTCTCAAATTCTGTGTAAACAGCCCCGTCCTTTAACAGGTTCTTGGAACTATAGAAGAAAATGTCCTCTTTTTCGTATGCTGTTACGGAAGCTGCATTGAGGATCGTAGCCTCAGCCGGGTCGTTCCCTCCCTGGTTCAGCGTAAGCATCATGTAGTCCGCCATTCCGGCCTTCTCGAAGAAATAGTCGATCCCGCCGTAAACGGAAACCATGTTGTTTATGCTGCCGGAGGCAAACATGGCGGAAAGGATAACGAAGAGCAGCAGGATGATGTTCATGACCTTTTTTCTCTTCAGATCCTTTTTTAGAATTCTGAAAAACATGTTGTGTCCTCGCTTTCATTTGTTTGAACACAGTATAATATCCAAATTATTAAGTAATCCTTAAATCCGGTTTTGCAGGGAAAACAGCCGTGTTTCAGACTTCTCCCTCCGATAAAATGTTATTGCTTCTTAATAGGGGTGTCAAGAGGGTGCCGGATCAAAAATAGGGGACCAAATAGGGGAATTTGTCATGACAGAAACAGGCGAAATGACAATGACCGATGAAAAGAAATGAAAGGCAAAAAAGAAAAGCAACCGGTCCCGCGATGGGATCGGTTGCCCGGGTTGTACTGTTAAATTTTTTATCACCCTTTTACTGCTCCGCCGGTTACACCTTCAACATAGTACCTCTGCAGGCACATGAACAGGATCGTAACGGGTATCGCGACAAGCACACCGGCGGCACAGAAGTGCGTGTAGTGCGCCGCAAGGCCTTCAGATGTTGCGATCAGGTTCTGCAGACCAACGGCCACGTTCATACCGTCGGTTGCGTTATTAACTATGTATTTTGCGAACATGAAATCGCCCCAAGGGCCCATGAACGCGGTAAGCAATGTGTAGATAACGATAGGCTTTGCCATCGGAAGCGTGATCCTGAAGAATACAGTTGCTCTTGTCGCACCGTCCACTCGCGCCGCCTCGTCAAGCGATTTCGGAATCGTATCAAAGAAGCCCTTCGATACGTAATAGCCCATTGCAGAACTTGCAGTATAGATGATAATAAGACCCCATACAGCGTTTTCACCGATCATGTTCCAGCCGGACATAACCTTCTTTAAGATGATCATTGAAAGGAATCCGGGGAACATACCAAGTACCAGCATGAAGTTCATTAGGAACTTTCTGCCTTTGAATCTCATTCTTGACAGCGTATAACTCATGCACAGTACCATGAAGGTCTGGATTATAGCGCAGACACATGACATTATAAGGGTGTTCATGTACCATCTGAAGAACTTGATCTCGTCTTTTTTCTCTACGCCTATGTTAAACAGTGCCTTGTAATTCTTTAAGCTGAACTGCCTTGGGATAATGGCATCTGTCGGGCAGGTTGCCTCACCCTTGAAGGATTCGAGAACTATCATGACAAACGGCGTTATCCAGATGATCGATACGATAACGAGAATTATGTATACGATAACGTTTGTCACTTTCTGATGCGTCTTAAGGCTTCTTTGCTTTGCTTCTTTCTTTATGGAGAGATTCTTCGGTTTTTCTTTACTCATCACTGATAATCCTCCTCATTCTTATTTGACGGCATCAGGTTGAAGCCTATTACGGAAATTACCGATACAACCATGAAGATCAAAATACCTATAACGGAAGCCAGCTTGTAGTTGCTCTCCGTGCCCATCGAAATCTTGAACAGCCACGTGATCAGCAAGTCGACATCCGAAGCGGACCCTCCCGAAGTTAGCAGGTTGCTGTTTGCCTCGGCACCGCCCGCCAACAGGTATATAACGTTGAAGTTGTTGATGTTTCCGATAAAGCTTGTAAGAAGGTACGGGCCTGTAATGAAGAGCATATACGGAAGCGTGATCTTCATATACTGCTGGAACGGGTTCGCACCATCGATCCTTGCGGATTCGTAAAGATCCTCGGGGATGTTCATCAAGATACCCGTTGCAATAAGCATAAGGTACGGCACGCCGACCCAGATGTTTATTACAACAACCAATATTCTTGAAGCCGTGGTATTTGCCCAGAAATCAAACGGGAACTCTAGGAAGCCCCATTTTATGAGCAGCATATTGATAAGGCCGTTCTTGGCGAACAGCTTTGACATATACAACAGGGAGATGAACTGCGGTACGGCTATTGTCATAACGAAGAGGCTGCGCCACATCTTTTTAAGCTTTATGCCCTTCTTGTTGATAAGAAGTGCAAGCAGCATTCCGAGAAAATAGTTCGAGAATGTCGCAAGTACCGCCCATACAAGCGTCCACAAAAGGATGTGCACGAATGCGTATCCCAGATTGGATGTCTTTGTATTGAACAGCTCCATGAAGTTTGCCCAGCCGGTCCAGGTAAACAGTCCCGAATACCCGTCGTGCGCACCGTCGTAGTTGGTAAACGCAACAAGGATCATGAAGATGATCGGGAATACCGTAAACATGGTAATTCCGATAGCGGGAACCGTAAGCAGCGTTCTGTGGAACTTTGAATCAACTATGTCATGAAGGTCATCCTTAAATTTCGGAATCTTTTTGCCTTCTTCAAGAAGCTTGTCGTTCTCGTAGCTCCCGTGGAAGCTCATTCGCCAAACAACAATGCATACTATGCACAGCAATACAGACAACACACCGTATAGCAGTATCTTGAACGAATTATCGCCGTTAACACGGACATACGTATCAAATATAGGGTCATATTCCTCGTGTGAGCCTATATCACCGAGGTTGTCAAGCTTGAGTATCCAGGCCAGACCAAAATTAATGATATAGTAGATAAATGAAGCCTCGAAAGCAAGGAACAGCGCTGCCCTTGCTATCTGGCCGCATACCAGATTTCCGAATCCAAAAATAACATATGACAGTTTTGTACGCCAGGAACCCTTCACGAATATTACGAAGAAGGATTTTATCTCGTTTCCGACTGCCTTGATAAAGTTTATTACACCCTTATCAAATGCTGAGCGCGGGATTTTTCTGCCTTCTTTTAAAAGTTTGTCGTTCCTGTAACTCCCGTGGAAACTGTTGCGCCAAACCACGATACACACTACAACCAGCAAAACCGAAAAAATACTTAACAGAAGCTCAACATGGATATCTTTATTAAACAAACGGACGAATTCCACTTGCTCTGTGAGTTCTTTCAGATTGCCGAGTTTAAGTATCCGAGCCCAACCGGATTTAATGGTATAGAAAAAGAATAAGGCCTCAAAAGCAAGGAAGAACAGCGCCCTCGCTATCTGACCCAGTACCAGATTTCCGAATCCAAATATTACATATGACAGTTTTGTACGCCAGGAGCCATCCACGAATATCGTGAAAAACGACTTTATCTCGTTTCCTACTGCCTTAAAAAAGCCTTTTACACCCTCTGCAAAAGATTTTCTTTTTCTTACCGGAACACTTTTTTTCTTGGTTCCGGTCGTTTTATTAGTTTTGGGTTTCATAATATCGCCCTTCCTTGCCTTCTCTATGAAAAACCGCACAGGAGGCTGACCCCCTGTGCGGCCTGTCAGTCCTGGATTACAGAACCTAAACTCTGTCCTACAACAGATATTGCATCATTACTGATACAGATTATTTTGCGATAAGTTCGATCTTGTTGTCTGTAGTAAGCTTGATGTAGTATGTGCCGGCTGTTTCTACCTTGTAGTTATCGCCGCCGTTACCGTAGCTTACATCCCAGCCGAGACCCTGACGAGCCTTGAATTCATCGCCTGCCTTAAGCTCGTAAGCTTCTTTTGTAAGCCATGAACCATCGGGCTGGATCTCCATTGTAAGATCCTTTGACCATGTATCGCCGTTGATTGTTCCGATTACGGAGAAACCGTAAACGTCAGAACTCTTCTCGAGCTTGATAACACCGGTGTTGGTTGCCTTATCGTATGTGAATACTACAAAGCCGTATCCATCTTCTGTTACGTCGAAGTTAGGACCGCCTGCCTTGCCGTCGCTGCCGATGTTAACATCCCAGCTCTTGCCCTGACGAACCTTGAATGCATCGCCTGCAACGAACTTGATGGCCTCTGAATACCAAACGTCGTTCTTGCAAACCATGGGGATATCTGTGGTCCAGTTGGTATCGCCGTTCATAGAACCGATAACCGTCCAAGCTTCTTTTTCATTAACGCTCATCTCGAAGAGACCCTTGATGGTTGCTTCGTATGTCTCGAGGGCTTTCTTAAGCTCTTCGTCTGTGTTAGCATCCTTAGCGGATACTGCGTAAACCTTGGCTATATCCCACCATGAACCGTGGATCTGAGGCTGAGGAACAGCATATTCAGCCTGCTTTGCAAGTGCTGCAAGAGCAACATCTGCCTGAACGTCTGCGTTCTTCTGTGCATTGAGGTTCGAAGGACCCCAACCTACAAGTTTGAATCTTTCAAGCTGGCACTTCTCGTTGGAAAGGTAAAGAGCAAGCTGCTGAAGAACAGCCGACTTCTTTGTATCGTTCTGAGGCTTAACACCGATAAGCTTGCAGCCCGAGTAAGATCCTAAGTGATATGTCTTTCCGTCAACTGTGAAGGAAGGAAGATCTGTTGCTGCGTAGTTGTCACCAAGAGCTTCCTTAACGGCTGCTGTTGACCATGTACCGGAAACAACGATTGCCGAAGGAACGGCTGCCGAGAAATCGGAACCTGCTGAAGATGAGTTGAATGCTTTGGACTTAAGGAGCTTCTGCATACCCTTAAGAGCGATAACACCGTTATCGGAGTTGAAGTTATCGTCAACGCCTGTGATCTTACCTTCGCTGTCGATGGTCCATTCGGACTTACAACCGGTAGCGAAGAAGAATGCTGCATTGTACCATGCGGAAGTTGTGAGCTCCATTGAGAACATCTTGCCTGCTTTTTCGCAGTCTGCAATGAGGTCTTCAAGTGAATCGAGGTGATTCTCGGGGATGACGCTCTTATCATAGAACATGAAGTATCCGTTATCGGATGTCATAGGATAGCAGTACATAACGCCGCCAACCGTTGCAGCCTGAACGGAAGTCTTGTCGTTAAGCTCTGTGATCTTCTGCTGTGTAGCGGTACCGAGCTTAGCAAGAGCGTCTGCCTGTACAAGACGAACAAGCTGGTCCTGTGCGAAGCAGTAGAGGTCAGCGCCGTCTTCTACGGATGCGATCATCTGTGATGCGGATTCAGCCTCTGTTACGCCTTCAACCTTAGCGTTGATAACGATTCCGGGGTTGTCCTTACAGAAATCTGCGATCTGAGTCTTTGTGAGGTCTGCAACGCCTGCGGATTCACTTACCCATACGGTGATGTCGTATGTTCCGGCAAGTGCAGAAAGATCCGAAGGGGTATCGGGACTCGATGTAGGGTTGTTGTTGTTGTTCTTGTTGTTGTTACCCTTACCGCAGCCGGCAAGTGCAAGCACCATAACGAGTGCCATTGCCAGTGCAATGAATTTAGTAATTCTTTTCTTCATTTTTTCTCTCCTCTTTTTTTATTTAAAGCGGAAAACCGCTTTAATACGAATTCACTGCGCCTTTTTTACGATCACGCTCGTCTGCGGCCCGATCGTCAATGTCGTTCCGGAAAGGGAGGCGCTTCCCTGTCCTATATAATCTGTTATCTTTACGGATGTGCCCGTAAAACCGCTGCAATCCTTAAGGTCTATCGTCAGTTCGCTGTCTCCGGTGTTGTGGAACAGCCATGTGAGGCTGTTTTCATAGAAGATCTCGAACCCGCCGAAAGAAGAATTGCTATATGAGAGCGACTTGTAATCGCCGCGGCCTATCTCCGGGTATTTAACTCTTAAGGAAATGAGCTTTCCGTAATAGTTCAGCAGGCTTTCACTGTCTTCAAGCTGTTCCTTTACGGTTCCGTTCGTCTGCTTTGTGCGGCTGTAATCGGCACCGATGGGATCTTTTATGGTATCATCATCACCCCAATTCATTGCGAGCCTGCGGTTTGCATCTGTCTGCGCGCCGCCTCTCGAACCCTTCATCCCTATCTCTTCGCCATAATAAACGAAAGGCGATCCGGGACTTAATATATAAAGGTTCGCCGCCACTTGAGGACGTTTGTTGGCAAGCAGCAGGTATCCTGCCGATCTGTCCATATCGTGATTTGAAATGAACGAAACCGGCATACCGTATTCATGGTCAGCGGTCTGGACCTTGTCCTGATATTTCTCGATATAGCCCGTAAACACCGCAACAGAACTGCCTTTCTTAGCGGCATTCGCAATGAAGCCCTCGGCCTGTGCTGCCTGGAAGTTGAAACAATTGACCGCCTTGACATATTCAAGCGTCTCGGTATCTCCCGACCAGCACTCACCGACACAGTAGATATCCGGCTTGTATGCCCTCAGCTCGTCCATGAACCAATCCCAGAACTTGACTGAATTCGTTGTATCATTGAAGTAGATATACTTTATGGCGTCGAAACGGAATCCGTCTATTCCAAGGTCGATCCAGTACTTTGCCACGTCAAGGACTGCCTTGCGGACATCGGGATTATCGTAGTTGAGCTCCGGCATATCCGTCGAGAAATTACATTCATAATACTGGTCCGAACATCCCGGGATCTGCCTGAATGTACGGCCGGCAGGGATCGAATCGGCATTTGCCCACGTGTAATAGTTGTAATACTCACTTCCGGTATTGCCATTTTTATGGGCATCCGTGAACTTCATGAACCAAACGTTCGTATTGGATGTATGGTTCAGCACCAGATCCATTATCACGAGGACGTTCCGCTCATCACATATATGAAGAAGCTCGTGAAGATCCTCGTCCGTTCCGAACTTCTCATCTATAGTGTAATAATTTGAAACATCATATTTGTGATAGGACGGAGAAGAAAGGATGGGCGAAAGCCATATCCCCTGTATTCCCAGGCTCTTGCCGGAGTTGATGTCTCCATCGTTCAGGTAATCCATACGGTTGATTATACCGCGAAGGTCTCCGATCCCATCGCCGTCGGAATCCGAGAAGGATCCCACGAATATTTCATAGAATACCCTGTAATTATCATCCGTTGGGTCTACAGTCTTTACGGCTTTCTTTTTTCCGCAGCCGCCCAGTAACGCGGGCAGCAGTACCAGTAGCGCCAACATCCGAACGGTCAGCTTTATATATCCCTTTTTCACCGGTTTAACCCCCTTGTCAGCTGGCAAGCTTGTTTCCCGAATCGATAGAAACACGGGAAAAACCTAACAAAACCCGATTACAAAACGGATTATAAATAAATATGCTTAAAAATTCAACCTTTTGCACAAGTTTTTTTGTCGATTATTACTTAATCGTTTAAATTCGGGTTTACCCGACAAACCTCACTTACTCACTGACCGAATTAAGCAGGGCATCATCTATCTTGCCCCATGCACCGTTTCCTTCGCCCTCACACTCAACATGTATACCGCAGACAAGCGTGTCTCCCGCTTTGTACTCAACCGCGGGAACAGCTTCCGTATCCCAGTTGCCGTAACCGCTTATGGTGAGCGGGGCTTTAGATACAATCTCACCGTTTATCTTTATATATGCGTAAATATTTGTCTTTCCGCAGTCACCGCCCATTATTGAGATCGTGAACTTGTATTTCCCGGACGGAACATTTTCAACAGTCTGCTCGACATCAAAATCCACGGTGTTCTTGTCTGCGCTCCAAAAATGGTAGTGCTTCGACCCTGTCAGCGAGTCGGTTACTTTATCCTCGACATACAGCTCGTTGGATTTTTTGTTGGCGGTAAGCTTCCACATCGAAGTGTCCGCATCCTCGAAACTGTAATTCTTAAGGTAATTGTATTCGATCATGGAAACAATGCAATGAACCTCTTTTCCATCTGCTTTTCCGGTGATGGTGTAAACCTGCGGACCATTGGATTTCATCTTTACGAAATCGTTTTCGGAAGCCTCCCATGTAACCGGTGTCTCAACCTTGGAATCGTCGGTCATTACTGCGTTTACCGTTGAAGGAAGCACTATTTCCGCATTTAAGTCTACTACGATCCTTGCGTCTTCAAGCGCATCCGCTTTTACCTCAATTTCATTCCCGTTCTTCATAAGCCCGAAAACTTTTAAGGATTCAAGCGGCTTTCCGTTTGCGTCAAACAATGCCTGATTATCAACTGCACAGCCTCCGGCGTACTTTCCGGCATCATTTGGATCGTATGCCGCCGACGCCTTTGATGCCCAGCCGGAGCCGTATTTTTCCCACAATTCCTTGTTTTTGTCGTAGGATTCGGTGCCGACCGTGATCCAGGTTCCTTCCCAGTAGCAAATACCGATACCGTTTTTCGTCTTATTAACTATCGTATCCGTAATATTGCGCACATTGTTGGCCTGTCCCTGTATCGTAAACGGGTACTGTGTAACGATGGTATTTGTCGGTCCGCTTATGGTATTTCCGAAAAAGTCGGTATCTTCCGTTGTGTATGCGTAAGACGTTTCCATTACCATGACTTTTTTGCTGTACTTTTCTGCGACATTTGATAATTCTGTAGCGAGATTTTCAAGCGTTCCGTGCCAGTAAGGATAGTAGGAAGATGCAAAAACATCATAATCCAGATTGTAATATGCAAGCTTACTTGCATAGTTCGAATAATTGCCTTTTTCGGGATTTGCAAAATGTATGGCAATGAGGGCCTTGGGGAAGACTTCGCGGATAGCTTTTGAACCCGAAGCAAACAGCGTACATATCTTCATCCAGGTCTTTTCACCGCAAAACGAGCCGTTTGTCTCGTTTCCTATCTGGACCATGCCTACATTGACCTTTGCTTTTTTCAGCTTTTCAAGGCATTCTTTTGTATATTTGTAAAGCTCTTCGCTCTTTTCTTCGATCTCCATGTCCTTCCAGGCAAGCGGGACCATCTGTTTGCCCGGATCAGCCCAGAAATCCGAGTAATGGAAGTCCACAAGAAGCGCCATTCCGTACTTTGTGGCGCGCTTTCCTATTTCTACCGCCGTATTTATATCGCAGTTTCCGCCTCCGTACCCGTTTCCATCCTTATCAAACGGATTGTTCCAGACACGTACACGAATGTGTGTGATGCCGTTTTCGGCAAGTGTCTTAAATACGTCCTGCTCTTCACCATTGAAATTGTAGTATTTAACGCCGCTGGCTTCCTCAGCAAGTACGGACGACGCATCCATTCCGAAAATGAAATCATCGGGCAGATTTGCAACCTGCTTTACATAAAGAGTGTCACTTTTAACATTGACTGCAGGTTTCTTGCTGCCACAGCCGGCCAGTACTCCGACAGTAAGCAATAACATGATGATCAATCTGGTCTTTTTCATTCTTAACCTCTTTCAGAATCTGTTTTCTATATTCTCAATCAAAATATCCGCCGCCCTGCGGCCAAGCTCCCTCGCATTGAACCGCGGAGCTTCGATGCCGGATACCGCAAGCGCTTCACTGTAATAAAATGATGTCAGGAGCGGTCTTTTTCTGCTGCCAAACAGCTCAAGGACCTTAAGACAGATCGTATCATCACCGCAAAAGATGCAATCAGCCCCGCTCCCGATCAGAGTCTGCACCGCTTCCTCGATATCAGCATTTCCCGAAACAGTAAACACGTTGCTTTTTATGCCTTTTTTCATAACTGCGGCCTCAAAGCCCTGCTTTCTGCTCCTGTTGACATTATATTTCTGAGCACCTATGATCGCAGCAGGAGCCTTTATTCCGCGCCGGAGAACTTCACTCGTAAAGCTCTCGCAAACGCCCTTATGGTCTTCGTCAACAAACTCCACATTATCCACACCGGGATTTCCCACCACGACCGTCCTGCACTTTTTATCCATCAGCAGCTTTAATGCAGGGTCATTATCTGCCGCTCTCAGCAGTATGTATCCGTCCGCCTTTCCCATGCTGACAACGGATTTCAGGCGCCCTGTACGATCTTCGCGATCCGTGACTATCATAGTTGTGTAGTTGCTCTTCATTCCCGCACTGCATATGCCCATGAGACATTCATAGAAAAACGGGATCTGGCCGGTAACGGCGTCAGACGGAAGGACTGCGCAGATACTGTAGCTTCTTCCGTTTGCAAGTCCCTTTGCAAGCATATTCGGCTTGTAATCATGGCCTTCCATATACGCCTTTACCCGGTTGGACGTTTCTTCGCTTATACGCCCCTTCCCGGATAACGCGCGGGAGACGGTTGAAACTGAAAGTCCCAACGCTTCTGCTATATCTGTGATTGTTGTTGATGTTTCAATGCTTTTCAAAGGTTTCCCGTCCCTGTTTTCGTGTGTATCCACGATCATCCTGGCGCAAGCGCTTGCCGTCACTTTGTCTATGCGCAAGCGCTTGCTCATTTGATATTTTATACACTTTGTACAAAAAAGTCAAGAGTGTTTTATTGCATCCGTTCAGCTTTTTTTCATCTGTCTGCTTTCCCCGTTATATCCGGGTTATACGCGCTGACAGACACGCTCGAGAACAAATATTACACTTTAAAAAATCCGAAAATAATGATAAAGTGTATATTAACAGAACTATATCGGGGTTTGCCCGTATAAAACGGAGGAATTTATGCTTGAACAATTAAAACAATCCGTCTACGAAGCCAACATGCTGCTTCCCAAATATGGTCTCATCACCTTTACCTGGGGTAATGTCTCCGGGATCGACAGGGAAAAAGGTCTTGTGGTCATCAAGCCGTCCGGCGTTGAATACGACTCCATGTCGGCAGATGATATGGTCGTTGTGGACCTTGACGGCAAAGTAGTTGAAGGCCACTACAAGCCTTCTTCAGACACTCCTACCCATGTGGCGCTCTACAAGGCGTTCCCGAATATCGGCGGCGTTGTGCATACCCATTCGCGCTGGGCAACAACCTTTGCGCAATCCGGGCTTGGCATTCCCGCCTTCGGAACTACCCATGCGGATTATTTCTACGGCGAGATCCCGTGCACACGCTACATGACACCCGAAGAGATAAAAGGCGAATACGAGCTCGAGACAGGAAATGTCATAATCGAGACCTTTAACGAAAGAAAGATCAACCCCGATGATGTTCCCGGCGTTCTGGTCCGCAGCCACGGCCCCTTCACCTGGGGAAAAGATGCCCACAATGCCGTACACAACGCTGTAGTACTCGAGGAAGTGGCATTTATGGCATGGCACAACCTTGCCCTTGCTGACAAGAGGCCGCCTGTGATGCAGCAGGAGCTCCTCGACAAGCATTACCTGAGGAAACACGGCGCAAACGCCTATTACGGTCAAAATTAAATATCTTACTCAATGTCCGGGCATAAGGCCGCTTATATACTTCTGTGGTCTTATGCCCCTTAAACCTGTTTTACATAAGAAAGGGTGGTTTTATGAAAAAAAGGGTTTCATTGTACACACTTCCTTTTGCAGCCTTGTTTGCCCTGCCGGAATTCTTAAGCGGAGCGGCATTTGTGCTGGCAAAACGGGGTCTTACGGAAGCTAAGGTCTTCGGCATTCGCAGTTTTTCCTGTCTGATCGCGGGTCTGCTGCTTGCCGGTGCCATCTCCCTCTTTGAGCAAAAGTTTGATGTTAAGCGGATAAAAGCACTCTCGCTTTCTGCCCTTAACCTTCTTCCTTTCGGGCTCTGTTACGGCTGCGCCTTTGTAGTCAGCCTGCTTTTCTTCAGGCGCCTTTCGTTAAACACTGCCTTTGCTCTCTGTTTGGACTCGGGCAGATATCTTGTCCTGCTGATCCTTATCTACTTTTTCCTTATTATTTTTGAGTCCCTGATGACGTTTCTTGCCTTCAGGACTGCCGGCATCCTTACGGGTTTCCCCGTTGTAAAGATCCTGGCAGTCGTTGGTGCCAACGCTTTTATAGTTCTGTTCAACGGCTTCAGGACCGGTATCTTTTCGATAATTCCCATTCTTACCGGAACCTTTATGGGACGCCTTGTTGCCTACCTTGCCGAGGCGGCGCTTTGTGCGTTCATTTTTGCCATACTCGAGCGTTTTGTGGCAGGAATGCCTTTGTTTAAGGCCTCCGTTGAAAAAGACGGAAACGCCGAAGCCTCCGGCTCAAGCGGTGCAGAAGAAAACACCCCGGAACCGGGATCCGGAAACAATGATGCTCCTGCTTCGGACATTCCGGATACAAAGCCTCTTTTGTCCGCGCTTACAAAGGATAAGCTCAGTAACTTTGCAAGCAGGCTTATCTATGCCGGTGCAGCTGCTCTCGCATTCCTCCTTGTGTTCATTATAGGCTCCGTTTCTATAAAGAGGCTTAATCCCATGCACGAACTGTCTGAGGAAGTGCTTAATTACACAAACGCCGCCCTTATCACCATGGCAAACGGGAACGTCGAGCAAGGCTTTAAGCTTGCCGGCGCCGCCAGAGGCGATGTGCTGATGTGGGAAGCACTTGGGCTTGGAAAAAACAACGAGAAACGCAAGGAAAAGATCGCAGAGGCACTCAAGCTTGGCGAAAACAACGTCTATATCCGGCTTCTTGAAGCTGCCGACCTTGAAAAGGTCGACACTGTCGAACGTATGATAATGCAGGAAGGTGTCACAAACACCGCTGTGGACTTTATGCTCCTTCGCATGTATGCTGAATTCGGAAGCGAACCCGACTCGCAAAAGCAGGCTGTCCGAAAGGAGATCCTCTACCGGCAGCTTAATGCCGGAAACTACATTGACGGTTTTGTGACCGTTTCGGATGCGAACGACCGCCTTGGGGAGGACAAAGTTGACGAAAACCTTGAAAAGCTCCACGAGATCATCCCCTATTCAAAAGTTATTGAAATATACTATGATGCCCTGGCCAACAACGGCGGCACAAAGGAACAGTGGCTTGAGTCAATAAAGGCCGTTTCGGAGACTGACGAAGTCTATAAGCCGTATTTCCAGACCTATTTTCTTTCAAAGATCAAGCTCTACCTGGATGGCGACGCCAATGACGGTGAAAAGACCGACTACCTGATAAGTCTTGCGGAAGCCGTTCCAAACGACCTTGTTGTCAACTTCTCGGTTGCAGGCTGGCTTGCAGAGCGAAATCTCAGAAGATACCAATATGATTCAAGGGAAGAGGAACCCCGTTTCGTAAAAGCAAGGGCTGCGATCCGTTCTGCCTACGAACTTTACGAAAAGAAATATAAGGCTTATCAGGAGGCTCCCGAAAACGAGAAAAAGTATGTGGACAATCTTGCAAATGCCTATTTCTACGATATGGGCTACGATCTGGATCCCGGATCCACCTTCGACACCAAGACAAGAGAGTCTGTACGCCGCATGTTTGCGGACATCTTCCTTGCCATCAACAGCGAGGAGGATGCTTTGGCTCTCCTTGAAGGGACCGCCGCATCGGTTACTATCCGCGCTATGGATGCCATCTACGCAAAGAATTACGATGAGGCGCTCTCCGTTGCATCGGAAACCCTTAAAACACCGGCCACCGACCTTGAAAATGCTCAGATCGAATACATCCGGGCAGTGGCGTACCTTAACAAGTCCGACAGAACTAACTCCTTTGAGCATGCAGCAAAGCTCGCTTCGTACCTTGGGACGTTAAAGGACTCCGACAAAGCCGCCGCAGATTCGATGCTTCTTGCGTTTACCAGCATGTTTTCCTACGATAACGGCTACTATTATCTTACAATGGACTATTTAGACAACGCGACGGACAGTGAAAAGGCGATACTAAAATCCAACGAATACCTGTATGCTTACGTCTGCGCCCACGAAGCACGCGTTAAGCGCACAAGATACGGTTATGCCTGGTTCCAGGACCGGCCTTATCCCGACGACTTTTATGAATATTATGACCCGAGGATGAAGGTTGTTGATGACATGCTCGCAAAGGATCCTGCGCTTTCCGGCCTCTGGTATATAAAAGCCTGCATGGCCCAGGAGACTACGACAGGCGGATCGATCGGATTTGGCCATCTCATGTACGAATGGGAGGAGCCCCTGCTTCTCGAGTCGGAAGAGTACCTCAAAAAAGCTATCGAATATGATTTTACAAACCCGGCCTACCACTTCATGCTCGGCTGTGTCTACGACGAACTTGCACGGTATATCGATGCTTACAGGGAGGCCTGCTACGCGGATCAGTATTATGAAGCCGTAGTCGAAGAAGGCGGGATCAACGGCCCGTTCCTTAACCAAGCCGACATTGATCATTTAAAGATAGGACTTGAAAACTTTTTCAAGAGCGACGGTCATTACCACGATATGAGAACAGAACAGGAGGGCAAATGATATGATAATCTCAATCCTTATCATTTTAATAGCGATAACCGGCATTATCATGTTTGATGTTTCGCCGGTGTTCGGGATCTTAGCCCTGCTTTTTGCAGCAGCATCCCTTGTGGTTCCCATTGTTTTGAAGAATAAGCTTAGCAATGTTGTAAAAGTCGCTATCCGCGCAGGCGCCTGTGTTGTTGCCATAGTCTTTGTGCTGATCGGCGCCCTTCCGCGAAGGAACGCTATTTCAGATTACATGTCAAAGGTGCTCAAAACCTCAAATAAGCCCGGCGAGGTCAAATCGCTGGACAGAACGGACACCACCGAACGGGACATTATCCTCTCCCACTGGGCTGTGCAATATGTTGAAGAAGGCGATCTTGACAAGGCAAGGGAATGTTTTGAAGCCATGACCTACAGGGACACTACCGAGTATTACATTGCGGCAACGAGTATTTATGCCTCGCAAGAGGATTTTAAAACTACTTCGGACCTGTATGCAAAAGCCGCCACAAAATATCCCGAAGATTACGCTTTTCAGCTGCTTGCCGGTTTTTCCGCGATCCTTGTTGAAAAATACGAAACCGCAAGGTATTACCTAGACAGGGCTTTAGTCCTTGCCTCCGACCCCTGCGATGCAACGCTTGGACTTGCAATCGCCCACGCCGGAATGAAAGATACTGAAACCGCCCAGAAATACCTGGTTTACGCAAAGCTCTACGCGGACAAAGGGTACGGACGTAAAGATATCAAAGAAGGCATTGAAGAAGCCGCAGAATTCATAAAAACCGCTAAAGAAGGGAGTCTTGACGGATGGGTAGAAAAATGGATGAAATAAATAAAAAAGACCGCATTTATCTTGCGATCGGCTCGTTCCTTTTGATCTTTGGCCTTTGTATTTGCTTTATGAACGGAGCCGGCGCCGCAAAAGCCGCCCCTTCGCTGTCAAACATGACTACTGTGGTGCAAAACGGCTATAAAGCAGTCACAAAATATTCCGGAAATGTTGTCAAAAATGCCGCAGAAAGCACACTGCAACAGCAGGCGACCAACGCGGTGATCAACCCTTCCGGCACCTTCACCCTGGATAACGCCGCAAACGTCGTTCAAAACACGGTAGACGCCTATGTTCCATACAAATCAGGAGACACCTGGAATCTGGGCCCTGTCACAAATATCTACAACAACTCGATGCAGACCCACTATGACAGGTCGTCGCTTAACCTGCTCAACAACTCTTCCGCAAACTATAACACCATGAGTGCTTTCATCCCCGGCGGAAACAAAGTTGTGGGCAATGTGGGCCTTGCTTCAAACATAACACAGGCTGTTATGGACGACTCGCGTGTTCAGAATTACGCCAACACGAACAAGGATTCCGTAGGCTTCCACGCAGCGCTCGACGTCCCCGATGCCCTTACCGACAGCGCAAACCGGGCGGCTTATGACGGTGCGAGCATAGTTGATAAGACTTTTTCCACATATCGTCCGGACTCTTATTTCGGTAACGACAAAAATCCTATCCAGGGTATCGGCGAGATGGGCTATGATATAAGCACACTGCCCGCAAAGACCGCGATAAATACCGGAAACAATGTTAAAAATGCAATTGACAACATAAATGATGCCATCGCCCGCGAATCCGAGGTCGGAACCGATCCGAATTCCGAGGATTTCATGCAGACAAGCCGTTTCTCCCGTTTTGTCCATGCGAAGGACTGGGACGATATCTGGGCTGCCATCAACCCGTTCAGCGATCCCAGAAAGAAAAAGAATCTGGATGCTTCAAACAAAACAAAACGTTCAAATGCAGACATTTCAAAGAAGCCGAACATCTATCTGTACGGTGAAGAAGGACTTGAAGTGACCGTCAGATTTGGCGATGTTTCAAGGCTTACCGCTGCCGATCCCGATTACCCGAAGGATGGCTGGAACGTGATATTATCCGGAAACGGAAGGCTGTTTGTGCAGGATTCAACGGAGTTTGCGCTTTCGGGGCAATACGGCCTCGGCGGCGACAAAGCGGCTCCCGACGGCACTTTGGGTTATTTATTCTACGAATCTGTTGCAGATTCTGCGCTTTTCCAATATAATGAAGCCTGGGAAGTAAAGACGACGGACAGAAAGGCTGCGCTTTACGGCATTCTTTCCGCATACGGCTTTAATGAGACCGAATGCCTGGATTTTGCGGATTTCTGGGTGGAATATCTTGATAAAGATACGGAATACCTCTTCTACCCGCAGCTGACTGAAGCGGTCAATGTCCAGATGCCGCTTGTAGTAAAACCTGTTCCGGAGCATGTTTTCAGGCTCTGGTTCGCGGTAAAGGAAGCGGATGAAGGTCTTTCTTATACCACACCGGTCATCACCGAAAAGGCTTCTCATGAGGGCTATGCCCTTACCGAATGGGGAATCGTTTTTACCGACTGAATCACAGAATTACCGATTGCAAACTGATTTGCAGGATTACTGGTCGCAAACTGATTTACTGAATTACTGCCGGCTGGCTTACCAAACGGCCCACCGGCCGGAAATACTAAACTTACGGAGATTAAACCATGCGTTCCCTGATCATCGAAAACGCACAGATAATAGTTGGTGCATGTGCACTCATCGAGCTTGCGGTTGGGATAGCGATCCTCGCCTTCCGCGGCCGTTTTAAGACCTACGGGGCAATGCGAGTCTGCACAGCCCTTTTGTCCTTCGGACTGTTTTACGACGCGCTTGTGATCCTTCTCGGGCGTTTTATAGGGGCCGGCGACCCGCTCCGGTACCTGAGCATTCCCCGTTTTATCCTTTCGGCCCTGCTTATGCCGATGCTGTTCATCATCAGCGCTCTTGCCGCCGACGCAGGAAAAAAGCTTGTGCGTGCAATGGTCCTGATCGCGGTGCTCTTTATGGCGCTCGGTCTTGTCCACACAGTGTTTACCATACTTTCACCGGTTTCTTTTGCAGGCCTTCTTCGCTATGCTTCATCAGCGGATACTCCGGGCTGGGTAAAGGGCATGTCCGGCGGGATCAGCACTGTCTGCGTGCTTCCGCTCCTTATCTTCGGTGTTTATATCATTTCAAAAAAACGCAATTTCGCTGTTTTTCTTTCCGGTGTCTTTATGCTTGGGCTTACGATCCTTGCACCCGCATCCGGAAATGCCGATCTCATGGTTTTCTTCTCGATGATAGGTGAAGCGTTAATGGTCCTGTTCCTCTTTATCTACGCGCAGACCGCGCGCGAACCTGACGCCTTCATCCCTTCGAGGCGGTAAAAACCCAAATAATAAATCAGATCCCGGGTTCAGATATGATCCCGGGATCTTTGTTTATTCATATTGTCAGAAGTCCTGTTCCTGATGCCCTCTTTTGACCATCCTGATCTTTTATCAGAACAGCTCTTTAACCTTTGCTGCAACATTTTCGACGGTGAAACCGTACTTCGGGAAGAGCTTTGCGTAAGGCGCGGAAGCACCGAACCCGTTCATGCAGATAACTTTGCCGTCAAGACCTGTGTAACGCTCCCAGCCAAAGCCTATGAGCGCTTCTACGCCAACTCTCTTTCTGACTGCCTTCGGAAGAACGCTCTCTTTATATTCTTCGCTCTGCTGCTCAAATACTTCCATGCACGGCATGCTTACGACGCGCACGTCGATGCCTTCTGCGTCTAAGCTTTCCTTTGCTCCCACCGCAAGATTAACTTCCGAGCCCGTGGCGATTATTATCGCATCCGGTGTCTCTTTCTTTGAATCTGCTACGATATATCCGCCTTTAAGGGCTTCCTTCGAAGAACCCGCAAGCTGAGGCAGATTCTGGCGTGTAAGCACGATTGCCGTAGGCGTTTCCTTGGATGTTACGGCAGCATACCATGCAGCTGTTGTCTCTGTTGCGTCTGCGGGGCGCCATACGTTGAAATTGGGCATAGCGCGGAGCATTGCAAGCTGCTCGATGGGCTCATGTGTGGGACCGTCCTCTCCGACACCGATGGAATCGTGGGAGAGTACATAGGTTGTCGGGATCTTCATGATGGACGAGAGACGTGCCATGGGCTTTACATAATCGCTGAATACGAAGAATGTAGAGCAGAAGCCTCTTAACCCGTGGAGTGTAATGCCGTTTGCTATGGCGGTCATTGCGATCTCACGCACACCGTAATGGATGTTGCGTCCGAGCCTGTCTTCCTTCGAGAAATCGCCCATTTCCTTCATGTAGGTCTTTGTTGAAGGATGGAGGTCCGCTGCGCCGCCAAAGAGCGCGGGAACCTTGTTCTTGAGCTTATTTATAACGATTCCCGAAAGGTTTCTTGTAGCCTGCGGAGCATCTTCGTATGCCCAGAATTCCTCGTCGTCGATAAGAGGCTTTGCGATGTCCATGTTGAATTCTGCTTCGAATTCCTTCTTGAGCTCGGGGAATTTGATACACCATTCGGCAAACATCTTGTTCCACTCATCTTGTGCCTTTGCCTTCTCTGCAGCGATCGCTTTGTAATTCTCATAAACCTCTTCGGGTACAAAGAAAGGCTCTTTTGAAGGCCATCCGAGGTTTTCCTTCATCTCAAGGATGTTCTCGTCGCCGAGAGGTTCGCCATGGGCGCTGGGCTTACCCTGCTTTGCGGGGCAGCCGTAGCCTATCTGAGTCTTTAACATGATCATGGAAGGACGGGTCTTGTCGGCCTTTGCTTCGCGGATAGCCGCTGCCACAGCCTCTATGTCGTTTCCGTTCTCCACAACTATTGTCTGGAAGCCGTATGCGTCAAAGCGCATCTTTACATCTTCGGTAAATGCTATATCCGTGCTGCCTTCGATGGTGATCTTGTTGCTGTCGTAGAGGATGATGAGCTTTGAAAGCCCGAGCGTGCCCGCAAGCGAGAACGCTTCGTGCGAGATGCCTTCCATCATGCAGCCGTCACCGCCGAGCGCGAAGGTGTAATGGTCAACGACCGGATACCCTTCTCTGTTGAATTTGGCGGCAAGATGCTCTTCTGCCATGGCCATTCCCACTGCCATGCCCATGCCTGCGCCAAGAGGGCCTGTTGTTGCCTCAACGCCCTTTGTGTGCCTGTACTCAGGGTGGCCGGGTGTTAAGGAATCAAGCTGTCTGAACTGCATAAGGTCTTCGATCTTCAGACCGTATCCGAAAAGATGGAGCAGCGAATAAAGAAGCATTGAACCATGTCCGCCCGAAAGGATGAAGCGGTCCCTGTTGAACCAGTCGGGATCCGCAGGATTATGCTTTAATTCCTTTGCCCAGAGCGCGTACGCGGCATCTGCTGCGCCGAGCGGAAGGCCGGGATGTCCGGATTTTGCTTTCTGGATCGCATCCGCGGAAAGAACGCGAATGGCATTTGCTGACATTTGATCGATATTGTTCATGTTTTCCCTTTCCGCCGGACTCTCCGGCCAGGCAAAGCCTGTGTTTACTTTAATTCTTCAAGCGTACCGAAGCGGTAGCCCTGCTCTTTTAAGAAGAGGATGACCTTTTCGAGGTTTTCCGCATTAGTCTTCGAAACAGCGTGGATAAGCGCTATGCAGCCGCTGTGATGCTGTCTTACAAAGGTTGAATAGGTCTCGACCTTATCCTGATAATCCATTACATAATCCTTGTAGATGGCTAAGCTCCAGAAGATCGTCTTATATCCGAGATCCTGCTGGACCTTTAATGAGGTTTCGCTGAAATCACCCTGCGGCGGCCTCATGTACGGGTCAAGATCGTAGCCGGTAACCTGCTGGAAATAGTACTTTACGCCGTTAAGCTCGTCCGCGATCTTTTGTACGGAGAGCTTCGGAAGCTGAGGATGGGTCACCGTATGGTTCCCGACAAGATGCCCTTCTTCCTTCATGCGCTTTGCGATCTGCGGTGCCTGCTCAAGGTAGCTCTTTGTTACAAAGAAGCATGCTTTGATATTGTATTTCTTAAGGGTGTCGAGGATCATTGACGTATAGCCGTTTTCGTAACCGCAGTCAAAAGTAAGATACATTACCTTATCATCATTGGTAGCGGTCAGGTCGGCATAATATGCGCCGTATTTCGGGAACTGTGCTGTCATGTCGTTCTTGTAGGCAGGCTTCGGGATAGTGTGTGTGGTATTCGATCCGTACCACCATTCTCTCCATATCGTATCATAACCGGCATACGCGCCTGTGTTGACAACCGGAAGCTCTGTCTCGGTCTTTACCGAAGGAATGCCCGAATTCTGGTCGGGTGTGATGAAGGTGCCCTTAACATATCCTTCTACCTTCTGTCCGTTAACGATCGCATACAGGTGATACCACTCGGATTCAAGCTTGATTATCTCTACTCTCTGATTAAGAGTGAGCTGTGCATCCACCATCTTGCCGCTTGCATCCTTAACCTGGACCACATCATTGTTCGTGCCCGGACCTTTCCTGATGTTCGCGGTCTTTACGTAGCAGGTGGCGTTTTCCTTGATGACCGGCGTTTCCGTGGGAGTAGGTGTGGGCGCATCCGTAGGTGTCGGTGTAGGCTCTTCTGTAGGCGCTTGTGTCGGCGAAGGATCGGGTGCTGTCGTTGCCGTAGGCGTCGGCAGCTTTTCCGTGGGTGACGGCGTTGTCACAGAAGGTGAGACCGTATCCGTCGGATTTTTAAGCGGATTATCGTTGTTTTTATTGTTGAGCTTTGTCTGTCCCACGATGAATACGATTATCACCACTATTGCAAGCAGCAAAAGCGCATCCACAAGGATCCAAAGCCCCATTTTGCTTGACTGTTTCGACATTTCTTTATTATTCCTCCCCTAGATCAATTCCTTACCGATATTCCAGGCATCCGCAACCTTTTCGCCAATAACATGATAGCAGTTATTGAACGGATCAAAGCACACGGGACGGGCCTTTTTGATATCAAGCTTTCCGTCGGTAAGCGCCTCCTCGCTGACGCTCACATTAACGATCTCTCCGCGCAGGATGCAGTTTTCCTTGTTATATTCGATAACCTTGCACTCAACGCACACCGGCAGCTCGTTTATAACGGGGGCCGAGACCCTGTCGCTTGAAGATACCGTGAGCCCGGACTTTTCAAGCTTGTTCTTTTCGACATTTCCCGAAACGATACCGAAATAATCGCAGGCCTTTATATGATCCGCGTCGGCCATGCTGATGGTAAATGCACCGCTCCTTAGGAAATTCGTCACTGTTTTATGGGACGGCGTAAGGCATACCGATATCTCGTTCTGCTCACTTATTCCACCCCATGCGGCATTCATCGCATCGGGTGTTCCGTCTTCATCATATGTAGCAAGGATCCACACAGGCTGCGGGATCGTAAAGGGCTTTACTCCGAAATCTTTTCTTTTCATAGGGTTTTCCTCCCGTTAAAACTGTTTTCCGCACTTGTCCCGGGCTGGCCGGTTCCGGCCTCTTTGCCTTGTTTTGAGCGGCAAACACCGCCTCCGAAGGCAAAAAGTATGCAGGGCACACCACCCTGCATACTATAATAATCAATTTGAACTGTCTCGTCAATGACATCAATTTAGGAATTTCTTTAATTTTTTAGGATTTTTCTGCTACCGGTCTGTCATTCGGTCCTCAGCGCAACCACAGGATCCTTCTTTGCGGCGCTCCTTGACGGGATCACGCCGGCTATCAGCGTAAGGAACATGCTGATAAGGATAAGGATGATGGCTGTCGGTATCGGCAGAACGGCACTTAGCGTACTTATGCCCGTTACCGCGTGCAGTATAAGGTTGATCGGGATACAGAGCAGCATTGTTATCGCAACTCCAAGAAAGCCCGATGTGAAGCCGATTATCACGGTCTCGGCATTGAACATGCTCGAAACATTACGCTTCGATGCACCGATAGCGCGTAGGATACCGATCTCCTTCGTTCTTTCCTGAACGGAGATAAGCGTGATGACGCCTATCATTATGGAGGATACCACAAGCGATACCGATACGAACGCGATAAGAACGTATGTTATGGCGTTGATGATCGTTGTCACGGATGAAAGGATAAGGCCGATGTAGTCGGTGTATTCGATCTTTTTGCTTTCTTCCACGCCGTTATTGTATTCTTTGATCCCGTCCTCTATCATGTCTTTTCCCGCAAAGGAAGCGGAATACAGATTTATGCCGGAAGGATTGTCGAGGTCGATCCTGCCGAATTTGATAAGATTCCTCTTGTAGGACGAATCCGAAAAAGTGATTATCTCATCATAATACTTTGCGCACTGTTCGTCGGTATAACCCGCAATGGCCGTGTCAAATGCCTCAAGGATCTTGTCGGGGGTCATTGTGGCAAACTGCTGCATTGCTTTTGCCGAAAGCTGCTGCTTATACTGGGTTTCAAGCATCTGCGAGTAGTAGTTGGTCAGATCCTCGTCGCTCATCTCCTGTATGTAGGAAGTGACCATTTCCTCTGACATCCCCATCTGCTGCTTCATTGCGCCGATGAGCATCTGCTCTATCTGGGCGCGTGTGGTGGTGCCAAGCTTTTCATCCACATATTTCTTCATTTCGGCTTCATCCGGTATGGCAAGTATCTTCATGAACGCCATCATCTTCGGCTGGCCCTCGAGCCCGTTCACATAATCCTTGAAAAGCTTTGCTTTTTCAGAGTCGGAGAGACTCTTTTCGGTCGGTTTGAAGGGAAGGCCGGTCAGAACATCGGTATCTTCGTCAGCGATCTGCGCTTTTACAACATCCGACTGCGCTGCCTCGCTCAAAATGTGCTCTACAAGCTTTGATGTATACCCGATCCCGCCGTTATCGTTGGAGGAAACCGCATCCTTGTCGGGACGCACAATACCGCTGATATGAAGCTTCATGGCGTTGTCGTAAAGATAGCTCAAGCCTGTGTCTGTATCTCGCAGATCCTTGTAGGTCTTCGTTTCTTCATCATAGTTGTAGCAATCGTACGGAAGGACTACCCTGAACTCAAGACCGCAGATCTCCTCGTAGGACCAGCTCTCCGCCTTGTATTCGACGGTCTCTTTGTGCATTGCCGCTTCGATGATCTTTCCGACCTCTTCTTCGGTCTTAAGACCCAGCGCACACAGCGTAAGATCGTCAATCTCGTTGTTTTCGTCAAGGAAGATGACTATCTGGTCGTAAGCGGTGGGCCAGCTTCCGTACACAAGCTCGTACTGTTTTTCGGTCACATCGCTCACAAGTTTTCCGTTCTTACCGGGAATGAGCTCTCTCCAGAGCTGCGAAGACTGCATGAACACTGAACCTGACGAGCTAAATCCGCCGGATATCGAGCTTGGGCTGTAACCCATGTATTTCTTCATTATCTCCGACAAAAGTTTTGTCGAATCGGACAGGATTATATCGCCCTCTTTATTTTTTGTATATACCGTAAGATCCAGGTTATATGAATATTTTACGGCTGTTATCGAGGAAGCGAACTTGCTGCCCTCGATCTTCATCTGCTCTTCTATGTATTTCTTGAAGGCCACAAGATCGTTTGTCTTTACTTCGTTCTGGCTCAGCGCATTGACCATGTTGTAGATCATTGCTTTCTGGTAAACTGCTGTATCGTCATGGTCTCCAACCGACTGTGCCTGACCCATGAAGGTAGTGATCAGCGAAGAAAGATCGACATTCTGTGACTGTATCGAAAGCGGGTAGGACGAAAGAGTCTCCTCCTGGACTGAGTTAATATAGTTTGTTGTTCCCTGCGAGACCGCGTAGATCAGCGCAATGCCGATTATGCCGATAGAACCGGCAAAGGAGGTAAGCATTGTGCGCCCCTTCTTTGTAAAGAGGTTGTTAAGGGAAAGTCCGAAGGATGTAAAGAGCGACATCGACGGGCGTTTTTTCTTCTTTTCTTCCTCAAGGGCCTTTTTGCCCTCTGCATACTGTTCGGCATATTCCTCGTCGCTTAAAGGCGCGGAGTCGCCTGTTATCCTGCCGTCGAGCATTTTTACTATACGGGTCGAGTACTTTTCCGCAAGCTCGGGGTTATGTGTGACCATGATGACGAGCTTTTCCTTGGCGATCTCTTTTAAGATGTCCATTACCTGGAGGCTTGTCTCTGTATCGAGGGCGCCTGTCGGCTCATCCGCAAGGATTATCTCGGGATTGTTGACAAGGGCTCTTGCTATTGCCACACGCTGCATCTGTCCGCCGGACATCTGGCTGGGACGTTTTTTGATCTGATTGCCGAGACCGACCTTTTCAAGGGCTTCCTTTGCGCGTCTCCTGCGCTCCGCTTTACCGACACCCGCTATGGTAAGCGCTATCTCGACATTCTGAAGCACCGTCTGGTGCGGGATCAGGTTATATGTCTGGAAAACGAAGCCCACATAATGGTTCCTGTAGGTATCCCAGTCTCTGTCTTTGTACTGTTTGGTAGATTTTCCGTTGATCACGAGATCGCCCGAGGTGTACTTGTCAAGGCCGCCTATGATGTTCAGCATTGTTGTTTTGCCGCATCCCGACTGTCCGAGGATCGACACGAACTCGTTCTTGCGGAACTGCAGATCGATGCCTCTTAACGCCTCTACGTTTTCACCGGCAGTCTCGTATGTTTTTACGATGTTTTTCAGTTCAAGCATTTCTTTTGCTTCCTTTCGTAACGATACTACCCTATTTTGCATATTCGACACATTATCACAAATATGTTTAAGGATAAACATATTTGTCGTGAATAGCTGTGTTTTGGTAGTGAATTAGGTTTAACTTACCAAAAGCACAAAAAAAGACCGGTAAACTCCGGCCTTTTACTGAGACATCCGGGATTCGAACCCGGGACAACTTGATTAAAAGTCAAGTGCTCTACCGACTGAGCTAATATCCCATTTTGTTTATCGATAGATAAACAGAAATGCCCAGAACCGGAATCGAACCAGTGACACGAGGATTTTCAGTCCTCTGCTCTACCAACTGAGCTATCTGGGCATAAGAAGTTGCGGGGGAAGGATTTGAACCT
>JAEEGQ010000153.1 GCA_016280395.1 Lachnospiraceae bacterium | reverse complement strand
ATTTGTCATGGCCGCTCTCTTTGGTCTTTCTCTATTATTAAACATATAAAAGAGCCATCCGATCGGATGACTCTCTTGTATAATGCTTTGTAATCTCGTATAGAGAAACGATCATCTCTTCGAGAACTGAGGTGCACGTCTTGCGCCTTTTAAGCCGTACTTCTTTCTTTCCTTCATACGAGGGTCTCTTGTTAAGAAGCCTGCCTTTTTAAGTGCAGGACGGAATTCTTCGTCTGCTCTTGTAAGTGCACGGGCAATACCGTGTCTGATGGCACCGGCCTGACCTGTGTAGCCGCCGCCGTGAACGTTAACGATCACATCATACTTGCCATCAACGCTGACAAGCTTGAGGGGCTGACGAACAACAACCTTAAGGGTCTCAAGACCGAAATACTCGTCGATATCTCTTTTATTGATAGTGATCTTACCGGAACCGGGAACAAGATAAACTCTTGCTACGCTGCTTTTTCTTCTGCCTGTTCCATAGAATTTCGAATTAGCCAATGTGATATCCTCCTTTCAGTCTCAGCCTTTGATCTCAAGCACTTCGGGCTTCTGTGCAGCCTGCTCATGCTCGGGGCCTGCGTAAACATGAAGCTTTGTAAGCATCTGTGCGCCAAGGGGTCCCTTCGGAAGCATGCCTTTGATCGCGAGGAAAACAACCTCTTCGGGCTTCTTTGCAAGAAGCTCCTTAAGTGTGGTCTCTCTCATGCCGCCTGCATAGTCGGAGTGATTGTAGTAAATTTTCTGTTCAAGTTTCTTGCCTGTAACCTTGATCTTGCTCGCATTAACGACAACAACATAATCGCCGGTATCGATGTGAGGAGTAAAAGTAGGCTTATTCTTACCGCGTAAAACAGAAGCAACAGCTGTGGAAAGACGTCCAAGTGTCTGGCCTTCTGCATCTACAACGTACCACTTTCTTTCAATTGTTGCAGGGCTTGCCATAAAACTCTTCATGGTAAAAACCTCCTGATCATTTCTAAAACGGTCATTTGCGGGGCGATCCCGCAGCGATTCTCTGACCGACATGCGGGATTATACCAGCATTTCTGACGGGTGTCAACAGCAAAACATAAAAATTGTCGGTTTTTTTGAAAAAATTTCTTTTGCAAACAGTTTTAATCATTCTAGAAATGACTTTTTAAGGCGTATCTTCAAACAAATCTTTTTTATCATACTCGATCCCAACCAGTTTCAATCCGCAGGCAGGTGCTGTAGGACCTGCACAAGATCTGTCTTTTGCTTCAAGAATATCCTTTATCTTTGTAGGTTCCATCGCATGAAGCCCGGCCTGTACCAGCGTTCCCGTAATGATCCGCACCATATTGTACAGAAAACCGTTTCCCGTGATCCTTATCCGGATAATGTCGCCTCGTTTTTCAATATCCAGGGAGAAGACTGTTCTGACCTTCGTAAGCGTTTCTGTCTGAAGGGAGCAAAACGAAGTAAAATCATGCTCTCCGACAAGGAAAGCGGCTGCTTCCCGCATGGCATCCGTATCGAGAGTCTTATGGACATGATATGTGTAGAGCCTGTCACACGGAAGCGTAAACCGGGAATTCCTGATGCTGTATTCATAGGCCTTCCGACTGTTTACATGCCTCGGATGGAACTCCTGCCTTACCTCAAAGGAATCCCTGATCACGATATCGTCCGGCAGCATCTTGTTGAGCGCAAAACAGATCTTGTCTGCAGGTATCCGCGTTCCGGTATCGAATACCGCCACGTTTCCGTCCGCATGGACGCCGGAATCGGTGCGGCTTGCGCCGATAAGGCTTATATCCTCTCCAAGGAGCTCTCTTAAGGCATCTGTAACGACTCCTTCAACGGTGATGCCGTTGTCCTGTATCTGCCAGCCGCAGTACCGTGTACCGTCATATGCGATTATAAGCATTACCCTCTTCATAGAACGCATCCTTTGCAAAATGCCGGCAGTTATGCCTTTAGTGAAGCTTTTTCCCGATAAATATGACGACGGCAAGATATGCCGCAAGTATCAGATACGCGATCAGATCCCTTAGTTTATACTTTAAGGGTTTCATCTTGGTCCTGCCCTCTCCGCCGTGATAGCATCTGACCTCCATGGCCATTGCAAGGTCACCTGCGCGCCTGAAGGCGGAAATGAACAGCGGGATAAGTATAGGGATCATGGCCTTTGCGCGTTTTATCAGACCGCCTTCCTCAAAATCCGCGCCGCGGGCCTGCTGTGCCTTCATGATCTTGTCCGTTTCTTCGAGAAGGACAGGTATAAACCTCAGGGCAATGGACATCATGGTAGCGACCTCGTGAACAGGGGCCTTAAAGAGCTTTAGAGGCGCAAATGCGCGCTCAAGACCGTCTGTCAGCTTTGTCGGCGTGGTCGTATATGTCATGAGGGAGGAGCCCGTTATGAGAAGCGTGAGGCGTATGGCCATAAAACCGGCCATCTCAAGCCCTTCGCGGTATATCTTTATAAACTTCCACGAAAAGACAAGATCCGTTCCCTTTGTAAAAAAGATGTTCGCGAGCAGTGTGAAGGAAAGCAGCACCACCACAGCCTTTAGACCCTTCACGATGTGTTTGAAGGGCACTTTTGAAAGGTGTATGCAGGTGAACAGAAAGATCACGGCGGGGATATAACCCCAGAAGCTTTTGAACAAAAAGAGCGACACAAGAAAAACAAGAGTTCCTGCAAGCTTCACTCTTGGATCAAGGCGGTGTATTATTGAATTTTCCGGGTAATACTGCCCTATTGTTATGTCGCGGATCATGTTATGCCTTTAATGTAATCTTTTATACAGTGCAGCAAGCTCGTCTGCTGCTTCCTCGATGGTTATCGAATCCGGTCTTACGGGAAGGCCGAGATTTTTAAGGTCAGCGGATATCCTTGTCACCTGAGGTACGGAAAGTCCGATGCTCTCAAGCGCGTCACAGTTTGCAAAAACAGTCTTCGGCGGGCCTTCGAGAACAACCTTTGCGTCGTTCATCACGATTATCCTGTCAACGTAGTTTGCCACGTCTTCCATGCTGTGCGAGACAAGGATGACCGTAATGCCGCTTTCTTCGTGTATCCTGCGGATAAGACCGAGTATCTCGTCGCGTCCTGCGGGGTCCAATCCGGCTGTCGGTTCGTCAAGGATAAGAACTTTAGGCTTCATTGCCAGAACGCCTGCAATGGCCACTCTGCGCTTCTGGCCGCCCGACAGTTCAAAGGGAGAGGCATCTATAAGATCGTCGCCTATCCCAACGCTCTTGAGCGCTTCAAATGCGCGATACTGGATCTCAAGCTGTGTGAGGCCCATGTTTTTCGGCCCGAATTCCACATCCAGCAGGACCGAGGACTCAAAAAGCTGATGCTCGGGATACTGGAAAACCAGTCCCACCCTGCTTCTTAAGCTCTTAAGCGAATACCCTTTCCCGCAGATATCCTCGCCATCCACGTATACGGTGCCTTCGGTGGGCTTTAACAGACCGTTCATGTGCTGGATAAGCGTGGACTTGCCGGACCCGGTATGCCCGATAAGACCAATGAATTCGCCGTCATTTATGACCAGGTTTATGTCCTTTAAGGCGGGTTTTTCCATTGTTGTCCCGGCCTCATATTTGTGTGTTACGTGATCGAATATTATACTCATCAGGCGTCTCCTTCCAAAGCGGAGAGCGCTTTTATGTATTCTTCCTCAAATTCCTTTACGGTAAGGATGCCGGGCGGGAGCGGGATCCCGCGCTTGTTGAGCTCGAAGGCAAGGGCCGTTACCTGCGGAACATCAAGCCTGAAGCTCTTTAGCTGTTCTACTCTTGAGAATATCTGGCGGGGCGTGCCTTCAAGCACGACCTTGCCGGCGTCCATGACTATGACCCTGTCGGCTTCGATGACCTCTTCCATGTAATGCGTGATGAGGATCACCGTTACTCCTTCTTTTTCGTTGAGCTCCTTAGCGGTTTTTATGACCTCGCGTCTTCCGACGGGATCGAGCATCGCCGTAGGCTCATCGAGTATGATGCACTTTGGCTTCATTGCCATTATCCCGGCTATCGCCACGCGCTGTTTCTGTCCGCCGGAGAGCTTGTTCGGCGAATCGCAGCGGTATTTTGTCATCCCAACCCTGTCAAGCGCCTTATCTACGCGCTCCCAGATCTCCTCCGTTGGAATGCCGAGGTTCTCCGGCCCAAATCCCACATCATCCTCAACTATGGTGCCGATTATCTGGTTGTCGGGGTTCTGGAACACCATACCCGCAGTGCGCCTTATATCGAGCAGCTTATCTTCGTCTGTCGTCGGCATGCCGTTTACATATACAGAGCCTTCGGTGGGCATAAGGATGGCGTCAAGATGCTTGGCAAAGGTGGATTTTCCGGAGCCGTTTGCGCCGAGTACGGCGACAAAATCGCCGGGTTTTACAGAGATATTAACTTCATCGAGAGCGCGTGTTATGCTCTCCACGTTGCCTTCTTCATCCCTGCGGATATAATCGAAGGACAGATCCTTTGTCTTTATCACCTCAAGTCTCCTTTCCGGCCTTTGCCTTTTTTATCCGGTATTGAACAAAAGGGCTGCTTAACAGCAACCCTTTTATTATATCTCTTAATCAGTTATCCAATTAAACCAGCTCGATGATGACCATGGGAGCAGCGTCACCCTTACGGGGTCCGATCTTTACGGTCCTTGTGTAGCCGCCGTTGCGGTCTGCATACTTGGGAGCGATCTCATCAAAAAGCTTGTTGGCAACATCGATCTCTTTTGTGTGAGCCTTTCTGCCTGCTGCTTCGGCCGGAACCTCAACAACGGGATAAAGGTATGCTGCAAACTGCCTTCTTGCATGAAGTCTTGAAGGGCTGTCCTTCTTGATCTGCTTCTGAACATCATCAAAAACAGTAACCTTCTTGCCGTTTACAACCTCGGTAACACGCTTGTTGTCCTTATCCTTGCGTGCAACCTTAGCGGTAACCGTAACAGTTTCGTAATTGTCTCTCTCTTTAACTGCGAGAGCGATCATCTTCTCGGCAATTCTGCGGATTTCCTTAGCTCTGGTCTCGGTCGTCTCGATCTTGCCGTGATATAAAAGGTTTGTTACCTGATTTCTCAGCAGCGCCTTTCTCTGGCTCGAGGTTCTGCCCAGTTTTCTGTAACCTGCCATTTTATTTTCCTCCTGGTATTCTTTACTCTTCCCCTTCGCGGAGCGATAAACCGAGCTCCTGAAGCTTCTGAAGCACTTCCTCGAGTGACTTGCGGCCGAGGTTCCTTACCTTCATCATGTCGTCCTGCGTGCGGTTTGTCAGCTCCTCAACGGTGTTGATGCCTGCGCGCTTGAGGCAGTTGTAGGAACGAACGGAAAGCTCAAGTTCGTCAATGCTCATTGCAAGTGCCTTGCTTGTTGTGTTACTAGGCGTATCCTCGGCAATAATGCTTGCAGTCTGGCCTTTCTCAGACAGGTTGATGAAGGAATTGAGATGCTCGCTCAAAACCTTTGCTGCAAGGCTCACTGCCTCATTGGGAGCGAGCGTTCCGTTTGTGAATACGTCTAATGTTAACTTGTCATAGTCAGTGATCTGGCCGACACGTGTATCCTCAACAATGAGGTTTACTCTCTCAACGGGTGTGTAGATGGAATCGATAGCGATAGCGCCTACAGGTGTATCGGCGGTCTTGTTCTTGTCAGAACTGATATAGCCGCGTCCGCGTGTGATAGTGAGTTCCATGTTGAGATTTGCGCCGCTGTCGAGTGTTGCGATGACCTGCTCGGGATTCATGATCTCGATATCTGCATCATGCTGGATGTCGGCAGCAGTAACCACGCCTTCGCCCGAATACTGGATATATGCGGTCTTAGGCTCATCTGTCTCGCTTGTATTCTTAATGGCAAGGCTCTTGATGTTCATGATGATCTCGGTAACGTCTTCTTTAACGCCGGGAATACCCATGAATTCATGTACCACACCATCTATTTTAACCTGGCTGACAGCTGCACCCGGTAAGGATGAAAGCATAATTCTGCGGAGCGAGTTGCCAAGTGTTGTACCATAGCCTCTTTCGAGGGGTTCAACGACAAAACGTCCGAATTTTTTGTCATCTGAAAGTGACAGTATTTCAATGTTGGGTTTTTCAAAATCAAACATTGTAGACCCTCCTTACGGTTTTTGCTATTGGTTAATTATTTGGAATACAACTCGACTATAAGCATTTCATCAACAGGTACGTCGATCTGCTGTCTTGTGGGGATCTCCTTTACAGAGCCGGTGAATGCTTCGTGATTAGCCTCAAGCCATTCGGGAACAAGTCTTCCGTCGGTAACCTCAAGGATATCCTTGTAACGCTGTGACGACTTTGCATCTTCCTTAATGGAGATAACGTCGCCAACCTTAACCTTGTATGAAGGGATGTTTACGCACTTGCCGTTAACAAGTACATGCTTGTGATCAACGATCTGTCTTGCTTCTGTTCTGGTACGAGCATAGCCGAGACGGAAAATAACGTTGTCAAGTCTGAGCTCAAGAAGGATGAGCATGTTCTCACCGGTTGTACCGTAGTGAAGCTTCTTTGCCTTCTCGAAGTTGTTGCGGAAAGGCTTCTCAAGTACGCCGTAGATGAACTTAGCCTTCTGCTTTTCTCTAAGCTGTAAACCGTACTCGCTTACTTTCTTGCCTGCGCGTGAGAAAGTACGGTTAGATTTCTTATCAATACCGATAACTGCGGGCTCAATACCGAGTGAGCGGCATTTCTTTAATACGGGACCCATGTCTCTTGCCATCTTAAAATCCTCCTATTCTTTCTCTATCAGACTCTTCTGCGCTTGGGCGGTCTGCAGCCGTTGTGAGGAACGGGTGTAACGTCCTTGATGCTGGTAACTTCGATGCCGCATGCCTGAAGGGCACGGATTGCGGCTTCACGACCCGAACCGGGTCCCTTGACCATAACGTCAACGGAACGAAGTCCGTGAACAACTGCAGCCTTTGCAGCTGTCTCTGCAGCCATCTGAGCAGCGTAAGGAGTGGATTTTCTGGAGCCTCGGAAGCCAAGTCCGCCTGCGCTTGCCCAGGAAATAGCATTTCCTTCTGCGTCTGTCAGAGTTACAATAGTATTATTGAAAGATGACTGAATGTGTGCCTGTCCACGATCAATATTTTTCTTTACGCGCTTTTTGGTAGTTTTCTTAGCGCTGGATCCTTTTGCACTAGCCATTTTTAAACCTCCTGATATTATTGGTGATTATTTCTTCTTGTTAGCAACAGTACGCTTCGGACCTTTTCTGGTGCGTGCGTTTGTCTTTGTTTTCTGTCCGCGAACAGGAAGTCCCTTTCTGTGACGGATTCCGCGATAGCAGCCGATTTCCTGGAGTCTCTTGATATTAAGAGCTATCTCTCTGCGAAGTTCGCCTTCTACCTGAAATTCCTCATCAATAACATCACGAATTCTGCCGACTTCATCATCTGTAAGATCCTTTACACGAGTGTCGGGGTTTACATTAGCCTTTGCAAGAATCCGACCCGAACTTACTCTGCCGATACCGTAGATATAGGTAAGTCCGATCTCAACACGTTTCTCTCTTGGTAAATCTACACCACTGATACGAGCCATGTGTTTTTTTAACCTCCGTTAAATAAATGTTCCTGCATCTTTGCAGGTGTTCTCCGCTCCGAAAGGAGCAGTTGCAGGGCTTTGCCTGCTTCAGCCGCTTTAAATTGTGAATACCACAATATCACAATTCCACTTACCTTTTTATCTGCCGCAGGACCCTTCGGAGCCGCAAGCATCCTTACGGGAAAAGGGCTTTAGTCCGTCATCGTGGACAGGCAAGCGATTGTAACACAAAAAGCAAGTACTGAATCTATAAAAAGATTAGCCTTGTCTCTGTTTGTGCTTGGGATTCTCGCAGATTATGCGAATGGCACCCTTTCTCTTGATGACTTTACATTTTTCGCAAATCGGTTTTACAGAAGAACGTACCTTCATATCCAATTCACTCCTTTCAAAAAAAGTCCGCTAAGTATTATAGCACCGAAGTGCATAAAGCGCAAGTGTTTTTTTATTTGTCTCTCCAGGTGATCCTGCCCTTTGTAAGATCGTAGGGTGACATCTCAAGAGTTACCTTATCTCCGGGAACTATCTTGATGTAATTCATCCTGAGCTTACCGCTGATGTGCGCAAGCACTACATGACCGTTTTCAAGCTGTACCCTGAACATAGCGTTCGGAAGCTTCTCGATAACTGTACCTTCAATTTCAAGTACATCGCTCTTTGACATAAACTGTTCTCCGTTTCTTTTTATCTGTCGAGGATGTTTGTTATATCCTCAAACACTGTTTCCATGTCTTTTGTGCCGTCTACCCTTTCAAAGATGCCTTCATCCTTGTAATAGTCGATAAGCGGCTGTGTCTGCTCGTGATAGACCTCAAGTCTGTGCCTGACAGTCTCGGGCGCATCATCCGAACGTAAGATAAGGTCTCCTCCGCATGCATCGCATTTGCCTTCAACTTTCGGAGGGTTGAACACCACGTGGTAGGTACCGCCACACTGCAAGCATGCACGGCGGCCCGACATCCTCGAGATTATGGCCTCATCGGGAACATCAACATCCACGGCGAAATCAAGCTTGTCACCGATCTTTTCGAGGGCTTCTGTAAGTGCCTTTGCCTGGGGGATCGTACGGGGGAATCCGTCAAGAACATAGCCGTTTGCGCAGTCTTCGTTATTGAAGCGGTCCATGATCAGCTCGAGAGTGAGACTGTCAGGAACGAGAGCGCCTTTGTCCATATACTCTTTTGCCTTAAGACCGAGCTCTGTGCCGGCCTTAAGATTGGCGCGGAAAATGTCGCCTGTCGAAATATGCGGGATCCCGTATTTCGCGGCTATTCTCTTTGCCTGCGTGCCTTTTCCGGCACCGGGTGCGCCAAGCATAACTATCTTCATCTGTTACCTCCGTTTTATGTAAACCGCAAGGGTTGTTCTCATTTTTGCATAAAACCGACTTTAACAGAAGCGTGGCTCGCCACACTTCTGTCAAACCGGTTGTTATATGTTCTTTACTCAGACAGGAAGCCTCTGTAGTGACGAACTACCATCATGCTCTCTACCTGCTGCATTGTCTCAAGGATAACACCTACGATAATGATGATAGATGTACCGCCGAAGCTCAGTGCAAGTGAAAATACACCACTGAAGATCATAGGGATAACGGCTACTATCGAAAGGCCGACAGCACCTATGAAGATGATGTAATTGAGTACCTTTGTAAGGTAATCTGCAGTGGGACGGCCCGGACGGATACCGGGGATGAAGCCCGACTGCGTTTTAAGGTTGTTTGCCGTTTCATTGGGATTGAATGTAATCGCCGTATAGAAATAAGCAAAGAATATATTTAACCCAATGTAGATAAGAACTCCGACCGTGGGCCAGAAGGTCTTGAAGCCGCCCGAAAAATCGAACCACTTACTCGAGCTGAGTACGCAGAGGATCTTCTGCCATACATTACCCGCTACATTTGCGCCTACGCCTGCAAACGAAGAGATGATGGTTATGAACTGCATGAGCGACATCGAGAAGATTACCGGGATAACACCTGCGGTGTTAACCTTGATCGGGATGAAGCTGCTCTGTCCGCCTACCATCTTTCTGCCCTGTACCTTCTTAGCGTACTGGACAGCGATCCTGCGCTGACCGTCCTGAAGAAGTACAACAAGCACTACTGTCACAGCAGCAACAACAAGTGTTACGATAACTGCGATTATTGCCTTGATAACAGAATCCGCGCCCTTTACGTACTGGGTGTAGATGTTTGCAAAGTCGGTCGGAAGCGATGAAACGATGTTGAAGAGGAGGATCATGGATATACCATTTCCTACGCCCTTCTCCGTCATGCGTTCACCGAGCCACATAAGGAATGCTGCGCCGCCGGTAAATGCTGCTGTTGTGATCACTATGGACGTGAAGCCCGGACCGCCTTTAAGGTACGAACCGAAACCGATGCACATAGCGATCGATTCGATTATCGCAAGACCGATAGATGTATAACGTGTTATCTTGGTTATTACCTTCCTGCCGTCCTCACCGTCCTTCTGGAGCTCTTCGAGCTTCGGAATGGCGATGGTGAGCAGCTGGATGATAATGGATGCCGTGATGTACGGCGAAATGTTCAGTGCAAAGATGGACATCTTTTCAAATGAACCACCTGTTAAGGTGTTCAGGAAACCAAGATCTATACTTTTACTGCTAAGCCAGTCGGTATAAACGCTCTTTAAGAAGCTGGGCGCAGGAACAAGCGAACCCAGTCTTACGATCACAAGACAGATTAGCGTGAATAATAAACGGTCTCTGATCTCTTTGACTTTGAATGCATCTCTGATTGTTTTGAACACTTAGATCACCTCTGCATTTCCGCCAAGAGCCTTGATCTTCTCAACAGCGCTTTCGCTGAACGCGTTGGCTTTTACATTAAGCTTCTTTGTCAGTTCGCCCTTGCCGAGGATCTTAACACCGTCTTTGGGGTTGTTGACAAGTCCAGCATCAACAAGAGTCTCTATCGTAACTTCAGCGCCGTCTTCAAATCTGTTGAGCATGCTGACATTGATAGCAATGATCTCTTCAGCATTTCTGTTCTTGAAGCCTCTCTTGGGCAGTCTGCGGTAAATGGGCATCTGACCACCTTCAAAACCGAGTCTGGGAGCACCGGAACGAGCTTTCTGACCCTTATGGCCATAGCCGGCTGTCTTTCCGTTACCCGATGCATGTCCGCGGCCTCTTCTGAAGTTGTTGCTCAGCTTTGAACCGTCTGCGGGTCTTAAATCTGATAAATTCATCGTGTGCACCTCCTTACTGTGAAATTCTGATTAAATTTCTTCTACCTTAACCAAATGTGTTACCTGGTTTACCATGCCGCGAACTGAGGCATTGTCCGGAAGCTCAACAGTGCTGCCGAGCTTTCCGAGTCCGAGTGCGGCAACCGTCTTCTTGTGCTTGGGAAGTGCGCCGATCGTCGACTTTGTTAAGGTTATCTTAAGCTTTTTATCTGCCATAACTATTTCCGCCTTTCAGTTTTGCTTCGAACAATCAACCACGAAGAGACTCAACGGAAATGCCGCGTGCAGCAGCTACTTCCTCAGGTGTCTTCAGGTGTGAGAGACCTTCGATTGTAGCAAGAACGACGTTCTGCTTGTTGTTCGAGCCAAGTGATTTGGTACGGATGTTCTTGAAGCCTGCAAGCTCAAGTACGTCGCGGACAGGACCGCCTGCGATGATACCGGTACCTTCGGGGCTGCGCTTCATAAGTACGGTAGCGCTGCCGAACTTGCCGATGTAATCATGGGGTACGCTGCCGTTCTCGTCGAGAGGCAGTGTGATGATCTTCTTCATTGCATCTTCTTTACCCTTGCGGATAGCTTCGGGGATCTCGGATGCCTTTCCAAGGCCGGCACCAACGTGTCCGTCCTTGTCTCCTACTACAACTAAGGCTGCAAAGCGGAAGTTACGACCACCTTTAACAACCTTCGTTACACGCTTGATAGCAACTACTTTGTCTTCTAACGTAAGGTTGCTTGTGTCAACTATGTTACGTTTCATGTGTTCTCCTCCTGCTTAGAATTCGAGACCGGCTTCACGAGCCGCATCTGCGAGTGCCTTGATCTTGCCCTGATATATGAAACCGCCGCGGTCGAAAACGACTTCCTTGATGCCCTTGTCAAGAGCACGCTTTGCGATCTCTTTGCCGAGGAATGCTGTAGCTTCTACTGTATCTGTCTCCTTGAGTGCCTCTTTGGCATTCTTGTCAAGAGTAGATGCCGCAACAAGTGTCGTACCTTCAGCATCATTGATGATCTGCGCATACATATGCTTGTTGCTGCGGAATACAGCAAGACGCGGACGTTCTGCGGTGCCGGAGAAACGGTTGCGTGTGCGCAGGTGTTTTTTTCTGCGGATTTCAACTCTGGATTCTTTATTAACCATTTTTTACGCCCTCCTTTACTTCTTACCGGTCTTGCCGACTTTGCGACGGATAACTTCAGTATCGTACTTGATACCCTTGCCCTTGTAAGGCTCCGGTCCACGCTTAGATCTGATGTTTGCTGCATGCTGGCCGACTTTTTCTTTATCGATGCCCTTAACGATTATCTTGTTTGCGCCGTCGAGCTCTGTTGTAACGCCTTCAGGGTCAACAACAACTACGGGATGTGAATATCCGAGTGTGAGCGTAAGCTCCTTGCCCGACTTAGCAGCACGGTAACCAACACCGTTTACTTCAAGGACTTTCTGATATCCTTCCGAAACGCCCACAACCATGTTGTGGATGAGTGTTCTTGTTAAACCGTGAAGAGATTTGATCCTCTTAAGATCGTTGGGTCTTTTTACATTTACTTCTGCACCGTCTACGGTGATCTCAAGTTCTGCGGGAAGTACTCTTTCAAGAGTTCCCTTAGGACCTTTTACAGTCACTTTATTATTTTCTGCGACACTTACAGTTACGCCTGCAGGGATCGCGATCGGCATTTTACCTATACGTGACATGCCCGTTTCCTCCTTAATTTTGGTTGATTACCATACGAAAGCCAGTACTTCACCGCCAACATTGTTTGCTCTGGCCTCTTTGTCAGTCATAACGCCCTTGTTGGTAGATACGATGGCAATACCGAGTCCGCCGAGTACCTGGGGAAGTTCCTCTGCCGATGCGTAAACACGCAGACCGGGTTTGGAGATCCTTTTAAGGCCGGCAATGACTTTCTCACTCTTTTCCTTGTTGTACTTAAGAGTGATATGGATATTCTTCATTGTTCCGTTCTCTTCAACTTCGTAGCTCTTGATATAGCCTTCCTTAAGAAGGATCTCGGCGATAGCAAGCTTCATCTTGGAAGCGGGAACGTCTACTGTATCGTGCTTTGCAGTATTTGCATTACGGATACGTGTAAGCATATCTGCAATAGGATCACTGTTAGTCATTACAATTTACCTCCTGTCTTAATTACCAGCTTGCTTTTTTAACGCCCGGGATCTGGCCCTTGTAAGCCAGCTCACGGAAGCATACTCTGCAGATTCCGTATTTTCTGATAACTGCATGCGGACGACCGCAGATCTTGCAACGTGTATATGCTCTGGTTGAAAATTTAGGAGTACGCTGCTGCTTGATCTTCATTGATGTCTTAGCCATGACTCATCCTCCTTAATCAGTTCTTGCTGAAGGGCATGCCGAACTGGGTGAGCAGCTCGCGTGCTTCTTCATCAGACTTGGCTGTGGTTACGAAACATACGTCCATACCACGAACCTTGTCAACCTTGTCATATTCGATCTCAGGGAAGATAAGCTGTTCCTTGATACCAAGGGAGTAGTTACCTCTGCCGTCGAAAGCGTTGGGGTTAACACCACGGAAGTCACGAACTCGCGGTAATGAAAGATTGATCAGACGATCTGCAAACTCGTACATTCTGTCGCCGCGAAGTGTTACCTTGCAGCCGATAGCAAGACCCTCACGGATCTTGAAGTTTGCGATGGACTTCTTAGCCTTTGTGATAACGGCCTTCTGTCCTGTAATGGTTTCGAGATCCTTAACGGCGCCTTCAAGTGCCTTCGGATTCTCTTTTGCTTCGCCGACGCCCATGTTGAGAACGATCTTCTCAAGCTTGGGAACCTGCATTACGTTCTTATATCCGAACTTGTCCATCATATTCTTGATGATCTCGTTCTTATACTGTTCTTCTAATCGAGTCAACGTCTTATCCTCCTTTATCAGTCGATCACTTCGCCGGTAGACTTAGCGACGCGGACTTTCTTCTTTTTGCCGTTCTTGTCGTCTACGGTCTTGAAACCGATCCTGGTAGGCTGGCCTTTGTGCATATACATAACGTTGGAAGCATCGATAGCGGATTCCATTGTGATGATGCCGCCCTTCGGATTCTGCTGGTTAGCTTTTGTATGCTTCTTGACCGTTGCAATGCCTTCAACGAGAACCTTTTCGTCCTCTACCTTTAAGACTTTGCCCTCTTTGCCTTTGTCTTTTCCTGCGATAACTTTAACGGTATCGCCCTTTTTGATCTTCTTCATCGACATAACGATACCTCCTTACAGTACTTCGGGAGCAAGGGAAACGATCTTCATGAACTGCTTGTCACGGAGTTCTCTTGCTACCGGTCCGAAGATACGGGTGCCCTTCGGTGTTTTGTCATCTTTAATGATAACGGCTGCATTTTCATCAAATCTGATGTATGAACCGTCTTTACGGCGTAAGCCTTTTACCGAGCGAACCACAACCGCCTTGACTACATCACCCTTCTTAACAACTCCGCCGGGTGTTGCATCTTTAACGGAAGCAACGATAACATCGCCGATATTGGCATATCTTCTGGTTGAGCCACCCATTACGCGGATGCAAAGTAACTCTTTTGCACCGGTGTTGTCCGCAACCCGAAGTCTGGTTTCTGTTTGTACCATGTCTGATACCCCTTTCTCGAATTACTTTGCTCTTTCGATGATTTCAACCAGTCTCCATCTCTTGTCTTTTGACAACGGTCTGGTTTCCATAACCTTAACTCTGTCGCCTACTTTGCACTCATTGTTTTCATCATGTGCTTTAAGCTTGTATGTTCTCTTAACGATCTTGCCGTAGAGGGGATGCTTGATATTATCAACAACCGCTACAACGATCGTCTTGTCCATCTTGTCGCTTACTACCTTACCGGTACGCGTTTTTCTCAAGTTTCTATCCACAACGATTCTCCTTTCAAAATACTGTCAGTCACAACCGTTTAGTTCTTCTTTGCCGAAATCACGGTCTGGATTCTGGCAATATTCTTACGAACGTCCTTGATGCGGCTTGTGTTGTCAAGCTGGTTGGTGGCGTTCTGGAATCTTAAATTGAACAGTTCTTTCTTGGCTGCGACCAGTTCTTCGTTAAGTTCTGTTTCGTTCTTCTTAAGAAGATCTTCTACATATTTGCTGCTTTTCACTGGTTCGCACCTCCTTCTAAGTCTGCCTTGGAAACGATCTTGCACTTGATAGGAAGCTTGTGCATTGCAAGACGAAGAGCTTCTCTTGCTGTTTCCTCGTTTACGCCTGCGATCTCGAACATTACGCGACCGGGCTTAACTACTGCTACCCAGTATTCTACAGAGCCTTTACCGGAACCCATACGTGTTTCAGCGGGCTTTGTTGTGATGGGCTTGTCAGGGAATATCTTGATCCAAACCTGGCCGCCACGCTTGATGTAACGTGTCATTGCAACACGGGCTGCCTCGATCTGGTTGGATTTGATCCAAGCGGGTTCTACGGCTACAAGACCGAATTCACCGTTGCTGATGGTATT
>JAEEGQ010000152.1 GCA_016280395.1 Lachnospiraceae bacterium | reverse complement strand
TATTTCAAAAAAACAAAAAATTTCGTTTCCATTTACTTGACATAAGATATGGAAACAGATAAAATATGATGTTGTATTTTGTACAATGAAAACTTAATAAAGGAGGTGCTCCTGTGGACGAGATACAAAAAATCATTCTCGCTTGTGTCATCACGGCCGTAGTGATAGGTGTAATCGTTGGTGTTATTATCTGGTTCGCAGCTATTTCCTACCGCAAGAAGGTTGTTGAAGCCAAGATCGGCGGTGCAGAGGAAAAAGCGCGTGAAATTATAGATGAAGCATTAAAGACTGCAGATACAAAAAAGAAGGAAGCTTTACTTGAAGCCAAGGAAGAAGCTCTTAAGAACAAGAACGAATTAGAGCGTGAAACCAGGGAACGAAGGAATGAGCTTCAAAGATTTGAAAAGCGCGTTCTCCAGAAGGAAGAAAGCCTTGACCGCAAGGCCGAAGCCATGGAAAAGAAGGAACAGAAGCTTAACCAGGCTGAACAGCAGCTGGAGAAGACACGTGCAGAAGTTGACAAGTTTTATCAGAAACAGGTTGAAGAACTGGAAAAGATTTCAGGAATGACCTCCGAACAAGCTAAAGAATATCTTTTTAAGACTGTTGAAGAAGAAGTAAAACATGAGACCGCTGTTCTTGTGAAGAACATGGAGCAGAAGGCCAAGGAAGAGGCAGATAAGAAAGCAAAGGACTTTGTTGTAACGGCGATCCAGCGTTGTGCAGCCGATCATGTTGCAGAAAGTTCGATCTCTGTTGTGCAGCTTCCCAATGACGAAATGAAAGGCAGGATCATCGGACGAGAGGGCCGCAACATCAGGACTCTTGAGACCATGACGGGAGTCGATCTTATCATCGACGATACTCCCGAAGCCGTTGTCCTTTCCGCTTTCGATCCCGTCAGACGAGAAGTGGCGAGAATCGCCCTTGAGAAGCTTATCGTTGACGGTAGGATCCATCCCGCCCGTATCGAAGAGATGGTTGAAAAGGCACAAAAAGAAGTGGAGAGCATCATCCGTGATGCAGGTGAGGCAGCAATGCTTGAAACCGGTGTTCACGGCCTTCATCCCGAGCTTGTGCGTCTGCTCGGTAAGATGAAATTCCGTACAAGCTACGGTCAGAATGCGTTAAAACATTCAATCGAGGTTTCCCTTCTTTCGGGTCTCCTTGCCGGAGAACTCGGTGCAGATGTGCGTCTTGCAAAACGTGCAGGTCTCCTGCATGATATCGGTAAGTCCATCGATCACGAGATGGAGGGTACACATGTTTCGATAGGTGTCGATCTTTGCCGCAAGTACAAAGAGAATGCGATCGTTGTAAATGCCGTAGAGGCTCATCACGGTGATGTTGAACCTCAGTCGGTCATCGCATGTATCGTACAGGCAGCAGATGCCATCTCGGCCGCAAGACCGGGTGCACGCCGCGAAACGCTCGAAACTTATACAAATCGTCTTAAACAGTTGGAAGATATTGCGAACAGCTTCAAGGGAGTCGAGAAGTCTTATGCGATCCAGGCCGGCCGCGAGGTGCGTGTTCTTGTTACACCCGAGCAGATCAGTGATGATGATATGATCATGCTTGCAAGGGATGTCGCAAAACGCATCGAGTCCGAGCTTGAATATCCGGGACAGATCAAAGTCAGCATAATCAGGGAATCTCGTATCGTTGATTACGCTAAATGAGATAATCTTCAAAAGCTTAAGAGAGTCGTTTGAAAACGGCTCTCTTTTTGTTTTTACATCTATTTTTTTATATTATAATTTGGAATAAACCAAAAAAACTTGACGCAAATTATATATTTTAGTAATATATATTTGTAAACTTATACTTCCGATGGGATTTGAGGTAAGCGGACATGAGAAGGAAACACTTTGAGTGTATTATATTGCTTGTATTTACAGCCTGCCTTTTACTGGCAGGCTGTAAAAAGAATAAAATCACATCCGAAAACGAGATCATATGGGCTTTCCCCGTAATAAATCTTGATGATTCCTGGGGAGAAAACTTAGATTCCGGATTTATG
Source organism: Lachnospiraceae bacterium (assembly GCA_016280395.1). Taxonomy (GTDB): domain Bacteria; phylum Bacillota; class Clostridia; order Lachnospirales; family Lachnospiraceae; genus SZUA-448. The sequence continues at coordinate 13,253 of JAEEGQ010000152.1, read as the reverse complement.
GATGAAAGAGCACGCCTGCTCAATGAAAAGCTTCATAAAGACGGATATGACTATACCGTAAAGTTTTTACTCATTCCGGCAACGGAATACAGCTCCAAATTGCCCGGTCTTGTTGCTGACATAGCAAATGTTGGCGGGATAAATGTCAATGTTGCCGCTGATCCTGTCGAACGGCTTTTCACAAACGGTGTCTTCACCTGTCTGGACAACTATGTTAACGATTGCAGATTAAAGAAAGTAATCCCTGAAAAAGTTTGGGAAGCGACGAAATTTAAAGGGAGCTTCTATTGTTTGCCCAAAATTGTTAATAGAAGCTCTCAAGCTTATGTTTCATTTAACTCTGATAAAATCGATATCGAAAAAGTCAGATACTTTAACGGCGATATCAGTTCTCTTACGAGTATACTCGGAAACAATGCTACAATCTGGATTTCTCCGATATGGCCAGCCATGTTCAAATACTTAGGTTTCTGTGACAATGACGGAGTGCTGTATGATTCCAACGGCGACATAGTAAATCCTTTTACAGATGAAAAATGTATTAAGATGTCCGAGACTTTTGACAGTTTATATGCCGGCGGATATCTTACAAGAGATGACAAAAAGAAAAAAGAGTGCGAGGCTCATTTTGGCTTTACAAACAGAATAAGCTCACTTGATGATGAATTTGCTTACTTCAATGGTCCATGGATAACGATATCGAAATACGGACTGAATCTTGGAGTACTTGAAAAATCAAATAAGAAAGAAGCTGCTTTTGAACTCCTTGATATAGTCCTGTCCGATCCGGCTTACGGCAATATTCTTGTTTGGGAAAATGAAAACCCGGAATCCGGCGGTTTGATAGACTCTCACATATATATGCGTGAACGATTTAACTGGAACGACCTGATATATGAACCCGATGGATGGCCTGATTATTTCGCTTCAGCAGATGAAAGAACCGAGTTTTATAAAAATGTTTTAATCTATCCAAGAATAGACGTTTCGAAATGTGATGAAGTCAAGACGTTGAAGGATAAAGCAATGAGCTACAGTTCTATTCTCTATCTTGATGAACCTAAGGCTATAAAGGAATTCGGATCGGTTGAAAAATACAAGCAGGAACTTGCCGAAACAAAGCGTAAACTCAAAGAATTATATGAAATAATAATACAAAAAGTCTATGGAAAAAATAAATAAATCACTGAATGTTCATTCAATAAAAAAGAATCTCATGATGCTCATTTTTATCCTGCCGATTCTTCTTTGCTCCTGTAAGGATGATAATTTTACAGTCAATGAAATAGGAAATCTGACACAAAGCATGATCCTGAATGGCGAATGTGCATTCGGAGATGACGGGATACTATTAAGTAATAATTCTCACTTAACATTCTTTAATCCGGAATCAAATACCGAAATATCTCTATGTACCAGGGCGGACTGTTATCATTCTACAAGCGAGTGCGACGCATACATTGGAAGTTTACGCCATATGTTGCTTGTAAATAAATGCATCTATTATCTTACAATGCGTAAACAAGATGGCATCGGTAAATTTAAGCTTAACTGTATGGACTGTACCGGAAACAACAGAAAAGAGCTTGCAGAAGTTAATGAGGCATTAGATATTGAAGGGTTTATTTACGGTGACAATCTTTTATCCTTTTCTACCCGTACTTATTACGATAAAGACGGAAACGAGCTTGAAAAAACCAAATCCAGGATGTTTACATACGATCTGAATACCGGAAAACTCTGTGAATTATTTTCGGGAGAAGGTTTTAAGCTTAAATTTACCCCACTGTATTTGGAAAACGGAGTGCTTTGGTATTTTAAAGATTATACAACAGAACCTTTTTTGTTTAAAAATTTCAACTATGATGAATGGGAAAAGATTTTTCGTAGCGAGTTGCATAAGTTTGTGATCTCCACAAAAGAAGATACTATTATACACACTCATAAAATCAGTGAAGATATTGCTGTCGACAGATGCTTTTATTTCATAAATGATGTTCAGGCTCCGGTCATGATAGACATGCGGACAGGCGAAAAAAAGGCTCTGCCTCTTAGCGGAAGTAGTTACAGATTTTATCTTGAAGAATATAACTATCTGGTTTACTGTTCCGATCAGAAATTTAATCTCATTAGTTTTTCTGATGGAGAAAAAAACGTAAAAGAGATTGAAGGGATGATATCAATCGCAACCGGCAAATATGTCTACGGATTTTATAATTCATATCAATCGTATATGGATATCAAAGACCTCATAAAAGGTAAAAACAACTGGAAAAAATGCAATATTGAAGGTTTGCCGGAAAATCAGGAAACAAAGTAGGAAGTGAGGTCTGTATGTTGCTGAAGATAGAAGGAGTATCTAAATCCTATGGTAAAAAGAAGGCTCTTACCGATTTTTCGTATTCTTTCGAAAACGGTGTTTATGCTGTACTCGGGCCGAACGGTGCCGGTAAGAGCACGCTTTTTAACATCCTGACCTGTAATCTTAAACAGGATGAAGGCAGGGTTCTTTGGCAAGGAAAGGATATAAGGACACACAAAGACGAATATCTTGCAAATATAGGATTTATTCCGCAACAACAGGATATTTACCGGGGTTTTACTTTTGAGCGTTTTTTGTGGTATATGGCATCTCTTAAAGGTATTAAGAGCAATGATGCAAAAACAGAAGTAAAAAAAGTGGCTGAAGCTGTCAATCTGTCAGAGGATCTGAACAGAAAACTCGGAGCATTTTCAGGAGGGATGAAACAACGGGCATTGATCGCGCAAGCCTTGCTCGGGAGTCCGGGCATCCTTATCTGTGATGAACCTACCGCCGGTCTTGATCCGAAAGAACGTATAAGTTTTCGTGAACTTGTTATGGAATACGGAAAAAATGCTCTGGTTATTATTGCGACGCATATTGTTCCTGATGTTGAGAACATTGCAAAAGAGGTTATCTTTCTTAAAGAAGGCAGGATCGCTGCGGCAGGCGATCCCAATAAGCTGTGTAAAAATACAGAACATTCACACGGAATAGAATCTGAACTTGAAGCATTTTATATGTCTGTAAACAACTGAATTATGGCATGTTCTTTCGTAATACATGCTTAAAATTGGAGGAATATATGGTACGGGTGTTTTCGGAAGAGGTGAAAAAGATCATTATAAATCCGGGAACACTCGCTTTTTGCGTTTTTCTTTTTATCCTTAATGCTATGGCATTTGAGATATTTGATAAGAACCCACGCTTATATACTGCCGAAAGCTATAAAGAAGTTTTTAACCGGCTCGAAGGCCTTGAGCCCGCAGAGGCTCTTAAAAAGCTTGACACGTTACAGGATGATACTGCCGGCACAGCATCAGATCTTCCCCGGGTATCTTCCCTTTCAATGCGCTTTCTTCTTGAGCAGATCAGGACCGAACTTAAAGATGTTTATGAATATGCGTTCTTCCGCGAAAACATAAGAAAAAACGCCCAAGCTGTCACAACCGGTCCTTTTGGTGTCAAAAAAAGCTCCTTTGCATACAGGAATGCAACCAAAACCGTAAGAGATTATGATGCAATGCCTGATGTGCACCTGAAAACAGGCCCATCGCTTGGTATTAATTCTTTCCTGAATATAAGATATACAGACTGGCTTTTACTGTTTATGGCTGCATATTGTGTTTTCCTGATGTTAACAGCCGAGCGTAACAGCGGAAACATGCTCCTGACAGCGACAACAAGATATGGCGGCAAGAAGCATGCGATGTGCAAGCTCGGGGCCGTGTGTGTGGTTTCTTCTGCCTTTACTTTTTTGCTTTGCGGCTATAATCTCGTCATTACAGCCGTAAAATACGGCTTTGGCGATACAGTGCGCGGCATCCAATCTGTTAACGGAATGAGAAACTGCATATTACCTGTATCGGTACGAGGTTATCTTGTCATATTCTTTCTGTCAAAAGCAGTTGCGGTAGTGAGCTTTGCCTGTATAGTGTATGCTGTTGCCTGTGCCTTAAAAAGAGCGCTCATACAGTACATTGTAACGGTTGCTTTTTTTGCTGCGGAGTATGCTGCTTCTGTTCTGATAACTGATCAAAGTTATATTGCCTTTCTTAAAAACATAAATGTATATTCGTTTCTCGATATAAAAAATACTATCGGCATATACAAAAATATCAATCTGTTTGGTTTTCCTGTATATTATCCATACGTTTTTGCCGCAGCGGTAATAGTATCCTTAATTTTCGCAGTAGTCTTTGTTATTATCTTTTATGAAAAAAATGTATTTTTGTCCGGTAATGATAAAGGAAAAGTTCTTTTCCGCACAGGCATGCACTGCCATACAATCCTTCATGAAGCTTACAAGCAGCTCATCTGTGGAGGAGGCCTCCTTGTTGTTGCTTTACTTTTTCTAGTAACCCCTTCAATAACCGGTTCAAACGGTGAGGTTATAATCTCGGAAGAAGAACTTGTCTATAAACGATACATGATCAAATATGAGGGATATTGTACTGCAGAGACTCTTAATATTCTTGACGGTGAAAAAAGGCGTATAGAAGAGCTCAGATCGATGCGTGATGAGGAAATGAGAAATGCATCTTCAGAAGCCGAGATATTCTTTCTGCAAAACAAGTATTCAGGTATAGATACAGAATTCAACGTAGTGAAAAACGTTATAGATCACGGAAAATTCCTTGTTGAGCACAACGGGGCTTTTTTCTATGATAACGGATACAAGGTCCTTTTTGGAAAAAGATCTTTTTTAAACAAGAATAAGCTTCTGGCAGTTACTTTAATGATCTTTATCGTTCTTGCATGCTCATTCTGCTACGGGCATGAATACAGCACCGGGATGACCGGACTTATCTATGCGACAAAAACCGGTCCGGTACACATCTTCAGGCAGAAACTGATCGTATGTACAGGCATTGTTACCGCCATGTATTTAATGCTATATTGTACATACATTTACGTTGTATTGACCGATTACGGTGTGAGAGGACTGGGATACCCCGTTTCCTCAATTGAGGGAATGCCCCTGTGGAATATGTCAGTACTCAGTTTCATAATATTTCTCTCAGTCTTCAGATATGTGCTTTTTGTAATATCGATCCCTGTTATATTCTTTATATCAAGACTTACGAAAAATTATGTTTTTACGCTTCTTATAGGGCTTTTGGTATGCTGCGGTGCAGTAATAGTGCTGCACACTCTGTTTCTGTGAAGAGAAAGCGGCATAAAAACGTCATTTGGTTTTCGTTTGGTTTTCAAAGAAAAATTATTCCTTGCAAATGAACTTCAAAACATATAGAATTATCATTGGTCGGGTGGAAATACCCGGTCAATTTTTTACAGGTTGGGATCTTAATGAAAAGAACGATAGTAAGTCTGATATTTTTCCTTGTTGCAGCAGGAACCGTACTTTCCGTAAAAGCCGCTTCTTTTTACGATTTGACAGCAGGGAAGGATTATCCTTATTCCAAAGCAAAGCTTAAATGTGTTATAAACGGCACTGATTCCGCTCTTTCGGGAACCAATGTGCTTTATGGCGAAACAGATACCGCAATAGCTCCTGCAACTGAGCTTTTTCAGGATTCTCTTGGTGTAGAATGTATCTTCAGGATCGCCGATTCTGCAATAACCTACGAAAGAGAAGGAAAGACTGTAAGCTATCACATAGGGAGCAACAACGCCCTTGTAAACGGCAAAGATACTTCTATGCAGGAAGCTCCGCGTGTTTTAAGGGACGAAAGCGGGATAACGCATCTTTATGTTCCTTCCAGGATAACCGCGGAGGCCCTCGGTATCGGCTATACATGGGAAAAAGCCACAAATACCGTTAAGATTAACTGCACGCTTGCTTCGAATGTCATTAACGACGGCTCCGGCGCACCCATGGAATTCCCGCTTTACAGCTATATTGACGCTTCCGACGTTAAAGTTGAAGACAACTTCAGCATCATAAAGAACGGTCTTCACGGAGCTGAAACCTATACAAGACAGCTTATCGTCAGTATTCCCGGTGAAAATGCCGACAAATACAACAAAAAACGGTTTTTCGCTCATTGTGACGAGCTGGTCGGCATTTCCGTAAAGAACGATAACGGCAAGACAAAATTCATCTTTGACACATCTGTCATAAGAGCCTGTGTGGCCGAAATAAAGGACGGAAAACTCTGTATCACATTCAAGGCTCCGTGGGAAGTCTACAAAAAGATCGTTGTAATCGATCCGGGGCATGGCGGTATTGACGGTGGTGCTTTCAGGGATGACAACATCGAAAAAAACTATGTCTTTGACATAGCCTACAAAAATACAAAAGACCTGTTTGCGGCTTCCGATATAAAAGTCTATTACACAAGGACAAAGGATGTGTATCTTTCTCTGTATGCAAGGAGGATGCTTGCTTCGGAAGTAAGGGCAGATATGTTCATAAGCGTTCACCTTAACACTTCCGAATCAAAAAACGACAAGGGAACACTTATCTGTTATTCAAAAGAGCGAAACAATTATCTTATGCCAAACGGCTTATGCAGCCAGGTACTTGCAGAGAGACTGCTCAAGAATTCAATGGAAAAGCTCGGACTGGCTAAGTCCATGTACGGTTTCTGGACAGACAAGGACCGTCCGCTCGATGTAACCACTTTGCAGGGAATGGAATACGTCCCTGACGAAAGCGTCCTTACAGAAAAAGATACGGTATTTACGCTGAAAGGCAAGAAGTTCATCCTTATCTATCCGACTCCTGCGGCGCTGATCGAAGTCGCATATATTACAAACGCTGACGATCTTGTAAAGATACGCGACGCAGAGTTCAGAAAAAATGCCGGAAAGATGATCTTTGATACCGTTAAGGAGCTGTTTGACGAGTATCCACGCGCAAATAAGGATTAACAGCCGCTCCTTTACAAGCCGGCTCCCGGAGGTATATGATGGATCATCCGGTAATTACGGATTACAAAGCATACGCAGATATAGAAAAGAGCATACGGATAGTGCATCTTTCTGATCTGCACAACAATATATATGGCAACAACAATGCCCCTGTTCTTAATTCAATAGCCAAAGAAGCACCGGATCTCATATTGGTAACAGGAGACATGCTGACTAAAAATGTCGAGGATTTCAGCATTGCTGCGGATTTTCTCCACAGGCTCCCCCCGATAGCCCCTGTATTTCTTTCGTACGGAAACCATGAATACCGTTACAGGATTCGATTTAAGGATTCTTTCGAAAAGTTTACGGAAGGCCTTAAAAAGTGCGGTATATGTATCCTTGACGACGAAACTACGCTTGTAAAGATAAACGGTGTTTCTCTCGAGATCGGCGGGTTTACAGGAAACGGCAGTGCTTACCGGCGGTTAAAGAAGACCGTATATTTCAAGAACATTCCGGAACCCGGTACAAAAAGCGACTTTAGGCTGCTTTTGGCTCATAATCCGGAGCTCTTTGCTTCGTATGAAGACACCGGCTGGGATATCATCTTTTGCGGACATCTTCACGGAGGGATAGTGGGGTTACCCGGAGGAAGAGGGCTTGTTTCCCCAAGCGGAAAGCTTTTCCCGAAATATGCCCACGGCTTTTTTGCGCTTAAGAACCAAAAGAAAATGGTTGTATCTTCGGGGCTCGGTACACATTCAATTAATTTCAGGCTGTTCAACCCGCCTGAGATAGTAACGCTCACGCTCGGTAAAAACACGGCAGAAAGCGAACACGATCAAACATAAAAGGCACGGAGGATCATCATGAGCGAGCCTTTGCAGGTCAAACTCGAAGCCTTTGAAGGCCCTTTGGACCTTTTGCTTCATCTTATAGAAAAAAACAAGATAAATATATACGACATTCCCATTGTCACGATAACAGACCAGTATCTTGAATATATTGATGCAATGCAGCAGCACGATATGGAGGTCATGAGCGAGTTTCTTGTCATGGCCGCAACACTCATCAATATCAAATCCAAGATGCTCCTTCCCGTCGAAGAGCCCGCAGAAGGCGAAGAAGAGGCGGATCCGAGGGCAGAGCTTGTACAGAGGCTCCTTGAATACAAGATGTATAAGTATATCTCGACAGAGCTTAAAGACAAGCAGATGGATGCCGACAAGTATTTCTTTAAGGGGAGCAGTATTCCCGAAGAGATCCGGGATTACAGGGAACCCGTCGATGTTTCCGAGCTTCTTTCCGACCTTACACTATCGGAGCTGCACTCGATCTTTGAATCTGTCTTGAAAAAGCAGGAAGACAAGATCGACCCGATCCGAAGCAAATTCGGAAAGATCGAGCACGAAGAGATCAACATCTCCGGCAAGATCATGGAAATACAGCAGTACGGCTTTTTACACAAGCATTTCAGCTTTCGCGGGATGCTCGAAAAGCAGCATACAAAGAATGATGTCATTGTGACATTCCTGGGAATACTGGAGCTTATGAAAATGGGACAGATACAGGTCTCCCAGAAGGAGATCTTCGACGATATCGAGATAGATTTCGTTGCGGATTCGATCCTTCCGCTTGAAAGATTCCAGCTTGAAGAGTGAGGTAATATGGAAACAACAAATGCAGAATTAAACAGGCTTGAGGCTGCGGTCGAGGCAATTCTCTTTACAATGGGCGAGGCTGTCGAGTGCAGCAGGATCGCCGCTGCCGTCGGGCATGACGAGGAAACCGTAAGAAAAGTCATAAGGCATATGTGCGACAAATATGCAGAAGAAGAGCACGGTATCCAGATAATCGAGCTGGACGGTTCTTTTCAGATGTGCACAAAGCGTGAAATGTACGACACGATCACAAAGATCGCCACGGCTCCCAAAAAATATGTGCTTACCGATGTTCTGCTCGAGACGCTTTCGATAATCGCCTACAAGCAGCCCGTAACAAAAGCCGGCATAGAAGCTATCCGCGGCGTGAACTGTGACCACAGTGTAAATAAGCTTGTGGAGTATGAGCTCGTTACAGAACTTGGGCGCCTTGACGCTCCGGGAAAGCCCATACTGTTTGGGACAACAGAATCGTTCCTCAGGAATTTCGGAATAAAATCCTTAGACGAGCTTCCTAACCTCGAACCGGAACAGATACTGGATTTCCAGCATGAAGCAGAAGACGAGTTACAGTTAAAGCTCGACATATGATAAACAGGCTTACGTCAGGGAATCGATCCTTAGTATAAAACAGACTTATATCAGGAATTCCATCCTTAATATAACAAAACCCGGCAGATTGCCGGGTTTTATCCGTTATGCATCAATTTTCATTCTCGTCATCATCCTCAAGCACCTCAAAACCTTCGAGAACATCTTCCTCATTATCAAGGCCGAGACTGTTATAAAAGTCTTCGGTGATATATTCGAGATAGGCTTCGTCCAGTTCGCCGAACTGCTTTGTGAGCATTGCCTTAAGCTTTCCCCTTATTACATAATAGATTTCTGCTTCGGTGGTTTCGGGATTTCGCTTTTTAAGATCTTCGCCGATCTGTTCTGCGTCCTCTTTCGTAAAATTAGCCGCAAGCCATTCGTTAAGAGCCTTCGTTACGGCTTCTTCCTCGGCTGCTTCACCCTTAAGCTTTTTATAAGACTTTAGCGAAAATACACCGACTGCGATAAATCCAAGGAACATTATCATCGCGAATATGTAGAAGAACGTTCCGTTCATGAAGCTGAATATCTTTAATATGTTAAGGAGCACGATGATAATACCGATTGCACCGAAGGCAAGAAAGAGGATAGCGGTAGAAAAGGTGTCGCTGGCCTTGTCACTGCGCTTTTCGTATGGTTCGGAAGGATCCATTTCCTCGAAGCTTTCCTTAAGTTCCTCATCCGCCGTCTTAAAGCTGTCGGCGGTAAGTATCTCGCCTTCGTCTATCTTGTCGTCCTTTGCCCAGTCAAGCGGGTCGAAAACGGGACGGTCACCGGCTTCTTTTAAGTCTTTTAACTCATCTAAGAAAGCGTTCTGGGCTTCTACGGAATAGAAGGCCTGGAAATGCTTTTTTGCGCGTTTAAGGTCTTTTTCGCGTATAAGGATGCCTGTGTTTTCATCATCCTCCGACAGTCTGCATTCGATACCGGAATAGATCAGGTACTGTGAAAACTTATCCGCCATTTCCTTTTTTTCAAAAGAGAAGACAGGGATGAATTCTTCTTTAAGCTGCTCAAGCGATCCGACAAGCGGAACCTTGCAGTCGGGGCAGACCGTTATGCCTTCTTTATATTCTTCTTTGCACTGAGGACACCAGGGCATTTTAACCTCCTTGGCTGCCAAAAAAGCAGCTTTTTTATTACCGAAAATCGTACAAATGGAATTATAGTTTATTTTGTTCCGATACGCAATAATCTTTTGCAAAATAACGAAAAATCTGATATAATAATAGAATGAATGGGCATATCCATACCGTTCACCGATCTTTACCGGAGGTGTTCTATGAGTTTCCAAAATACCATTTCCATGAAAGAGTTCTGCAGAAGAAACTGCGGAAGCATGAGCAAAGAGAAGTTCTATGAGGAATATTACAGGATCATCCACACGGCATACCTGCGCTGCGAAGGCAGGCCCTGCATCGAGACGATCCGCGACGATTTCGAGAATTCCTTTGGCTCGAAGCTTGACAATATCTCAATTTCATATATTTACGCAACCACAAAATACCTTGTTTATGATGTGGTCGTTTCGTCGCTGCTCGGAGACGGCAGGATCGACAGCCAGTATTACTATAACAAGCTTGTCATCGATATAGGCTTTGATGTATGGCTCATTAAATCCATCGAATCCGAAGTGCGTCTTACCATGAACGATTTTTATTCATGGCAGCCGCTTCCCAAGAACGACAGGACAGACCGCCAGATCTATGATTTCTGGCATTTCAAGCTTCCGAATTCCCGTAATTTCGGACACCTCTACAGCGCCGTAGTACCTTTCAAAAAGCATATCTACAAGACATATTACAAGCTTTTAAAGGCCAATACGGACTATGAAAACGATCCTAAACAGCTTGAAGTCCTGATCGCATTCCTTGAAGAAGAGCTTGCAAAGATGGGTGAATTTTCTGCAGAAAAGACAGCAGAGCCCGAAAGCGAACCTGTATTTGAAAACAAGGATACCACTGCGGTTTCTGCAGTGCAGGACAGTTCTGCAGAAGCTTCAGCGGTGCAGGACAGCTCTGACGGAGTTTCCGGGGTGCAGGACACCTCTGCAGGAACTTCAGCTGCACCAGATACAGCCGGGCTTCCCTCGGAAGAAGCTGTTGCGCAGAGCGTTTTCGAAACAGAGCTTGCCGATGAAGTTGAAAAAGCTGAGGATCAGGATCTTAGCATAGATGAAGATTTTATCGATCTTGACGGCGAAATACAGGATAAAGAAGACGAAGAGCATCTTTTAGAAACAGAAGAGCCCGCGGATGACGCAGCAGACATATCAAAGGCCGTTGTCCCGGATGAACCGTTTTCCCTTCAGGACGCACTTACAAAAGAGCTCGACGAGACTATCAGCATTCTTGACGGTCCCGATGAAGAAGGCCCTGTAGAAACAGCTCAGGTTGAAGAATGCCACGCAGAAACAGCCAAGATTGAAGAAGGCCCTGTAGAAACAGCTCAGGTTGAAGAAAATGCGGTTGTCCGGGATGAGATCCAATTCTTTGGGCCGCAGGCTCCCGCAGAAAAGAAAGATGATATCGTAGAAATGCATACTACGGAAGACATGCTTGCGGCACAGCCGAAAGTCAACATCCGCGTTGTGGAACCTGTGTCTGAAGAATCTGCTTCAACCCCTGTTCCTTCTGAAACAGAGCACAATGCCGCGCCTGAAATCAATATCGCCGCAGCACCCGAAGAAACATTTACCGAAACCGCAAAAAGAATATCTGAAGCTGCAAAGAACTTTGCTCGAAATACCATAAACAAAGTGTCCGAAACCGCAAACAAGAGTGTGAAAGGCTTTAAGGACGGGAAGATCTCCATTACCAAAAAGAAGGTCGTTACCGCTGCCGTATGCCTTGCTCTTGCCGGGACCGTTGTTGTTCCTCTTGCGATAATGTTCGGGAAAGGTCGTAAAAGATAATGGCAGCTGTTAAGATAAGCGATGCCGTTCTCATGTCCGTTGAAAAGCCTGCACGGTATATCGGCAATGAGATAAACTCAGTAATAAAAGACAAAAACAACATAGATATCCGTTTCTGTATGTGTTTCCCCGATGTATATGAGGTCGGGATGTCCCACCTCGGGATCCAGATCCTTTATGATATGTTCAATTCAAGGGAAGACACCTGGTGTGAGCGTGTTTACTCGCCCTGGCCGGATATGGATGCAAAGATGCGGGAGTTGAACATCCCGCTTTTTGCGCTTGAATCAAAAGATCCCATAAAAGAGTTCGATTTTCTGGGGATAACGCTCCAGTACGAGATGTGTTATTCCAATGTACTGCAGGTTCTCGATCTTTCCGGTATCCCGCTTCATTCAAAGGATCGCGGCGAGGACTGTCCGATCGTGATAGGCGGCGGCCCCTGCGTTTACAATCCGGAACCGATAGCAGAATTCTTTGATATTTTTTATATCGGTGAAGGGGAGACAGTTTATAACGAGCTTCTTGACGCCTATAAAGACAACAGAAAGAACGGCGGAACAAGGCTTGATTTCTTAAGGAGAGCTGCCGGTATCGAGGGGCTTTACATCCCTTCGTTTTATCATCCCGAATATAACGAAGACGGCACAATGTCTGCCTTTGTTATCGACGATCCCGCTGCCGGCGAACATATAAAGCGTCAGGTACAGTGGGACCTTGACAACACATATTACCCCAAAAAGCCGCTCGTTCCGTATATCAGGGCCGTTCAGGACAGGGCAACCTTAGAGATCCTGCGCGGCTGCATTCGCGGATGCCGTTTCTGCCAGGCAGGCATGATCTATCGGCCTCTGCGTGAAAGAAGCGTCGAATACCTGAAAAAGCTTGCGCGTGAGATGATCGATTCCACAGGCTACGAGGAGATCTCCTTAAGTTCTTTGAGCTCATCGGATTATACATGCCTTCCTGAGCTTGTGAATTATCTTATCGATGAATTTCACAGGAAAGGCATAAACGTATCCCTTCCTTCGCTTCGTATCGACGCATTCGCGCTCGATGTCATGAGCAAGGTTCAGGACATAAGGAAGAGCAGTATCACATTTGCTCCTGAGGCCGGCACCCAGCGTCTTCGCGATGTTATAAACAAAGGCATTACACACGAGGACATAATAAAAGGTTCCTCTGCAGCCTTCAAATGCGGCTGGAACAAGATAAAGCTGTATTTCATGCTTGGGCTTCCGAC
>JAEEGQ010000017.1 GCA_016280395.1 Lachnospiraceae bacterium | reverse complement strand
GTGCGTATGGTCTGTTTACGAAGGCGATGATGGCATTCCCGTCTTCGATCAGCAGTCGAAAGAAAGCAGCGGTGAGTTTTCCTTTACCGTTCCCGACAATGCCTGGAGGGTAAAGGCATACGTTCAGGTCATGGACAGCAAGGGTCACTCTGACTACATGTATTTAGACTGGACCAATATAAAATAAAAACTTTTAAGTCCCTTTTCGATTTTCCGGAAGGGGACTATTTTTTCTGCGACAAACGTCACAGGGAAAAAAGTTGATATTTGAAAACTGCTGTGTTACTCTTTTTTTGAGGTATTTGATAAACATACGGCAAAAACGGAGGACCCAGGATGAAAAAAACTGTTTATCTTATCGGATGCCTGTTATTACTGACAGGATGCGGAAACAACACAGTACAGGAAGACTTGCCGAAGCAGCCGACCGGAGCTGTTGCAAGCGAAACCACGACAGCGCCTGTACCCACAGAGGTGACTGCGGATACAGGTACGCCGGTGCCTACGGAGACTGTTGCTGTCACTAATGCGCCTGCCGCTACAAATACAGTTATGCCTACAAGCACGCCTGCCGCTACATATACTCCCGCGCCTACAAACACACCTACTCCGACTCCGTGGTCTCTTCAGGAGATCAACGGATACTCTTTTATGAGCAAAGCGGCAACAGGTGACGATTATTGGCTTTCAAGCGAGTTAGATGCGGAAAGACAGATCAGCACAAGTGAAAACCTCACTTCCGGTAAAGCAAGGGCTACTGTTTTTATCGAAGGCAAAGTTGACGGAATATATACACTTGAATGGTGGGTTGGAAGCGACAAAGGGGAGGACTTTGGGACTACAAAAGAAATCCCGGGCCGGCAGATAAGTGCAAATGGATCGAAATTCACGATCTCTGTGAATTACTCGTTTAAAAACCCCGAAAATCATGTAAAGCTCATCCTAAAGGTTCACCATGATGGTACGACAACCAACAGGATCACTGTTTATGACTATGAGATCGATGATCGTGATGCAAAGTACCGCGAAGAGGATTTTTCGGATACCGGGTTTAATGTATTTGAATTAGAGTGTTTAAGCGATACAGGAATAATGATCCATGACAGGGATTTTCGACAGATCGTATTTCTGAGTGAGGTCGCAGCAGGACCAAAAACACCGGCAGAAACATATACATCTGCAAATCCTGTCGGCATGACATTGCTTGGAGGAAACGAAAAAATAAGGTTTGAGATCGGTGCAGATAATGGAGAAGAATGGTGGGATGAAAGTGAGACCAATCTTTTTGCCAAACTCAATAAAACGGATGAGCTTACATCCGGAATTCTGAGACTCTTTGTCCGTATACCCGGAACAGCTGCAAATATCGGTGAATACGCTTTTGAAGCTCATGTTAATGCGGAAGGATACTTGGGTATTGTCTGGACAGAAGCGAGTTTTGTCCTTGAGACGCTTTCGGAAGATCACTTTTTTGAACTGGCGATTCCTTACGATGAGAGCATAAACGATCTTGGCGAGTTGACCGTGATGATAAAAACCCACCATAAAGGCAACACCAAGCCGGTCATTGATGTCTTTGGCTTTGAGGTATTTGATTTTACTCATGGCTATCGGACATATGACCTGTCGGATATCTCCCTTGAACTGACAGATTTTAATTACCTTACAGGCAAGAGAGTAAAAAAAGATTATACGATCGTCGATGAGGACGGTGACGAACAGAGTGCCGTCATCAACAAAGCAGGGACAGGGCTCTGTGTTCCGTCAAGGATGCTCTGCGGTCGTGGTAAATATCTGGATCTTACCGTAAATGACACTCGTGCGGGTGAACTCACAAAGGGTAAGGCAAATGTGATGTTATTCGTTCCGGAATCGTGCGGAAACAGTGAAAATCTTGATTGTCTGCTCGAAGTATACGGAAGAGACAGGGAAGGTAAAGAAGTCCTTATTTCCAAGAATGATATTAGTGGGAAAACCGGCAGTCCAGAGCAGATCCACGGCGTTAATGCATTTAAAGTCGAAAGCGGAGTCTATTTGCTGGGTTCAGCTTATTATTCTGTGGATGATAATGCCTCGGATGAGTTGAGGATCTGCGTGTCGTTTGCCAATAATACGGCAGAGTATTATATTGCCGACATTGCATTTGAGGATTACGAAAACGGAACGTTACGCGTCAATTTTGAGGACGCCGGAGATTTCAAGGATGAAGACGGTAAAACCATCGATCCGGTGGCTATAGGAAAGATGGGAAGAAAGCTGTATCTTGCGGATTTTGACGGCCAGATGTTTTCAAATGAGAAAAAGAAGGTCGTTGCGGCTTCTGACATTTACGATCACGTTGAGGTTGTGTACGAGATCTCCAATCCTGATATAGCCTCGATAAATGCCGAAGGCGTGATAGAGCCGAAGAAGGCAGGGACAACGCGTGTTTCTCTGACGAACGGGAAAACAGGCGACAAGGCGTTTTATGAGCTTAGGATAATCGATCCTTATCTGCAGCTGGTAAACACACGGCTGGTCATTTTCAAAAACAACACAAAGACCTTTAAGGCTGAACCGATGGGTTATTCCGGCGCGGATCTTTCATGGAGCAGTTCGGATCCGAGTGTCCTTACTGTGGACGGAAAAGGAAATGTGACCGGTGTATCTGCCGGGACGGCTGTCATCACAGTGTCGGACAAGACCAGCGGCTATGAAACCTCTGTGGAAGTTAAGTGCATTGACGGAGGGCAGGTAGACTATTCAAAATACATTGTGATAAAGGATCATCCGGATATAGACATTGATATAGCAAGAAAGGTGGAAGAGCTTCTTTATACCGTATATCAGCCGGTCTTTGATTTCTTTAATTACGGCGAATTCAGGACCGTTACGATAAGATATGACTATATCGACGATCCGGGTGTGGCTGCTTACGCTTATTTTGATGAAAACGGCCCTCAGATTGTGGTCGGGATCGAAGGAATGAAAGGCGGGGATTATGACTCGCTGACACACGAACTGATCCATACCGCCCAGGATTATCCTTTTACCACCACTTCCGGAGAGGATGTTACATGGCTCGGCGAAGGCCTTACGGACTATGGAAGATATCTGTTCGGCATCTGGAATGACAGGACCGGATGGAACTTGCAGAAATACCGCGAGGGGCAGCATTATACCGACAGCTACACTGTGACTGGTGGATTTATCAAATATGTTGTGGATAATTACGACAGTGATTTTGCCGTGAAACTGAACGACGCGTTCAAACAGGAGAAATACTCCCACGAACTGTGGAAGACGGCGACCGGTTATTCGATCGATGAATTATGGGACCGCTATTCGAAAGGAATAAAGTGACGAAAGCATGACGTAAAGGATATTGAAAAAAACAACAAATGGTTGTGCGAACAACAACAGATTGATAATTGAAATCCCCCATTCTTTTTGCTATGCTGATCCTGCACCGGTGATAAATTTCGGAGGTATGGATATGCAGGTAAAAATAGGAGACAGGATAAAGAAGCTCAGGAAAAGGGACGGCAGAAAGCAGGAGGATCTCGCAAAGGCACTCGGCGTGACCGC
>JAEEGQ010000151.1 GCA_016280395.1 Lachnospiraceae bacterium | reverse complement strand
ATCTCAATCTGCTCTAATATAACCTGCTTCAATATGTTATGATTCATGATTGCCTCCAATTATCATTTCTATACGATGTTCCATCTTGATTTTATCGTATGTGCGCGATAATTTCAACAACCTTTTGTCTTTTGCGCACGACAACATCAGGCAGGCATAGTTCCTTATTGCATCGCCCTGTACCACATCTGAGCCTGAACACGCTTGATTCCGAAAATGTCACGCATCCTTATACACCATGCTGCAACTCTTGAAAGTCGCATTCAGAATAAAGTAATTGCTATTATTCCAAAAAAAGTAATTGCAATGTTCATTGAGACAAAGATAGTTCATTAAGGTAAAAAGGTCAGCCCAAAAGCTGGCCTTTTTTTGTGCGCAAGAAGTAAAGAAATTCATTTTCAACATTTTTGCATATTTTTAAGGAAATATCCGAAAAAATTTTTCTAATAAAGGCTGTTAAATTTTTTCATTTTGTTTGCAAATCTCCCTCGCGCTGCTTATAATGTTTACATAGACATTTATTTTTCCAATAGGCATGCAGGTGTACCCGTAACTGTAGCCTAAGAATCAGGTAGGAATACCTGTATTCGTTGCCCGGAGAAGTAGATGTTTTTTTATATCTATTCTCGTCTGCGCATATGCGGGACAACGGGCAGATATAAAGGAGGGCGCGAGCGGAGTAAGTCCCACCTTGCTTCAAGGTTTCCCGCTTGCAAAACACTTTGTTTGCTTTGGGACAGCAAACATTCGTTTGGTTCATAGATCAAAGGAGGTATCGTATGAACAAAGTCATTTTAATGGGACGTTTAACACGTGATCCCGAAGTCAGATACTCACAAGGCCAGAATTCCACTGCTATCGCGAAGTTCGCGATCGCTGTTGACAGGCGTTTCAAGCGCGAAGGAGCAGCAGAAGCAGATTTCTTTAACTGCACATGCTTCGGTAAGCAGGCGGAATTCGTAGAGAAGTATCTCCAGAAGGGCACAAAGGTGGTTACCACCGGCCGTGTCGAGAACGACAATTATGAGAAGGACGGCGTAAAGCATTACAGCGTTCAGATCATGGTCGAGGAGATCGAGTTCGCGGAGAGCAAGAACGCTCAGGGCGGTGCTTCGGCGCAGGCTCCCGCGGCAGCTCCTGCCGGCGACGGATTCATGAACATCCCTACCGGAATCGACGAGGAATTACCCTTCGCCTAAATTCCAAAAGCCTCTTAATGAGGCACCTTAAAGGTCAAAGCCTGCCTCCTTTGTGGGGCAGGCTTTTTATGTCTTTGGCTCGTATATATTTGGGGAGTATTTCCCTTCTAAAAAAATATTCAAAAAAAAACATATCTTTTTTGCAAAAATTCCCTTCGCTGCTCATAATATCCCTAAAGAGACATATCAAACCTTTTTTTAAGACACAAAAAAGAGTTTAATTGTCCTATGAAATGCCGTATACTACTTATCAGGAGGGTAGTGCCATGAGACTGTTTCGTTTTGTATTCGTTTTAACATTATTTGCCGTGCTTCTGCTGGCTCCGGCTACGCAGGCAAGTGCCGCCTCGTTATTCAATGAGGAAGGCGACGCGGCCTACAACATCCTTAAAAGCGAAGTGCAGAGCGATACTCTCGATGCCTTTAATGAGATCATGGGAGAGAGCGGCGGCGAGGGCGGTCATGGATGGATGTATTTCCCGTATCTCTATGAGATATTCGACTCCATCTTTGTCATAGGTCTGGCGATCTGTTGGACTGTAGGCCCACTAATCATAGCTCTTTCAAAGAAGAACAAAGGGTTGCAGAAATTCGCATGGGTTTACCTGATCTTTCTCATCCCCGCACTTCTGATCCTCATAGAATACGGTGTTCCTTATCTGTATCTCGGGTTCACCTAAAACCTTAAAGCATCACATATCGATATCATTAAAAGGAGTTTACGAACATGGCAGACTACAAGTACACCAATTTTAACGTACCTAACATCCTTGGAAAGAACAAGGCAGCTGACAGACAGGAAAAGATAGACCTCTCCCTTGAGCTTAACCACTACAGGAACTTAAAGGAGCAGGGAAAGCCCTTTGTTGTCGAATTTACGCACGCGGACAAGGACGGAAACCAGTCCACGATCGTAAAGGGCGTCGAGATCTTCATGCCCTACGAGAATATCGCCTTTGATGACGACGAATCCGAAGAAGAAAGGAAATATCGCAGAGCCGGAAGGCTTGTCAGCGCTTACGAAGTGTCTGTGGTCGACATTGATGAAGAAAACACCCGCGTAATAGTAGAATACAGGGTAAACAGGGTAAAGCAGAGACAGCAGATCATACGCAAGATAAACGACCTTTTAAAGCAGGAAAGAGAAGTGCATGACGAGATCAACAAAGAGATGCGTGATGTCTTTTCGAAGATGCGCCTGAAGCTGTACGATGAGATAAACGCGAGCGGGCAGGCGATAGCACAGAAGACGCTCGCAAAGATAACGCGTGTCAGGAAACACGAAGAGATGAACAAGGAATATGCAAAGCGCGGCGTAAACAGGATCGTCGTTGACGCCCTTGTTCGCAAGGTATACCACGATGGCGCGATGATCGACATCAAGGGCTATGGCATAGCCGGTTATCTGCCCGCGTACTATTGGGGCTATACCTATGTGTCAAATCTCAAGAACGTGCTCCATGAGGGCGATGTGATCTCGGTAGTCATCATCGGATTTGCTGATCGCGTCAGCAAAGAGGCTATTAACACTGCTGCCACGAAGATTTCCTGTATCTACCTTTGCGCTCGCACGCCTCTTATTGATAACCCTTGGGAGAATTTAAAGCTGCAAAAGGGCGATATCATCAAGGTTACCTGTACTTACCTCGACCGGTCGCACTGGTTCGGAACAGTTCCCGGATATGACATGGAGATCTTCTGCGAGTATCCTGATTCCGAGTTCCGTGACAGACTCCCGATAGTAGTCGGTAACACCTATGAATGCTTTGTCAAGAGAGTCAATAAGGAGAGGTTAATGCTGACCGCAAAGCCGTTCCTTTCGATGAGAGAGCGCCACGAATAAGCAGGGGGATCAGATATGCCGAATCAGAACGAAACAATAGAAGAAAATGACAATTTATCCTTAACCAAAAAATATATGTCCATCGCGGATACCGCGCCCAATACCTATGAGTTCATTCAGGGCACTATCCTTACGAGTTCCCCTGTTCAGCCGAAAGATTTTTATAGCGAGGCCATGACAAAGTCAGAGATCAATCCCGAGCTTATACAGATACTCCGGTACCTCTATCGCATGACCTATGCGGATTTTGGAATGATCTTAAAGCAGGCGGAGCTTTGCAGGAGAGAGGGTGCGTTCCAGAACATCGTTATAGACGCGGGATATCTTAAGAAGCAGGTGGACAAGCTCGTTCATTTAGGTCTCGTGAACAGAAGGACCTTCGTCGACGAGCAGGAGTACAGAAAGGTAACGAACTCCGGGCAGAATCCGCGCGCCAACTGGTCAAGTAACGATAAGATCACCTGTTACTGCCTTACCGACCGCGGAGCAGGGTTCTTTAAGCGCCAGACCGAGGCTACAGGCTTTATCGAGGAATGCGTTTTCGAGCTGCCTGCCGTAGAGGTGTCAAGACGCCTTACGTGCAATGCGGTAACGACATATTTTGCAAAGACCTTCATGGGCCTTGGCGAGATCCACTACTGTGAGCCCACCCGTTTCGGAAAATACAAGCGCGATATGCTCTATGGCTGCTTTATCACGGAGGATAAAAAGCAGGCGGTCGTATTCGAGCCCATCATGCAGTACCGGGATATTCTTATCCAGTCAGCGGAAGAGCTTAAACAGCACTTCGAGGAACGCGGCTACTTCATAAGAAACATCATAGATTCCCTTAAGGAAAAATATGAAGATATAAATGTGGCTCTCTGCCTTGTTTTCTCCAAGGGCGGCGAGATACGCTATGCGATCGAGAACTTCTATTTCGATGTATGCGAGAAGTATTATCTTAAAGACGTAAAAGAGGTAAATACGCTCCTGGAGAACAATGTCCCGTTCGATGAGCTCTTGGCTGTCAGTGAGCCGCTTGTACGTCATTTCAGGGACAATACCAGCGCTCCGGCGACATTTTTCAGGCTGATGCTTAAGTTAAAGGACGACGGAACGATCAGGATCACTCCCCGTCAGGCATTCCCGCTCTTCTTAAGAAGGCCCGAATAACGGCAGCTGAATAGCGCATTTCTTCAAAAAAACGTTGAACATCGAGGTTAAACACACGGAGGCAGCACCTGCTGCCTCATTTTTTCTTGTTTTTGTTTGCAAATTTGTCTCTCCCTGCTTATAATTTGATTGTATAGATTACCTTTTGGATGTGTCCGTGCGTACCAGTAAACGGATGCCTGTAAGACCTTTCCCTTGGGGAGGGCTGCATTTATAGGAGGGTAACGCTATGCTTTTTTATTCTATAGCAGGGTAATAGAACCGTCTGAAGTCTCAGGCGGTTTTTTTATTGCCCATTTTTTAAAGGAGGTGCCATATGGCTACAGTTCTTATCAATCCCATGCACGAGCTTGTCTCTTTTCTTTTGAAAAAAGAGATGCATCGCTACGAGGTCCCCGGAGAGGATATCATCTTTTCCCGCTCTTATGAGGGAAAGATCGTTGTCTTTGCTCCAGATTACGATCTCGAAGGCGGGCAGTACCTGGTGACTAATGATTACCTCGTCCTTGAAGACTTTTTTAAGGATCTTGGTTACTCATTTACCATCAGGGACGACGGAAAGCCCGTGGTAAAGAGGAGACGCCGAATACGGCGAATCTCGGTCCGGAAGGCGGTGATTGCTTCATGAACCCGCATCCCGAAAGGAAGGCCGTTGACGCTCAGACAATGATATCAAATCTCATAAACACCGGTTTTAACCAGCGGGATTTTATATCACGGATGAGCAGGGATCACAGAACTTTGCAGGCGGGCTTTACAAGGCTCTGCCTCGCTTGGCTCGAACGAGCCGCAGAGCAGTATAAGGACGGGGACTACGATCTCCGAAATGAGGAGGAGTGCAAGAATGCCTACCTCATGGTAAAGTCCTTATACCAGTTTTAAGGGAGGTGAACTTTTTTGAGCAGAAAAAAGAAAGCTCAGAAAAAAGAGATCCGCGATGCCCTTGATGAGATAAGGGCAGTAAAGGACTACAAGGACATTTATTTTCTCCATGACATGAAGAGGGAGAAGAGAAACCTTGTAGACGTAAAAAGAAATAATAATGATCGAAGAGAAGAGACATGCGGAGATAAAGATAGCGTGTCTCTTTTAGTATCAAGCCGCTTCATTCCCACGCTGGGGGTAAGCATCCGTTAGAGTTAGATCAAGATAAGAGGGCCCGCGTTATGCGCCGGGTCTGGATTGAGCTAGCAAGACTGTCTACCCCCGAGGTTGAGTGCGATTAGCACAAAAATACCGTATCAGGAATCTGACAGTGCTTTAACGATGCCGGGCGTCCTCCATGGCGGGCAAACCTATATTACGGGTTCTGTCCTGGTCGGGAGGCGCCGACTCAACAGCGAGCTTGATACTTGATCACATGCTTCATCCCGGATACGACGAAGAAAAGATACAGCTGGTCGTATTAAGTGAAGTCATGTTCGATCGAAATTATTTCGAGGAGGGCGTAGGCATTAGCGCTGAATCACCGGAGCAGCTGCGATTCATTGCGGCGGCCAAGGAAGTGTTTGAAGGTTGGGGCTACCCTGTGCAGATAATCCGGCACGAAACAAAGGATTATATGACACACTTCAACCACATCATCGGGCGCAGCAGCGGCACGCAGGGTTATGCCGCGGGATTCCCGCTCGCTAAAGCATGCGCGCTCCAAAGAGATCTCAAAGTAAGGGTAGTAGAAAGATACCTCAGAGATCTTAGCAGGGAAAACGAGATCTATTCCTGCATCGGATACACCGCAAATGAAAAGTCGAGACTCGAGAGTATGAGGACAAACAACGAGAAAGGCATTGGCTACCATTGCTACTCGCTGCTTGCCGAAAACGGGTACACGCATGAAGACGCCATGAGGCTCTGTGAGCAGCATGGCCTTCTGTCACCTGTTTACAAAAACATCGATCCTTCGACTCCCGATCGCAAGATCAGGTCGGGATGTTGGTGCTGCCCCTGGGCAAAGGTGTCCGAACAGGCGCATCTGGTGAAAGAGACCTGCCACGGCGCGGAGGTATTCCAGAAATTCGTAGAGCTTGAAAACCGCACGGATATAGCCTACAAAAACTGGAACTACAAAACACACGAAACTTTAAAGGAGAGGGCAAAGAAGGTGATCCAATTCATTGATGATTACCTTTGATTGCCGACACGCGGGAGTTTTTAGAGCTCCCGCGTTTTTTTATTTACAGGAGGTTAAAATGCAGACACCTTGTGATGTTTTAAAGGACGATAACGGGCATTCGGTTTGCCCGTATGAAGACACTTACTGCGGTTACGCATCAGAGATGTGCCGCAATATGTGCGGACTTGGCGTTGACGAGAATCCGTATCCTGAGGAGGACTACGATTTAGATCCTTTCTCCTTTGAGGAAGAAGAGGACGAGGAAGAGAGCGATGAGCTTCTCGAAACGGTCAACGCATAGCAGGCAGCATTTTATCAACACGTGGTTGGTCTTTTAGGCTTCCACGGTTTTTATTTACAGGAGGAAAAGAAATGAGAAAAAGGTTTTTCATCACAGCAGCAGGTAAAGAATATGTTTGCAGGATAAACGGTTCTCGCCAAGACGGACTTTACATTGAGCGCCAGTCAGAGGCGAATCCCGACAAGTGGACAAGGCTAATAAATTTCTCTACTTACAAGGAGGATGCTGAGGGCAATAGCTGGGCTATCAAGAACTACTCAGAAAATAGTCCTTGGGGTGATAAGCTGATCCACGATCTTGTCGGTGCGGGTTATGCGACCGTGACCGGGGCGCATCCCTCCGGATTCGTTGTAATGCCGATCCTTAAGTTCAACGAGAAGTTCTGGACCGAGATGTGCGGCGACGACGAGGAGAATGCTCCGCGAACGGAGCCCAAGAGTGCGCTCAGAGAAAAGAAGCCGCACTTCAAGATCTGCCCGATGTGCAACAACATCCATTCCATAATGCTCAACCAGCCTGAGGAATTCCTGGTTGAACGTTTTGAGAACAGAGAACTTGGCGGCCTCGTTCAGGATGTCCTGTCATTTTTAAATCCCGCAGAGCGGGAGTTTATTATGACGGGATATTGTGGGAATTGCCAAATGCTGCTCTTTGGAAACAAAACGCTGCTTAGCAGCCCCAGATACAAGTAAGAGGAGGGCGCTATGGACGGTGTATTTAACTGGGACAACCTTTACTTTTCAATGGCTGTTGCTGCTACGGAAGAGCAACAGCCAAGAAGATTAAAGGGATATTATTTCTGTCCCATAACAAGTGGGTGCGGTACGGATTTTATCCGTGCCGTAGCCACAAAAACGGCCGTCTGCCCTATGTGCGGTAATCCCGATACGATCCGGATAAAGCACATGGGAGATGCAGAGTTCAGGCTTTTGGTTGCACGCTGGCAGGAAGAGGGAGCCTACAGTGATAAAAGAGCAGACTTGAGAAAGGAGATATGACCTGAATTCCTGGTAGACCAGGTCGGTGTGTAAGGTGAAAACCACACCGCAATTTGCCGTAGAGTTGCGTGAAATCATATCGATGTATCGATGATATGTGACTAGCATGGGAAGCCAACGGCAATTCCACTTTTCAGTTTTTCAGGCTGAAGTGGATAGGCATGTATTATGTTTCTTCTTTATCATTTGGAAAAGATAGCTTGGCTATGACTTTACGTCTTGTTGAAGAACACAAACCGCTCAATGAATGTGTGTTTTTTCACATGGGCGAACCGGAGTTTTCCTGCATGGAAACACTTGCGGAAAAAATGCGGGGATATCTGGCCGATAAAGGTATTAAGCTGACTGTCCTTTATCCTACGGAGTCCTTCACTTATCTTGCTACCAAAAAGGAATTCCTCTCCAGAGAGGGTTTTCCTAAGAAGGGCCTGCAATGGTGCGGTGGTCGATGCAGATGGGGAACAGCCATCAAATGTCAGTCGATTGAGCGCTATCTGCGGTCGCTTGGTGAGCCCGAGATTACCCAATATGTCGGGATCGCTGCGGACGAGAGCATCCGGGCGGACAGAGCGATCTCTAACAGGCGCTCGCATTATCCTAAAGAATACCCATTGATCGAATGGGGCATGACCGAAGCTGACTGTCTGGCTTACTGCCGTGAACGTGGTTGGAGCTGGTCTGAGTGGTCTGAGACCGCCCAGGATTTTGTTGACCTATACGATATTCTCGACAGGGTGAGCTGCTGGTGCTGCCGGAACAAGAACCTGAAGGAATTATACAACGTCTACAGATTCTTGCCTGATTATTGGCAGAAGCTCGAAAACCTACAGCAGAAATTAACCATGCCATATCGGAGGGACGGCAAGACAGTATTTGATCTAAAGGAGAGATTTGCTCGGCAGGCCGAGCAAACAGACCTCTTTGATGTTTTTATGGGGTCGGGCAACAAGGGCTGATTTTTTCAGCCCTTTATTTTTTTTACAGGAGGAAAAGAAACATGGATGAACTTAGCAGAATAGAGGCCAACTATGGCTGTGTCGCAGAATATAACCGCGTGATGAATGAAGAGAGGACTTATCGATATGCGCCATCTGCCAAAGAGCTGTTTGAGCGTGAAAAGGGCTTTTATCTGTACGACATTAAGAAGAAGATGCTGAATGGCAGCGCAAGCGAGCTTGCAAAGAGTATGCGGTCGCAGTACGAAAGGAACAAGCTGGATTTCGCCAAAAACTATTATGCTGCGCAGGAGCAGTATAAAGAGTATACCTTGACCAGCATCGAAACCATCTGCGCGCTGAATGGACTCGCTGCACAGGATGAAGGTTTTTACCGCCCTGAAAAAGGAACTCTGGCGATCGAAGTCGAGTATATCGAATTCAGTGAGATCAAGACACGAGTCATGACCAACCTGGGGTACGATATTTTTAAATCCCTTTTCTGTGATCTCAAAGAGTGCGGGTTTAGCCCGTCGGTGAGCTTTTGGTTTGGGGCCAATCTCCAGACGCGAAGCCATTGCACGCTTGGCGAGCTGCGCCTTTCCGATTTTGTCTATGCCGGTTTTGAAAGCGAAGAGAAACTTAATAATGCTCTCGCCAAAGCCGGTTACGATGAAGAAGCCTTAATAGCCGAATTTGCTGCGCGTAACCCGCTTAGTGACTTTGAAGAGTGGGCCGAACAGCTGGCGGAAGATGTAGAGCGGCACAACCGATATGTGGACCGCTTCTTCCATCCCTAAACTAATTATAGACCGATCTCCGCATGGGATCGGTCTTTTTTTATTGCTATTTTTTACGTCTCAAATAAGGAAATGCGGTTTCAACTTTTCCGTATATTATTAAGGAAACTGCCGAAATAATATTGCTAATAAGTGCCTTTTATATTGGAAAAAGTGATCAGGAAATAGGAGCAGGGTCTAAGTGATCTGAACACGCTTATTTCAAAGGTATCCGAATTTCCTTATTTTTTAATGCGGAATAAAGAAATTCAAAAAAATAAGGAAATGAAAGAGGCATAAACATAAGAATGATAAGGATATGGAGGTCAATGGGCATAAAGAAAAATAAGGAATGACCTATAATTTGCAAATTTACTTTGCAAATCCGTCCTGCGCTGCTTATAATAGCAGTATAAGTATATTTTCTATTGTATGTGTCCGTGCGCACCAATAAACGGATGCCTGTAAGACCTTTCCCTATGGGAGGGCTGCATTTATAGGAGGTATACCTTACTTTTTTTTACGGCAAAAAAGGTAGCTCTGCTTTGGCAGGGCTTATTTTTTTGCTTTTCTAATAGATAGAGAAAAAAGGAGGTGTTACACATGTCAAAGAAAAAGGACATGTACGCGTCGCTCAAGAAAGCGCTCGATGGTGCAAATTCCGGTATTCATGTTTCAAAGATGAAGGGATTTATGTCAACGATCAAGCGTCGCCATGAGCAGCTGACTCTCTCCGACTTAAGGGGACTTGCGGATGAGCTTAGCTATGAGTTCATTCTCGATCTTCTTGCGGCAGACGATATCTTTGATGAAGTAAACGACAGCGATTTCAATGAAAACCTCGTTGAAGAAGTTGTAGAGATCTTCCTCTCGGTAAAGTCTGTGGGGCGGCGGAGAGCCGTGCTTTAAAGGAGGAAACAATGGCAAAAGAATTCAAACTCAATGGAAGCCTTGTCGCGAAGATTTCGCTCGATGACTTCCAGACCGTCGATGTCAAGCTGATCGGCGGAGACGGATCTGAATTCCTAAAGAGTATCACTCTAAAGGAATACATAAAGATCCTAAAGGCAGAAAAGGAAAACTGGGAAGATATCCCGCGGCTACCAATGGGTACCGTAAGGACACAGTGGAAAAACGAGAAGTATTACCGAACCCTCGTATTTGTCCCCGGTGATGTCCGCCCCACATTATTTCTTGGAAAGCCTTTGTTGGTGCCTTTCCCTAATCTCGGGTTCTACTTTGAGATAAACAATGGCTCCTTAAGCAAGTCATGTGTTTATTCTTTAAAAGAAGGTTTCTATGAGATAACAGATGAGTCCAAGCTATATCATTTCCCTTACGGAAACGTATATACCTCGGACGGACATATCTGCTGGGGAGGAAACCGCATACCTTCTATAAAAGAGCCATTACAGCTTGAAAAAGTTATAAGGCTCTTTTTTGATGCCCCGATGAATACGGACCTGTATTCGCCGGGCATTTCAAACAAAAAGAAGGTGCCGCTCGAAGAGTTCCTGACCGAGATGGTCGATAAAGACTCTTTCGAGAGCAAATTATTGCAGGAGAACGGGCAAAAGCTCGGCTCTCTATTTAAGTAAAAAGCCATTTAAAAATTTTAAAGGAGGAAGGACGGATGATAAGCCGTCCGACAAACAATATGGAAAATTTATCATTATTTGATCTCTTCGGAGAAGAAGCAGCAGAATATAAGCCCGTTGAGGTAAAGAAGCCCGAAAAGCCGGAGAAGAAAGAAATAAAGAAGCCCGACAAGGTGCTTTCTTATAAACTTCCTTTAAAGGTTATTACGGGAGTTTTTCCCGAGTTTTCGATCAAGGCTGATGAGTTCGGCAAGGAAACGATCACTGAGCCCGAGCTGGCAGAGCTCATAGGGAACAGGTTCGAGCAGTTCCCGAAGGCGCTGACAAAGCAGGAAGTTAAGGGCATGCTCGTAAAGGTTTACCATAAAGAGTATGTCTCATCCTTGAATAAGCAGAAGATGACGCTTGACGAGGGCTGGAAGATAACCCTAAACGGGTTTAGCCTTCCCCTTGAAGAAGGGACTGAAGTTGACGAAGAGACGATCCGAGCCCTCTGGGAAGCTCAGTATCCTGCCTTCAAAGGCATAAAGACCAAGTACCTGTATGACAAGGTTAAAAAAGTCATCGTGCCCATGATCGAAAGCGATAAGCTCGATGAGGAAGTTAAGTTCCCGGCAACAGTCTTCCTGTTCGGACAGGAAGAGATACTTTTCAGCGAGAATACTCCCGAGGAAGCCATGGCTCCCGCAGCTGAAGCCACATCTGACGAGGACGATTCCGATGAAACACCTGATGAGTCCGAGGATGAGAGCGAAGAGGAGGCGACTGAGGCTCCCGAGGATACTCCCGATGAGGAAGCTGCTGAAGGAGAGGCCGGCAATAAGCCTGCTGCCAAGGCAGAAGATAAGAAGCCCAAGAAGAAGACCATAAGTGCTCTTCGCAAGCTCTTATCAGAGCGATTTGGCGGCATGAAGTTCGCGGTTGCGAAGAACGCCGAAGGAAAGTACATGGCACAGCCTTCACTTGCCTATGTACAGACTCTTCCTCCCGAAAAGAAGGAGGAGACCTACCCGACGGAGGACACCCAGATAGGGCTTATCTTTACAAAGATCAAGCTCTCGCCGGAGCTGTTCGGCGGCAAGAAGGAAGTCACCAAGAAGGAAATCTGCAAGTTCCTCTCAAAGGACTATGAAGAATTCGCCGATACGGAGCGCGTGACCATCATTTATGATAAGGCACGAAAGCTCATAAAGCCTATGATCGCAGCGGCCCGTAAGGGGGCGATCAGCAACGTGGTATACTCTCAGGCAGAGGTCGACGAGATCCTAGCAAGGGACGGCTACCAGCTGGTCAACTTCTCAGAGGATCCGAAACATTTGTGGAGGATTGAGAAGACGCCTTTGGGGACTTTCAAAATGCTGTGGGCAGCAGGCAGGAACTTTATCGGCAATACCTTCGAGTATGCGCTGCCGAAGATTCCTCAGAGCATCTGGCGGAAGATGATCTACATGTTCCGCAAGTATGCTCAGAAGGGCCTTGAGGTTATATGCATGTTGGTCTTTAACAAACGTCTCGGGGAATATGAACTGCTTATTCCCGAACAGGAGGTAGGGCCTACATTTGTAAACTTCGATCCGTCGCAGATCATGAGACTGGCAATCGAGGATGACGACATCATACTTGTGGGCGATTTCCATTCGCACCACGAGATTGACGCCTACTTCTCGACAACCGACGACAAGGACGAGAAGAGGGCGGGGCTGTTCGGCGTGTTCGGCTCTTACGATGATAAGACCAAGCGCTACAACTTCCTCCTCAGGGCGGGTACCCAGGGCATGTACTGCCCGATGGATCCCGCCGATGTCTTTGAGAACTGGGAAGATCGCTTCTCGATACTCAGCGTGGTGCCTTATGCTTTCCTTAATAACGAAGGCGCGAGGATCAAGTCAAGGTATGTTGATCATGCCTTGATCTAAAACATATTGTTTCAGGGCCTCGGAATTGTTCCGGGGCCTTATCTTTTTTAAAGGAGGTAAACATATGATAGATGTGTTCAGAGAGCATATTTTTCATATAATCATAATCGGTTGCGGCGGCACAGGCGGCAACCTTGCAACAAGGCTCTGCCAGTTTCTGGTTGGCGTGCCGAAAGACCGCTATCTCGTCACATTAGTGGATGAGGACTCCGTCAGTTTGTCTAACTTGTCCAGACAGCCTTATTTGTACGAGGACCTCAATAAGTGCAAAAGCGAGTCCTTAGCGTCCCTGCTGAGCCAGTCTCTTGAGCTCAATATACGCGCAGTACCGCGCTATATCAACTCATGGGAGGATATAGATCAGTACGTAAAGACAAGCCATGAACTCTATCATGACGAACGTTGGTGCGGCAAATTCCCTGTTCCGGTCATCTGCGGATGCGTAGACAACATGCACGCACGGAAGTGCATGCATGAGTATTTCGAGAAGACCGACACCGTCATATACATTGACTCCGGAAACGAATTCAGTTATGGAGAAGTTGTTTTCGGAGCCAAGAAGAAGGGAAAGGTTTTAAGCCCGGACAAAACGTTCTACTTCCCGGACATGTTCGATGAGGCGGATCTTACGCCCCGATCGGAGGAATCCTGCGAAGATCTGAATTCCTCGAATGACCGGAGTTTAAGCCAGCATCTGTGCACCAACCTTACAGCTTCTTGTGTGATGCTCACGGGATTATGCAACCTGTTTTCTTCAGGCAGATTCCCGACGGGGATCGTGCATTTTGATACTTTCAATTTCTTTATGCGGCAAGACGAATATGTTCCTCCGCGTGAGGAGTTAAAAAGCGTGAACGTCTTGGGAGGTGAGGATAAATGATATCTCCTGAGTTACGCGAGCGTATCGCGAAAGTGCTGCGGGAACAGGACGGATACACGCAGTTCTATGATTTCGAGACAGAAGACGAGTATGAGAACGGCTACTGCGAATTTAGCGGGGCCGCTAGGGTTAACTGGATATCGTTCCTCATAACCATTCTTTATCTGAAGCTCGAGAAGGATGGGGAGGTTCCTGCATTCTCATCCGATCTGTCCGTAGAAGACACGGATTATTCCTTCGTCCCGTTTAAAGGCGGGGACACGGACGTATCGGCAATGCCGATCGGCGCGCTTCAAAAGAAGTGCCTCGAAGATGCCGGGTTTAGATTCCCTACGAGGTTTAACTATCTTCCGAATGAGGAAACAGATACCACAGAGTGGGGGACTGCCATGCAGTTATACGTGCCTGATGCCGATACCGAATACTCTGTCCATACGGACCTGGTGGACGATATTGATCTGGAGATTCTGCTCGCTGCCATGGACTCTCTTGAGGGTGCATTTATAGAGGAATTCTCTCCGGAGGTGCAGCAGGCGATAGAATATGCAAAAACTCTTCTTAAAAAAGAAACGGGACGTGAGTGTAAGTATCTTGTAACATACGAGGAACTCTCGGATGAAGAGTTTGAGGCGGCTGATCTATCCGAAGAGAAAGTAAGGAACATACTCTACGAACAGATCAACCTCCCCTGGGGAACGTTTTGTATGTATCATGAGAAATGGCAGAAGGTGCGTGCAATCTATTTCCAGGAAACCACCAGAGCCAACGCTGCTGGTGAGGAGCCGAAATATCCGTTTGACAAGGATGCCTATTCAGAGCTGGACCGTGAGGTGGCGCGAATAATAAGGCTGTCAGTGCCAAACGGATCAACAGGGATGTACTTTGATGTGGTGGATATCGATGCCAGCATCGACGGGGCTCCTGTTCTAGTGCAGTTCCTTCCGGACGTAAATACTTATTTGGATGAAGGCTACGGTCATGCTGTCCTTTTGGTAAATCCGTTATTCTATGTTACGCCGGAGTTTCCCCTGATCTACAAAGAGGTCAATGAAAAGATCGATAAGTTCTATGCCTCGGTCTTTCCTGGGGAGGCTGGGAAATGATTCAAAAAAGTGGGAGAGTGCCGGTAACGGTACTCCCCATTTTTTTTGTAAAAAAGCTGAAAAGCCGGCATTATTGTTGACAAAAAAGGCATTCTCTGCCTATAATGTAAGTGTAGTAGATTTTTATACTATATAGGGCTTGTTTTTAAACAACCCAGACGAAGCTCACATCGCACGGACTTATTTTAAGGGGTGTTGTGTAGGGCAGATTTAAAGGAGCGGTGAGAGGTTGCGGCCTTCGTACCTTTCACGAACACGTCTTCGCTTTTGTGGAGACGTTTTTTTTATGGAGGAATATATGAGTCTTATAATTGCCATAATTATTATTATCAGTGTGTTCGCTTTCTGTTTCGGATTGCTTCTCAGGCACTGTCCTCGAAGAAGGATCAGCGAAGACACCCGTAGAGCCATAAAGGAATATGGTCTCGTTCATTTTTCTTCCAGCACTTGCGTTGAGCCCATAATGCTTAACGGTGTTGTGCCGGATAATTCAAAGAAATTGAGCTGGCTGGAAAAAGATATGTCCTGGACGTACATCAACTATCCGGGATCCTTTTCCACAAACCTTGCCGATGTCAGAAGCAAGCACGGTCGAAAGGATTATGATGCGGCTGTCTTTATTAAGGGCCTGACCGATGATCAGATCGATCATATGCGCCAGAAGCTGAAGACAAATGTTATCGTTCATATCGGCAAGACATTAAAGACCGACAGGATGACAGCTCAGACGATTTCCAAATAACCAAAACCACCTCGCCCTTGATTTTCAGAGGGTGGGGTGGTTTTTTGTTTTGAATGAAAAGCCTCTATATCACCTGTTAGATATGGTTTGACAGCCTACATAAATGGAATATAATAATGATATCAGCTCCTTTATTTATACTGTTTACTGCCTGCTAGCTTACGTCTGACAGCAACCGGAGGTATATATGGGTACAAAAGATAATTCCTTTTCTTCTTTCTGCCGAAGGATCATGGAAGAGAAGGGCATGTCCGTTTCGGAGCTTTCAAGACGCTGCGGAATTCCCAGGACAATGGTATCAGCGTACATGAATGGATACTATCTGCCGAAAAAGGCTAATAGGGTAAAAATACTTGAAGCTCTCGGGATAGATGATGATAATAGGTATATGGCTGACGTGGTTGAGCTTTCCAACGAGATCATGTCAAACGGAGAGCTGAAGGCATACATTGAGATAATGCTCCATTATTACTATGTGCTTCCCGCGAACGAGCGTGGACGGCTTATCGAACGGGCAGCGGAGCTGGAAATACTGTCGAAAGCCGGCAGAAAACCGAATAGCAGCGAATGAATACCATAGTATATAGACCGAAGACTTAACGGAGAAAAACGCGTGAAGAAAAAGGACAAGACTACGTTCGACTTTTTTATATTATTGCTTTATTATGGCGACTTTTTTACATGATTAGCTTAAATAATTAAAGCAAAAACGTAAAAATTGTTACTGCTAAATCCTTACGGTTTATCTTTTTTTTACGGATCAGCTTAAATCGACGCCGCCTCGCCCTTGATTTTCAGAGGGTGGGGTGGTATTATTTTGATATAGACATCTTTCAAATAAAGATAGCTTTTTCTTATAGATACTATGCAAAGATTTCGCGGAGGCGTCCCATGGCGAGTACCAATCCTTACAGAGAACGAAAGAAAAAAGAATTGAGAAACAGATATGAAGAGCTGCGCCGACAGCTCCCTGGCTTTGCGATTACTTGGCTCAACTCAAAGGCTAATCTTGCATGGTCCAGCAGGGTTGCCTATGCCTTTGACATCATCCGTTATCTTCAATATGTCATAGACAGTGTTGAAAGCGTAACGGTTCAGGATACCCGTGATCTGACGCTTGCGGACATCTCGGACGATGAGAATCCTGCTGCCACCAACCGCTTTAATGACGACTTCTTTAATGCCTATTCCAGTTATCTGCGGGAATGCATGAGCGAGGGATATTCCGGTAATAACCTTGATTCTGTTGAGCGGAAGCTCGCTCCGATCAGGGCGATATATCAATACTACTGCAACCGCGGTGATATACGCATAAACCCACTGGCTAATTTCGAGCACCGAAAAGAGCCCGAGGATAAGATAAAGAATATCAAGCGTTTATCGTCTGATGAGGTTATGGCTCTGTTTTCGGCTGTTGAAAGCGCTGAAGGGGTCGAAATGTCAGTTCAGCGTATGCGTTTTTATCAGAAGACACGGCAGCGGGATTTTGCCATCATAATGCTTTTTCTTGGCACCGGCATCCGTGTATCCGAGCTCGTGGGTGCGGATCTGTCCGCGGTGGATTTTAAATCACATAGCCTGTCTGTTGTCCGCAAAGGAGCCCACGGAGATGTGGTGTTCTTCAATGAGGACGTCGAGGATGCTCTGCGTGACTATATCGAAGGTGAACGCAGGATTCAGGACGCAAGGGAAAAGACGCTGGAGGATCCGCTTTTTTATTCTCTCCAGGGTTATCGTATTTCGGTAGCTGCCGTCGAAAAAATCGTCGGAAAATACGCTAAAGGTATCGTGCCGCCTGATAAGAATGTCACCCCTCATCGGCTTAGGGCGAGTTACGGCTCCCGGCTGTACGAATGCAGCTCAGATCTTGGTCTTGTACAGGATGCGCTCGGCCACTCCTCCCCCACGACGACAAAGAAGTATTATGTCGACAGTAAATTGAAAAACATGGAGAAGGCCGCAAAGACAATTAAATACTAGGTTTTCCCGCATTAAGTCCATATCAAGACCATAATGCCGTCTGGTCCGAAAGATATCTTGTGTCTGGTGTCAAGTACATAGTCTGTCACTTTACCTAGCGGAGTTTCGTATGCATCTTTTATGCCCTTTTTTCTGCATTCCTCCCTCCATTGCTCTATATTGTTAGGGTATGAAAAAATGTCTATGATCTTATCGCCCTCAATTTCTATGACTGCATTCCGACAATGGATACGGTTGATTATGGTACCCGAGGTTATTGCGATTTCCTTCATGGTATCATAGATTGGGTGCGCTGAAACCTTTAACCTGTGGTCTTCTGCGATTTTCAGATAATCTGCTCTGCCGTACAGCTTGCCGTCAATCTCAATTTGATCTTTTTTAAAACTGTCGATCCCGTCCGTATAATCGCCCTCACTTTCCGGCAAGAATAACGGGGATTTGCCCTGGATCACTCTTCCAATATCTTCTGAAAATGCCATCTGGGCTTTGCGAAAGGCTTCTCTGGTTGCCTCACTGCAGGTAGTTTTTACGATCGCATATTTTGTGCAATAGTTTTCCGTTGCATCATAAATCATCTTTAACAAGACATCATCAGTGAGTCCCGCTTCTCCCCTTTTTATGGACCAGCATAAGTCTTCAACCGCTTGCGGGATAGGCATAAAATGTTTTTGATTCGAACGAGGGATTTCATACTGGTTGTCTTTGATCTTTTTTCGCGCGTCACTAAGAATGCTATCATAGGACGTTTGTACGATACTGTCAGCTTCCATCAAGAATGAATATATGAAAAGGGTCGGTATCAGAGGCATGTCCTCTTTGTAATTCCTTGTTACGAGCTGCAGACAGTTGGCCAGCCAGTAATAGCCCTTTGGCATTTCGTAATAGCTATATGGCTGTTGATTAAACTGACTATATTTTTCATATTCTTTTTTATCGAAAAACGTCACCATGTCAAGCCTGTTGCGCCTGCCATTGAGAAAGTCTTCAAAGTAGTATTCTCTGTAAAAAGGGAGATCCGGGTAATATCTCTCCTTGATAAAGTCTTCGGTGAAGTGCGAATAGATATCATTTTCTTTGAGAAGTGCCACTACATTGTTTTCAATCACTTCTAAAGTCATTATCAGTCTCCTCCTTCCTAGTGTCTAGACGAAAAGGAGGGCAGACCTCTCTTTTCTTTTGTCCTTTGTTGAGCTCATTTCTACTTACAGACCTTTCTCATTCAACATTATTCTCAACATTATTTATCCCAAATTCCGTCTTCAATATCTCCCGTTTTCGATCACCTATTGCCGCTTTGATTTTTTCAGTCATCCCATTCCACCGAGGCTTGCTATCAGTTAGCATCAACATGGCAATCTCACCGAACGCATTTGCATCTATTTCTTCCGGCTGAAGATTGTACTCTTCGAACGTCAACTCATGCGGCTGTTTATATTTTCTTGCGTCAAAGTTTACATCATAATACTGTTTGATATGGCGTAGTTCATGGGCTACCGCACATACTATTATATTAGTCCATTCAAGAGCCGGATCTATGAATATTGTCGCATATGAATTCCCTCCGACTGTTGTGAGGATTTGTTGATTTGGTGCAGTCATTTCCGGTATACGTTTGTATATTACGGGAGGTATTTCGATATGTAACATTTCCTCGCATACCGCCTTGACAACTAAAGCAATCGCCTTTTTTTCATTCTCTCGTAACATTTTATATAATCCCTCCCTGCTTCGCATTGGTTCATGGAGAGTAATAGAACTCCTCTTACTCATTCTTTCAGGTATCTGTGAACATATTCCGACTTTGCTTTTCCCTTGATTATTATTGTCTCCGGATTGCTTTCTTTGGCCAAGGCATTTAATTCCTGAATAATCTGATATGCCTTGTTTTGGCCAACATGACAGATCTGCATTATTTTTTTAACATCATAATATTCAAAATCGAATTTCGGTGTCTCCATGCTGAACCTTGCCTTTCATGAGTTGGTTATTTTCTTGACTTGTTTGCTCGAGCGATCATCGTTGTGGTCTTAGATATTCTTTTAGATCAACAAAACTAACTCTGCCGCTTATTATTAAAGCATTAGGATGCTCTTTTTTAATAATACCGTTTACCTCTCTTATAATGCGGTATGCGTTGCTTCTACCTATTTTCAAGAGCCGGCTTACATCATCTGCATCCAAATACCTTATTTCATCTTCCCATGAGGCATAGTTTTTCTCTGCTTCCGGCCCTGTATACTTGCTTGCTTTCATAGCACGAGTAGCGCTTACCTGCTTTTCGCCTTTACTTTTCCTTACCGATGAGGATTTATTTGGCTTTTCTTTTAAAGGAGTTTGCAGGCATTTTCTGATAGCTTCCTCCAGGTCTCCGCTCTTTTTGTAATAATGATAGCATTTTTGATAGTCTATCTTGTTGTCCTTGCAGAGTTTTGATAAGCTCTCATACTCTCTTCCGTCCAGATCCTTATATGTCTGCGCTGCGGCTTTGTTTGGCGCTGCCGACTCTTTTACTTCGCTAATCGGTTCGTCGGATTCATGTTCTTTTAGGTATTTTAGCGCTTCCTGGCAGAATTGATTCAACACATCCCAACCTCTTGTCCGGAGGGCCTCGTTGTCGCTTATCTCGCGGCCAAATTTATCCCGCCATGGATTAGTGAGCGTGATCCCGTGATATTTAATTTCTACATCGTGCCTGCCTGTCCGCGTCTGGTTCTCTGCTAACCTTTTTATGGCAGAGAATGATTTCCAATAGTTTCTATAAAGAGAACGCAGGTTATTGTTAAGAAATCTGATAGAATTAAGGTTCTCGGGGGCGTATAGGATTGTGGTTTCGTTCTCTCGAAATTCCCTTCTCAGCAGCTCTATCCCGTCATCATCTGTAACGATTACATCTTTATCTTTGAACGTAATATTTACATCAAGAAGGACGCGTATTTCGTTTGTCTTGCGCCCGTAAGCCACGTTTGAAACAGTATATGCGATCCCGCCTCTTCTGGACTTTTCTTTTTCCGACTTCTCCCATTTGACCTGGGCAACAAACGCGTCAATGTCTCTTTCACGTATCAAGGAAACCTGTCGATAATCAATGTAATAAGGCGCGGCATGCGGCGGATTTTTTGACTTGCTAAACAGAGCTCTTTGAAGGAACATACTTTTTAATACTTCCTCGTCGAGCCCTTTTAGTTTCGCAATGGATAGCGATATACGGTTGTCTTTAGAGAATTGTTCTATCCGCTGGATTATATCTTCTTTTTTCCATGCAGATAACGGTCGTTCTTCTCTAGTATTCTCTTGTGCCCTCAACTATTGTTTGCTCCTCTTTCAGTGATAATTCTTCTTGAAAGTAGTTTTTATCATGCTGACGTTGCTGCTATATAATTCCATTATAGCAAGTACAAATTGTAAGTTGACATCAAAATAGTGTTTTTTAACTATTTCTTGTCTTTTTCGTATTGTCCTGTATGGCTCTATTATTGTTTGGTGCTATTATTTTCTAATATCTTAGCTACTGCTTCGCAGAAAGGAAAAAGAACATTACAACCATTATAGCGGATAGCCTCGTTATCAGTTAGGCTTCTTCCGTATCTATCCCTCCAGGGATTATTGGTTTTCTCGCCCAGATGTTCAATTTCAATATCATGCCTATTATTCACGGTCTGCTCTTCCGCAAAGCGCTTAATTGCTGAGAATGAATGCCAGTATTTGCGGTATAAAAAACGCAAATTACTGTCAATACCTCTCGCGAAATTTAGATATTCCGGAGTGTATAAAATTTCCACTCCGCTGCCATGAATTTTTTTTCGTACCAATTCCTTACCGTCATCGTCTGTAACTATTATGTATGAGCCTTTTAGTGTCATGTTCACATCCATTAGAACGATGGTTTCAGGAGCTTTGTAATCTCCTCTGTCGTGCCACACGGTATATGCAATATTTCCCTTTCTTGGTCTCTCTATTTCTGCTTTTTTCTCTTTTTTTTGTTCGAGTATAGGCTCGATCTCCTCGTCTTTAAGTGAAGTAATAAGATTATAATTTATATGATATAAAGCCGTGTAATTATGGTATTGAGAAGTAAATTTTCCGAAAGTGCTTTTCTCAAGAAACAACAGTTTTAGGTCATCTAGTTTCATTTTCTTCACTTTGTCGATAGATAATGAAACCGGGTTTCCTTTCGAAAGGAGTTCTATGCATTTGATAATATCTGTTTTTTTCCAACTTGATATTGGTTGTTCATCCCTATAACTTTCTATAGCCGCCAATTGTTGTTCGCTCCTCTTCTGTGCAGTCCAGTGTCCAGTTGTCTTTATTTTCGAGTTTTCAGTTTCTAACCTTGCTGTATTTTTCGCCTCAAGAAATCCTATCTGCTATATATTGTATCATGTCTTAGGTCGCTAGTTGGTGCATCATTTGCACCATGAAGAAAATTTTATATGCGGTGTTGCATCTAAGATCAAGTGCCTTAGCTTTTAGATGAACTGTCACCTTCTCCGTTTCAGCTCCTAGACCAAAGTATATGCTTTTTTATGGCATCGAAATATTTATCCCTAAAGGTAAGGACTATGCGCCTCAGGGCTTCATAATCAACAAAATACCACCAGACGTCCGGTTGGAAGAACGTCATGTTCGCCTTCATGTCTTTTAGTCGTTCAGTACTGACGTCGCATATACTATAATAAATCTGATCCCATAAATTTATTATCATGTGATGGATATAATCTTCTATGTAACGAGCTCCGGGATCATACTTTTCTATTCCTTCCCATAAAAGCGTTTCCAGTCGAACATATTCCTTTTCTTCGTCTGTTTCGCGGACGCGTACTCTGTCTGCGCATTCTGTGAGCGCACCATGATGCCCGCACTCATAAAAATCCTCTTCGGCGTGAATGTAAAATAAAGCATTATAAATCTTTTCTGCGTCAGAAAACTCGTAGACCAAATCTTCATACATCATTTTAGTTTTATCTGTTTTGTGAAACCAAAATAGATTTGCGAATCGGTCGAACCGGTCTTCATCATCGCTTATGTTTTCCATCTTTCCAGAAAGTATTTCACCTTCCGTACACTTTAATGCTTCCGCAAGATCTGCCAAAATATCAGCTGACGGAGCACTTCTTCCACATTCCCACTTGCTAACGCTTTTATTGCTGCGATGCAGTTTCAGCCCCAGTTCTTCTTGCGTAAGATTAAGTAGCTCTCGACGTGCGCGTATAAATTCTCCGGTTTTTCGTGTATCTATATTATTCATCGTGGAAATCCTCCTGCGATAATTATACTCAACATGAAAAAATCCTGTATCTCCCGTCGGGAGACATCTCGTTCGACTGTTTTTAAAAGGCTCGGAGACTAGAAAAGAAGTGCTTTACTATAGATTGCAATACTTTCAACAATGACTCGGAACGTGAAAGCGGCGATAGCTCACTCTTGTTTTCCTACACCTGCTCTGTTGTCGGTAGGTGCAAAACATATAGCTATTGTGCCATTTTTCTTTCTTTGCTTTGGATCACGCGTTTCTTTATTGAGTCAAAATAAGCGGTTTTAAATGCAGTCAAGACTTCAATTGTTTCCTTATAGCTAAGGAATTCAAAAATATCATCCGAATCAAAATAATCGAGATCATCTGCTTCCATTTTAATTAAGTCTTCTGCCCTATAGCCATAAAGGGAATAATAAACTCCGTCCCAGAGATTGCACAGCGCTGCCTGGATAAAATTCCCTATCATGCTACTATCCGGATTATATGTTCCAATTTCTTTAAGAAAAAGCTCTTTTAAGCTGATATATTCTTCTTTTTCTTTTTTGCTGCATACTGTGATGGTTTGGGGCCTACACGCTGTGAGCAACCCAAAATAACCACTTTCGTATCTTCTCGCATCATCAAGCTTCATGAACATTAAGATATTGTTCATTTTTATTACGTCATTCAAGTCGCCAAAATCAAAGATGATATCTCTGTATACTATTTTGTTTTCTGCGTTCTTATTAAACAGGAAGAGACCCGCATATTGTCCGTCCAGATCGAAGGCATGCACCGTCCCTCGAAGTATTTCTGTTTCTTCACATTTCAGTTCACGCGCGAGATCAAGGATAATATCTATTGGCGGTATGCTCTCACCTCTTTCCCATTTGGATATGCTCTTATCGGATCGATTAAGAGTAAGCCCAAGTCCTTTTTGAGTGAGTCCTAATGATTCCCGTTTCCATTTGATAAAGCTACCGATTTTTTTTGCATCTAGATTCCCCATTACGTTTACCTCCTGTTAATTCAAATATAACATCCAGTGCGGTAGAAAGCTATCTCCCGGTGGTAGAGTGAGTGAATGAGCAGCATGGAAAATTCTATTGATATTCAGGCTGAGCATACTTGCCGATGAGCCGAGGATATAATCGGAATATCAATAGAACTCTTCTTAATTAACGAAATTCTTATTAGAAACCAAGTGAGATTAGCTATGTTATGGAATAAAATCTATTTTAATTTACTTTTGAATACCGACCGGTCAATTGTTTCAGATGAGCGACCAAAAGCCCAGATCAATACTCTGGGCTTTTGCTTTTGTATCTTCTATTAACGATTTAGTCTTATTCACCAAATATTTCTTCCAGTTTTTCCTGTAAAGTACCGTCCTTTGCATATGGAAGAGCATCTACTTGCTTGAAGTTATGTTTCAATTCTTCCGTACCCTCCGCAAAACCCAGGATGTAGCTTATGGCTATCTTGTAGATAATCTCAGTGGGGGCAAGACCATATACTTGTTTTTCAAAGATATGTTTCAGTCTCTCTTTCTCATCGGGAAATTGCCTTTTCATCTCAGAGCTTTGGTACAGGCGCTTAACAATCTCTGTAATGTAAAGTCCAGACTTCATATACAGATCAATGAAGGTCTTATCCTTATCATCAAAACATCCCGGATTCTCTTCCTCAAGCATATCTACCATATGTTTTACTACATCCTTTGGGGTGAATATCTGGTTCGTCTTCTGTGGCGGTATGTAGTCAAAGATATCCTCGGTATTTTTTTCATTAAAATAATCTGAGAGTCTCTTTTTTAGTGTTACAAATTCAAGTATAGAATCATCAAAAACTACCTCATCGAAGACGTGTCCCTCGAAGTGCTGCTGCTTCCCTTCGGCATCTATATAATCAAACCCATCGCGTAGTTGCCTAAACTCTTCGAGTGTGATGCTAGTCACCTGCTTAAACACATCGTCCGGTACGATTTCGTCGAAATTAGCCAAGGTAATCTCTCTAGGCTTATTATTCTCTGTAATCGTACCACTATACGCCATGATAAAGGATGGTATTGTGCGTGAAAACCCACGCAGGCGATCTCTGATGTCGTCCATGATATCTGTTGCCCTGCGCTGCTCTTTTTTTTCCTCTACTGTTCGGGTTGTTTCTAATTTTGAGTCTTCTTCGAACTGATCCATAATATCCTGGATCCGTTGCGTGGTTTTGGCTTTAAGTATTTCTTTTTTATCGACAAACTCATCTTCTATCGTCTTTTCAATCTGTTCCATTGCCTGCTCGATCTCAGCAGCAGATTTATTTGTAGTATCAAGCTGCGATACAGCTTCCTCTATTGCTTCTTTCTTCTCCTGATTGAGAATATTCTGCTGTATCTGGTAGTCGGTGGCAAGGTCGTGTGCGATTTTATCTGCCTTTTCCCGCAGCTGATTTGTAATCTGATTGTTGTCGGACTTTTTCATGTCCTCGCCATATGACTCCTGTGCGTCCTCGACTACGCATGCAGCAGTGTTATTAAGCATGGCTGAAATCGACTCTGCCAGCTTTGTGACATTATCCTTTGTGGTGGCCTGATTTACAAGAACGTCTATAGGCTCTGTAATCTCGGCGTATTTTTTCTCGCCAAAGACCTGATCTGCTCTTTGCTGCGTATATTCATCGGTAGCAGTAACATTTCCCTCATCATCCACCTCAAAACCATCAGACGAAGCGATAACGATATCCGTGGAGCGCTGTTGTTTCTGCTCTTTCATCGGTGAGAACTTATTGATAATATCGAGTGCATCTTTGGGAATATTAAATACATTGTGGATACTGAACAAGAAATTACTCATAAATCCACGGCGCACTACTTCTTGTGAGCGAATCTTTCTCGGTATTGTGAGAACCTGCTCCGGGTTAAGCGATGTTAGCTCTCCGTTCTCGTCTTCGGCTATAACAGGGAAGAAATTCAGCAACTCTTTTATATTCTTCTGTCTCTGTTCGACGGTGCCACCTCCGCCAGAGGTGTTCGGATTCAAATTGTTGGCAAACTGTTCAAACACAGTAAGGGTTCTCGCGGGATCGAAATCGAAAACGTATGCATTCTCTTTTCTCCTAAACTCAGGATTGCCCGCACCATCTGTGCCTCCAGTTGTGATCAGGCAAGGGTTCTGCGCCCTGAACGCGGCCTGCATATATAATGAAGGACTGGAAATATTTGACAAAATAAGAACGGCTGTCCATTCGGGGATAGTAACGCCGGTTGTAAGCTGTCTGACCGAGAGCGTGATTGTCTTATCGTATTTTTCTATGGCGTCGATTACCTTATCATATGCCTTATCAGATACGTCCTCATCACCTTTACTGCCGCTTCCTACCGCAGCAATAACATGATATTCCTTGAATACGGGGTGTTTTTTTAATTTTTTTTCTAAGGCATATACACTATCTACCCTATCGAGAAGCCATAGCGTATGTTTTAATTCATTACGCAGATCTTCTGTTGAGAATGGATATTTTTCCTTATATGTAAGTGCATTTAAGAACATATCCACTTGATCGTTGTAAACAAAGCTCGCGCCACCAGCAAGGTCCTTTGTTCTGAAAAACTCTCCAAGATCAAATGCATATTCTTCTGTTTCTCCAAGGATCTCCACGCCCTGTTTTATCTTGTCCGCAACTATCTCTGACATCTGATAGGTGTACATATTAAGTCTTGGGAGCACCGCATATGGATTATCCGGATTTCCCATAAGTTCTTGTTTCTTTTGCTGTTCTTCTGTATACGTCCAGTTGAAGATCGCTTCTTTTCTGAATTTCGCATTAGCCAGAGCTTTAAACGGAGTTCCTGAAAGATGTAAGGTAAAATCCCTATGTATATGATTAAATGCTGTATCCGTTTTATAGGTATCAACGCCCTCATGCGCCTCATCTATTACAAGAAGGTCCCATCTGATTGTACTGATTTCTCTTAGTTTAGGCAGGTCCCCTCCAAAGAAACTTGAGCCCTTAAGGTCTTGAAGAGACAGGAAATAGATTATCCCCATTGGCTCAAGATTATCATCTTTCCTCTTCTTCTCGTCGGCAGCAAACGTTTCGTAAGATATTACTTTGCTTTTCCCTTTGAGTGCTTCTGTTGCACTTACAAAAAAATATCCACTCTGACGGCCGAGGAATTTCATGTAGTCCGAATACCAGCTGTTAGCGATAGCCGGTCTATTTGTTACAATAAGAACTTTTTTGGCCCCTATTCTCTTTGCAGTTTCATATACGCACAGAGTTTTTCCGAATCTTGGCT
This sequence comes from Lachnospiraceae bacterium, assembly GCA_016280395.1. Lineage (GTDB taxonomy): Bacteria > Bacillota > Clostridia > Lachnospirales > Lachnospiraceae > SZUA-448. Next base: position 84,060 of record JAEEGQ010000151.1, on the reverse strand, counting down.
TTGCATTCCACAGAAATTCGCCTCCGGAATTATGTTTTTTATATGAAACAGTCATCTCAACTGCTTCTTTTTGTTCATCCCGAAGTGTATATGGTATGATTTCATCAGAATCGACAGTAATTCGGCGATGTCTAAAATCTTGCAGCATTTCCTCGGCTTTTTGGGGAGATATTCGGAACCACTCGGTCCACTCGCCAGTATTGATACTTCTCAACCTTTCAATTCCATAAGCCTCTAGAACCCTGTGAAAATCATAATCTCTAAAAACCTCTATTGTACCGGCGAATATGGCATTCTCTGTCCATTCAAGCCGGAATTCAACATCTGAGGTGTTTGTTTGCTCGCCAATCCGAGCTTCTGCATCTCTTTCGGTATCACCTATTTTTGTACAGCCATCATGCCTACGAATCTCAGGAGTTGTATAGCCGTAGATAATCGGTATTACAAGTTTCGAGGTTTTTAAATCCGGTTTGCTCATGCTATTCCATCCCCTTTACATTTTTTTCTATGAAGACGATTTCGTCCTCAGATAATTTATATTTTTTGTAAAGCTGCTTATCTATTTCTTCAATTGTTTTGCTCCAATCAATATCAGAATTATTCGTGAAATCTTGCTTTGGAACAAAGCGCCATACTGAGGGTAAATTATCTTGAGTAATTTTCAAAACATATAACAGTGCCCGGCAAAATCTGGTTTTCAGATACTTGGCGAGGTTGATTGCTTCTGCCTCATCATCGAATGTACCGATTGATAAAAATGTCTGTGTAAAGGCAACATTTGGCTTGACAATAACAATTTCAGGAAGTGTGTCCCCGAACATGCCAGAGCCTGTTGCTTTAGGTACAAGAACTTTATGCTTAAAAAGACTCTTATGCTCGCTTTTCAAATATCTCCTATGGCAATATTTTTGACCTCGTTTCCCGTCTACTAATCCGATAACAGTATAATCATCTTCTTCAGTCGGTTTATCCGTAAAAATAGGATTGATATTTAACACATTTGTCTTTAATTGGCTATGTCTCCCATTATCTCCAATGTATTTGCCGTAATCAGGATGATCTGCGTAAATATTTTTTAAGTCATAAACATTTGAACTATCGGCAATATCCGTTAAGCTGTCCGAAACATCTTTGGCCCCTGCTTTTTCAAGTATGGTCTTGAGTTCTTCATGAGGAACAAATGCGCCAATAGGTCCATATTCTTTTTCCGAATCCCTATAAGTAATCGCAACTCCGCCTTTAATTTCCGTATTAGTGAAAATCTTTGATGCATCTCGTTCGTAGTGAAGCACTTTAAAGTGCGTGTCTTCAAGCATTTTCTGATTCCACGCTTTAGGGGTCTGACCGCCATTAAACAAGAAGCGTGCAGGAGTAATAAGTTCTACAACATTTGCGATTTTGAATGTTTCTTCCATGAAACTGTTATATACAGGTGGTTTTCGAGTGCTGTCACTCTCTGTCTCCTCCTGATATGGCGGATTACCAATGCAATAATCAAACTTCATCTACGGTTCCTTCCTTCCCTAATGCTTCTGTATGTCAGCGATTCATTGCTTCTCCAATCAAATATCCGGCAGTCAACTTCTTCGGGTTCGGTATCGTTTATCCCGACTGAAAAATCGAACAGCGAAAGTTGTCTATATTCCTCTTGTGGCTTCCCAAATGGTATTGTTCCTGTTATTCCATCCATCTGCCATAGATTCCAGGATATGATGTTTACCAGTTTCTTTAACTCTGTCTCGGTTGCTGTTCTTTCCCACCTATCCCGTAAATAGTCAGTGAACGTTATGAGCAGGTTAATCCGGGCTATCAGGAGATTATCGCCCTGAAATTCATATCCATACACGCTTTGAAATGCTCTGAATGCCCACTTTAGCCATTCTTTCTCATCTTCGGTCCTCTCGTTTACTACACGGAGTTTACGATCCAGAATGCCGATTCTTTCATGAACCGGTATCGCTTCGGCTGTGGTAGTGTCATACCTTGACACAATATAGGGGGCTTCACCGCAAGTTATCTCAAGACGCTTTGAGTCTATATATTTTTGCCATCCCTTAGATTCATCAAAATAAATAGTTTCGCGATTAGTTATCCATGTGTTCCCGTTTTCACTGTTAAATACATTTTCTCTTCCGAACCACTCTGCATCGCAATGATTATTCATTTTGTTGCAGATCCAAGAAGGAGTAAAAACCTCTGCTTTCTTTCTTGTTCTTTCTGATTGTTCACTAAGGCTTTTGTATACGCGTGGTTGGATAACTAGTGTTCCGAAGCCCTGTAATATGTCTTCTGTGATCTGTGATTTAGCGCCTATACCGAATTCATTATAAGCATCTGTCGCAAAAATGATATTTTTCTTAGTGGTCTTATCTTTTAATAGGTCGGTTAAGACATTTTTGACAGGATATACATTAAGATTAATTAATTCCATTCTGTTGCATCCTTCCATCTCTATAACTATACGCCATCGTTGTTTGTCTGTTTCAGACTACCTATTGTGATTATATCATTGGTTTTTGCGTATTTCTATCAAAACAGCTACAGCCTCGCGTTTTCTTTGCCAAAAGTACCCTTATAATACTGGGAAGATAATGCTGGCTTGCTAATCTGCTTCATGAGTAGGCTTAGCGTGCCTGCTGACTTAAACCGCAACCAGAGCATATTTATCTTTTACGCCATCGCATTTGCATTTTCTGCCCCGGAGGGATTATAATCTGTTCAGAAACCGAGGTTACCTTTTATGACATGAACAGAGGCGGAAATGAATAAGTATAATCCTGGAGACCGGGTATTCGTGACTGTATCGAACAGCTTCGTGAGGCAGGCCGAAGTGAGAAGTTATAGCGCCGGCTTTTACACCATCCGATTTATCGAACGGGGAGGCGGAACCCGCGTAAGGGAGAGCCGTCTCTTCCCTACGCGCGAAGAAGCAGAAAAGGCGATCGGAGGCCCAAAACTAAAAACAGGTACAGAACGTAAAAATGGACACTGGAGGTATTAATATGGACGGACAATTTAAGCCTTGCCCCTTCTGTGGATGCGATAAGATCAAGCTCTCCAGCCGGATCGTAGTAAAGGATAATGATATCAAGACGGTATACCGTGTCCATTGCACCGACTGTAAAGCCGCGATCGATGAGTATGACACCAACTATCAGGCTATTGCTGCGTGGAATATGCGCTCCTATGAAAACACAAAACAGTGACTATTTCTTATGAGAACATTTGTTCTTGTTCTTGTTTCTGCTACACCTTTAGGGAGGGTCCGGCTGACTGGCCGGGCCTTTCTATTTGTCTTTCTCGTCATTCTTCTAGCAGAAACCTATTATCCCTGACAAACTGCCTGATCAACATATTAGTGCTTCGCCATTTGTCACTCAGAATTCTCATGCTAAACGTCAAAAAAATACGCCTTTGGATGAGAACTCATCGTGAACCCCGAAAAATAATGCAACTCCAGAGGCAGCAGCCGCAATAAAAAGACTCCCGCTTTACGGGAGTCTTTGATACTGACTGCTTACTCTTCCCTGCTCTTCGGGATCAGTCCGGACTGGTCGAGAAAGTCCGGTGCGATGGAATTCAGGTAGTCTATCAGCTTCTTTTTCTCCTCGTCGACTTCCTTTTTGTAGAACTCGTTGTCGTGGTATTCCCTGGGGAAGTTCTCCGCCCCGTTAAAAAGTAGCTCTTTATAATTGCTATTCTCAGCTGCCATGGTGTTTTTTCACCCCTCTCCATGAGGAAAACATGTCTTTTTCCACTCGTCTTCTATCAACATTTGATGGATTTGTTGCCGTATACACGTTTTTGCAAGCACGTCCTTGAAATGACCTGTAAAATCAGGCACGTCCGCGGTTTTTCATCTTGTCAAAAACATGCAACTTATTCTTATTTTAGCCCCCCTAAAATGGAGTCTTGATCGGGCCATCGGACAAGCTCTCATGATGAACTCTATTTTTTATGCCCTCTTAATTATATTATGAGCACAGAAGAGAGATTTTGCAAAAATTATTCAATTTTTTTTCAGATTTTTCGCAAAAAGTTCCTTCCCTGCTCATAATACCTATAAGAAATATTTTAGAAACGAGGTTAATGCATGAATTATCTCGGTACACCTTACAGGGACCACATATATAACTACATGAGTGACCTTTACAGAAACGGCAAGATACCTGGTGAATTGCTGTATTCGCGTGAGGATATTGAGCGCATGCCCGGATGTGAGCTGTTGTCAAGACTCTTAAAGACCACATGCAGCATCGAGCCATGCGGTAAGGATTTTACCCAGTATGATCTGCTGAGTCTCATTCTTCTTCATTATAGGTACATTACAGCGGAGCAGTATCGGTCGTTAATGCCCTGGGCCAAGCCAAACCTGCTCTATCTGTATGCCGTAGATGCAAAAAGCTCGAAAAAGGCTAAAGCCAATAAGAATAAAGTAGTACGCCTCAGATCATATTCCGCGGATGATGCGTCAAAGTTCTACATGCTCACCCGAGAGGCATTTGAGAATGTTTGGGATAAATTCCCAGAATCGTATCTTTGGGAGAACAGGATCCCCGATACGATGCCGCCTGTGCCGGGCAAACACGCCCTGCATCAGATCATGACAAACAATACCCCGTTCAGGCTGCTCAGAGACGTCCGCTTCTCTCCTTTCATGTGGTTTACGAATGTGGTGCTTAATACGGAGCTGCCGTTAAAGGAAAACCTCGCGCTCCACGACATGGACAGATCCGTGGTGGCAAACAGCGGATCCCGCGCGGTGTTTTCATTGAAACCAGATGGGATAATCGTGACAGAAACCACGGGAGGGACATATTACTGCCTAGTCGAGCAGGATATGGACACGGAGAGGAAAGCACGGCTGCGCGAGAAGCACGTCTTTTACGGAGAGATGTTTGAGGCGGAGCGTTCCTGTGAGAACATCACGGTACTGTTTAATTCCGCGCGGCGTGACTCGGATACGGTCGCAGTCTCGCGCTCTTCTGACTACGAGAAAAAGCTCCGGTATCCGCACACGTATTCCAAGCTCAGTCGCTATATGGCTGAACATGGCTTAACGAGCATCGGTGACGCACGTATGCAGCTCATCATAGACCAGTCAGGACTCAGCGAAGAAGATTACAGTGCGGAGCTTGGCACATTAAAGAACATGTACGAGCTCATCTGCGACTTCCTCAACGCTACGGGCGACCTCCCGGAGGATCTTGGCACCATTGCGGACGTTGAAGCATTCATCTCCTCTCCTGAGGGCGATATTAGCTATCGCAAGAAACAGATGATCTACGAAAGGGAGAGAAAGAAAGAGAGGACCATGCGGAGGGGCGCTATCGAGTATATCGACTCAAACTCAGGCAGGCTCCTGCGTGACGCGATCCTTGACAAGGGCTTGAGCTATATCATCGCCAACCGCATCGCGTTTGACCGGTATGCTCCGGTTCTGCTCGCGAAGGAATCCCACTACGAGGAAGACCTTTTCAAACGACTCGCGGGGACCTCATTGTTCAGCTACTGCGACGAGTACAGCTATGTACGGAGAACCGGTGCCGTAAGAGGCTTTGTCTTCCATAACGCATTTGATTTTCCCGAGAGAGATATCCCCGTGACAGTCTTTGAGGAAATCAGCCACGATGTCGGCGGGTTCTTCAGGGCCGGTGCCTTCTGCGCGTCGTATAAGGGCGGAGCTCTCATGAACCTCATCCTGCTGGTAAAGGATGACGAAGACGCAAGGAGCTTTACGCAGCAGACACAGATCGGACGCTTTGAGACTCTGAGCGCAGATGTACCTGAACGGGAGTTTAAAGTGCATGTGGCGTTCGTAAACTATACGCAGCCTGCTGCCCTGCCCTTTATCATCAATTACGAAGGAAAGAAAGTTGAAGTATCAAAAAACACATATAAAAGATTGGAGGAAGTTGTAAATGGATAAGGCAAAAATCATCTCTGTATGCAGCCAGAAAGGCGGGGTAGCCAAGACCACGACATCTGTAAACCTTGGTATCGGCCTTGCGCGTGAGGGAAAGCGCGTCCTGATGGTGGACTTTGATCCCCAGAGCGATCTTACCGCATCTCTTGGATGGCCCGATACTGATGATCTTGAATACACCATTGCCGACACGATGAAAAAGGTGGTCTCGGGAGAGGCCTTCGATCCGCATGATGGGCTCTTAAAGAACGACGAGGGCGTTGACTTGCTGCCCACGAACATCGACCTTTGTGATGTCGAGATGCTGCTCGTAACTGCCATGAACCGTGAACGCGTTCTTGAGACGATACTAAAACCCCTTAAGAGCGAATACGATTACATCATCATCGACTGCATGCCCTCTCTCGGATTATTTTCTGTAAATGCTTTGGTGGCCTCGGATGAGGTAATCATCCCGATCAAGGCTGACGCGCTCTCGTTCAGATCATTAAAATCGATGTTTAAGACCATATTCCGTATCAAGAAAGTCCTCAATGGCAGACTCAAGGTCGGAGGCCTGCTGCTCACGATGGTGCGCAGAGATAACCTCTATTCAAAGGACCGCGTGAACGACATCCGGGAGGTTGCAGCCAAGTCCAATATTCCCATTTACAAGACATATATTCCCTTGGCGGTAAGTTTTGAAAGAGCGTCTGACTGCTCGAAGAGCATCTTTTCATTTGGCGGTGCAGAAAAGGAGCACCGTGAGGCATACAGCAGTCTTGTGAAGGAGGTCCTTGCCTGTGAATAACCCGAGTTTTAACAGCGAATCATCCCTCTCGTCTCTTGGGAACATCTTTAATGCAGAAGATATCGAGATTAACACCAGTATGGGGGCAAGCGTATATATATCGCCCACAGAAGGCATCGGGAAGACTGATAAGGATATAGTCGACATCCCCATCGAAAAGCTCCAGCCATTCAGGAACCATCCGTTCAAGGTCATCTATGACAAGAGCATGGATGCGCTTGTCTCATCGGTCAGAGATGAAGGTATCCTTAACCCGCTCATCGTTCGCAAGCAGAAGGATGGAGAATACGAGATCCTCTCGGGCCACCGGAGAAAGTGTGCTGCCAAGGAAGCGGGGATTGGAATGGTCCCCTGCATCGTTGTCGATTACAATGACGAAGACGCGCTTCTTTGTGTCGTAAGCTCCAACGAACACCGTAAAAAGCTGCTCCCGTCAGAAAGAGCAAAGAGCATAGGCATCAGGTATTATATTATCCTGAAGAGAAGGGCGCTTGAAGATGATAAGGACGGCGGGCGTACAAGAAGCCTCATTGCAAAGGAATTCGGCGTCAGCCCCGCAAAGATCTCCCAGTGCCTCAATCTTTATAACCTCGGTGACCTGCTCATGGATATGGTGGATCAGAAGAGATTGAACGAGAGCCTTGCATTTTCCCTGGTATATAAGATGAGTAGTCCCGTCAGGGAGATGATAGAAGACATCTTATGCCAGAACGGCAGGATAAAGCTCGAGGAAGATTGTCTGAAAGAGATCTTGGCGGCTGATAGGGCCGGGGCGATCACGAAAGAGAGTTTTGAGGAGATCGTATACAGGCATGAAGGCATGCGTGAAAGGGCAAAAGAAGAAAAAGTGACAAGACGGCCCACCTCTTCCATCCGCCCGGATATTGCCAGGTTCTTCCCGCCGAATTATACCGGTGCTCAGATTGAGGACGCCATGGTATGGATCCTCAACAAGAACAAAGACAGCGTAACCTATTACTTAAACAACATTGCAAAATAAACAGTAAGAGCTGGGGAATTGACGCCCCGGCTCTTTTTTTATTGCAGGTTCTTGGGCAGTCCTTCCTGTTTTGAAGCCGTTCTTGGGGCTGCGGTACAAATTTTATACCACGGTAAGGGATGATGGTATCAGGCAGGTGCGGTATAAATTTTGTACCGCGATAAGGGATGATGGAATCAAGCAGGTGCGGTATAAATTTTATACCGCGGTAAGTAATGGTGGCAGATAGGTGCGGTACATATTTTGTACCACGTTAAGGGACGGTATCAAGCAGGCGCGGTATAAATTTTATACCGCGGTAAGTAATGGTGGCAGATAGGTGCGGTATAAATTTTATACCGCGGTAAGGGACGGAGTGCCGGCAACAGAAAAAGTGCGGCATATGATTGGTATACCGCACTTTCCATCTTTCTTTATTCCTCTTTTCAGAGCAGATCTTTTAATTTACTCATCATGGCCAGCTTGATCTTCGCGCTGCGCTCGAGCATTCTCACGGATGTGACCGTCAGACCGAGCTTCTTTGCTATATCTTCGCGGCTGATGGTCGTCTGCTCTTCGTTAAGGCCGTACCGATCTCTAATCACTATCTCCTCTTCTTTTGTCAGTCTTTCGGCCATCGCTTTGTTTAACGATTCCTTCATTATCTCGGTAAGTATCCCATCCACGATATCTTCTTCTCCGGAGATGAGGTCTATCAGGGTTCCATCATTATCATCCCCTATCCGTTCATCAAGAGAAACTACGGTTGCTCCCTTTGAGGAATAACTTCCCATTCCCCTGATCGTCTTTACCATATCGAGGGTTAATCCGCTCTGTTTTGAGACCTGTTCATCCGTGGGATTTTTGATACCTTTGGCCGCAAGCTCGTTCACTGTGTTTTCATAGTTCTTCCTTGCATCCCTCATCGCGCGTTTCTGTGTGAGGAGACTGTCATTCTGGATCATCGTATTAAATGTATCGACCACGATCCTCTGGAGGTAAGTTGTAAAGCGTCCGGTCTCCGCATCATATGTTTCCGCAGCCTCGTAGAGCATGTGCATGCCTTCCTGGAGAAGATCATCTTCGGGGATACCGGATTTGAAATACTTCGATGCGAGGCTCGATATCAGGTTTCCGTAAAAGTTAGGAAGCTCGTTTCTGGCTTTCTCTCCGTCAGCGATCAGTCTGTCATACTCTTCAAGCTGGGATTCATCGCCAATCCCGTAGAGTTCAAAGTTCTTTTTCTTTCCGGCTGCTTTTCTTCCGGCCTTTATGCGTTCGAAAAAGGCTTTTTCTTCAGCTGCGTTCATGTATTTATCTTCTGCCATTTACGAGCACCTCCTTCCGCTCTCTTATATAGCTCTTTATCTTTTTTATACCTGTACATGCAGGATTTCTTTTACACAAGATTATAACTTAATTTGTTTCCGTTTTCAAATATGTCTATGCCCGGAATATACTCATCAGCAATGGTATGTCAACTATGACCAGTACCAGAAGCACCAGCTTTTCAACTATCGATCCTGTAGAGAACGGTGTAAAGGAAAAGCTCTTGTTGCAAAATGGTGCCAGGAGCTTCAGGGAACCGAAGCAGGCATCTCCGATTGCATGCGATATCGGCCCAAGGAGCATGAGGCCTGTTATGAGGCACAGAAGCCAGAACGGAACGGCGTCATTCCTATAAGCGGTAGATTTAAGGATGATGATGGCGGATGCAAAAGAAACAAGGTACGTGGTCGGATAGTGCAGGATCTTACGGTGCCCGAGCTCGTCGGAATACTCTTTGATCACCTTGCTCCGGAAGAGCCAGCCGAGGAATTTCGCAACTGCCCGGAATATCCAGTAAGGCAGGGCGAAAAGTACCAGATGATGACCGGCCCACGACCTTGGATCGTCAATGTCGGGCAGTAATGAACCGTAAGAAGCTGCCGCAAGGGTGATGAGCGCGTTCAGGTTTGATATATCGTGCCCAGACTTCCTTACTGCAACTATCCCTGCTCCCGTGAGCATTAAGGCAAATGCCTGATGTGTCGGTTTCGTCATTCTTCCTCCTTGTAAAAGCCGGTGTCCCAAAAGCCTTTGTGTTCTTCGATGGCACGTTGCTGCGCGTCCTTAAATACAGTGTCTGCATATTTTATATTCGGGGCGATCGTCATCATCCTTGCCATCCCCTCTTCCAGGAGTATCTCATTCAGCATCCGCAGCTGTCCGTCAACGTTAATGTAGGCATAGCGGAGCCAGCGTCCGTATGTGTCCTCCTCCTGGACGTCCTTTTCGAGCCATACCTTCATGCCAGTCTTCTTTAACAGGTCTTTTGTGAAGGCAGAGGCTTCGCGGCCCTCGTCCGAATTGGACTTGCCGCTCTTTGTGAGATAGTCGTCCGAAGCGACCGACTCAGGGGTATCGACACCCGTAATGCGAACATATGTTTCTTTTCCGTTATTTTTTACGGCGAAGGTATCTCCGTCGGAAACCCACAGTATCGTGAACGGACCCTCGAGCTCTACGCCTTCGGGCATCACAGGAGCCTTTCCTGTTATGGAATCAATAGCATCGCCCCAGAACTCGGTCTGATGATCAACATAGTCGCGGACGATATCAGGGCCGTTTTCCTTTGCATTGCTTATGATATCCTCTGCCTTTTCCTTTGCCATCGGAGCATAGGTATTATACCCGTCTGTTATAGTCTCCACCGCGTTTTCCGTCAGATCCGTCAGGTCGCTCCAGATGTGCTGCGCGACCACGTGGAAGTTCTCCTGGTTCGCCGATTTTTTCCGCATGGCGAGCTTGGTCTCTTCAGACACTCCGCATCCGGTGCAGACAAGCATTAATGCGATCAGCAATGCTAAGATCTTTTTCATGTTTTTTCTCCTCCTTTTTGGGATCCTCATTCCTATTATGAGCAGGGAAAAGAATTTTTGCGAAAAATCCGGCAGTTCGGCGGCGGTTTTTTTCCGCCGCCCGCCGTTCTGGAAGGAGGTGTCAGATGTATAGTCAGAGAGATTAGTCTCTATTAATCGATTATCACTCCGCGATTGTTGCCAAAGTCATATCCGCGGCTCATTACATGGGTGCCTGTCTCCAGCTTCTTTTTGACCGAACTCATGCGTTTTTCTCCTGTTCGTCACACCTTTGTCAGCCGTATCGTCCCGTCATCCATGAAGGAGACCTTGTAGACATATTCCTGTCCGAGATCGTCTTCCGATATGAGCCTGATATCATCGCGGAGCATGAATGCCTTTTTGAAGTGCTCTCCCTTTGGGAGCCTGCATAATATCTGTCTTAATATCTGTTCGCTCATACATATCCTCCTGATGTCACCGGGTGACATCTGCCTGCTGCCTCTTTTCAGGCTCTTACCCCTGCTGCATCTCGCATTTGAGTACGGCGCTGATCTGTGCCGCCAGCTCCCCGAGCAATTCTTCATGTACGAAGAGCTGCATGGGCGATGTTCTGCCGGCCTCAATGCCAAGCTCTTTCTGAAAGTGCTGATAGACCTCGCCTACCTTTTCCTCGAGCAGCTCCTTGATCTTTTCTTCCATGTCCATGTTGTCCTTTCTCTTATAGCCCGTTGAACTCCTGCCCCGCGTCATGTTCGCACATGCCTGCTGCCATACACGTAAGATACCGGTTCGCAGCCCTCCAGTAGACTATCTCTCGCGCGTTGGCGTACTCTTCCTCGCTTAACGGGCGGGATTTTGCGGCACTTAAAAGGTCGCTGCACTCTTCCTTGAGTGCCTCCAGGTCATATGAGCTGTCGGCCACATGTCCGAGTATCTCGACGGGACCGTTTATGGTCCCGTCATCAAGTTCCTCACCTATGGCGAGCATTTTGTCGTGCATCGACTCAAGATTGAATATCCAGTTCTCGTTTGAGATCCAATATCTCTTTCGCACCTTATCCATTGACTGCCGCCGCCTCCTCTTCTTCGGTATCGAACCGGGGATCGGTGATGCCATGGAGTATATCGAGCGGAATGCTATAGTCCTTGCATGTTTCTCCGGCGCATTCCTTTTCATTCCTTACTATCGGTAAATGGTCCGTCCCTTCCGTGGCAAAGACGAGCCTGCCGGACTCGCGCTCAAACACCAGGCATGAGCGGTTCTTCGGAGTATTGAGCATCGCCCACATGTTCAGCTGTGCGCTGCCGAGCGCCGTGACCGTCTTCTCGATCTTCCCTGACTTCTTGAAAAACCTAAACAGTACGTGTACCGTTAATTCCTTACCCATAGTCTCCTCCTTCTGCCGAACTACATCAGCTGGTCGCACTTTGTCAGTATCATTATGCCTTCGGGGTGCCGCTCCGTAGGTATCATCCTGCATGCCTTTAAGATCTCATCCGCGTCATCCGCTTCAAGGCTTGTCAGGTGTCCGTTCTTTGATGCGCCGGTTATGAAGAGGTCTCCCACCAGATCGATCTCGCCAAAAGAGCTTATCGCCGATATGCGGGGCTCGTTCTTGCAAAGGCCTTCTTCGTCACATACGATGCTGAACAGCTTCTTTGTGTGATCCGGCGCTATCCTTCTGTCGACTATCTCTATCAGGCTGCATCCGAGGAGCTTGTAATACTCCTCGAGCTCGTCCGCTACGGAAACGATGCTGGCCTTGTCTTTCTTTACCAGTACTCCTGTGATCTTCTTTTGCTCTCCCACTGGTCTGAACTCCTTTCTTTCCTAGAGAATATCCGTGTAGGTCTTTGACTTTGATACGTTTTTCATGATCTGCCTGCACTGCTCCGCATATTCGGGATCGGCTGCCGCGTTATCCCAATCGACGAGCTCTACCTCGATGTTCTTGTTCCTCGCGTAGACCGCCTGGACTACGCCGCCGCTTACCTCAACTATCACCTTTGTCATAGCCTTTTCCTCACCTCCTGACTTAATTTTACACCCGAACATATGTTCGTGTAAATAGGCTAAATGACTGTTTTTATGCGGTTTTCTTGTGCAACACTAACAAGATTCATAAAAAGTTTCGGATAGTTGCCCGATCCGTGCGAAATTTATTTGAACTTTTTCGCAAAAAGTTCCTTCGCTGCTCATAATGGTATTGTAGGGCACAACCGCAGTCAGTCGAAAGGAGAGTGATCATGATGAGTCGGAACGAGCTGCTTGCTCAGTATGCAGAAAAGCTGAATGCCCTTCTTGAACGCCTTCTCGTGATGAGTGAAGACGAAAAGGCGAACACAGATATCGCATACGGGTACACCAGAGGTCTTATGGATGCCGGGGTCATCTCTCAGAGTGACGCCACTGATATATGTCTCGCGTGCCTGCGAAAAACCAGATGAAAGGACATGAGAACATGGTAATGGAGCTTTTCCCGCAGCAGCATTTTATTGCCGAGAGTAAAGAGGAGTATTTCCCTCTCAAAGCGAAAGGAAAGATCTATATAGGAGACGCACCGGAAAAGGAGGATGATAGAAAAACTGAGTTTGGATATAACGAGGCCCGGATCCGGCAGTATCCTACACCGGAAGGCGTAATGATAAACGAGCTTTCATTAATAGAAGCTGTTCGTGAAGATGAGTTGAACGCATATGGCAACGTACTGAGATATGATATCTTAAACAAGAGATGCGGGGCGCAGGTACTCTCTTCGGTCCTTATATCAGCAGATGATAATTACGCATATATATATTCCGGCAGCAGGAGGGCAAAGATATACTGCTATAAGTTTGATGCCGGTACGATCCGCATCACCCGTCTGGCATTTGATGGCGAGTTTATATCGAAGAATGATCTGGAGGATGTAATCGAAAAGGTATTCTGCTCCGACAAGTGCAATATGCTTTTGAGAAGCGAATCGTTTGAGCAAATCACATAAGTAACAAGTAGAGGTAATCATTTTTAAGAACAATCAGAGCTTAAAGGTTCATTCATGTACAGACGGCCCTTAGCTCTTGCTTTCGCTGTCAGCCTTTATTAGAATAAATAATGTCTTGTACAAGTGTAAACTGAGTTGTTATTGGTTTAATAAAAAACATGAAGTGGGGTTTAATGTGTTTAATCTTTTTAAGAAAAAGTTGACGGAAGGCGATTTGATCCCAGAAGAGGAATCAGGCTTCGATCCGGAACGTTTTATTGCTGAACTGAAAAATAAGATGAATGTAAAAAGGGAAGTTAAATTACAGCTGAACGCTAACGATAAAGATAGCTGTAATATTGCCCATCATGATGAGACTTCTTCTCTTATCGAAGTCGGGACTCTTGGCTACGATTTTAGTAATTTAACTGAACATCAGCTTGTCAAGATAAAAAATACCCTTTACCACGAAATGGTTCACGTCAGAGAGCGAGAACAGCTGCCTTCAGTATTGACAAAAGAATTATTTAACGGAAAGCGAACACTGGCGCTATTTGGCTACAAACTGCTTAATGATTACACCGCTTATCTTGAAGCAAATGAAATCTATCCGGAGTCTCCTGAAGACATGCACAGTTCTCCTGAAAAATTCCTATTTGTATTTTACGATCACTTGACGAAAGGAAAGCTGTTTATAGATAAAAACAATCCTTACCGAAGCGAATCGGATGAATGGCGGTTTTTTGACGCATTTTGTGATTATTGTATCGGACTAATTGCCCTTTATATTGTCTGTGGCGGTATAAATAAAGATGAATTCGCTTATTCCAAATTTAATAAAGCAGTGGAACAGCTCTCCTCTTATTATCCGGGACGAGAAGGACTGACATACGATGATTATGCAAAGATAGGAAAAGAGTATATAGATACCATTATTTACGACCTCTCTTCTTCAGAAAGAAGAATTTTCTGGGATAATACTGGCATCATTTACCAATAATATGATATCGAATAAGGCAGCAAGCTTACCCGCTGCCTTATTTTTTATAGATTATCCCTTTGATAAATGTATAATAGACTTAACACAGAGTGCAGAGCGAGTAACGAGATGGGATTTATCATATAGAGAAGGGAGAAGAAAAATGCCGGACATAATGCTGAGTAAACAGATAGTTTCTGAACTGCTTCATTCTGATCCTGCTGAGGCGAGTATATCTTCAGAGACAGTTTCTGTCGAGAGGCAGGTTGTTGAGCCAGAGATCCACGATAAAGGACTATTGTTCTATATCAGCGATATCCATCTTGATGAAAAGATCAAAAAGGCATTTTTAAATAAAAGACCCTCACCTGATACGATCAGAAAATATGTGGAAGACATCGCCGCTTCACTTGGAAGGCAGACCAGGCAACGGGGTGCGCGCCTTGATGAGGCTGATAACGCGATCAACTATATCGTTGTCGCGGGCGATGTATCAAGGTATCTCTCCATATGGACGATTTTTATGAACAGCCTGGTATCAAATGCAGGCTTCGCAGCCGCAAAGTATATAGCGGTTTTAGGAAACCATGAATTATCTGATGCTGAAGGTGTTGGTGACGGCAGCGTGGATTCCATCGTATCAAAGTTTAAGGAAAATGGGAAACAGATACATGTCAACGTTCTTCATAACGACTGCTTCATTGCACAGATTAAGGAAGAGGAACGCCACTCGAACTCAAAAAATCATCATAAAGAAGCATATGTTGACTATTTAACTATCTCTATCAAAGAATTGGCTCAGGATTCATCTGAATGGTCGTCCCGGCAAAACAGGGTTAAGACATTGATCTTTGGTTGTACGGGCTTTGCTGGGCTTAATAGCGAATGGAACGCAGACAACAGACTTTACGGAATGACTCTCAGTAGAGAAGAAGAAATCCGGCTTTCAGAAGAGTGCCGCGCGGGATATGCCCTGCTCAGCCGGATATTTGGTGCCCGCAGGGCTATCATCGTGTCTCATAATCCGACATCCGACTGGATAGCGGAAGAACTCAATCCCAACTTTATTCATATTTCCGGGCATACGCACAGGAATGTCTTTGAGTGGTCAGATGAAAGAAAGATCGTAGCTGATAATCAGTACGGTTATTCGGAATTTCCTTCTATAATGAAATCGATCCCATGCTACGACGATTTTGATTACCTAAATGACCTTGCCGATGGTATAACAGAAATCACCAGAGAGCAGTATGCGGGGTTCGGGATCAGTAAGAACCTGCGCTGCCAGTCACACAGGAAAGACATAAAGATTCTGTGTTTAAAAAACAGCGGTTGCTATATGTTTCTGGGGCAAAAAGAAAACGGGGCTTTGTATGTCTTAAACGGCGGACAGGTACAACTGGCCAATCATGACGCCAAATGGTATTTTGAGCATATGCCGGAATATGTACGTACCGTTAGAGAAGTCTTCAAAAAGTACCGTGACGTTATAACAGAGCTGGCAAATGAGGTAGTGCTTTTTGGCGGGCGCGGTCATGTGCATGGCTGCATAGTCGATATAGACAGATTTAACCACTTGTATCTGAATCCCTGGAGTGGAGAGGTTATACCCTATTTTTCTCTAAACGGCATGACTTACACTACATACCCGACGGTAGAAGCTCTGCTCTCCGAACAACGTCCTGAGCTGTCAAGTAGATTTATAGCCGGAGATTTCCGCATATGCTATAACACACAGGGCGAATCAAAGACTATGGCTCTAAAATTCGAAGCGCCAAACCTTTTCAAAGACTCAAACAAGATGCTGCTTTTTGAGAGCACCTTCCGCGAGAATGTCATACGGGAATGGGATGATAACATGATTTTTCCTTCCCGCAGCGCGCTAAGTCAGGGAGATTAAAATAGAGTGAGTATTTCCAATTAAACATTATGTAGTAGAACATAGTAAAGGCAGCAGGCTGTCCCTGCTGCCTTTGATGATTCTACCTATTTCTTCTTTTTCTTATCTCGTGCCACTAATTCTCTTAACCTCTTTCGGTATGTAAGCGGTTCTGTTTCTAAGTTTTCATAGAAACACGGTGTTTGGAGCCATGTCTTTTCCTTTTTGAGATTGAGCTGTAAACTATGCTCTTTTTCTAGCGTATCGAATATTTTCTGTGCTTTGCTGATACGGTCATTAAGATCCTTTAAAATGTTATCATATGATACAGTGGAATCAGATGACGAGATATGACGAATCGTCAATTTCCCTTGCCCTTCCGTCGCAGCACATTCCTTCTAGTGCTTCCAGTAAGTTCCACATATCCATGTTCAGCTTTTCTGCCTCATAAATGAGTCCTCCGGGGAGTTTTGCCGTTGCCTTTCGCTTGGAAACCCGTTTTCCCTTCAATGCCTTTTGGATGCGGTCTCCGAATTCAAGCGCCTTATCTTTCCCAAAATAATAAAATTCGTTTTCGTCTTTGCTTGCCATTCAATCTCCCTTCTTGTTATAGTCCAGTGCAATGACGTGAACCGCATCGGAGTCGGTGTACGCCGTTAAAAATGACCTTAATACAGGACCGAGTTCGGAAAGCTCGTGTACTTCGGTCTCCTTGCCGTTTGATATGTATATGCTCTCGGCATCCCTTCTTATACTGAAGGTCTCTTCTGTTGATTTTGCCGGCTCCTCGGTAACACAGTTCCATGCATGGCGGTAATTCTCGATTTCCTCGTCAAAGATACACCTTTGATTTGTTGAATAGCTCTTGAGTAGGTCAAGGAGCTGTATCTGGAACGCTCTTAGCTCTTCCCCCTCGTCCATCTCTTCAATAAGATGCTCTTTCTGCCAGTCGTCATAAAGGCTTTCATCAAGGTTTGAAGGATCCGCATTTAAGATCAGTGCCCAGCCATCGTCAGAGACTAAAAAGTAGTTCCCGTCTGTCAGGCTCCCAATAAACAGCCAGATGTTTCCGCCGGTATAAATCGCTTCTGCTTCCTTTATCTTCCATTTACTCATATATTCTCCTCTCATGCGGACATGCCGTCAGCCGCAGGTTCGAACGTTCCGAGGTCTTTTGTCAGCTGGGGCAGATGGTCTTTTGTGTATCCGCATACAAATGTCTCTTTGCCCTCTTTAACCCTGAAACTGTATACGCTAACGCTATTCTCGGGAAAAAGGAATGCGAACTCATCCGCCTGCTGTCCGATATATTCTCCAACAAAAGCCTTCCCGTTCTTTTCCTTCATTCTGTAGAAATGCCCTTCTGCAAGGTCAATCTTTCTGGTGTTGTTTGCTCTCATTCCCTTTTCTCCTTCCTCTGTTCAGATACAGTCCGCCTCGTTAACGTAGAACCCTTTGCCGTCTTTTCCAGTACACCACAGCAACGGTTCGCCATGAACCATCCGCTGCCAGTTCATGGTGCTTGCCGGCTGTCCGTCAAGGTTGTCCATGACCTTGTTCGCCTCATCACCTATCTCATCGCCGTGCCCTTCTGCCTTAAGTCTTGCGACCATCCTCTTTTTTGAAAATATCATGCTCATATCTTAATGCCTCCTATGCTTTAAAATCGTTCTGCCCTCCCAACAGTAGAGAGTCCCTTCCCTGCCAAGGTCCGCAAGGACAACTGCATCGTCAGGAATCGTATACTCGCTCACGCGTCCGCTTTCAAGGAACTCAGGCAGCAGGAGCCGGTTATTCTCAAACGGCTCAACGTAGCAGTGCCAGATATCCTCGGGACTTGCGCAGAGCCACTTGCAGTAGTCCCTCTCTCCTATGTATATCCTTACTATACGCGCCAGCATGTCCGTATTATCGGACTCATTACAGGTTTCAAGAAAAGCTCTCTCTTCTTCGGCAAGGTTCCTGCAGTTCTCCATGAGCATGAGCGGGATGTCCATATTCCCAAGCACAAATGTCTCATGTATCGCTACCGCCACCGGATCCGTTACGCCGTCCCCGAAAAGGTCTTCGCATCTGTATCCTTTCATGCCTGATATCCCTTTCCCGGAAAAACAAGTCCCCACTTCTTGCAGAACGCCTCGACCGGTGCGAGGAACTCTGGAGAGTCATCGCATATGAGCGCGTCCCTGCTGCCGTTTATCACCAGCGCCCCGTCTTCGAGCAGGAACGTGTCCTCATGTTCTGAAGTATCCGCATAGTGGTAGCACACATCCGAATATCCGCAGGTCTTGGGGTGATTCCATCTGACGGTTATCTCTGTATCGCTCTTCCGTTCTGTCGCGAGAAGTATCCTCGGTGCCTCTATCCCGCCCGAGTTCATTCCCGCAAGAAGGTCCATAAGCCCAAACGCCTCGCGTACCGTCTCTTCCTTAAGTCTCACTGCCGTTGCTCCTTTCCTCCGCCGGAGCCGTGACTTTTAAGCCCCGGCGGATTTATTTATGCCTTATGCTGTCTGGCTTTTTTCCTGAACTGCCTTCAGACGGTTCACCCTGTTGGCGTCCTCGGCCTTCTTGAACTGCTTACCGAAGTTATAGGTGGTGAACGCGCTCAGGCTGCGCTCCATATCCGATACGATGCCGTTCCATGTAGCCTCGTCGATGTTCATGGTAATCTCGTCGTGAGGATCCTGCGCAGTCGGGCGTGCAACGCTGCCGTCCCAGTGTGCTCTTGTATTTTTTATCGTCACCTCGTAGGGATAGTTCCTTGACGGGATACAGCGGATTGTAACGCTGTAGACGAGCACCCTGCCCTGCTCGTCGAGCGTGCTGACGAGCGGCTTAAAGTTCGCTTCATAGACCGTCACCGCCCTCTCTGCGCTCTCGGCGGGTGCCGTGGTCGCTGCGAGCTTTTTCGCATCAAACAGTGCTATCGCCTCTCTGATGGCGTCTATCTGTGTCTGGTTGGCGGGATATTCCTTGACCTTCTGCGAGAGGAAGTCTATCTGCGAGATGAGCTTGTCCTTGTTCTTGCCGTTTTCGGTAAGTACCTGCGCGGGTGTCTTGCCCTTTAATCCGGTACCCATCGAAAGGACGGTGGTATAGGCGATGGACTCGCCCTGCTGCCCATTCTCCGATGACTGGGCGGGTGCGGGGGTTGCGTTATACTCTCTCATCACGAGCAGGTTCTCGCATGCCTTTGTCCTTGCGATTATCTTGTCCGCATCAACGCGGGCGGGTATGTTCGCGGTCACCCTCTTTGTATAGGTGGTGGGTTTTCCCGTTCTCTTATCGGGAGCCTCGCTCTTGCATATCAGGACAAGGGTAAATCGCGAAAAACCTTCGTGGAACTCCAGCGGATTGACCTTTGCCTCTTCTTTTCCGTCTACCGCCCCGCTCTCCAGACTGAAGTGGGCTTCGATGCCAAGCGTCGTGATGATTCCTTTTTTGATGTTCTTTGAGAACGCCGAAGCGATCTGATAAGGGTATTTATAACTCATTCTTTCATCCTCCTTGTTGTCTGTATGTGTCTGTATGTTCCCATCTTCTTCTATGCTCTGTACGGCTGCGGCGGCTCTGCCCAGGCCGTTACTCCCGACATAGAGCCTGAACCGTGCCAGAACTGTCCGTCATAGTAAGCCCTGTTCACATTCGGCTCTCCCTTTTTGGGTTTGCAGGTGACGAGCTTAATGCCGTCATCCTTCGGGGTGTCTTCGTCTACGGGTATCCATACGATGAGACATGACTGCCTTCTTGAACCCTGACTGCCATCGGCGGGCATCAGCTGTCTCGCCCCCAACCCGCAAATGTCTTCTTCCGTACGTTCAGGTGTCTCCTGTTCCTCTGTGCTTATCTGCGCCCGTATCCTTCTGATCACCGCCACGTCCACATCGTACTCGGTGTTGATGTTCGTGTTCTCTTCCACCCAGAAGAATATCCACTCTCCGGACTCGAACTTCTCTTCGCCCGTCACCGTAAAGCACCAGTAGCTGTTGAAGTCTACCGCCTCGCATTCCTTAAAGGTATGCACCTCGGTTATCCTCTCCGTCTTTACGTCATAAGCCCCGCACCAGAACTCCTTGCCTTTCCATATAGCGTAATTGCCGTCTGACATCCTGTGTGTCCCCCTTACCATAGTTTATTTTTTGTGCTAACCTTCGTCTGAATGAGCTTGTGCCTCAGGTCGCGTGATTCGCGGTCCATCTTGCGGTATCCAAGGCATCTGTGGTCTATCGTCTTCTCATCGCGGTCAGCTATGATGTATGCCTCTCCCGATACAACATAACCGGTGCCTTTCCTGTCCTTCATGAAACGGATCTCGCGCTGTCCGTTGCTGTTGAGAATCGGCAGTATTATCATCTTGAAATATCCGCATGTGTTCCCACTGTATGCGAAAGCCTTGTCCGTGTCGAGCTTGGATACGTATATCCCCGAAGACAAGAGCCTGTCTACGTGCATATGTCCTTTCATCGCCATCTCCTCCTTTTTTCATACATACGGGAATGCTGCATGTGCCTGCATGACTCCGTTAACATATCCGCCAAACACAGATTGCTGGATCGTCGGATGGGTTTCGTCCCAGCGGTTCGCGAACCCTATAAGGTAGAGGAGGCCTCTTTCTTTCCACTCCCTCAACCCGAGCGTTTTCACGAAGTATTTGCTGTCCCTGTACTCGGGGTGGAAACCTATCAGGTCTTCCATCTTCTCTCTGAACTCGTTCTGATGCTCGAACGAATATCTTCGCGACGCCTCGTTCCGTCTGTCCGTATATTCGCCGTGGCTGAATGCCAGATAGTCGTATGCCATACACATCGCCACAATGCACATGCATTGATCCAAGAGCTTCTTGCCCTTCTTCCCGAGGCTTTCATATAGCTCCGACGCCATCCGGGAGAAGTCGCCTGCGCAGTTGAACTCTGCTCCGAGTGCCTTGCACAGCTCGTATCCTGACTGCGCCGTGTTATCCATGTCCTCAAAGAGTTCTGCCAGTTTTTCTCTGTCCATTGTCTGAACCTCCTGTTCCTTTGTGTCGCCGGCACGATTTTGCGTGCCTTTTTGCTCTCTGATTTGAACGCTGTTCAATTCTGTAACTATATAATACCACCCGAATGCGGATTTTGTCAATGAAATAGCGAACATTCGTTTTTACAAAATACTTCCCCGTTTTTTTATCAAAAATCAACCCGTAATTGTCAGATATCTTGACAAGATACAGTTTATTGTGCTATAAAGAAATCGAAAAGGAAGTTGACATTTGTTGTCACTTGTTGTCAACTACACCCATTTTAGACAAAGGAGGTACCTGCCATGGACAATCTGAGCGCTTTTTTGGCGTACTGCCGCCGCGTAATGCAGGAAAAGGGCATCACCGGCGCGGCTCTTTCCGACATGACGGGTATCTCACGCGCGCAGCTCTCCAAATACCTGAACGGGGTGCACGAACCGAACCCCGCCAACAGGCGTAAGATTGCGGACGCTCTCGGGATTGACTATAACATCGCTTCGGATGACAGCGTTGAGCTCTTGGTCAGGAGGGAGCAGCCGGATCCCGCGCGTGATGCGTTCCTCAACAGGATGCTGCATTACTATTATGCGCTGTCTGCCGAAGACCGGGACAAGCTGGCTGACCGGGCCTTGGAGCTTGAAGCGCTGGCACAGACGAAAAGGAAGAATAAGACATAAGACACAGACCATTTCGGAAAGGAGGAGGCTTTATGGTGACCGAGATAACAGAGATTACGGAGATAAAGAGACTGCGCAGGCAGGCGAAGATCACCCAGCAGGAGCTGGCACTCGCATCAGGACTGAGCGAAAAGGCGATAAGCATGATAGAAAACTACAAGACGCAGCCCACACTCCCCCACTGGTACAAGATCCGCCGCATATGCCTGAACGGAGTGAGGAACGAGGAGTTCAAGGATTACCGCTTCATCGGACAGAACATCGCGGCGCTCCGGCGTAAGGCGGGCATAAGCCAGAAAGAGCTTGAGAAGACGCTGCTGCTTCCCGCCACCATGGTCTCGGCGTGGGAAACAGACAAGAAGATCCCTTCGGTGAACGCGCTCTGCAAGATATGCTCGTATTTTGGCGTGAGGCCCGACTACTTTTTCATCGAGGACAAGCGCGGGATATATTAAAGGATACCGCCGCCGGAAAGGATAAGACATGAACAATAACGAGAAAGACTATACGATTGCCAAGATAGGTGACGAGGAGGAAGTACAGCGCATATGCATCGCTCTTGCCCAGAACAGGGACGCGTTCCTCTACAGGTACAGGAAGCTGCTCGACATGGGCGATTATTTATGGACGCTCTCTTCCGTGCTGTCTCTGCGCGACTTTGCCGTGTCCGAGCTTGCAGGCACCCGCGTAACGGACAAGGATCTTAAGTCGCTGTCCGAAGGGGTCTATGACAAGAAGGCTCTCGAGCGTGCTGCCTGGGAAGTCAAGGAAGACATCATCTTATGGATGCGCGACCGCGATCTCCTCACCATTGACGATGAGAAGCATCAGGCTCATGCCACTGACCTTGCGTACCAGATTGGCGAGCAGCTGATAAAGAAGTGGAACCTGTAGTAAGGTACGGAGCATACGCGGGCATAAGGCCCGTGCGGAGAACGATATGGAAAAGTACGAGTACAGGGGCGAGACATATTACTACAAGAACGGAAAATGGCTTGATAGTCATTTCATTGCCGCGCCCCTTAATATAGTCCCTGATCTTAACCGGCTGATAGTCGGCAACGATGACTACAAGATGATGAGCGCCGCGGAGCTGATGAAAATAATCGACGGCTCAAAGGGTTCAGGCAATCTCCTGCTCGCGGGACGCGCGCTCGAAGATGCCCTGGATAAGGCAAACACCGCAGAAGTCAAAGCCATCCTGCCGCGTTTTACCTCATACCTGCGCAAACAGGGCAATCCAAAGAAGGCGATAGACCTGTGCCGGGAATACTGCGACAAATACGGACGTGATGTCTATTCGAATGCTCTGTTCACTTCGATCGCGGCTGCATATGCGGACACGGCCGATTATGTCACCGCAAAGAAGTTCGCGGACAGAGCCTTCGCGTTCAGCGGCGGGAAGGGAAGCGGTGAGCTCTCATCCGTATATGCAAGGATCCACGCAGCTCTGGGCACCGAGTTCGAAGAGGACGAGTAACGAATTCATGGTTTTATGTTTATCTCCTACAGGAAGAGCCCCGGGATGTGTCTCCCCGAGGCTCTTTCGTTTTAGTCATTGTTAATTGATAATAATGGCATTATCGATGGCATTGCGTCATATTTGAAGGCAGTTGGAAAAGAATAAAGGATTATTTATAGCTTTTTCATAGGGCTCCCTTAATTTCATGACCTGCACATATTCTTCCGCGAAACGTCTCTTCACTTCGGCGACCATCGCATCGAACTCATCGTTGTCGATCTCATCGACATCAAAATTTTTTATAATTTATTGAGCTTCCTTCTTTCTAACTCTACATAGTCTGCTTCGCTGTATTGACGTTGTTGGAATTCGTTGAATTCGTTAGACTTTTCTTTTTTTGTTCTCTTCGGCGGCTCATAATCATCCCTGATCGCCGCTATCATATATGCCACATGGTCTTCGATGTTTTTCTGAGCATTCAGAACCTTATAGGCTTTTTCAACTTTTGAAACATCATTTCCGGCTTGTTTAGCTATTGCTCTTATGTCCTTCAGTTTAAAAGGCTTTTCGTAATTTCTGAGCAACTCGCTTATGCTGTCCAATACATCTTCATTATCTTCGTTTGTTGCCGGGCCCACCTCAACTACATCTTTAAGATCAACATCTTCTATATTGCCCTTGTAATTGTTTTTGATTGCGCTGATAATCCATCCCACTGGCTTATCGATCGTCGTCGTCATCTTCTGTTTCCTGTACAGCTGCCACTTTTCGATGACGACCTCCTGATCACCGTTGGCTGTCATGAGCAGCACGAGAACATCATTTTCAGATATTTCCGGATCTGTAATGATCATTTTCAGGATCCTTGCGCTTGCTGCCATGTCTTCATCAATTTCCCCGAGCGGATTGCTGGCGAGTATCACTTCCTGTCCGCTTTCAGTTGTAACAGACTCGACTTTCTTGGTCCATGAGAATTTAAGATATTTTACACTATTCCGTTCTTTTATGGTTTCGACGGTTACAATGATGTCCGATAATTGGTTTATTTCTTCAATGCCGGGCTTGATTATAAGTGCATTTAGTCTTTTGTAATTAGCATATTTGCTTACTTTCTTTATATTCCCTTGTTCATCTTTTACTTCCATGTCAAGGCCAAGCAGCGTGCGAAACTCTGATATTGAGATGGTAAAGCCTCCTTTCCATTTGTACCAGGTTATTATGTCGTACAGGTCAGAAGAAGCTTTTCTAGTGAACTTCGAGGTTATCGCAGTATCCGATAATGCATAATTGCCAGCATCCAGATTAGAAATCTCTTTGTTCAGGCCTGATTCGAACCTCATCGTCCAGACACCTTTTTCATATTTGCAATACGGAAAGGGAACCATCATTTCAAAGGCAGAATCGTCAACATCGCTCGAGGTCGGATCCTTCTTCAGTGCAAATTTGATCT
Organism: Lachnospiraceae bacterium; assembly: GCA_016280395.1. Classification (GTDB taxonomy): domain Bacteria; phylum Bacillota; class Clostridia; order Lachnospirales; family Lachnospiraceae; genus SZUA-448. The sequence continues at coordinate 59,111 of JAEEGQ010000151.1, read as the reverse complement.
TCGTATAATTTTCGGCAATTTCATAGAGTTTTGTATAAATATTTGTGGACGTAAGCCCTAGTGTTTCTTTGATCTCCTTCGCGGGTATTTTTACCTCGACCTGTTTTCCCTCCGGGATTTTTAATACCCCGCCCGGTGACTCATAGTCTTTTTTTAGCGTGACCAGTGAGAGGTCAAACAGTTTTTTTTCTGTGAGACTCATCGTATGTTTGCACAGGAGTAGCGATGGCGACTTAGCTACGATCGTATCATACTTCCTATCCTTGTTTCTTCCAACCGGCATAATTAACCTCCTGTTTTTAGATAGACATTGTTCACTGCCCAAGAATCTGCTTTATCTTTGTTTTTCTGCCGTGGGTAACATAATCGGATTATCGAACAATCCAATCGTGTTACTTTCAACAAAAAATAATCCTTTCCTGTTACCTCTATTTGGGTATGGTAATAAAATCAGATTATTAATAATCCGATCTTGTTACCTCTCGCCCCTTTTTGCAAAACTGTGGCCATCATGTAATAATCCATTTATATTACTTTTTCTTTCGCATAAATGGGCTACTATAATCCGATCTTATTGCTCTTTGCTCTGGTCTGCCTGACCCTTGAGCTCGTGAGGCGTTGATTTTGCTGCATTTCTCATATATCTATAAACAGCCTAACTCCTGTTGTTTTGATTGTAATGTGTTTAACATACAACAGGAACCGCCAGAAGAGCAGCAGATAAACAGTTCTTTGCCGGAAGCATGTGTGGTATTTACTGTTCTTTAGTCTAATCTATTAATATTACCACGTCAAGCATTTCGGTAACAATTTCGGATTATTTTAATCCGAAATTGTTACTTCTTTTACTCAACAGGTTATCCTTTGGGATTATTTTGCGTGATCATCCGCTCCTTGGCTATGGGTAAAGCGGGCGGAAGCCTGCCTCGCTTCTCTTATCTTTCATCCGATAGAACCCATCTGTTCCTTTCTTTTACTATGTTCTACTTCTGTATCATTCGCATTTCGTAGGTAACATAAAAGGATTATTCATAATCCTTTTATGTTACCTTTCCTATTCACGGTCATACTTTGGGATTATTTGTTTATGCTGGATCCGGATATTTCATTCCCGGGAATAATAATCCAATCTTGTTACCTTATTCAAAAAGACCTGTATTTTCTATGTTCTACTCTTGTCGTGTATTTTATGGTGCGCTTATTAGAGGTAACATAATCGGATTATTAATAATCTATTTATGTTACCTGCGTGGTGTTTTTGTCCCTAAAACAATCCTTTTTGGTTACCCTACCCCATATTGGTAACACAATCGGATTAAAATATAATCCAATTATGTTACCTTGCCAGAAAAGTAACATAATTGGATTAAAGAAATAATCCTTTTAGGTTACCTTCTGGTTCTTCATAAGATGCTTTGTCTTTTTCCTGCTGCTTGGCCCGGAGCGGCATCGCAAGGCTTTATTTTGCTATATACGCTTTATAATTCCAGGATCCTGAATTTTGTTTATCCATAACAGCCATAATCTTTTTTTGTTACCTGCCGCTTTATCTTGGGTTACCGGCCGTAATTGTGGTATAATCCGTTTTTGTTACCTGCCGCTGATTACCATGTCGCGCAAATAATCCGCTTTTGTTACCTATGGCTCCGTTCCCTTTGCCTCTTGTGCTCTGAAGGCCTTGATTTTACTGCGTTTCTGCGTCTTCTTAAACAAATAGCTTCTGTTGTTTTGTTTGCCTTTATGTTTATCAACAAACAGGAGCGTTTGTATGTTGCTGAGAAAAAAACTATTTTCGTCTTTCGCTTAAGGATTATGAGCAGGGAAAATATATTTTGCAAAAATTTTGAAATTTTTTTTGAAATTTTTCTCCCGGAGCTCAATTTCGTTGCAAAAAACTCGTTCTCTGCTGATAATATATCTAGATACAAAAATTCCACATGACTCATGATAGGAGTAGTGATATGGCGGAACAGGAAAAAGTTGAGAATGTGGTGGTCTCCGAGGAAGTGAAGGCTGCTACCATGAAAGACATAAAATCCTTCGGGGCGGATCTTGTGAGCTTTGCGCCTTCGGTGAAGAGCATCCAGGCCTGGGAGAGCATCCTGAATGAAGCTGCCGAGATGCGCAAGGATATCGAGGATGAAAAGGAAAAGGTCCATCACCATGTCTCGAGGAAGACGCTCTTTAGCCTGATACTCGGCTACGGGTATCTTATCCTGTGCGCGTACGTGGTGGGAAAATTCCTCTATGGCTTTACGAGGGCCTTCCTGTTCGGTGACAGCAACGCTGTGGAGCCTACTATCCTGAACGTGGCAGTGTTTGCTGGTGGGATCCTGGTATTCATGTTGCTGACCGTCTATGACTACTGGAACACACAGGTCCGGGCAAGGACATATCTTATAGCACTTACATGCGTGCTGGCGGTGACGCTGGCATCGGTCTGGTATAAGCTCTCCTATGCCATTGTAGTTCCTCTCCTGCTCCTTCCGGAGCCGAACGAGTATGTCACCGGAGCGAAGTGGATGTTCCTGATCCGCATCCTTACGATATTCCCGACGGTTCTTCTCACCTTCGCCTGCATAAGGGGCTTCGTGAAGATCACATGGGATGAGTTTGTTCTCTCGGAGATCGAAGAATTCAGGCTTTTAGAGCACCTTGACCTTAGAAAGAATAAAAGATTTCAGTACGACATTACGTTCCTTAAGACCAAATTTAACGGTTCAAGGTTTGTCATCACAGAGGTACAGCGCTTTCTTCACATGATCATCACGGGTGTTACCGGTACAGGTAAGTCCTCGATGGTGCTGGAGCCGATGTTTAACGATGACATGAAACGCCGCTGCCGGAATGAAGACAAGATGATCTCCCTTGCGGTAAAGCTCTTAGAGAAGGGTAAGGCATATCTTAACCGCAGGGTAGAGGGACGGCATGACTTCGATCTGTCGGCTCTTACTCCTACGGATGAAAAGGCGGCCAAGGAGATCGAAAAGATCGGGCTTACATACAGAAAGATCGGTTATACGGCACTTTGTCCGGATTCTTCGATGAACGACCATTATGCAAAGCTCGCAATGGCTAAGGGTATAGATGTGAACATCGTAGACCCCGAGTATGATGAGAAGACCGGAAAGTGGAAGAAAGGATTGAAAGGCTTTAATCCGCTATATATCTCTCCGAACGTCCCCGCGGAGGACAGGGAGAGTGTCATCGCCGAACGTGCGGTGCTGGTCGCCGAGATCCTTACAAAGCTGAATGCCTTAAAGGGCGAGGGCGATCCCTACTTCGTAGGACTTAACAGGACGGTCACGGAATCGATCGCGATAACGCTGCTCTTAACATTCCCAAAGATGGTCGGCAGACAGCCCAACCTCGTTGACATCCAACTCTGCATCAACGATTTTAACAGACTGAAACCTTACTTTACGGCTCTTAAGGCGATAAATAAGGACATGGATGGCCATCCGTTCACGTTCGTTTGCGATTTCGTGGGCAGACACCTTTTGGGTGAAGGACAGAAGGACATGAACGCCCAGGCAAAGGGACTCCAGATGCTCGTCAATGAATTCCTCACGCAGAACCGCGTAAGATTCCTCTTATGCGCGCCCGATGATGCGACTATAGATATGGACGAGATGCTCCTGAAGGGCCAGATCACGGTTGTCAATTACGCCATCAACTTACCCGAAGTCGTATCTACCGGTTTCGGACTCTTCTTCGTGCTTAGTTTCATCAATGCAACGATGAGACGCGGCGGCAATGAGAATACGAGGATCCCTCATGTCTTTGTAGTAGATGAGCTGGCAAGATGCCTGCATCCCGATTTTGAGATGCTGATATCCCTTGCACGTAAGTACAGGGTGTCTTTTGTTGGCGCTATTCAGGAGCTCGCGCAGTTTGACAAGAGTCCCGTAACAAGATACATGGAAGAGGTAGCTCTCGGCGGTTGCGCTCATCATATCGTTTTTGGACGCTGCGGTATCAAGGAGATGGAAAGATACAGCAAGCTGGCCGGAAAGGGCTGGGAGCACAAGGAGATCGAGACGGTATCGCAGACAGCGATCACGACCGACAATCCCAGCTACTCATATTCGACTCGTACTCAGCTCGAAGAAGTAGATAACTTAAGCGGTACGGACATCCATAACAAGCATTTCAAGGAATGCACCGTTTTCACCACAAGGATGGGCGCTCCCGTGGAGCCTTTCTTTGCGAAGGTCAATTTCCTCGAGAAGAGTGATTATAATACCTTAAAGCGCAAGAAGTATGACTGGGAGGAGCTTTACTCCAAGTACGGCATCGCTTCTACCGCTCCTAGTGAAAAGACCATGGAGAAGGTCGAAGAAAAGCTCGAGAAGAAGAACGAGGAATATGCGGACTTTGATTTCTCTGCATCCCTGTTTGGTGATGAATCGTTCGTATCGTTCTCAAGTACCGGAGAAGAAGGCGAGACCAGTACAGCTGAGGACGGTGCCGAGAACGAGCTGGCGGCAAGAGACGAGGCTCCCGCTGCTGTCGAGGTGAACGAAGAAAAGCCCAAGTACATCAAGCTCAAGGCAGGTTACATGCAGAGCGACATGCAGGATGAAGAAGAGGGGGATCTGGAGCTGTGAAGAAAGATAATCGGAACCTGTATCTGGAAACCGCCGGGATCTTCTCTTCTGCCATGATGCTCGCGGTGCTGTTCTTCGGCGGTGTCCGTGAATGGAAAGCATACGCCGTTGCGGCAGCTGTCCTTATCCTTGTGCTGATCATGATCTTTGTCAGGGACGAGAAGATAAAGGATTTTATCGGGCTTGCAGGTTTTGCGGGTACGGGGATAGGACTTGCACTCATGTTCCTCTCCTCTCCTGCCCTTCCGGTGCTCGTGTGGATGTGCGCGATGGTATTCCTTGCCCCGCTCCTCTTAAACCGCTATCCGGTCGTTACTGCTTTAGTGCTGGCGGCCGCTGACGGAGCCGTTCTGATCATAAGTGCCATAGGCGGCATTACCTTCGTGTCGGAGGGGACCGATATCATGGCTGCCGTACCTGCATTTATCGTATGTGCCGCAGTTTCGGCCACGCAGAGGCGGGCGCAGGAGCATGATACAAGAAAGCATGCAAGGACCATCGCCCTGCTCGAAGATACCAATGAAGAGCTGGAGAACGAAGGCATGACGGATCCTTTGACGGGACTCTTCGATAAGGGATATTATGAGATGATGCTGCCGAAGATGATAGCATCCCACCACCAGTACGGGCTTCCGCTTACTGCCATATTCGTCGATATTGATCATTTCAAGAACATAAACGATACTTACGGACATGACATGGGTGATAAGGCGCTTGTGGCTCTGGCCGATGCCTTGCAGAAGTATTTCCGAAAGGAAGAGATCATCAGGTTCGGTGGCGAGGAGTTCCTGATACTCCTCACGGTCGATGCGTTTACGGCTTTTAAGAGGATAGATGCTGCCAGGGAATATATCGAGAACATGGTGACCGAGGGTATCTCTTATACCATAAGCTCCGGTGTTGCCGAATATAAGGATGATATGTCGGATCACGATCTTGCGAAGGCAGCTGATGTGCAGATGTACCGCGCGAAGACGACCGGCAGGAATAAAGTTTGCATGTGAGGTTTGAATGGAAAAGAATGAGATCAAAGGCGGGACATCGCCCTTTATCTATCGTGAGGGGATACAGATATCCCATGAGGACGGGCCAGCGGTGAGCCCTGAGTATTTCGAGCGCTGCTTAAGGACGGGCAGGCTTGGCGGTTATGACACGGATATCCTCCAGGCGCTCTTCGAGTACGGATACATGAGCTCGCACATGCTCCAGCTCCTCTTCAACAAACCCTACAGATCCCTGCAGTCGAGGCTTGCGAAGTTGCGCAGGAACGGATTCATAATAAGATACTGCTTCCAGTTCATCATTGAAGTGGAAGAAACAAAGCAGACGGTACAGACCGCTTTCTTTTACGGGCTCGGCCCCAAGGTTAGGCAATATTATTCGGAATCGTTTGCAGCACCTTATCTCCCGGTCTTTTCCGACACCATCAATGTACTCAAATGCCTTGCTTTGAACCAGTTCATCGTCGACTGCAAGATATATGACGGGCCCGTGGTAAAGAAGATCGAGGGGTTTGCCGTCCAGGCAGGCAGCTATACCTATAAGGCTGGTTATGCGATGATACTGCCCTCTCTCGAAGGCGGCATATGCTTTGTGCCGATAGTGTCGCGCAGGGAAGAGAACTGGCCCGAACAGCTCATCCCGAACCTGAAGGTCGTCCTCTCTTCCAAAGTGCCCGCGAAAGCTACGATGGTGATACCCGTGATCCTCTGTGAGGATATGGTGCATGTGGCCCAGGTACGGAAAGAGATAGAAACGGACGAGAAAGCAAAGAACCTTCCCGTATGCTATGCAATAGACGTTGCCGTTGGCGGCGGGGATATATTCAGCCATCTGCTGATCTACGGAGGTGCGGCTCCGGACGGGGAGCCGATATTTACAGAAGTAAGCTACAAATAATACCTTTGAACTGCTGCCTTATTATGGCGGCAGTCTTTTTTTATCTTACCATGTTATCTAGACAAAATATGTCCTTCAAAGGATAATTCTCTCCGTGCCTTATTCCCGCGCCTTATTCAAACAATAAAACTGTGGGAAATGTGTGCTGTACTTCTCCTTTTCCCTCTTTACGTTTGCGACCATGGTTGGTACACTAAAAAATAAGGAATCATATATCATCATTTGGAGGTTTCTATGAAAAAAGAATTGTTCAGTAAGATGATAAAAACGATGCTTGCATTATGTCTTGCTTTCTGCATGGCTGTCCTGATGCCCTTAACAAGCGCACAGGCAGCGACCAAACCTGCAAAGCCAGTCATTTCCATTAAATCCGCAAATGACGGAACAGCGGTAAAAGTAACTATCTCTGCCACCGAGCGGGCAGAAGGCTATCTTATCTATATGAAATCAGATACAGATACCAAGTATAAGAAAGTAAAGACCTTAAAGAAAGACGGCGCTGCGTTAAGAAGCTACACTGTTAAAAACCTTTCTGAAGGGACATACAGTTTTAAGGTAAAGGCATATCTTAAGAATAACAGCAAGACCGTAAAGAGCTCCTACAGCAAGGTAAAGAGTATAACTTTAGAGTCCGGGACTACAGTTATTGCTGGTGACGTAGCTATAAATGAGACCAATTTCCCAGATGCGTCTTTTAGATATTATGTGGAAAATAATATCGATAAAGATAATAATGGGGTGTTGTCTACAACTGAAATCTCTGCGGTTGAAGATATAATTTTGTATGAATGCGGCTTAAAGTCATTAAAAGGCCTCGCGTTCTTTGTGAATCTTAAGGGATTGTACTGCGATGGTAATCAGTTGACTAGTTTAGATGTGAGCAAGAATATCGCGCTTGTAGATTTGGAATTGAGAGAAAATCAGTTAACAAGCCTAGACGTGAGCAAGAATACCGCGCTGAAGGGATTGACCTGCGACGATAATCAGTTAACGAGCCTAGATGTGAGCAAGAATACCGCACTGGAGGTCTTGACCTGCGAAGGTAATCAATTGACGAGTTTAGATGTGAGCAGGAATACCGCGCTGGAGTTTTTGTACTGCGGTGGTAATCAGTTGACGAGTTTAGATGTGAGCAGGAATACCGCGCTGAAGATGTTGTATTGCTACGGTAATCAGTTAACGAGCCTAGATGTGAGCAAGGATACCGCGCTGAAGATGTTGCGCTGCGAAGGTAATCAGTTAACGAGCCTAGATGTGAGCAAGAATACCGCGCTTGTGTATTTGGAATGCGAAAAAAATCAGTTAACGAGCCTAGATGTAAGCAAGAATACCGCGCTGGAGCATTTGCACTGCGATAGTGATGTTAAGGTAAAGAAATAGAAAAAAATATGGCAGTCGTCGGCTCTCAATAAGAGTATTTAAAATCGGTTTTGGGGTATTCCCAAAACCGATTTTGTCTTCTCGCTGAAAGGCTGGGATACAAACACCCCAGCTTTTTTTAAAGAAATTTAGAAATTTTTTTCAATTTCGTTGCAAATCTGATCCTCGCTGCATATAATGGTATTGATAGATAAACTACTGTATATGCTTCCGAGGTTCCAGTAACGGAAGATTTGACGAGAGCACGCGCGTATGGTCCGCTTCTTATGTGCACTCGTTATTTTTTTGCCATCCGCTCCCCTAAAAACCTTGGGGACGGGGTAGATTGTAGCGAGTCTATAATTGTGGGGACGTCGTTGGGTCTTGTTATCCGGCAGATGTCCCTAATCTTTTTTAGGAGGTAACTATATGAATGTACCAGTATTTGGAACGCGCTTTAAGAGCGTGAACCGATCTTGTCCGTGTCCGTTCTGTGATCACACGGACTGGTGTTTCTTCACTCATCCGGACGATCCGCCGATGCCGGATGGAAGTGACGGAGTATTGATCTACTGTCAGAGGGTGTCAGGCTTGAAATTCGGTGAGACCATAACCGGATCCGATGGCGACACTTATGTATGCGTAGGCAATACAAGTGGCGGTGCCACAGTGTTCGAGGCTGTATCGCAGTATATTGCACGTCATCCGAACACGAAGACCGCAAAGGAACTTGGCGGAACAGGATATGTGAGGGGGGACGTGATAAAGCAGAAGCCCTTCACTGTAGAGAAAGAGATCCAGCCTCTTTCTTCTGAGCAGCTTAACAGGGCATACTCTATCATGGTATCCATGTTCAAGCTCGATCCTGAAGACAGGGAGAAGCTGCATCGCGACGGAATGACCGACGATGTAATTGCGTTCAACCAGATCGTGTCGCTTCCGGAGCCTGATGCTTACAGATTTAACAATAAAAAGTACAAATCTGTAAATCCCCTGAGAAAGGATGTTGGAGAGAAGATCCGAAAGGCTATGGGCGGATCTATCGAAGGAATCCCTGGTCTGTATTATAATTCCGCGGGAAAGGCGACCATAGCAGGGCTTGGGGGTATCCTCTACCCTCAGTATGACCTTTACGGTAATATCGTTGCTATGCGCATCGGCGTAAAGCGCAGATGGAAGGACGATAAGGGCAATGATATAACCAAAGAGGAATATGAGCATGCGGCAGCCGAGGCGAAGGCTCAGGGAATGAGAACGAATTATGTTCAGCTCGGCAAGTACATGAACCTCGCATCATACGCAGAGGACCGTGACGCGCTTCAGAAGCGCATAGTGAAGAACCGTTATCTTGGAGGCTGCCGGTCGGGCAATCATCTGGGATTCTACAAGTCCCCTGGAAAGGCGGACTTAGAATTCATCTATATAACGGAAGGTGAGAAGAAGGCGATGATCGCCGCAGATATTCTGAACAGCATAGTTGTAGACGTACCGGGGGTTAACTCTCATACCCTGCTCTATCTAGATTCAGATACGCCTTCACCTCTTTCGATCCTCAAAGATCATGGCACCAGGGCAATTATAGTTGCCTATGATGCTGACAAGAACCATAATGAGGCTGTATTAAAAGCTCAGAACGGTCTTGTGGATGCGCTTTCTGAAATGGGGTTTGGAATAGCTATCGCAGAATGGGACGAAGCCAAGGGAAAAGGTCTTGATGATTTCCTCGTAAACGGGGGGACGATCGAATACCATTTTGTAAGAAGTTGCTCTTTCTGAAAAACTTACTCTCCTACCCTACCAAAAATCAAAAGTTTTTATCCCCGAATTAAATTCGGGGATTTTTAATATTAACATAGAGATGACATGCCTTAAAAACGCAAAAAATAGAAAAAATCTTCAAATTTGATCTTTACTTTGATGAGAATTAGCCCCGTAAAGGCCTTCAAATTTTTAAGAACGTATATTTATGGGGGGTTCTGTGCTAGAAACCGAATACGGGCATTCTGGACGCGATTAAGCGGGTGATAAAAAGGTGACCGGTCCAAAAAAAATACAAAAAAGGGCTTTATTTTCCGTTTAATTAATGTTAAAATAATCACAAATAAATATTAAATAACCTTTAAAAACCTTTAATTAATATTAAATAAACTGTTGAAAAAGAAAATTCGGCAGCAGCGGTTATTTTCTAAAATTAAAATACCTTTAATTAATATTAAATAAGAGTTCAAAAAAGGAGCTCGAAGTAAAGGGCAATTTATTTAATATTAAATAACATTAATTAAACATTTAATTACAGGAGGAAAATATGGCGAATGTAATAACATTTATCAACGAGAAAGGCGGGACAGGGAAAACAAGCTGCTGTTTTAACATCGGATGGCTGCTTTCCGAGAAGAAGAAGGTCCTTTTTATCGACATGGACGGCCAGAAGGCCAACATATCTTTCTTTGCAGGCGTAAAGAAAGACGATGACATGCTTACCATAAGTGATGTTCTTTACAGAAACAAACCACTCTCCGATGCCATAATCAATATTAAGAAAAACCTTGATATAGTGCCGGCAACAAATATTGTAGCCGGAATTAACCAGCAGGCAAAGATTAGTGTGTTAAAAAAGGCACTTGATAGTGTGCGTGATAAATATGATTACATTCTTTTCGATGTAAATCCCTCGCCGCAGTGGGCTCATTTCTTGTCATTAAGTGTAAGTAATTATGCGATCATTCCGATGCTCCCGGATGTTACATCTCTGGAGGGTGACACAGGTGTTGCAGAGACATTAATGCAGATAAAGGAGTCAACGAACCCTGATCTGAAGGTATTAGGTATACTGGTCAATAAGAATGTCAATAATACTAATCTTTCGAAAGCCGTAAAAGATATGGCCGGTAATATTGCAGAACAGATAGGGACCTCTGTGTTTGATACAAAAATACGAATGGCAGTCGTATTGAGTGAAAACGTCTCAGCACATGTGGGCATAACCGATTACGATCCAAGATCGGATGCAGCTAATGATGTCAGGGCGGTTGTTAAGGAAATTGAAAGGAGGATCAAAAATGCGTAAACCGAAGTTTGATCTGTCAAATTATAAAGATGAACTCTTGGTTAAACCCGAGCCCGTAACGGGCATTGATGGGGATAAAAAGACGAAAGAAGACCCGGAAAATGGCGCTGTCGTACAGAACCAGGGTGTAAAAGGCATAGTTGTTAGTACGCAAGCTAACGGAGCTGATGCTACGCCTGAGGATCCGCCTATGCCCAAGACAAGGCAGAAGAAAAAGAAAAGCCTTGGCAGACCGAAGAAAGAAGTTACAAGAAAGCAGTATACAATAACCATGCTTGAGGAAGATTATAAAAAGGCAATGGAATTCTATAAGGAAAACGGCCTCTCTTCTCTTTCAATGCTTATTGAGAGAGCCCTGCGCGCATATATGAATCCGGGAGACAAGTGATTTAAAAAATATTAATTAAATATTTAATAAATGTTATATAATCTTTAATAAATGTTCAAAAGTCGTTTCTGCTCATATCGGGGTGAGTAAGAGGCATTGCGGGCGCATTGAGTTATATCCATTTAAATAATATTAAAAAAAGAGTACAAAAAGAATATTAATATTAATTAAATGTAAGAAAGTGACACCTGAGAAGCAAGCATATAAATTAATGTTTATTAAATGTTATTTAATATTAAATAAGAGTATATAATTATGATCGGAAACAAAGAACAGAAAATGATCAGGCAGGCCGCAGAACTCATCTGTGAGGAATTGCTTAATATGGATACAAAGGAGACAAAATGAAGAAAAAGAATGAAATCAAAACTTACATAGTAGGTGGCATTATTCTGGCAGGAATAGTAATCGGACTGTTTATCTACCTGGGTAGCTCCGTGTCGCAATTCGCCCATGATTTGCAGGCGGATACCACTAATACCACTGTTCCAATGGAGCCCCTTTGTGCATTCAAGGGCACAAGCAATACGTTTTTAAAAACATATGAAGTCTGCTATATCATTTGCAAGCGTTCAGAAAAAAACGATTATTATCTTTTGACCTTCCCTGCCAACTCGTCTCACGATTATACTCAGGAGTGGATGGTGGCGAGTGGATCTAAGTCGTTTGAACTCGAGGTTAAGAAAACCCCTTTTAAGGTTGATATAAAATATCAGGGGGTGCCGGTCTCCATAAAGTCGATTACTAAAGAAGAGGCCGAAGCATACATTACGTCAAGCAATAACTCTTGAGAGTCGCATTCTGAAAAAGTGATTGCTTGTAGTAAATAATCATACCAGATTCCGACTGATAGATATATATGTGTACGTCAGAGCTGTTGGACAGCGTAGATGAATAGGGAGGAAAAATATCTAATAAGACTCTATTTTATATAATTCGTTTGCAAAAACAAAAAGCGCTGCTTATAATATGTATAGCCTTTTAAACTTTTGTATGTGTCCGTGTGCACCAATAAACGGATGCCTGTAAGACCTTTCCCATTGGGAGGGCTGCATTTATAGGAGGCGAATGTAACAGTGGATCTAAAGAGCCTTGAGTTATCAGGGCTCTTTTTTGCTGTTATAGCTTAAAGAAGCGCCGGGAAGAAAACGGTGCCTATTTGAGCATTCGGTAACAGGTCGTCTAATGGACGGCTAAGTATGCATCGGAAGATGCACAGGATTTAAAGGAGGTGAAAATGACGTGAATGAGGTTAAAGAACTGCTCAGGAACGTCAAAGAATTAGTAGGTATCATGAAGGAACAGGACGCGCATATCGCGAAGTTAGAGGCCCGGTTGGACCAGTTGACCAAATATGTGAAAGACCTGGAGAGCAGGCAGGAGCGCCATAATGCAAGAGGCGCGGGCAGGAAGAAGGATGATGAAAAGATGCAGCTGCTCAGAATGACTTTTAAAGCGAAAATGGAAGAAGGTCTTTCCATGGCGAAGATCATGGAAGAAATGCAGATCAGTAAATCAACTTTCTATCGCTTAAAAAGATACTGGGAGCTGAAAGAGTGATCTTTTCGTGCCTTTCGGCTTAAGGCAGCAGGTGCCTGCTAGTCCTTTCCGGGAACGGAAATACCGTTTCGGGAGAAGGCATGTTAAAGGAGACGGAATATGGGATATCAAAGGACATTGAGCGATCAAGGTCTTTTTTTATTGCCATTATCCCTAAAAAGAAGAAAGGAGGAAACAGCGCCGGAGGCGCACAGTAACAAGGAGGTGTCCCCAAAGGGGACTGCAACAGGGCGCATCGGAAGACGCGCCTTTTATTCATTTAAAGGAGGTGAATCGGAGATGGGCAGACTGAAGTTCATGGACTATGACGCAGCTGACTGGAAGCTTGACGTGGTAGCTGACATCGTAACCAAGGTAAAAGCATGGTGCGATGAAAAAGGTCTAAAGGACGTGGTTTTATGCACGGTTGAAAACTGTGTATGGTCTGACCCGAAAAACCAGCGTTATGACGTGGGGATACAGTACATATCCGATGAGGGCGTTCTCACGCGTCAGAGGCTGCTGATCCTGAAGGGTGAAGTGATAGACGGAGAAACATTCCATAAGCGCTATCACGAGTTTTATTAAAATCCTTTTGACAAGAAGGTACGCCAACGGCGGGAAGAGAAACAGCCGCCGAATGTGGGCGGCCTTTTATTTATTTAAAGGAGGAAATGCGATGGAAACTAAGCGAAACAAAGAGGCTATCGAACGGGTAAAGGCAAGGTTTATGCTTACCAATCCCGAGATAGAATGTGTCGGTCAGTATGTTGACGCGCCCGGCTGCTTTGGTCGGATCGTGATAAATACAAGCGACATATTATCAAGGCTGATCCAGCACGCCGGAAGATACTGCGAGCATTACGCATCGGATATCGTAAGTGTATGGAACAGTATCGAAAGAGCGGTCAATACGCTCGAGTGGAACAAGGTAGCCCACACGGTAATAGGATTCAGGGATATGGGAGTCGACACGGATGACGATGTTTACGTTCTGACTGCGATCAATCCCTATTATACCGAAAGATCGTGGCCATCGATGCTGACTGTGACGGAGATACCGGCATAGTGAGGATCAGACTGCAATCATTCTGAAAATGTACAGGAGGGAGCCGATGTGGCTCATGACACGGCGCAAGCCGCATTATTTATAGGAGGATTTTTACAATGAATTTAGAGCAGATTTTATGTGAGAAGGTTATTTCGAAATTAGGTGAAGAGTTCAATGTTGAACTGAACCATGTCAAGAGGAATAATGAACAGACCTTTACGGCGCTCGCAATACGGAAGAAGGGTGAGTATATCGCGCCGAACATTTATATCGGTTATCACCTCTATAAGATCGACAGAGGCGAAATGACTGTTGACGAGGCGGTGGAAGACATCATCAAGTCATATTATGAGGCGAGCGAGAGCACTGGTGTTGACTTGGAGTTCCTAACAGATTGGGAGCGCGCAAAGGAGCTGCTGTTTGTTACCCTGATCTCAAAGAAGCGAAACAGGAACAGACTAAAAGACATCCCTTACAGGGAGTATGCAGGGGATATCGTCATCACCTATAGGATGTTGGTGAATATAGGCGGAAAAGGAACGGGTACGATCCAGGTAAATAACGAACTCATGCAGCAGTGGGGCGTCGAAGAGAGTGAGATCTTCGAGGCGGCAAAGGTTTCTTCGCCGAAACTGTTTACTGTAAGGACGTGCTCTATCTACAAGCTGATGCTTGAGCTCCTTGAAGAGAACGATAAGAATGACGATATGATGGACCGCGCGGAACTGGAGGCAATTCTCAGTGAGGGCAGTCCGATCATGGTGATTACCAATGAGTCAAGAGTCTGGGGCGCGGGGGCTATAGTATATAGCGACGCGTTGAAGGAAATATCGGACAAGTATGAAACCGACCTTTATATTCTCCCGAGTTCTGTACATGAGCTGGTGGTTGTCCCCATCTTTAATGAGACACTCAATGCCGACATCTTCAAGAAAATGGTGCCTGAGGTCAATGAAGAGCAGGTTCCGAATCAGGATATCCTCTCGGATAGTGTATTCAAATACGAGAGGGAAACGGGCAGGTTCTACTCTCTTGATGAGGAGCTGGCAACAGTTTAAAGGAGGTGACATAAATGCCGTATATAAGACAGGAGGAAGTAAAGCCCATTACAGCAAAGGCATATCTGCTGGAAAACTGGGAGAAATACGACCTTGTTGATACTAAAGAGGATTTTATCGCGCTCCTGAATATACTTCAGGCCTGCGGTGAAAGCATTGACTCGCTTCACAATGTTGTTTTCAACGGCATTGAGGAGTTTATCGACTGCATAAACAGTCACGGGGGCTGGGAAACTGACCGCGATCTGGTCGATACGTTGTTCTATTTCTGCCGGTTCTTTACAGAGCAGGAATTTATCGACTATATCCTCGAGCGGAGAGAAGACTATGCGACTCAGGAAGAGTACGTTGAGGCGATCCGCCGTGAGGCGAGCGACGCCGATGAGGACTTTGCCGATACGCAGATCACGCGCACAGATGACGGCATCGTCAGACGCATCTGGGTGTGAGATATTATGATTTAAAGGAGGTGAACAGGGGCTCGCATTGTGAGCCCCTTTATTCTATGGATAAGTTTTATTTTACATTCGGAGATGATCCGATGTATCCGCTGCGCGACTGCTATATCGTGATAAAGGCCGTGTCTTTGTCCGAGGCGATAGCCGAGTTCAGGCGTCGTTATCCCGACCGCTATCCGGGCTGCTTAAACTGCTCGTTCTATTATACCGAAGCAGAATGGCAGAAGACGAAGATGGAGAGGATATACGGAAAGCCGCGTGCGGTCTATAAGTGTCAGGAGGGGCAGCACCCTTACAGTGAAGGGATTCTGGAAGTCATAGGAGACATCCAGCGAGAGTGTAACGGATATGGCAACGGCCATAGCGAATATATGGTCGTCGGCGTTGACCGGATCGACTTTTTGCTTTGGGCGGCACATCTTGTAAAGGATCCCGGTTTTGACGAATGCATCCTGAACGTCAAGTTCCGGATAGGAAGGGACGCAACGACGGTAGCGACATTCAGCTCGTGCGAGAAGTATGCGCCGATGCTCTGCCCGATGATCAGGAAAAAGTTCCCCAATGCGAGGGTATATGGTTTCGGGGCATGGGATTCGGTAGAATTTGATGCTCCCGAAGGTGAGTATACAACAATGCTTGAGGAATGCTTCGCTGATGAGGGAGCGCTCCGCATAGATCTTCGGATCACTGATAAGGAGTCCGGATGCTATTGTTGTGTCGGGGACCTTATATGTTTTGCCGATAAAGAAGCACTGGCAAAAGTAGAGGAACACCCTACATATTCATATCTGTACTCGAAACTGACGGAAAAAGAGCGTCAGGTAGTAGAGAAGAACTTTGAAGAGGTCCGGGCCTTCTGGCCGGAACGTAAGTAATGTTTTATCTGTCCCCTGCGGACGGGCATTTTTTAACTCTATACCCTTCCTTGGCATTTATTTGCCGGGGGAGGGTATTTTTGTTGCAAATTTTTCTGTCGCTGCTTATAATTTGATTGTATAGATCATCCTTTTGTATGTGTCCGTGCGTTCCAATAAACGGATGCCTGTAAGACCTTTCCCTTTGGGAGGGCTGCATTTATAGGAGGGATAACTATACGTGTAACTTAATATATGCATAAAAGTATAGTCCTTTGGCTTATTGCCTTAGGGCTATTTTTTATGCCCATTTAAAGGAGGTGCGGCTATGAAGAATAGCAAGCAGACAGTGATAAGCTCCACGGTCACTATAATCAAGAGTGGAGATATGAGAAACAGCAGACGAAAGACCGCGAGCACGCAGCGCCATGAGACTACGATCAAGGTCAGGAGGTGGGCGGTATGAGTAAGGAACGCATCACCATCTCACAGCTTAAGGAGTACTCAGGCAAAGTGATCGAATCGTGCTTCGTGCTCAAATTTGCAAAGCTGGGCCTCTCTGAAAAGGCAGAGTGGGTAAACGCAAGCCTTGAAGACCAGAGCGGAGCTGCTGATGCCGTGATCTTTAAGGAGGCGATCCCGCCGACGATCAGGCAGATGGTCGGACAGGTCGTGAAGGTAAAGGGCATGGTAGGCCTTCGCTCGAGCGAGATCCAGCTCAAGGTGAAGGAGATCTCGCTTGCTCCCGAAGGAGAGTTCGAGCTTTCCGATTTTGCTCCGGGACTTACAGAAGAGCAGAGGGAGATGCTTACGGAAGAACTGAACGGGCTTATCGAGTCCGTTAAGGAACCGAAGCTGAACTGCTTATTAAAGACAGCTTTCGGGCCTGCTGCCGTAAAGGCATTCGCTATGCTGCCGGGCGGACACAGCCATCACTCCTTTAACGGAGGGCTGCTGGTGCACACGATCGAAGTGGCAAAGATCACCGATGACATGATAGCCCTTGATGAGGCTGACGCCAAATACCACAAGGACCACATCACGGTGAACAGAGACATAGCGATCACCGGCGCTCTGCTCCATGATATCGGCAAAGGCAAAGAGTTCGTTCCCTTCCCTTTTAACAAGAGAAGAGAGAACTCTTATTTTGTCGGCTTCCCGTCCGCGGGTGTCACCATTATCGATAGATATATCGAGGCTATCGAGAAAGCGAACAAGGGTGTTACATACGGACGTGTCCGTGACGTGCTCGAAAACATCGCGGCAGCATGCCACGTGACTTACAGGGACTGCGTTCCACCGAGAACAAAGGAGGCTATCCTTGTAAGGCTTGCCGATAAGGCGAGCGCAGATCGTGATGTTGTTGATACGGATCTGTGCTCGTTCATGGCAGAACATCCCGATGAGGCTCCCGGAATGATCTATTCGGAATATTTCAGGTGCTCCATCACGCTCGAGGATAATCAGAGCATCAGCCAGAAGAAAGAAGAGAAGGAGGCGAAGAACTGATGGCTGGATTGATCTTTTACGATTATTCGCAGTCAGAGCCTCTTCGCATGGCTGCAAGCATACTGAATGAGGAGGTGGGGCAGATTTATAACTGCCCCCGTTTCCTTTACCCCGCCGAGGAAGGCGTCGAGGAGATAAGAAAACTCCTTAGTGCCTTGTCTACCGCGGATGATAAGGAAAGAGTCCTCTACTTCGCGGATGCTGACGTTCTGAACGTATCATGCCAGAACGCGCTTTTGAAGACTCTCGAGGATCGGGATGATGTTGTCTGCATTTTTGTCGGCACGAAGAAGCTGCTCGATACCATCGAGAGCAGATGCCAGATCTACCGATGCCGGATCCCGTCAAGGGAAGAGTTCTACAAGGAGGCCGGTGTCGAAGACAGCGCCATGCCTTGGCTCTATGCCTTTTGTAAGGGGCATACGGACGTTGCAGGGGCGGTAGTGGCAGATGGTAAGCTCTGTAATGTTTTAAACCGCTTACAGGCTTATCACGGGCCCGAATCAATGGATAAGGGAGAACTTTTCAGGCTCTTTTCTATGATGAAGGAAAAGGATCCCGATTGCTTCTTTGAGAAGTATAAGGAATACATCCCCAATCTGTATGCCATGATCTCAGCCCTTCTGTTTAAGGCGGAGGCGACATCTTCTGCCATGAGGAGATATGAGATAGAAGATCTCCTCGGTGATTTAGTTTCCCATATGCGCCGTGCGAGGGCGTCAAGGTCGTATTCAAAGAACGATTTCTTTGAAATACTCGCAAGGATGTGAGAGATGGACAAGAATCTCTACTTCCTGATAGCCGACAAGAGCGATTGCGCGGCTATCCGAAAACACTATTACGTTTATGCCACCTCTTTGAGGGCGGCATGGGACATAGCCCGGAATTCGCCGCAGCTGCGCGGGTGGACGATCAGAAACGTCCAGCCCACATCGCTTGGCAGGAGGAACGGCTGGCAATTTATAGGAGGAAAACAGTCATGACGACTATAATGTACGGCTTGTCAGATAGCAGAAAGGAGGGTGCTTATGATCAATCTAGCCGGTAATGAGCGCCCTATGCGCTATTCTGAGGCCATTGGCCAGGAAATCAATGTTAAGATACTCAAGGCGATGAGCCAGAAGGACTCTTTCGCAAAGGCATACCTCTTTGAGGGTGTCAGAGGTTGCGGAAAGACGACTCTGGCAAGAGTCACCGCCATGGCGGCGAACTGCCGCCACAAGACTCCGGACGGGGAACCGTGCTGTGAGTGTGAGAGCTGCAAGAAGATCATGCGCGGTGAGATGGTCGATGTGGTAGAAATAGATGCCGCTTCAAACAACTCCGTTGAGCGCGCAAGAGAGCTCATCGAAGAGAGCAGGTATAAGCCGATGGAGGCAAAGACCAAGGTTTATATCATCGACGAGGCGCACATGCTCTCTAACGGTGCGTTCAATGCTCTTTTAAAGCTCCTCGAGGAGCCCCCGGAATGGTGCATGTATATCCTCTGCACCACTGCGAAGTCCAAGATCCCGGTGACCATCCTTTCACGCTGCACGACCTTCTCGTTTAAGGCGATAGCCTTTGAGAAGATCGCAGAGCATCTGAAGGAGATAGTAAATAAGTACCAGTGTACTATCACCGACGATGCCGCATACGCGATAGCGGCGCATTCGGGCGGATCGATGCGAGACGCTCTGCGTGACCTTGAAAAGTGTTTCTCCGAAACTATAGACATCGGAGTGGCAGAGGTTACGGATGCTCTCGGGTTTGAGCCGTATGAGCAGGTTTTCAGGCTTATAACGACTGTAGCCGGAAATCGCGCACCCGAGATAATCACCTGCTGTGAAAGATACAGGAGTGAGGGCAAGGATATGGTGAATATCCTTACAGATGCCGTTGGCATACTTACCGATCTCGTGATCGAAAAGGCGGGCGGGACACTTCTCGAGCGCGGAGAAGGGTACATGGGCCTTTTAAAGGACTTAGCCGGTAAGGTAAGTCTCGAACAGGCACTCTATCTTTCAAAGAAGTTTGCCGAAGTCCGTAAGAGCGCGATGTACGATCCTGACATGTCAGCTATAACGGTTGAACTCTTGCGCATAGCGTCCGTAAACGAGGAAGGCATCGAGGCCCTTGAGGTCAAGATGCGGCTCCTGGAGGAACGCGTCGAGGCACTTGAGGCAAAGCTGGCAGCTGGGAATGCGGTTAATACCGCTTCGTATGTTAACGAACCCGTGCGCAAGGAAACAGAACGCGTTCAGGAACAGCCCAAGGCACAGCCCGAACCCGAAGCGGGGGTTAATGCGACAAGCGAAACTGATCTTGCACTTGCAAATGGTTTTTCCGTTATCACTTCCGGGGATGATAATCCCTTTGCTGATGATGAGGCTTACTGGCAGCAGGTAGCTGCGGTAGCCGAAGAAGTTGCAAGAAGGGAAGAAGAGGAAGCCGCAGCGGAGTGCGAGGCACAGGCTCCCGCCGAAGTAAAGCCTGCTGATGTCAAGACAGAGGTTAAGACAGAGGCAGAGCCTAAAGAGACAGTACAGGAAACCGCAGAGCAGGAGAGCACGCATGCAGTAGCTGTGCAGCCCGAAAAGGCAGTTCCTGCCGAGGCAGCAGGGGAACCCGAAAAGGCTCCCGACTCTGTCAGTAGTGTTTCGGATTTCCTTGGAGAGGATATCGGAGGACTTTTTGACATGTTCGATAGTTTTACCTCTCCCGAGGCCAATGTTCCTACTGCGCTTGCTCAGACGTTTAGGGAACGGCTTGAGCGGGTTAAGGCAGAGGATCCGGCAGCGAAGGACGTGCTGGATTCCGCAGAGGAAGTAAATGTCTATAATGACGGGATCGAAGTCATCCCCATCGGATATATGGAGAACGTCACCCGTCAGGCGCTTGCAAAATACGAGTTCATCAAGGTTTTGTCGGCGTAAGGCATTAATTTACAGGAGGTGAGCGGAGATGACGTGTAATGACGTCTGGAAGGGCGAAGATATCTTCGTTCGATACAACAAGGTCGTCCTCATGATAGCCGAGGGAACCGGCGATAATCTGGATCCTAAAGAAGATGTGGGTTTCGTAGACTACTTCTGCCTTGAAACCTATAACGAAGACGACTTTGATTTTGACCGCCTTGGCTGCATCAATTCGATCGGCGGCGGAATAATGCTGAGAGAAAAACTCATCAGCGAGGAATTTTACGGGAAGACCGTAAAAGAAGTCGTAGACTGGGTATTTGAGGAGAACGCTAGTGATGCGTACGATCTCTATACCTGCTCCATACCTGATTATGAGGTATTGAGCGAACCTGCTTAACTAAAATCTTATGCCTGTGGGTGCCTTTTGGCATCCGCAGGTTTTTTTATGCCTAAAATTATGACGTTTGCCATGTTCAAGGAGGCGGTCGAGAAAATTTTTGATAATAATCCTGATTTTTTCTTACTTTTGTTGCAAATCTCACTCTCGCTGCATATAATGATATCAGTATATTACCCTTTTGTATGTGTCCGTGCGTACCAATAAACGGATGCCTGTAAGACCTTTCCCATTGGGAGGGCTGCATTTATAGGAGGGGGAAGTATACTCTACTTTCTTTAACGGCTTGAAATTTATGGCTCTGCTCCCGGCAGGGCCTTTTTTCATGCCTTGATATACATAAAATATATTAAAGGAGGAAACCACCATGGAAGAAAGGAGCATGGTGCGACAAAACAGTTTCTCACGTTCGCTGGCGAACGATAGCAAGGCCGGCGCGTATTACACGAACCTGGATATGTGCAAGAGCATAGCCGGTTTTTTTTCTTTTCCCGAAAGGGAAGAGGTATGCGCGCTCGAACCGTCGATAGGTGACGGAGCCGCGATCAAAACTGTTTTGTCATGTTGCAACAACGCTTATATATTCGGCGTTGAGTTGCAGCAGGAAGTCGCAAGAAAGACAAGGGAATCCGTCGAGGCGTGCCTCGATGCTGATTTCTTAAACGGAGTCAAGATCTCCCACTCCAGCTTTACCTTCTGTTTCTCAAATCCCCCGTATGGAGAGGATGTGCAGAAGCATGAGAGATATGAGCGTCAGTTCCTTGATAAGATGACGCCGTATTTAAAGGCTGGGGCAAGGCTTGTATTCGTGATCCCGATCTATGTACTTGAAGAAGAGTCGTTCCAGAGGTTCTTCATCGCCAGGTACTCTCTCGATCATGTCTATAAGTTCAGGGAGCCCGAATACTCCCGTTTCAAGCAGATCGCGATAATGGCGACAAAGAAGCACGGCAACGGGTATTCCAAGGAGGAACTCGAAGCCTTGCAGGCTAGTCTTGCCGGCATCGAGGATCTGCCGACTTCTTACGAGGGCGAACGTCTTGCGGTCATGCCCTCAAAGAGAGATTCGATCTCTCTATTCTCAACTGTAAAGTTTGATCCCGAGTCATGTGATTATGTTCTCCGCCAGTCGCCTGCATTGCAGACATTCGGAGACAGATTGCAGAAGCCCAGATATAACGGCAACGAGATCAAGCAGCCGGTGATCCCGCTCAACAACGATATGTATTATCTGCTCGCCATCGCGGGAGCAGGACAGGGCGTTGCGGGAACTGTAGAGGAACAGGACATCCATCTCCAGCGGGGTTGTGTAAAGCGCGTTACATCGCAGGACACTACCTTTGATGAGACGGGTGAAAGGGGTAAGATCGTCGAGCGCACGTACAGCGCGATAACACTTACCATCCTCGAGCAGTCCGGTAAGGTCACAAGGTTTGGTGACAAGGTTGAGAAGGGAGGTGAAACGTAATGGCAGCGATGAGGATATCGACGCATGCAGGGTTTTCCTGCTATGCGAATGCCGTTATAGTCCGCGAACAGCCCAGGTATCGCGGCAGCCAGTACAAGGAGACCATCCTGATGGGCGGAATGTTATATGACCGCTCGCTGATCAACTTAAAGGCGGTCTCGGCAAACCTTGAAAACTGGGAGAACTACCTCTATTTCGATGATGACAGGTCGGTGGAACTGTCCGCCATGAACCGTAGGGATGGGTTGTCAGGTTTTACCACGTCACTTACGAGGATCCAGAACGGATATGAGACCATACATCAGGCACTCATATTCAGGACGGGTGTTTTCGACCGTGTCTTCCTCGTAGAGAATGAGGAGGAGTTATTCAAGGAATTTTACTCTTACTGCATGAAAGCGTTCACTTTTCCGCTCATGGAAAAATGGATGCCTTTTTTATTTGAGGCGGCAGTAAGGGAATCATATGCTTCGGCTGATGTCCGGATCATATGCCCCGATGATTATGTCATCAAAAGGAACGGGCATGACGTTCAGCTTAATACCCTTAAGGGCTATTACGTTGACCTCAACGAGCGTTTCATTGAGATGACGATCACGGAAGGCCTCAGGCAGCACAAGATATCGATCAGCGACGAGTGGGTACATATCCCCGACCTGTATCTGACCGATATGGATGCGTACTTCGCAACTTACGGCGATGCACTTGTACGCCGCTTAAAGTCCACTGTAAAGCCTTACAGCGAGCTTAAGGGCGGGGTGGAAGATGTCCTCCTTTGCGGCAAGCTCCGCTTGTGGAAACAGCAGGGCGCAATCGTAAACGGAGTCGCAAAAGCATTTGCTGACGGCCATTTGCACGCAAGTATACTGAATCTCGGTATGGGGTGCGGGAAGACGGCAATAAGCATTTCTATCATTGAGGCGGTCTTTGTAAAGAAGTGGCTTAAAGCAAATCCGGGAAAGACGGTAAAGGATGCTTATTCGGATCCGAGGAATATCAATTACCGTATCCCGATCATGGTGCCCGGACACCTTGTGAACAAGTGGAAGGAAGAGATCGAACAGAACGTGCCTTTTGCAAAGGTAACTGTCTGCACCGAGCTCTCAGATTTCACCAGGATAAAGGCAGCTGGCAAGGCGCGCAACGGCAAGGAGTTCTTCATAATGTCGAAGGACTTTGCGAAGCTCTCATGCTATGAGCGGCCGGCACCTTATCAGGTAAAGACGAAGAAGCCCGTCGAGTGGGTGTGCACAAATCCCGAATGCGGGAAGGTACATCCCTTCCAGACTTACATCACAATTAAGGAGTGTAAGTGCGGAGCAGATAAGTCAACCTTTAAGAGGCGTCCGGTAATGAGCGCGTATGCAATGAAGGGTCTTATATGCCCCGACTGCGGAGAGCTGCTTGTAGACAAGAACAGGGATGCACTCACGCCTGCGGATTTTACGAGCAAAAAGGCTGGTAATACCAAGTGCCTTGTATGCGGCGCGGGACTGTGGCAGCCCAATGTAAAGAACCTTGGCGGTGCAGTAAAGGAGAAGAAGTGGTATAAGATCTCCCATTACAAGAACGCCAAGAAACAGGAAAGAGAGATTGCGTGGGTTCTGCGCGGCCAGGAGGCTTATTACAAGAGCGGCCTTACCGATGACCAGCAGAAATCCATCGAGATCTCGAAGGATGTACAGGTTAGAAAGTTCGCCCCGGCACAGTATATCAAGAAACAGCTGAAAGGCTACTTTGATATAGCCGTGTTTGACGAGCTCCACGTCTATAAGGGCGGGGAAACAGCTCAGGGAACTGCGATGCATGCAATCGTCAAAGCCTCCAAACAGGCTTTGGGGCTCACTGGAACCATCGCGGGCGGCATGGCAAATCACCTTTACTACACCTTGTGGCGTCTCGTGCCGGAAGAGATGGTGAAGATGGGTTACCATTACTCGGACGAGCAGAAGTTCGTTGAGACCTACGGAACGCTCGAGACCTCATACGAACTCCAGCAGAGCCGCGGAAGATACAACTCCTGCTCCAAGGGCAGGCAGCTTGACTCTCCCAAGGTTAAGCCGGGCATCTCGCCTGTTATATTCCAGGATTTTTTAGTTGATAAGACCATGTTCATGGACTTATCCGACATGTCAAAGCATCTGCCTAAGCTCAATGAGCAGGTAGTGACCTGTGACATGGAGCCGGCCATGAACAGTGCTTATCAGGGTGTAATCAATAAGCTCCTTGCTGCGGGAGCAAAAGGTTTTTCATCGCTTTCAGCTGCTTTACTCCAGTTCTCGCTGGCATATCCGGACAAGCCGTACAAGACGGGACCGATAATCGACCCGAAGAACGGCGCAGAGGTCGCAACACCTCCGGATCTGCCTTATGAGAACAGGCTCTTCCCGAAGGAAAAGAGGCTCGTCGAGATACTTGACGAAGAGCTCTCGACCGGAAGGAACGCGTTTGTGTATTGCGAGTACACGGGCAAGGAAAACTGGAGAGTAGTAGAGAGGATCCGTCAGATAATCATTGATTACTGCGGCCTCGAAGAAAGCGAAGTCGCGATCCTGGAATCCGACAAGCCTTCTCCCGATAAGAGAGAGAAGTGGATCCATGACAAGGCTTCAACGGGTGTGCGTGTCTTCATCTGCAACCCGCGCTGCGTCGAGACAGGACTCGACTTTATATTCACTCATAAAGGGAAGAACTACAACTTCCCGACTATCATTTTCCTCCAGATGGGTATGAACCTTTTCACCCTCTGGCAGGCTTCAAGGAGGGCATACCGTCTTAACCAGACGGAAGAATGCCGTACCTATTACTTGTGCTATGCCGACACAACACAGGCAAAGATGGTGCGCTTAATGGCAGAGAAGCAGATCGCGACTGCTGCCATCCAGGGCCACTTCTCAATGGAGGGCCTTGCGGCAATGAGCGCAGCTGTCGATCCGAGAGTACAGCTCATGAACAAGCTCCTGAAGGCAAAAGAAGAACAGGGGAATGCTGATGATGCTGCCGAAGCTGCAAGGATGTTCAGTCAGCTCTCGGAGAGCACGGGAATAGACGAGTCCATCTACGGACCTTCGGAGACGAAGCTGTACAGCGAAGTCTTTGAAGAGCCCGCGAATCTTTCGGTTCCTGACGAAGATATTTTTGGACTCATTGATGTTACGCTTACCACTTCCGAAACGGAAGGAGATAAGACAGATGCTTCCGATGATAACTCGGAGACCGAACTGGTCGTT
This sequence comes from Lachnospiraceae bacterium, assembly GCA_016280395.1. Taxonomy (GTDB): domain Bacteria; phylum Bacillota; class Clostridia; order Lachnospirales; family Lachnospiraceae; genus SZUA-448. The sequence goes on along the minus strand of JAEEGQ010000151.1, from coordinate 33,324 downwards.
CCGGAGGTCGGAGTATTTGCTCCCGAAGAGGAAGAAGAGGAAGCGACAGAGCCCATCATCGATGATATGCTCGCTGATTTCTTTGGCGGCACGATGTTTGGCTTTGAGGAGGGAACTTCTTCTGCTGCACCGGCAGAGGAGTCGTCTACAGCGACAAAAGCAAAGCGGTGCAAGAAGAAAGTTGACGAGGCGCAGATGTCGTTCTTTGACATGTTCGCCTGATTTTAAAACATTTATTTAATATTAAAGAAGGAGGAAGCGGGGCGTAAGAGCCAGGGGCCGGCCCCGCATAGACTATGATGATTAAAGTCGAGAATTTCTTAAATCTGGTAACCAAGATCGCAACGGCGGTTGGAGATAATGATCTCATCAAGATGGAGTTTTCCCAGCCCAAGGGCAAGAAGGTTTGCTCACTCGTAGCATATGACGGAAAATACATCCAGTTCCAGGGCGCTTTCGCCTATGACGGTGACGCTGAGGCGGACGGAGCCTATATCGTAAAGGCGTCGGGCCTTATCAAGACCCTTACCCTTTACAAGGAGCTGGGCGTAGAGGACATCACGATTGAGCCCACGGAGAACGCGATCATGATCAAGGACGGTAAGGGCAGCTCTTCGCTTGCGCTTACAGACAAGATGGTAACGCTCTCCCAGAAGTCACTTAATGAGGACGTTAAAGGTAAGTTCGTAATGCCCTTAAAGGATCTTCAGGAGAAGATGAAGGTTGCTTCCATCTCCATCGCCAAGGAGACCATCGCGGCGATGAACGGAGTTTATTTCGCACTCGACGATGATGCGAACGGCTACACGATCTATTCCTCGGATTCCTATATCGGAACGAGGAACGGCATCACTGCTGACATCACCGTTCCCGAGGGCGGAAAGACCGAGGAGATGAGCTTCTTTGCGATGCCGCCTGTAACAAAGGCTATCGCGGCTCTTAAGGGCGATACCGTTCAGGGCATCGTGACCGGCAAGTACCTGCTCTTAAAGGACGCGGAAAATACCCTTGCGGTGGTTGCGCTTAACAAGAGCTCATACCCCGTAGCCCTCATGAAGAAGACCTTTACCAAGAAGGACGAGGCAGGAGATGCTACAGTTTACGCAAGAGTCACCCTGCCCGTAAGTACCTTTATGGCAGCAACTGAGCTTTGCACGCTCTCGTCTTCGGACAAGATCGTAAAGCTCAACTTTGCCGACGACAAGTTCAAGCTGTCAGAGGCGAACGATAAGTCCGCAAGGACTATCGACGAGGCCGCGGTCGCACTTGATGATCCGAAGGTGCTCGAAAAGTATTACACCTGCGATATTTGCAGGAAGACGCTTAAGGCGATCAATACTGACAAGGTGACTGTTAAGTTTACCAGCCAGTTTGAGCTCCTTTATGCGGACGGCGCTGAATATCCGGTAGCTCTTATGCTTCCGAGAAAGAAAGCATGAGCCGTTTCTTTGCAACAAAAACTTGCGGTCGGTCCTTTGGACTGACCGCAAGTTTGTAGAAAAAAGAGCCAGTAAAAACTGACTCCAATCTTTTCTATTTTATTTTTGTTTTTTCTAAGGTATATATACCGTTAACAAGAAAAAAGTCAATACGTTTTTATCATTTTGATTACAAGATATTGATTACAGGAACAACTCGGCGACTCAGTAACTCTGACCTGTTCAGATTGCATAATTACTGAAAATCTGCTATAATGAATGACAGAAGCTAGCTAAAAACTAAAAGCAACAACTCGGCCATCTTGATGCGCCCTTTTGTTGCACAACAGTAACGAGAGCCCTTCTTGAGGGAAGACTATCAAGGAGGGTTGCCTCCTTGGTTGCATAAAAAACAGAAAAGGGGAGGTAGAAAAATGATCTGTTTCATTGTAGATGATATAGTTCCTTGTCTTAAGGAACTTGCCACAGGTGATATCTACGACACCGAGGTCGTAAGGATACGCCGTAAAAGCATTTTGGAAAAATACAACAAGCGTACCGGCTGGTATGTAAACTGGAGTAAATTCTCCGATGACACCGAAATATATGCTTTGGTACTAAAAGGCACTAACGATGTTCAGGGTCTGGTTGCCATCCAGTACGATGATGAGGCTCAAGCGGTTCATATTGCATGGGGCTGTACGGCTCCTAGTAATAACATATGGCACTTCGGAAAACAGCGCTTCTCTGGCGTCGGCGGTCATCTGATAGCGATTGCATCTGAACTTTCCGCAAGACATCAGTACGACGGTTTTGTTTACGGAGAACCCATGGATAAGGAATTATTTGACTATTACTGCGAGAAGTTTGGAGCGTTACCGTTGCCAGCGCTTCCGTCCGACAGTCATCCTTATCGTGTGATGTTTTCTGACGAATGTACTTCAAAGTTGAGGGAGGTGTATTCCTATGAATGGACAGACGAAGTCCTTTAAGGACAAGCAAAAGCTTGTGGATGATTATATCCTCAAGAACGACCCTTATAAAAAGCTTGTTCCCTTACGTCTTGATTTAAGACGGCTTGCTAAGTATGTTAAGGAAAAGAACCTGAAGCCCGATGAGGTTTCATGCGACGTTGTCGCGATGTTTTCCAAATAACAATGAAAGAGCTCAGCGTTTGTCTTCTCTCTGTGCGGTCGGTCCTTTTGGACTGACCGCTTTTTTTATTGCCTAAAATCTTGTCTAGGCCTGATTCTTCTGCATAAAATCACTCTTTTAGGGGATGGAAAAGGGGGCGAGGGGCAAATAGTTAGAAAATTTACCAAAAAAAGTGGAGAAAATTTTAAATTTCGTTGCAAAAAGTCATTTCCCTGCTCATAATATGATTATACGGGCAGTTTTCGGATGATGTATGCCCAAATAAAAACAAGATAAATCAACGAGAGGAGAAATACGACAATGAAGAGATTTACGAAGACACTGCAATTATTCGCGGCAAGGGGAGGCCTTGCGATCATGCTCGCGCTTGCGATCGTTATGAGTGTTGCGAGTGTGCAGGTTAGAGCGGACGGTGAGGATGATACAAAAACAGGAACGACGCTTACTGATGGAGATATTAATAAAATATTTCAGAAACATGACGAAGGAAGCGAAGATGATATCTTTAGTGATGTAAATGCGCTTGCCTCAAACACGGCAAGATCTGCGTTAGGAATTGTTCGCACCGTTGGTGCTTTTGTTATCGTTGGCGGTGTGTTGATCACAGCTCTTAAGCTCGGCACGGGAAATCCTCAGAAGAGGCAGGCGGCAAAAGAAGAACTGGGATGGAAGATCGCCGCAGCGATCTTATTCCTTGGCGGTATTGCGGTTCTGCTTTTTGCCAACAGGCTTGCCGGATCTATTGCTACAGCACTCCAGAAAACGACTTAAGGTAACTTTTTAACAGAGATATTAATGGGAAGGTGTGCCCTAAGGTCGCCTTCCCATCATTTTACAAGAGGTTTTTATGTGGTTTCTGACATGGCTTACTGCTACCGATACGGGGCGGAAGATAAACGATATACTGAATAATAAGTACAAGGACCGTGATGACCTTGAGGATCTGCGCGAAGCTGTAACGACCATTTCGCAGTCTACGATAAGGCTTGTCATTTCGGTAAGTTTTGCTGTTGTTGCGATAGCATTCCTTATCGCCGCGCTAAAAGTCGGGACGGGAAATCCCGCTGAGAGGAGCGAGGCGAAGAAGAAGCTCTATTACGGGTTTATCGCGGCGGCGGGGATCCTTCTTCTAGCGGCAATAGTCATGTTTATCGCGGGACTTGCGGATAAGGTCGTAGCGGGTTGATGGGGGTGAAAGAAGTGATTAATCATATTTTTAACAGACTCATGTTTCTTCTCATAGATTCTGATAACCCATGGGATTATCTCGCACCCAAGACTATAGCAGAAAAGATAGAGAAGGGTATTGAACATGGGCCTTTCTGGTCGGGGCTGTATGTGACGCTGAGGCTGATCGGTATCACGGGTGCGGTCGTAACTCTCGCGATCGCGTTTGCAAAGCTGGCCAGCGCGGGACCTGAAAAGAGGAATGAGCTTAAAGATACCATCTTTAAGAAACTGCTGATCATAGCGTTCCTTTTCCTTGCCGCATATATATTCGGAACTGTCCTTGGCGTGTTCCTGTTATTGTAACGGAGGTATGTGAGTATGGCTGAAAATTTTAAACATCAGGTTCCCGGAGACCTTCTGGAAAACAAAGAAAAGTTCCTCCGGTATTTTTCAACTACCAGTATCATAGCCATCATAGTTGCGATCGCGCCTGGATTGCTCGTGTTCATGATCTTTAATGCCTTTGGGAATGCGTTCCTGAAGGGAGTGGGAGTAGTACTCTGGATCCTTATTGAGGCTTTCGCATACTTTGTCACATCGCAGAAAAAGGATATTACCGCACACCGGTATGACGGCGGGGGCAGATACCCTTATCAGGTATGGCTCGAGCGGTACAAGCTGAAGAAAAGAAGGGCGCTTTATATCAAAGGATACGATAAGCTGAACGGGGAGGAAGACAAATGAGCCTTGATACAATAATCACGATAGCATGGGTGCTGATGGGTGCCTTTGCCGTAGGCGTAATCGGATATATCCTCTGGTACAGACTCCTAAGGCCCAAAGCGGTCTTAAAGAACTCAAAGCCGACGGATCATAGCGGACTACCGAGGAAAGACGCGACACAACTGATTCCTGTTAAGGAGATAAAAGACGGTTCGGTGCGCCTTGACGGAGAGTACCGGTTCATCCGTTCCATGAGGACAACGGGTAATGATCTGTTCCTTGCAGAGACCAATGACCAGCTTCAAACTGAGGCGGACTACAGACAGTTCTTCAGAACGATACAGTATCCCATTACGTTCCGCATCGATTCCTCTTCCTGCGATCTTACACTTTCGATCGCAGAGCATAAAGATGCCCTTCAGCGCTTGGAGACTGAGTACGGAGAGGCTGTTTCCCAGTTCGCGATGCTCGAGCAGCTCTTCCAGGATGCCAAGACTGATATAGAGAAGCACGATATCCTTTATGAGATGTATAACTCGGATCGTCACGTTACTGCGTATGAGAACATGATAAGGCACCTCAGGCAGCAGATAGAATTCCTTGAAGCTCACAGCGGCGGACAGTCCAATCCCGTTATCGAGCAGAGATATATCTATGAGTGGTCATATAATCCTGATGATTTCCCGCAGAATGAGGACGTTATCAACCAGAAAGCAGAAAACGAGCTCGCGGCAATAGAGCGCACGATGAAAAATGCCCTTCTCAGTGCCGGAGTCAAAGCCACTGTCGATGATGATAAAGCGCTTTTTGCTTTAAGCTACAGACATTATCATCCGTATGCTGGACGTATATATAAGGACCATGACCAGACCGACTTTGAGGAAAAGCTCAACAGGGGAAAGGCGTACTACGATATCAACGAAAAGAAATACCGTACTATCAAAAAGGATCCGATCATCATTGAGGCTTTTGACAAAATAGAGAAGGAAAAGAAAGAAAAGGCGGAAAAAGAGGCGCTGGAGTACAAGAAGAGGGCAGAAGAGGAAGGGAATGACGATGAGGATGCCAGACCTGAAGTAAAGCCGGCGAAAGCAGCCTCAATGGAAAAAAACACGGCGTATGAACTGGAAGAAGACGAGGAAGGAGGCATCGAGCTGTAATGGGATTTGAGATCATAGTTTTTCTTGTGATAGTGGCAGCTGTTGTTGCCTTCATCGTTATCTCGACAAATAATGCAAGGAAGAATAAAGACGGTTCCTCTTCCAATAAGGCAGGCTCGTCCGAAGCCATTGTTGATGAAGGCGGTCATGAGAAGCTCGAGCGTACGATCTTCTCAAGGGATACTGAAAAAGAGCGCCTTGCTGCGGACGCATATGATACCTCCAATCCGGAGTATCTGTACATCAATGACATGGGTGTTAATGTCTATGCCCGAAGTTTTTATATCGAACAGCTTCCCCTTAATGTTATTTTTGCCACTACGTTCAGGGGTGTTTTCCAGTATAGGGACCTGATTGCTTCAGTTCCCATTGTACCTCTCGATATAGGTAAGGCAACGGAAGCCATCAACAAGAATATCAAGAAGGATGAGGCAGAGATAATCGACGCACAGAAGAGGATCGATACATCAAGAGTCGCAGAGATGCAGAAGACCTTACAGACACACCTTAAGTGGCTCGAGGACCTCAGGAGTGGGCAGGAAGCGTTCTTTGAGATGGCTTTCCTGTTCACACTTACTGCGGACTCCCTTGATAACCTTAATTTCAAGACCAAGGAGTTTGTAGCTTTAGCGAGAAAGACCGGAATAGAGCTTTGCTCATGCTTTGGCTGGCAGGATCTTGCTTATCAGGCAAATGCGCCTTATAACACAATGGCATCGGAGAAGCAGAGCGGATCCCTGTTCAACAGGCTCCCTATCAAGTGGCACATCATGGATGAAGGGGCGGCTGCCACGATCTATAATCATACGAACTCGCACTTTTCTCACAACAGCGGCATTATGGCGGGCCACAATATCGATACGGGCGAGATCATCAATGTTGATTTCTATTCTCCCACACATCACGGTTATTCCATCGCTGTTGAGGGAATGCCCGGAAGTGGTAAATCCCTTATGTGCAAGGTTTATGTGGCAAGGCTCGCGCCGTTTGGCTACCGCTTTGCCTGCATCGATACCGATAGGAGTAATGGGCGCGGAGAATACTCCGGCGTCTGTGATGCGGTCGGCGGAGTAAACTATGAGCTTAGGAGCAATTCCCCAAACAGACTGAACATCTTTGAGATTGATGAGCAGCTTGAGTATGACCGTGCACTCCAGCGTTATTATCGCGCACTGAGGATTGCGGATAAGGCAACAGAGATTTACTACATCATTCAGTATATAATCCAGTACCGCAAAACTCCTCCGGATGCATTGACGGCAAACTCCATCGAGCAGATAGTCAAAGCATGTGTGATGGGTGTTTATCATGACCGCGGGATCGAGGACGGAGAAGCGGATACCCTTTATGCGGATGACACCGGATTTGTCGACGGTGTGGTTGGATCCGGAAGGAAGCGCAAGGAACTGCCTACCATGTCCGATGCATTCCTTTGGATACTCAGGGCACAGAGAAAAAACAAAGAGCCCCTTGATGCTGTCGCATACCATATCCTCAAGGGTGTTTTCGCGGATCTTGTTGATGAACTCTATTATGATGAGGAAACTCTCGAGCGTGCTACACGCGAGGACTATGACAATCAGGAGTTCAGCGGCAGGTCGATTATTCGTGTAAGAGGAACCAGAGGTTATTTCGACGGACAGTCGACGATCGCCATCAGCAAGGATATACCTTTCGTAAATATCGATATCAGCGACCTGCCGGATAAGGATAAGGTATTGGGGCAGCAGGTTGCAATGTCCTTCCTTGAAGAGCACTTTATCAAGAAGAATTCTATCGGAAACATCAAGCGCGGAAACGAATCGTTCAATCGTCTAGTGGTTATATGTGACGAGGCGCATAGAATGTTCGATGTTTATGAATCGAGAAAGTTCCTTTCCGACCAGGTGAGGACAGCCAGAAAGAATAACGTTTCCATGTGGATAATCACCCAGAACTATTCCGATTATCATAAGTACGGGGAGACAAAGGATATTCTCGACGATGTGGCAATGCACTTTATGTTTAAGCAGGCACCCGCTGCAAGAGAACTTATATCAAGCCAGACTGTTCTTACGAACGCGGCGGTCAGCCGAGTGCTTAAACTCGGCGAGGATTCCAATGACCCGAATGATAAGAGTCATAAGGGTGAGGTATGTATGATCGATGGAGACAATGTCGTTTTCATGAAAGTCGATTACCTAAGGGAAACTGAGGCTGTTTTTGCCGAAACAGATGTAAGTGTCTTGAGGAGCATGGCATAAAAACCAAAAAAATTTTTTGACAGGTGCGGCGAAAAATGTACATTACTCGTTAAAGAATGAAGTTTTTTGCAAACGGGGACTTCCCTGCTTATAAAGTATTATATGAAACTTTAGTTGTCAGGAGAAACGGGCATATGAAAGTAATAAAAAGAGTGTTTGTATCTATAGTTATATCTATGATCCTTTTAGGCACTGTCTATAAGCCGGTGTCTGTTTCTGCTGACTCGGATTCGGTTTTTGGTAAGTCATGGTTCTACAATGCGGATGATGGTGCAGAAAACGGCTCAAGTCTGTATTATACCGAACACTATTCATCAACTGAGGCGATCGCAGAGAGAATATATGACTTCTATGTCTGGTGCTATGATTATAAATATGGTGAAGGCGTAGAAGGCAGTATCATGCGAGCTTTCTACAAAGATAAAAGAAAACGGTTTGACGTTGATAAAGCCTATACCTTCTGGGACAGATACGTGCAGGACCTGGAAGTGGGCGATGATATGGATGACGTCTGTGTTGGCGGTATATATATTTACCCTTCCGTTACTGGTTATGAAACGAGGGATTCCGTTTCTCCCTTTATTTATTATCAAGGTAGTAGTGTTAGTCTTAAAGGTAAGATAAATAAAGAATTTGGAATGTCGGTAAGGAAATTTATGCCATTTACTCCGACAGTTACAGATGCATTTGGAGATATATGGAGAGCAATTAAGTTTGTAGATAGACGGATAAACGATATAAAAGGTTGGCTAGAGGAGTATATTCCTGTAGAGATGACAATAGGCGTGTCTCATACAGACCCGCGTACTTATGATAAAGAAGCGATGATAAAGGCTATTGCTGAAAACTTGAAGCAAAAAGGTCTTAATGTGTTAACCGCGGCTTATGAGGCGCTTGAGTCTGACTTATCTCATGATGAATATGGTGCAGATGGAAGATCTATTCATTATTTTCTGGATAAAGAGGCGGTCAAGGCAGGGGCCGTCGCAATCACAAATGCATTTAATAATAATAATTATTTCTTTGGTCGCGACGAGAAATATTTTGACTCTAAAGAGGATTTGGGCGTTTTTAAGTATGTAGGGTATTTTTTCATTGAGGAAGAAGACGGAAAAGAATTCATTGATACGCACGAAATTTCGAGTTTTGACCAACAATGGATTAATGAGGTTATGAATAATATCGATGCCATTGCAGATGATACTGTTGCAATGATCGATAAGGTCTATAAGGAATTACCCGCTATGTTGGCGGGAGCTACTGGGGCGAATGTTTTTTCGTACTCGGTAGGAGAACCTGGAAGCATAGAGCAGTCACTTGCGGAATTTGTAACCTCTGTAGGAGGTCAGGTTTCAGGATTGCTTGCCGGCAATGGTATTACTCTTAATACCATAGTTTATGGACGTGTTATTACAGATAGTGCACTTCCGGTATTGGTGAATCATTATACTTTTGAGTTGCAGAAGAAAAACCCGTATGGACTTGTAGGGTCAATGATATTTTCTCTGCTCAGGGTGATGCTGATAATGGGTGTGTTTATCTATGCGATGATACATCTTACGCGGGCGTCATTTACTGTTGATCCCAGGATGCTGGCAAAGCTAAAAGGAGATGCTGCTTATCTTCTCGGGGCATTTGCGCTTCTTTTCCTTGTGCCAAATCTCCTTGATGGTGCAATGTGGGTAAGGGACAATATACTGCAGGCGATAGCGAATACATTCGGGAATGAACTGTCAATAACTGGGCAGGCTCTTCTTGATGCGATTGATACAGGACGTTTTGTTCAGGCGGCTGAGTATCTCGGGATGGTTCTTCTGGGAGTATATTTTGCGTTTTCATATATCTCTGCAGCGTGCAGTATGATGATAATGTTTGGCATGTTCCCAGTTTTTGTTCTTGTTGGATTAGCGGACAAAAAAATAATAGGCGAGTGGTTTAAATTCATGATCGGAATTGTAATGATTCCAATAATTGATGCATGCCTTCTTTATGTGCCACATCTAGCAGGTAAATATGGAATGGCAACGCTTGCGCAGATTATCCTTTGCATGGCGATAATCCCTACCCGTGGCGTGGTAAGGCAGATGCTTGGATTTGGCCACTCAGCGGGGGCGGAGCTGGTTGGAATCGGAGCCATGATGGCGGCTGGCAGGGCTATCGGTGGAGTTGCCAGAACTGCAAAGAATGCCGTAACGGGAGCTGTTACGGGCATCGGCGGAGCCATAGCAGATTCCAGAGCTTCAAAGGCCTATGGAGAGCTTGCAAAAGAAGATAACAGGCTTATGGAAACGGCGCAAACAACTCAAAATGAAGAGAGAACCAAAGTTGACGTTGGCGTAAGGCAAAACGAAGAGAGTTCAAGAGACGAAGTTGGCGCAAATAATAGTTTGGGTAAAGCGGAATTCGGTGTCAGGGATGAGAAGTCCGATATGGATTACTATCAGGGCATGGCATCGTCTGAAACTGTTGATCTTGGACTGCCTAGACAAAGTATGGCTTTTAGCGCGAGTGCAGGAGCTGGTGCAGGAGGATTTGCCTTCTCTGCTGAACGAACGGCAAGACAGGCGGTACTAGCGAAGGCTGCGACGCTCAGCAACTTTGATACACAGTTTAAAGGCGCTCTCAGCAATGAGCAAATGGCCCAAATGTATAAGAAACGTGCGGCTGTGGGTGTTGCCAGAACGGTACTTAAAACAGCCGGAACTATTGCAGGAGGGGCCTATGTAGGTGCGACCGGGGCGGCTGCCGGAATGATGTTTGGACCTACGGGTATGATGATGGGCGCAGGCATGGGAGCTTCTTTGGGAGGAGAAGCTGGAGGTGCTTTAGGTGATGCGGTAGTAACTGGTTTTGCTTCTAGTGCTTCTTGGTATGACGAAAAATTATCAAGCCGTGAGCAGGCTAAAGCTGCGACGAAGGAACAGGCTGAGTTTTTGGCAACAGACAATAATCTTGGGTATGTTATGTATACAGGAGATGCAGACGCGGATATAAGGGCGCTTGATAATCCTGATTACGTTGCTGCGCAAGAGACCAGATGGGAGGCATGCAGTACTCCAGAGGAACAGCTTAAAGAGCTTCGTTATCAGAATTCAATAATTAACAGGGCGAGCAGGAATCCATTTACCGGAAAAGGTGTATTGGACGAAAAACAGGAAAAGGCCCTCTTGAATTCTGCATTCGTAAATGCGTATAGGACGAACCTAGACGCTTATAGAAAAGAACACACTGATGCTGTGGTTGACTTTTCTAACGATCCGGTCAGCTATGGATACTACAGCCAAAGCAATATGAAGACATGGCAGGACAGCATGTTCTCAACGGATCAGCAACAGGCAGTGAGAAATCTCGATGACCATACGAACAGTAACCGCATGGGTATGCTTTTGCTTTCTGCGATGCGGAATGATGGAGAGAAATCTACAGCGTATCAGCATGCTTATAGCTCGGCGAAGAGATCAGTTACTTATAACAGTAGTTTTATACCGAAGAGATATTCAGCGTTTGATTCGGATGCCTCTGATGCGGTTGAAGCAGGGCGTGTTTTGAGTAGATTTAAAGAGCCCGATATAGCTAAGATTAATGATAATTCATCAGCTGGAAGTCAGCCTGATGATGGTGGCGGGGCAGGAAATACCTACGTGGACACTGGGCATAAGGATCCGAATGAGTCGAACGATAAGCTCGATAGTAAAACTAGTGAGATTCACGATAATCATGATGGTGGTGATGGTGACAAGCCACACCGTATAGTATAGTGAGTTGGAGCAAAGCACAAGGCAAATGTATTTGGTCGGTTTAAGATGATAAGAGCTGGCAGCCAATAAACGTTGGCTGCCGGTGTAAGGAGAACGAGTGAAGAAGGCAATCATCATATTCATTATCGCGACCCTGTTCCTCGCGTTCTTGTATCTTGCGCAGCCCCTTGTAAAGGCGGCCGAGATTAAAGACGATGTAACGGGGTATTTCTCCGATAAGGGAGTGACTATAACCACGACCAGCAGGGTTGTTGAGCAGACGGTGGTGAACGAGTATAAGAACTCATCGCCTGTATCAAAGCTCTTAGGTACGCATGAGTCAAAACTGACGTCCCTTGGGGAAGTGACGATAAATGACCTTGTAATGGATACCTATTTCCCATTGGGAGAAGAAACTCCAGACGCAACAAAGGGTGAGTTCGATCCGTTCAGGAACATTACGATCGAAACTCCCGGAAAACAGTGGTGGGACATTCACCCGAGCGATGAAGAGACTGCCGCTTACAGGAATCAGCTGATAAGTGATTGGGAAGCTGCCAAGGAGGCTGCCTGGTATGCGTCCCTTACTGATACACCGACGCCTGCTCCTACAGGCAGCGCGACTCCCGCGCCCACAAAGACACCCGGGCCTAAACCTTCACCCGGACCCAAGCCGGTCGTTGCGCCTGCTCCGATACCACCTGTTTTGACACCCTCGCCCGCGCCGACTTTGGCGCCGAGTGGCACACCGACGCCGGCACCTACCATGCAGCCAACACCTGAACCGCCTGACTTCTCGCTGACAGCGGAAGAGCTCGCAGAGGTTGAAAAAGAGGTCGAGGCGTGGTATAAGGCGAACAGCTCTGTGGAAGAAAGGGATATAACGACAAGCGTTTCTTTCAATGGTGAGAAAATAAGGGAGTATATAAATTCGTATCACCCTGAATGGCAGGTGGCGTATATCCTCTCGTTTATGGTCGAGTACTTCCATGATGAGAATCCCGGAGGGGATGAGACACAGATCTCCGCAGATGTCGCAGAACAGATATGTGATCAGCTGATACGGGGTTATGGCTACGAGCTGATGATCGACTACTGGTCATCGGGTTGGGGCGATAAGTGGGACGCAAATAAACGGACACTTTCTTTGGAAGAAGGAGATTTGTATTCCTCATATAAAGATGCTGTGACCGGCGCTGATGTCATGGTCAAGCTCTTTGACAAGATCGAGATGGATTACTCAGAGAACAGGCGCGAGGATGAGCCTGATCTTCTGAAGGAGGAATGGATAGAGCCTTTTGTGCTCTTTAGGAATATCTATGCATGGAGTGAAAACCTTTCCTTTGGAGACCGCGAAGGCGGCGTAAATGAGTTTGGGTTCTATGAGCAGAAGCTGAACTCCAGGAGCGTGGGTTCTATCTTCCTTGAGATCGTTTCGGCTTATGATTTTCCCAACACGGAACTTGCCCTCATGCAGGACGCATTGAAGGAAATGCCTGAGTCTGCTTATGCGCTCAGGCGCTGGGCTTTCGCGATGGGCAGCATTAAGGGACGAGAAGGCGGAGGCTACCTTGTCGATCGGGAGACCATTACATGGCTTGTTGGCGATGATATAGGTACGAGGGTATCGCTCCTGGCGCTTGACCAGGTCGGAAAGATATACTCGAATGACCTGCGAAATAAAGAGGGGTTCTTTGACTGCTCTTCGCTCACTCACTTCCTGTATAAATCGGTTGGGATAAACATTGCGTGGGACGGTTCGGATGTGGCGGCTTCGCAGTGTAAATGGAGTGACCAGACGAGGAAGACAAAGTGGACTTATTACAACGAGGCTGAGATGATCCCCGGAGATCTTATATTCTGGGAGACAAAGAACACCAAACATGTTTCGTACTCAAGATATAAGCACGTTTATCATGTAGGCGTGTATATAGGTAATGGCATAATAGTTGATGCATCCTCATCCGTTGGGTGCGTAGTATGTCGTGAGATGTGGGGGATTGATAAGGTCGTAGGGGTTGCAAGACCTTATGAGTAGTATGGTAAGTGGGAGCCTGCATTGCGGGTTCCCACTTCTTTTTATTCTGAAATTAGACCTGTAGGTAATGGATTTTTGTAACAGAAGAGATATTTTTAGAATAGAGGGGGCGATAAATGCCCCTGACTATTCAAAGAAGGAGGTAAATCAGTAATGGCTCTTGACACTAGCAAATGCGCAAACCGTAACGGCGTAATCTCGAATAAGGACGTGCCTTCCGTAACACGGGATAATTCGAAGATCTCGCTAGCGCCTCAGACGGAAGAAGAAACGCCGACTACCGCGCTTGATATATATACGGAGCTTAATAAGTACGTGGTAGGACAGCATGAGGCGAAAAAGGCACTTTGTGTTGCTGCGGCAAATCACCTGAAGAGGATCGCGATGAAGGATCCGACCGTGAAGAAGTCGAATGTGATGCTTGTCGGTCCTACCGGATGCGGCAAGACTCATCTGGTAAGCTCGCTGGCAAAGATCCTCGATGTGCCATTCGCGAGCGTCTCGGCAAACAGCATGACGGCAGCAGGCTATGTAGGAGGAAACGTAGAGGACTGCTTAAGATCGCTCATATTTAACGCCTCGAACATGAAAAAGGCGAATACAGAGCGCAAGTCGTCCCTCCAGACGCAGGCTGCATACCACATCACAAAGGCAGAGCATGGTATCGTCATGATCGATGAGGTCGATAAGATAAGAAAGAAAGGCGGCTCGGGCGGAAGGGATATCGGTGGAGAATCCGTACAGCAGGGGCTCCTCACCATGATCGAGGGGACCGTGATGAACGTTAATATCAACGGCTCCGGTTCCACCGACCAGAGCAATATTGTATCTATCGATACCAGCAACATCCTCTTCGTGTTCAGCGGTGCCTTCCCGGACATCCAGGACATCGTAAAGAACAGGCTTACATCGGAAGGCGTTAGCGTATTCGAGATGGATGAGGATGAGATATACGCGAATGTGAAAGAGACAGACCTTGAGGCGTTCGGAATGATACCCGAGTTCATCGGGCGTATCCCGATCCTTTCGCATATCAGGAGTCTTTCGAAAGAGGAGTTCGAGAAGATCCTCATCGAGCCTAAGGACGCGATCTTCTCGCAGTTTCGGAAGCTGTTCGCGGCGGACGGGGCAACGCTTAACGTCACGAAAGAGCTTATCGGTTATATCGCCCAGAAAGCGAAGGAGAAGAAGAGGGGAGCAAGAGGACTGCGCACAGTCCTTGAGGATCTGCTCGCGGACGCTCAGTTCATCTCAAACTCATTTGCGGGAAATAACCTTTCGTTCTATATGACGCTCTTTGACGACGGAGCGCCCGGGACTATCGTAAAGGCACCGAAGGACATCGCGGAAGAGATACGGGCGGTGATAGCCTCCGGTGACTACGGCAACTTCTCGATCGAAATAGCGGATATATAAATTTTTTTTAAAGATTTTTCGCAAAAAATCCATTCCCTGCTCATAATGTCTTTGTAAAGAAGTTTTGCAAATTCGAAGAGGAGGGAGCGCCATGCTAAACAGAGAGCTGATGTTAAGAGACGGCCGGATCATTTTCCCGTCTTACATGGACAAGGAAGAGCGTGCGGTTCTTAAAAGAGAGTATGAAGATGAACGCCATTACGCATGGTGCACATGCCGTGATGATGTGAAGCTCTTTTACAGGCTCAGCAAAGACCTTAAATTCTATCCCGAGGAGCAGGGGTATCTTCACGCACCGGGCTGCATCTTTTCAAAAGAAAAGGAAGACAGTGCTTACGTGCAGAACGCAGAGGATGGCGGAGCGACAGTATCGCTCAGGTTTAACCCTGCCGAGTTCCATCTCACAAAGGAGAACAACTCATTCCGTTACAGCAAGAGCAGCTCGGATGATGAGCCTTCGGAAGCGGATCCTACGCTTGCCCTGCATGAGTTCGTGAGAAGCCTTAACTGGGATACGTTCAATGAAAGAGAGGCGTTAAATAAGAGCCTTCTTTCAAAGGACTATTTTGCGTCTTCTCTTTTCGGGCGCATGAAGCATGTCCAGATAAGCGGTCTTAAAAAGGCGCTGCGCGACTATAACCTGAACGATGATGGGTGGCAGTTCTTTTACAATACATACTATGGCACTGATATCTCATCTGAAAACGGGAAGAAAACGGTAAATCTGAAGTTCAAGCTCGCTGATGGGCGCGATTATACATGGTTCACATACGAAAAGACGTATGAAGCTGCCTGCAAGCGTTTCGAGAGGATGTATGCTGCAAAGGTGGAAGATGCGGAGAACGTGGTCGTTGCCGGTATAAGGTACAGGCGGCAGTCCAAAAATTCGGGCAGAGCGTACAATGTCATCGGACGTATGTGTATCTTCCAGGTCAATGAGAACGGGATATATGCCCGTACCGCTGTTGAGAAAAAGAACCTTGACGTGATACTCGGATATCAGCGTGGACATTCGAACGTCCGCTACTTCCTTGCGGGGTCGGCGGATAACTATGACGGCTATTATATAAAAAACGGAAAAACGAAAAAGTACATCCTGACCGGAAAGCGTGATGTGAACTTCGGACGGCATGAAGTACTGCGCAAGAGCACCGCGACAACAAACATTACGGAAGAGAACATCGCAGAGCTTCTGGAAAGGGGAAAGGATTAGATGTGTTAGATAAGAAAGCATTGGAAGCACTGCTCGATCTGGATGCGGCTCAGACCAAGTTCTTAGAGGCGAATGATGCCGGATATGAACTCGGGATTCGCGGCGGGAGATATGTAAGTCCGTATGAGGCAGTTCCCGAGCTGTGCAGTGATAAGAATAATACGATGGACAGGTATATCGCCTTCCATTATGACAGAGGGTATCTTAAGGCATACGGATACTATCTAGATCATCATCCCGGGGCTATCGAGGATATCATGTTTAAGAGAATGGTAGATAAATACGTTCTCGTAGACAAGGCCCAGGAGCTCGGGATCATAGCATATGAGGAAGGAAGAAGCCAGACGGACGGGATCAATGAGGTCTATGAGCTTCTTCCCAGTACAGCAAACGAGATGAACAAGTCGATCTACGACGGCTGGGATTTCGGTTATTTATTGGGGATGTCTTATGATGAGAACAACAAACAGAAGATCAGATGGCCAGACTACGACTACGACAGAGCATATGCCCTTGTACATGCAAGCGAGGCAGTCCGCAAGGCAGCGGAGGCTGCAGGCCACAAGGAAAATCCGTATGGATATAATGATGAAGAGATTGCGCGGATAGCCAAAGAAGACGGTTATGAAGCACCGCCCAAGGCAATAAGGGCATTCCTTCACGCAGCTGATATCCTTTCGGCATCCGAAGATTCGGATCTTGTCGAATGCCTTGTGTGCCCGTACCATTACGGGTGCCAGAAGGGTGAGTCCTGCGACAGGGACTGCTATGAATCAGCTATGGCTATACAGAACATGATCGGGGATGAGGACGATTCGCTACGCGAGTGGCTGAGACATATCTAAGGAGGAGAGTAATGGCGGATGGAGTTTCAAAAGAGGCTCTTGAGAGGATAATGAGTGTGCTGGCAGCAGGTAACAAGCCTGCTGCCGACAAGTATAAAGAGAGTCTGGCTATTATCGATAAAGAATGCCAGGATCTTCACGTTTATTCATGGGTGGCAAGGGGAACGCATCTTGTTCCTGTGTATCCGGGAACCGAGATAGAAGAGTTCAATCTGCTCGAGGAGCAGGCACATGGGTTCCTCATGAGTGAGCGTAAAAGACTTGATGACGGTGAAAAAGGAGTCATCTTCGGGATAAAGATCCCCGGAGAGAACGAGCGGGATAATACGGTCGTCCTTATCGAGAAGAGAAGGAAGGGGATGCTCCCCGCCGGGCCTTTCAATCCATATCATAACGTTGGCAAGGTCATGGACACGATCGAGAGGGTATGCCAGATCTTAAGACCTGAAGAACAGCTGGAAAACTTCGCGGCAAGGGCAAATGTCCTTGACCTGCCCGATAAGACATTCCTGCTCGGGGCTATTGCAAGGGATGAGCATTATCCGGTACTTGGTATCGTATCCGTAAATGATGCCGATGCTGTGCTCGATGCGAGCGGTTATGTGCTTACCTTGCAGCTCGTAAAAGAGTGGGCGGCAAGTGTAAGAGAACTTGTAATGGAACAGGCAGAACTTTACTACTTGTCGGATACATCGTTTATCGTCGCATGTACGGGGTCCGAAGAAGAGGGTATAGCGATACTCAGGCAGCTGCCCGACCGCCTCTCGATGATAAAGACCATGAGATACGGGCGCGATGAGATCATGGCGCTTAAGGCAAAGGCTTCGGTCGTGGCTGTCCCGATGTTTGAGGAGTATGCGGAGTATCCGTCAAGGATCATACGTTCCGCGATCCGGTTTGCGGGAAAAGGCGGCGGATTCTTCGTTTTTGAAGACAGGCATGTTGATAACCGAAGAGAACAGGCGGCGGAGACCTTATTTGATGAGTTTATGGGCTCTGTAACAGAAAGTACCGCGGAGGGATGATTATGAGCGAGTTTAGCAGGGAAGAGATAGCGGCCGGTGAGGCCCTCTTCAGGGAGGAGATACTTTTCCTGTGTCCGTTTCTTGATGAGCATGTCGGAGAATGGAATCATGCATCGTTGGTCAAGGGGCGTTTCAAAGAATTAAGGCTGGACGAGAAGAAAGATTTCGCCCGTCGATGGAAAGAGTTTGAGAATAAATACCGCAGGCCCTATATCGAGTATGAATTCTTAAGCAATATAGCCCGATACTATGATCTCTTTATAAAGAAAGAGCAGGGCAGACAGGAGCTAGGAGAAAAATATCTCATGTCCCTGCTCGAGGATAATATCGCTGTGATCCAGGACTTTTGCGGACAGAGACGGAATGAGCTGATAAATCCTTATAACTTCAGCTATAAAGGGAGTGAGGCAGCAGATGCAATAGTGGTTACAAATGGCAAGCTAGAGGATGCCGAGAGTGTAACCCCTTTGGTCAGGAAGCAATACATACCGGCGCTGCTCGGAAGTTCCGGAACGACGGCTGAGGCTTTTGAAGCATACGAGTATGGTGTGGCGCTCGGAATGGCTACGGGGCTTCATTATAAATGGATTTACTATCTCGTATTTCGCTCGATAATAAACCTGATGAAGAGTTTGTAATCAGAGAATTAGATGCTTAAATGAAATTAACTGATCTACTTGTTCTTTTCTCAACCAGCTCTGCTATTAAGGCATAAACATATCGATACTACACGAATGCATATGGTTTTTCGGGCCCCAAAAGCCCGAAAATACTGAAAAAATGCCAATTTGGGTGTTATCTTTTCCGCATTAGCGTGGTAATATATATTTGCTATGATTTTATATTTTTTTAAGATTTGAAACCAACCGGCTTGGAGGTAATAGAAATGAAGGTGCTGCTCGCTCTCGTAAGTAGTGCTTCTATGGGTGTAAAGAAGGCTATAGAGCTTTACGGCCAAAAGGAAAACATCCCGATAGAGATCGATACTGCTACGTCCATAAATGACCTTGAGGCGATGACCGACGCCGTGAAATATGACGGTGTAATTACGCAGTATAATTTTTCTGTACATCCCTATACTTCAACAGAGCTCATAGCTCTCAGGGAAAAGAACGAGAAAGGCTCGCTCGTCATTATCGTGCCGGATGACCTAAAAGGCAGCGGCTTCCTTGGGGAACTGTTCAACGGTGACGTAAGGGGCTGCCTGTACGCAAAGGAAGGCTCCACCAACAACATGATGGAACTCATCCTGAACCGCAGGAGCAGGGCACATGCAAGACTGTATTACGGACTTACCGACAGGATCATTCCCGAGACATCGCTTGCACAGAAAAAAGAGGACGAGGACGCGGTTGAGAGATTCGCAGACCTGATCACGAACGGAGCCTCCGATATGCCTGAAGCAACCCTTGAAGAACGTATCGACCGCGTGGCAAGGGTGGCAACGAAAAAAGAGCTGAAAGCGACACTCCTCTCGCTTGATGAGGAGCTCCAGCGCGAAGTAAAGAAGATCCCCAAGTATGCCGGATATTTCATGACAGCCAAGCCCCAGGTAAGGGTTGTCGAGGCTGTTGAGAAGAAACCCGAGTCCTCAATAGTCAGTGTCATAAAGGCGCTGGGTGATAAGCGCAAGGATAAAAAGGAAGCGGATGCCGAGCGTGCCGAACAGCGCGCGCAGGAGAAGGCGGAGCTTGAAGCCAGACGCGCCGCGGAACGTGAGCGGGATGCCCTCTTAAAGAAAGAAGAGGACGAGAAGAAGGCTGCCGAAAAGGCAGCAGCTGATGCAAAGCGCGCGGAAGAGGAAAAGCAGCGAGCCGCGCAAAGAGAAGAAGAGGAAAGACAAAGAGCCGAAAAGCGCGCCGAGGAAGAGCGTAAGAAGGAAGAACAGAAAGCCGAGGAAGAGCGCTTAAAGGCAGAGGCAAAGATAAAGGCGGAGGCCGAGGCGGCAGAAGCTAAGAAGATCGCGGACGCGCAGAAGGCGGCGGAGCTTGCGAAGGCAGAGGCCGAGAAGAAACGCGCCGAGGCAGAGAAGGCTAAAGCGGAACAGGCAAAGGCTGAGGCTGAAAGGGCAAAGGCAGAGGCAGAGAAAGCTAAAGCCGAGGAACGCGCCCGTGAGATAGCACAGAAAGAAGCTGAGAGAAAGCACCAGCGTGAACTCGAAAGACTCCGCGCCGAGGAAGAAAAGCAGCGCAAGGCGGACGAGAGGAAGTTGAAGCTCGTTGAGGCTAAATCAGAGGTAATAGTAGAGAAGAGACTGGTAAGGAGCCGCGTGATCGGTGTCATAGGTCTCTACCGGGCAGCAGGTGCCACATCAGCGGCGGTAAGCCTTGCAAAGACCATCTCGGAACATGACGCCGTGACACTTATAGAAATACCCAAGGACGGGGTAGGCTCTATCTTTACCAAGTACGAGCTCGGAAAGAAGATAGGCCCGAAGTATAAGTCAGTACCGCACATGATAGCGGATGGCGAGACGGATCTGTCCGGCATAGATAACTCATATGAGAATATCCAGTTCTTCGTAGCCAATCCTCAGAATGAGAAGATCGATTATGATTCTCAGCTGGTAGCCTCGATGATATACGGGACACCGAACAATGTGGTCATCGATCTTGGCAGCGGGATCTCCGAGGCAAAGAAGAAAGGATATCTGAACTTCTTATCAGACCTTATCCTCGTCTATGAGGCGGATCAGGAAGATACGTACCTCGAGACCATAAGGGATGAGCTGAACGCGTTATCCGCTACGGATATCGATCCCTACATCATAAGGGTGCAGGAGAGGGGCAATTCAAAGTCCCATATCGAAGGCCCGCAGATACTTAACGTCCGCAAGCTCTATACGAACGGAAAGATTGCTCCGCTCGCGATAAGCTCCTCTGAAGAAAAGGAACTCTTATCACACCTGAACATCTCGGAGAAGAAGAGAAAGAGCCTTTTCGGAAGAACGAAGAAGGTCATCGTAAGGCAGGGAACAGAGGATATAGCAGTCATCGGAACAGAGCACGGAGTAGGAACGACACATACCGCGTTCATGATAGCCGATTCGCTCAGGGTCCATTACAAGGTAGCGCTTGTGGAACTTAATACGAGCGAGCAGATGGCATCCCTTGCAAGGGAGCTGGGACGCGGAAAGAACCTTCCTGTTAAGCTCGCCGGCATAGACATGTACCACGGCATAAGCTATTCCGAGTTCGCGGACAGGTACCGCTCAAAGTACGATTTCGTTGTAGTTGATTTCGGTGTCATAAAGGAATCGGGCAAGAGAAGGGAAGCGCTCGCGCTCTGTGGCAAGAAGTTCCTCGTGTTCGACGCAGCGCCCTGGAAGCTCGACAGGCTCGACAACATCATCTACCAGTACATGGGTGACCTTGACGAAGCCGGACAGATGGTGCTCTTGGCCCCCGGCGCTGATGCGGAGCTCATCAGGAACTATAACCTCCGTGTCAGGAGCGGAAAGAGGGAGATACGTCCCGTGCCGTTGGTTAAGATTCCGCTCAAGATGGATGAAGAGATAGTAAGATATATGCAGAAACTAATTCTGTAAAAGAAAGATATGAAAGGGAAACAAAGAAAATGGCAAACGTAATGAAAGCCGGTGGATCCGGCTTCTCAAGCGAAGGCGGTAAGAAAAAGCTGATAGGAGTGATCCTCGGTGTGCTGATCGTTGCACTTCTTGCGGGCGGCCTGTATGTGGGCTACCGTTTCCTTGAAGACAGGGAGACAAAGAAGTGGGAAGCGGAGCTTAACGAGGCAAAGGCAAAGCTCGATGACAACAAGCGGTTCGTGTATGTGGCTTCGGTTCCGATCAAGGCCGGCGAGGTTTTATCCGATGCCAATGTTGTCCTGGAGAGCGCATACTCGAGCATGAGCGCTGATCTCTTCGCGGAAGAGGACGACCTTGGAAAGCGCGTAAAGGTAGATATCGCAGAGGGCAGCCAGATAACAAAGGACATGATCCTTAATCGCGAGTTCGATGCGACCGACAGAGCGGTTGAGTACAGTTTTATCTACTGCGGCGGACAGATAGCCGAGGGCGACTTTGTCGATGTGAGGATCGTGTACCCGGACGGAACCGATTACATCATCCTCTCGAAAAAGTGTGTAGAGAAACTTGGTGAGGGCGATGACACGAGCGTGGTGCTCTGGTGTGACGAGGAAGAGATGCTCCTCATGAGCAGCGCCGTAGTCGATGCGTTTGTATACTCCCTGAATGAATACTCGGTAAAGAAGACTGACCAGTATGTTCCCTCGAGAAATTCCCGCATCTATGCGGTCAAGTATGTAGAACCGACACTGCAGGATCCTTCAAAGAGCGCGTACATACCGAGCGCGGCCACTATCAACGAGATAGAAGCTGACCCCAACATCGTGACGGCAGCGAGCGAGTTCTTAACGGCACAGGTAAGGGCAGAGTACGAGGAAAGACTCTTTAAGTACATGTCGCCCGAGACCATGAACACACTCGGTTTCGATGATTATGAAGGATACTCCGACTGGCAGAACTACGTTAACCCTGGCTCGAACGGAAACAAGCAGGGGAACGGACAGAATAATAACCAGGGCGGTAACCAGAACAACGGAGGCGACGATATCTTGAGCGGATATAATCCCGACGGCAACTAAAGCGCGGACGGAAAGGAGCTATCATGGCGCTGACGAAATGCCCCGAGTGCGGGGGAGATGTTTCAGATAAGGCGGCTGCGTGTCCGCACTGCGGATATCCTATATCGGGGCAGCAGGGCATTCCCCAAACGATACAGGTAAAGCCCTCGGGAGTGTCCATAGCGGCATTTGTTCTGGCGGCGCTTTCGGTCGTTACCTTCTTTAGCGGTATGCCGGGGCTGTATGTAGCTATAGTGTTCGTTCCGATCTCTCTTGTCCTTATTCTCATTGATTACAGGACAAAAGGCAGCCATGCTTTCTCGATAGTGGCATTGATAATCGATATCCTGCTCGCTGCGGCGATAGGGATCCTTTATCTTGCGGGAACGGGCATCCTTTGAGAAGGCTGGAAAAATTCTTCATTTAAGGAGAAGGTATTGATTTATGAGCAAGTACATTGCATTACTTGGTGACGGGTGCGCGGACATCGCGTTCTACCTCGGAAACATACTCGGGGCTCTCGGCGGGAACGTTCTTATCGATGATTCGGTATCGGTAAGGAAAGCCGAACACTGCGTTGGGCTCCCGGAGGGGTATGAGAGGGGAACGGATATCGTCCGCTTCAAAAAGGTCTTTTATACCCAGGTAGGCGGGATAGATACCGATGATTATGATTATGTCTTAACGCTCTACGGCACTGAGGTGCCTACGGGCAAGATCGATCTTGCGGTATATGCCTTCGCGGAGACCAGCGAGGGGTATCATAAGATGTACGACAATGAGTATCCCGAGGCAGACACGGTATGCTGCATCGTAAGGGACTGCACGGGGCTTACGAAGAAAGAGCACAAGGCGTTCGCAAAGAAGAACAAGCTCGGGGACGTACACTTCGTCGAGTTCAACAAGAAGGACATCAAGGCCAGGCTCGCGCTCGAGTTCCTGCATGAGATAAGGATACGCGATCTTTCAAAGGACATGCAGGGGCTCGTAAACGGAATGGTACGTTCCGTTAAGCCCGAGACAACATCGAGAGAATACGAGAAGGCTGTAAGAGCCACAGAAAAGTGAGGTAAAGAAAGGATATGTCCATAACAGCAATCTGGTCGCCCCTTCACGGATCAGGCGCAACAGCCTGCCTGCTCGCTATAGCTTCGTGCATGGCAGAAGGCCATGATAAGCCGGTGATAATCACCGAAACGCATTTTGCGCTTAACAACCTCGAAGGCCCGCTCCTTAAAAAGGGCAGGAACGTGGATGAAAAGCTGGTGCGTGCAGGAAAGGGGATTGATACCCTGACGCGCTATGCCTCTTCGGGCGGGATAAACGCTGATATCGTAAAGAACGTTTCGTATGATATCACGGATGAGATAATGTTCCTGCCGGGAACCGCGACGAACGAGTACGAGCTGCACAGCTCGGAGACCACGCGCGGGACCATCAAACATACCCTTTATAAGGTCGGCAATATAATGGAAAAGTACAATGTGCTTATCGATACCAATGCCGGTGAGAATGACTCGCTCTCGCTTGATGCTCTTGATATAGCTGATAACATCGTTGTGTGCTTAAGGCAGAACAAGGCGCTTATCGAAAAGGCACTTTCCAATAAGACGCTTATAGAGCTCTCGCAGAAGAAGGGTATGTATTTCTGCTTCTCGGAGTATGACGACATGAGCAAGCTGAACCTGTATAACGTTCAGAAGAGCTACAAGATCCTCCGCGGGGCTGTGGGCGGCATCCCCTATAACACCGGATATTCGGACGCGATATCGGACTGCGATGTGCTGAGTTATCTCAGGAAGACCATATCCCTGTATGATCCGAAGGACGCACGTCCCGATGACTGGTGGAGATTCGTCGACGATTTCACCAAAAAAATACTCTGATTTTTTGCAAATCATCCTGTCGCTGCTCATAATTACATATAGAAGCAAATCAGACAGATATAGAGGTAAGATAAATGAACTGGGCTTTAATCACACTTTTTGCGTTGATCCTTATGGGTCTGGGTGCCGTCCTTCATCTGATGAACCGGACGGTCATAAACCCTGATGATGAGACGGATAAGGAACACTTCTCGATCGATGTCCTTGCGGATGCGGTCTTTGAGCATATCAATGACGAGATAAACGCGGATTATGCAGAAATGGAGCTTCCGATCTCCGAGATACGTAAGCGCGAGAAAGAGGCGGAAGATTTAAAGACCTGGATAAGGGACTGCACGATGGGAGACCCCGCCGATAGGAACAGCATAAAGGGTAAGATACGTGAGATCCTTGAACTGAATGAGGGTGTATCGAGCGAGACCATCAATTACATCATTCCCTTTAACGATCCCGATTCAATGACGGCAAGAGATAAGTTCGAATATCTCTACGCCATCTTCCAGCGCGAGTTCGAGACGCATACACTCGCGCACATGGATGAGGAGTTCCATTTCACTGATCCGAAGTATGATGAGAACGGATATCCCTATTATGAGGTAACGGCTGACGATATCGACAGGGCCTACGAGGAGAACTCAAGGGTAGGTGCCCTTGATGATAAGTTCGAGGTTGTCATTCAAAGGATCTATGAGACAATGTACGGACATGACGTGGCTGATATCTTCATCTACGATGACGCCGTGAACGATGTCGAAGGCGGTACGGGCGGCAAGCTCCATGATCATTACAATTTCTTTAAGGAAAAGCAGGCAAGGGAAAGGGGCGAGACGATAAAGAAGGCACCCAACAACTACGATGTCCTCTACGTCAAGCTCGGCGGTAAGCTGATGCGAATGAGTTTTTTGAGCTTCCGCACCGAAGAGAACCTTATCAGGGTAGTTCAGAACATCTGCACCAATACATCGAAAGCGGCGCTCTCGAGGGTTAACCCGAGAGTACAGGCAAAGTTAAAGGATGTGGGCGAATCGCGTGTCATCAGTGTGTGCCCCGATGAAGCAGCATGGTCGTTCTGGGTAAGACACCCTGCATCGGCAGAGGCCCGCGACATTCATTATCTCATCACGCATAAGAATAACGAGTATCCCATCCGCCTGATAGAAGCGGTAGTACGCGGACAGTTCAATGTCCTCATCACCGGTAACGTCGGCGGCGGTAAGACTTCATTATTAAAAACGATAGCCGGATTCCTTGATCCGAGATTTGAGATAAGGACGATCGAGACGGATGCGGAGCTTATATACAATGACCTGTATCCGGAAAAGAACGTCGTCTCCCTTGTAGAGACCGATTCGAAGACTCTTTACGATTGTATCACCGATACCAAGCGAATGAACACGGATGTGCTCATCGTCGGCGAGATAAATGAGCCGAGACTTGGATCCGCGTTCGTACAGTCAACGCAGACAGGATCCAACTCCGGATTCTCAACGATGCACCCGAACTCCACAGAGGATGCGATAGATTATCTCCAGCAGGCGGAGATAGCAGAGGGCGTGCCCGCAGAGGTTGCCATCAAGCAGATAATAAGGTCGTTCAACTTCGACATTCATCAGGTGCATGACGCGGAAGGTAATTACTACGTTGAGTACATCAACGAGGTTGTTCCCTACGTATACGGCGATTATCCTACGGATCCTGCTGAGGCACAGATCGAGTTCTACAGGCGCACGACGAACAGGAAGTATTATGAGATCAACCACATCATCGCTTTTGATAAGGAAACGATGTCATACAAGGTTGTCGGCAACTTAAGCGCTGCGTCTAGAGAACGCCTTGCGATAAAGGCCGGCAAGGATATGTGCGATGCTATCGTTACAATGCTCGATAATGCCATGAAGGCTCAGGCAGCTGAAGCAGCTGCAACCATGAATGCAGATTACTATGCGGCGGAAGTCGGATAAGGAGAGGGTATGTTAGGCTTTTTGGAAATGAATGCCGCCCCCGCGATGGAAGGGGACGACACCTCGTTTATCTTCCTGACAATTGCCACAGTGCTGGCGCTCGCATGGTTCATCGGCTTTGCGGTGTATCTGAGAAAACGTAAGGCCAAGAGCGCGCAGGAGATCATAGATGAAAACATCTTCAAAGAGAAGAAGGCGGCAAACGCCGCCGGACTGTATGATTTCTACAGGGCGCTAAATAGGATACCTTTTATCGAGCCGTGGATAAAGAACCTTGAAGAAAAGCTGATGCCGCTTTATCCGTCGGACGAGGTTGAATCATCAAGGCGCTTCTCAAAGCCTTTGGCAACGATCGTTCTTAGCTCTGTCGGAAGCATGGTCATATCGCTCGTCTTCGTGTGGGCGCTGAGGCCCGGACTGTTCACGCTCCTTGCGGCGGTGCTCGTCGGGTACGGAGCATCGGTAATGATAACCGGTATCGTTGTACACCTCGAGAGGATAAAGTTCTATGACGGGTTTGACAGACTCCTTGATTCGGTAGCCCACTTTTACGGGGCAAATCCGAATGTGGTAAAGGCTCTTGATATGGCAAGCGGAACGCTTACGGATGACCGTGTGATGATGCGTCATGCCGAAGAGTTCATGGATATACTTAAGTCGCAGAAGATAAGCAAAAAACTGAATATATACATGTCAAAGAACAGGGAGAAGCACCTGAAGAACTTCCTTCTGATGGCATCGATCGCGGCGGAGAACGGGAACGTCACGGACGAGAACGGCTCGATCTTCCTTCAGGCGATAGATACCATAAGGGAAAAGCTCCAGGACAGCAGTGAAGCTGCAAAGAACAAGATGTTCAATTTCTCGACCTTCGGCTGGATCGCTATCATCCCCTGTATCTCGCAGCCCTATATCCAGAACTGGGGCATAGGCGTTATGGCTTCCATGACGAAGTTCTATGTCGGGCGCATCGGTATGATAATGAAGATAATGGTGCTCCTGCTGACGTTCATCGTGTTCAGGGTGGTCATCACGCTCCAGGCAGGGGAGGAATATATCCCCGAGAACAGGCTGATGTCGAAGATTTGCCGGAATCCTTTCGTGAAAAGGTTCGTTGATACGTTCCATGATCCGGATCTGAAAAGGACTGACAGGGTAAAGGAGATAATGCGAAGGAGCGGCGATAGGAACGCATACCGCAGTTTCTATGTGAAGCAGGTCGGGCTTGCGGTGCTCATGGCGGTGATCTCGTTCTTTGTAATGATTGCGGGGCATAAGGAGAACAGGGAATATCTCCTTACTGATACGCTTTCCTTGCAGGAGGCTTCACAGAATGCCGACAGCAAGCAGTCAGAAGCTATCATTGAACACGTTCCCGCCTATGTACAGAAACTTGTAAAGTCCGGTGAGAGGCCGGACGCGGAAGTTCTTGCCGCACAGCTTTATGAGGAGAGCGGAATTAGGACGCAGGACGTGGCTGAGGATGCCGCGGAGCTCGTTGTCAACCGCCTGAGCAGATATGACCTCGAGGTGTTCGACTTCCTTGATATCTTCATCATGATAGTGTTCGCGCTTATCGGATATGCTTATCCCGCGATCATCCTGAAGATGAGAGAGAGGATAATAAACGACAGGATGGAGGACGAGGTAGACACGTTCGCGAGCCTTGCGAACATGCTGCGTAATGCGCCGGGTGTCGATGCGAGGATGATACTCGAGACCATGGAGAACTTCGCCGTTGTCTTCAAAGAGCCGATTAGGACCTGCCTTAATTATTTCAATATAAACAGGAAAGCGGCTCTCAAAAAGATGTACCAGACCGAGAAGAACGAGAGCTTCAGGAAGATCGTGAGAAACCTTTCGAGAATTGATGAAGTGGGCGTGCAGATAGCCTTTGAGTCAACCGCGATGGATATCAAGCACCACGGCGAGACGAGAAAGAACGAGAGGATAAGGAAGGACAAGAAGGAAGCGAGCTTCGCGATGACGATGGCGCTCATCCCCGGAGTCTTTATCCTGTTCGGGTATCTGTTAGTCCCGTTCATCATGTCGGCGCTGGAGATGTTCCAGTCCTTCTCCACTACTATGAACAATGCAAGGGGAGGTTAAGTTTTGAAACGTAACAAGATTGATCTTGGTGCCATAATCCTGATCGTGGCGGCCACAGTGATCGCGATGCTGATAGCGTTCTTCATGATAAGGCAGTACAGGCTCATGAAGAACGGGGCGAGCGCCGTTACCGAGAATATGGCTACATATGCCGATGAAGTGGCGATGTCGGAGATCACGTCCCTTGACGGGGAGACGGTGAGCGGAGCCGATGTGGTCAACTTCTATAAGAAGCACATGGACGGTTATTCCGGGAGCGATACGGCACCATTCAGCATTATAATAAATAATGGTTCGGCAACAAATACTTATAATACGAGCGAACACACGGCAAAGCTCAGGGACGCGTCGGACGCGAACCATTATGTTAAAGCAACGAGCAGATACACATGCAGTGTATCAAAGAACAAGAACGGGATCATCGTTTCGGTCACGTTCGTGATCAAGTAAAAGCCCTTATTGGGCGGTCGGTTTATAGCCGATACGGGAGACTATCGGCTTTAAATAAAAAGAAAACATTATTTAGCGGAGGAAGCAAAAATGAAAAGAAACAAAGCAGACATCGGACAGATTCTTCTTATTATCGGTGGCGTAGTGGTTGCGATGCTTATCATCTTCTGGGTTTTAAGGGCCACAGGCGTATTAAAGAGAAGCGGAAACGATACAGTTGAGCAGGCGGCACAGCTCTTTGCGGGATACTCGGATGCGGCAGTTGCCAATTATGACGGAAATACCGTGAGCGGTGATGATGTACTTGACTGCCTTGATAAGTATACAGCGGCTGCAGGCGTTACTGTTACCGTAAAGACCAAAGCCGATTCGACAGGAACCTCTTATTCGAGTGCGAGTAAGTATATAGCCCCTTCGGCAACGGATAATAAGTATATCAATCCCAAGGGCGTGTTCGAGGGCAAGGTAAAGAAGAACTCGAACAATGTCGTGACAGAGATCATCTTCACACAACAGTAATCAATAACGGGTGTTTTAATGATAGCCTCGGCACGGATGTAAAAACCCGCGTCGGGGCGATTGCTGATTTTTTGGGAGAAGAGTTATGAGGCGGAATAAGGCGGATATAGGAAGGCTGATCCTTGGCGTGCTGATAGTGGCATGCCTTATCATCATGCCCCTGCGCCAGTTTGCCTTATCCGAGCGCTCGACTTATGAGAACGTCATCCAGGCGGCGCTTGACGAGTGTACCGACAGAGTAGGAAATACCAAGCGCTTTACCTTAAGAGACTACGAAGAGCTCACTCAGGCGCTCTATAACACGGGAACGTCTTATGATATAGAGCTGGAGATCGGAAGATACACGGAAGATCTAAGCGATGTAGCCCTGCTGCCAAGCGAAAAGATACTTGAATACCTTTTAGGCCCTTCGGTATCGGATCTTGACAGGGCGGTACGTCCCGAAGAGGTTGAATGCGACCTTGTGGGTGCGGACAGGAGCATCAGGGGTGTGGCGGCACACATTCACACGCAGGACTGCTATATCGGGCATAACCATCAGGCTTGCGGATGCACCTTCAATGGACGGGAGTGGAGCTGCGGTATAGATAAGAACGATGCTGCGCCGATCTGCGATCACGTGGTTGTTTCTGCCGACTGGAACAAGAACCAGACTGTTGAATCGGGACACGGAGCACCCATTTCCGAGGGCGGACAGCTTGATAATACCTTGCGGCTGACATTCCTTAACGGAACGACGGCAACCGTAAGAGCCAAAGTCATGGCATATGATGACGCGAGCGCGGGAACAAAGACCGTAGCTCTTGTATATAACGCATATTACGATACGGCTTACAATAACACGAAGACATCAAGGACGTTCCCCGTAAATGTCACAGTATTAAAAGAGAGCCATACCTGCCCCTTGTGCGGTATCACTTATGACGGAGCGGAAGACGGAACGGATCCCGGATGCCCGTACTGTCACCATAAGATACTATCCCTCAGGTCGATGCCTGCTGCCGTGTACGCGACCGCAGATGACCCTCACGCGATAGACGAGCTGAAGATCATCGCTCAATACGCGGACGGGACGGAATCGGAAGTGGCATATGAATCTGACTTTGATTATGCGCTTGCGGGCTTGCAGACCATTACGGCAACAGTAAAGGGCGATGAGAGTGTGACCTATGCCGACAGGGGAGTAAATAAGTCAGTAAGCATTCCCGATAACGAGCAGACGCTTGCCGTCGAGGTGCGGCTCACAAAGATGCTCACGTGTCCGGTGTGCTTAAATGAGTACGCTTGCGCGCTTGACGGAACGGATCCCGGATGCCCTTACTGCAATGACAGGGTAATGGATCTGCGGATAGTACCCGTAAAGACGGAATATAACGAGGGAGAACCGCTCGACCTGCACGTGTTCGCTGTTTACAGGAACGGCGAGACGGAGCTGGCTGATTACGCCTGGTATTCTGATTATGATCCGTGGCAGCAGGGCGAGCAGATGATCCACATCTTCCATGATAATCTCGTTAAGGCTCTTGCCGTAACTGTTATAGATCCTTTCCTTAAAGTCTGCCCCATCTGCGGGACGGCGTTCGATTCGAGGGTGGATGATTCCTGCCCGAACTGCGCGTCTACTCTGGTCGGTCTTGAAGTAACGGCTGTCCCCGAGGTCTATTCCTACGGAGAGGATATAAACCTTACTGTTTGGGCCGAGTATCAGTCGGGTGAGAAGGTACTCCTTGCGGGTGGATATGAGGTTGATGGATATAATGAATACTTTACGGATGCGCCCCAGACGGTGACCGTAAGATACAAAGACGTAACAGCTGATGTAGTGGTAACAGTCCTGCCAAGGGCAGAGCTTCCCACGAACATAGTCGTTTGCCCTAATGGGCATTTCTATGAGCTGAATGAGGACGGAACGGATCCCGGATGCCCGTACTGCGCGGGAGCGGAAGGCATAGAGGGAAAGACAGGCGGGGAATATTACACCGATATGATATATACCTCGCAGATCCTTGCGTCCCTCCAGGCATACGGATATATCGAGCTGGAGAAGGGTGATTCATTCACCATCAGGGTAGCCCCGCGGAATAAAACTATAGCGCACATAGTAAGCGATTTCTTTGTTAAGACAGCGATACCAAGGAATACCTTTGTTTCGGGGATAACAATAGGAAAATAGGAGGGAAAATGGGTAAGCAAAAAAATGCGGATTATGTCAGATTCCCATTTAGCGGGGTGGCATTTCCGTTGAGAGACATCGTTAAGTGTTCTACGGAGCTACAGCTGATTGCCAAGGTTATCCCAGGCCTGAAGGTCGGAGACATGGGAAACTTAATAGTAACCGCATCGCCCATGAAGCCGCATTCAGCGGTAGAGCTCAGAGTATATGAGGGGGAGTTCCCCTACGAGGATTATAAGACTTTGGATAACTTCCTTGACAAGTTATACGAGTTCTTCGAGTTCGGAAAAGAACCTTGCAATGAGCTGATAGAAGGCATTGACATGGCGCTTCATGCATTCAATGCTATCGACTATTTTTATCTGATGTCTCATAATGGTATGCCGCTCATTGATGATGATGAACCTGCTGAGGCGCTTGAACCGGAAGGGCATGTGGAATCGCTGAGAAACCTTAAGAAGCAGATAAAAGAGATTCGTGGAGAGTTTTGATGTAGATGGACAGAGAACAGGAGGTGGAAGATGAAAGCGCTTGAAGATACGATATTCATGGCTATAGGTGCGATCATATTCTGCCTTGCCGTGGTATTCCTCCTGACCAACGTATCAAGGCTAAAGAAGGCGAACGAGGCTCTTGAAGAAAGGCAGTCGAGGAATGATATCGTCTACCAGTCCGATGACGAGCCTGCTGCCGCCGAGGTAACATATGCAGAGCTTCTGGCGACGCTCATGGGGGATTCGCTCGAGTACGACGTATATATAGATACCCTCGAGATCAAGGCATACGGTTATACGCCTCTTAAGCTCGGGACATATACGATCCCGAAGCACGATAAGTATTCGAGGGAGATTTTCTTTAACACGGACGGGAGTATCAAGTATATCCAGTATTGGGGGATTTAGAGCTATATGATAACAATGGGAACCGTGCCTTTTGCCTTGTTCCTGCTTGCAAATGTGGTAATAGTGGTTGTGCTCCCTATACTTTTGCATGAAACCGGACATTTGATAGTAGGATGGCTGACAGGACACAGACTGGTGTATTTTTGCTGTTTAGGGTTTTGTAAATATGGAAAGTACGTGAAAACAGCACTTGGAACCGAAGGGGTTTTTACCGGCGAGTTCTTCAAGAGCCAGTGCGTTATGTACCCGAAGAAGTTTGAAGATGAAAAGGATTTTGTTGAACGGCCGCTCATGTTTTTAGCGGGCGGCTGTATCATGAATCTGTTGATTGCAGCCGTCATGGTTCCTGCTTTTATCAAGTATTTTAAGAGTACTTTGGCCGGGCGTCCGGGGTTTGAAATGGGATGCGCGTGCCTGCTCTGGATCATAGCAAATCTGTATCTGGTCTTCCATAACTGGTTTGGTAAAGATCCGACGTTTGACGGAAATACGTTCAGGATGATCCGGCGTGACGCGAATCAAGGACCTTTGTATTTGCAGACATCACGAATCTCTTTCCTGATCTGTGCGGGGTAT
>JAEEGQ010000150.1 GCA_016280395.1 Lachnospiraceae bacterium | reverse complement strand
TCACTTGCGGGCTGCGGGGCCGGTGCGCTTTATATCAGCTGCATGCTCACGCATTTTGTGTTTGAGATGATAAATGAGCCCACGCTGATGATCATGATATTCATCTGGCTCATTGCGGCACTTGCGCTTGCGCGGTTCAAGTCGGAAGTATTTGTGTATA
This sequence comes from Lachnospiraceae bacterium, assembly GCA_016280395.1. Taxonomy (GTDB): domain Bacteria; phylum Bacillota; class Clostridia; order Lachnospirales; family Lachnospiraceae; genus SZUA-448. The sequence goes on along the minus strand of JAEEGQ010000150.1, from coordinate 2,734 downwards.
TCTGTGACCTTGGGCTCATAGTCGCGAGCATACTGGTCGCTGCCGAATATAATGACAACATCCTTGCGGCTGCGCTGTATTTTGTGGTGCTTGCCGCGCTCTATTTGGTGAAGCACAGCGGCACGAACAAAGACTATTTCTACTTTTTACAGCTTCCGTTGATGTGCATTGTTTTGGGGCTGATGCACAAAAACTCGGACATTTCATGGCTTGTTGCGGGGCTGTCTCTTTTTGTGGTCTATGCGGCGCTGACATTTGTGAGCATCAGGTATCCACTGAAAAACAAAGCTTTCGCGGATCATTGCTTAAGGATCTTTTTTACTGCGGAAGTATATATCTCGACGATGGTGCTGGCATATGTTTTCAAAGAACACAGGCAGATCGTTTTTATCGTGTTTGCGCTTGCGGGCGCTGTGCTGTACTATTTCAGGCACTACAAGAGCGACAGATATCTGTTCTATATATGGGCAGGCGCCGATCTGCTGTTTGTGCCTTCGGCGTTCATGTCGCTCGGCATTTATGAATATGTGGGGCTGATCCCAGTTTTTGCTGTAGTGATAGTGCTGGGGACAGTGACAGACGACAGATGGATCAGATATGCAGGATATATCTGGGCGGCGATCTTCCTTACGGATGTGCCCGGGGAGGCAGTGACAAGGATATGGTACGTCGTGGCCGCATTCGGCATTTGCGCTGTTCTCATGGCGTTGGTCCTTTTTATACGAAGGCACTGGTTTGACAAGTATGCTTTTTCACTCCTTGCGATGATCTATGCCGGAGGCCTGACCTATGCCTATAAGAGGTATCTGTGGGCTGCGGCGGATGTGCGTTTTGAACACACGTATCTTTGGTTTGTGGTATGCGCCGCGATCTCGGTGCTGATGAACACAAAGCTTTTCAGGAGTGAGGATGAGCCGAAAGCGGGCAGGATCATCGGCTATGTTGTAAATGCTCTGCTGCTTGTGACGGGTATCCCCATGCTGGTCTCCGGCTGGAGGGACAACACACTTGCGACGGTGGTTCTCATACTTTCTGTGCTTGCGCTGGCTCTGGTGAATACGGGGAACCTCTTCAAAACTTCTGTCAACAGGGATCTTTTGGGAGTGTACACAGGATTGAAGTTCTCGTTTATTGTTTTTGCGATGCTTGCGAGGTTCCATGCGGTGTCTTACGTTGTGTCGATAGTGTGCATGGTCGTGGCGGTGGCTTTTATCGTTGCCGGTTTTCTTACAGGCCTCAAGTCACTCAGGATTTACGGGCTGGTGCTGACTCTCCTTTGCATTTTCAAGCTTATCGTGTTTGACATAGAGTACGACTCGGATATCATGAGGCCTGCGGGCTTCTTTATCGCAGGAATTCTCTGCTTTGGCATCAGCTGGATATATTCAAGGCTCGAAAAACAGTTCGTGCCGGGAGGAGCGGGAAGCGCTCTTTTTGCGGGCGGACGAGGCGCTCAGTGCGGCGGAGTGACCGATAAGTCGGACATTCGTGCCCCAAAGGTCATAAATTCAAAGGATATCGCGGAATTTTATGCTCGTTTCGGTCTTTCGGGAGAATGGGCAAAAGGGCATGTTGACGAGTTTTTCACGTTTGAGGTGAAAAAGGATGTGGTGGGGGTACTTACCGCGACGGAAAGGCTGACGGGAATAAGCGCGCCTGCAGATGCGGCGTTGCTTTCGGCATTGCAGGATGTGATCGGCCGGTACGGACTTTCACAGGAAAACGGTGTTTGCCGCACCACTGCGGGGCTTCCTTCCCTATTCCGGCCTTGTGAGCTGAGGGTGAAGTATGCATCGGGTGAGAAGCTTTCGTTCACTCAGAATAATGATCCTCACGCGGAATGGGAAAAAAAGATGTATCTCGCGTTTTCAGGATGGTTTGAAGAAAAGGGAATCGATTCGCTGGTCACACCGATGCGTGAGGGACGTGTGGTGAATGTGAGTCTTACGGTCCACGACAAGAATACGGGCGAGAGCTGTCATTATACCGTTTTGAACGGGCCGGGAAGCGGAGTTGAGGAAGCGGATGAAGGGGCCGTTTGTAAACTGCTCCGGATAAAGAACGGAAATCCGGAAGAGATAGTGGAGATCCATGACTTGGATGCGTTTTTGGACGGCGTGAACAAGATCGTTGGAGGATATGATCTGCAGGCGTATGATACACGTTCTCCGCTTTACGGGTATGAGATGACGGAAGAAGACAGGAAGGATCCTTTTTCTGGGGATGTGCAGATCACGTTCTGGTATGAGGACGGGGAGCAGATGCGCATCCATTCGAGCGCGGAGAGCGTAAAAAGGGAGTTGGGGGGAATGATAGAGGAGCTGAAGGGGTATTTTGAGGGAGTGTGAAGCGTAGAGAGTGTTGTGGGGCTGGGGGGATTTCGGAAGTGATACAATTGCTGTGAACCTCAAAGACCGTTTTTCACAGGCTTTTGTATCAGCTTCGAAATGCACAGGAGGGAGGATGGTCGCTATTGGAGGGTACTGGGCGAAGGTTTTGATTATGGCTGGGGGATTTCGCATGTGGATACTGTTTCTGCGGGATTTCGGCTCTGCGGCACTATAGCCTTGCTCGCATTCGGCCGACACTCGCGCAGGGACGTTATGTTTAGCAACGGCTTTTAGCGCTCGGTCAGATAATGCTCGCAAGGTATAGTGACCGCAGGAGCCTCATAGAGCAGGAACTGTATCGGGCGGTGAAATCTTCTGGAGGGGAGTGGACGCCGGGAGCGGAC
>JAEEGQ010000149.1 GCA_016280395.1 Lachnospiraceae bacterium | reverse complement strand
GTCGGTCATCTTGAACCGCGGGAAAAAGCGGGAAATGTGCAGGGGGATATCCTCCTTGCTCTCAAGGGAAGCAACCCAGCCGGAAAGCTCCCGCATCTCCTCTTCGGAATCATTTTCGCCGGGGATTATCAGTGTTGTGAGTTCAAGGTGGCAGCTCTTCGCCGCCGTTTCTATGAATTCCATGACCATCCTGAGGCTGCCGCCAAGAACCTCGGAATAATAACGGTCAGTAAAACCTTTAAGGTCGATGTTCATCGCGTCGATATACGGCAGAAGCCCGTCGAGGACCTCTCTGCACGCGGTCCCGTTGCTCACAAGGACATTCTTCAAGCCGGCCTCATGAGCAAGTTTCCCCGTATCACGAACATACTCCCAGCCCACAAGCGGCTCGTTGTAGGTGTACGCAATACCGATGTTTCCTCTGTCGCGCACGGACAGAGCGATCTTAACAAGCTCCTCCGGTGATATGTATTCCGCTTTCCCGGCGCAGGCCAAGGCCTCCTCTGACCAGGATATCCCGCTGTTCTGGCAGAAAGGGCAGCGCAGGTTGCAGCCGTAGCTGCCGATGGACAATATCATGCTTCCCGGGAAGAACCTTGACAGCGGCTTCTTCTCCACAGGATCGAGGGCAATTGACGTTATCCGTCCGTAGTTTTCCGCTGTGACTTTGCCGTCCCGGCAGCTCCTGGCCCCGCAAAAGCCTGTCTTTCCCTCCTGTATCTCACATCTTCTGAAACAAGTCTCACATCGAGCCATAAATACCTCTTTTTGCATTTTAAGAGCTGTGCTCTGCCCGCCCGGCGCAGAACTGCCCTGTATCGTATCTTTTGCGCCTGTATCCGCCGTGCTGCAGCCGGATCTTATGTATGCCGCACCACTTCGAAACGTTTGAGCGAGATCTTCTCACCGGGAGCAATGCCCGCCTTCTGTCTTGCTATCGATATCTGCTGTTCTACGGTGTCAACGCCCTCAAGGTCGGGCAGAAGCAGTCCTCTCCTGCCTCCCTTCGTCACTATGACTCCGTAACGCTTCGGGTTCAGTTCCTTTTCCGAATCTATGTCCTCAGGTTCACCAAGAACATCCACGGATATCTCAAGAAACGGCAATTCATCGGGCGTGATCGCGTCAAAGCGCGGATCGCGCGTGGCTGCGCTTATCGCGTTTTCTATTATCTCTTCCGCAAGATTATCCCTTGTAGGAAGGAAAGTGCCAATACATCCTCTCAGCCTGCCGTGCTCATGTATGGAAACAAACGCTCCGGCGCGGCTTTTCAGCATTGTGTCGAAATCAGCATCTGTCTTTGCAAGAGGCTGTGCTCCGTTTTTCAGCGTTTTTAAGACTTCCTGCGGCGTCGGCGTGTCTCTGTCGGTAACATAGCGCTCGACCGTAAGTCTCGCAAGCCTGACATAGGTATCCTCCGCGGCACGTTTTGCCTCAAGCATGGAATGCTGCTTTTTAAGCCATTCCCTCAGGAAGTGTCTGTTTTCGTCAGGGCCCGTCACCTCAAACCCGCATATCCCATAGCCCACGCCGGTCACATCCTGATGGCTGTAATACTTTGCTTCAACGGATTTGCCGTCAAGGGCTCCAGCCATTATAACAAACGACCGGTGACCGCATTCCGCAGCCCTGTCAAGGAAATCCTCCCGATAATCAAAAAGCCTGTCAAATGCCGCTTCGGAGCAGTCCTTCATTATCCGCGCATCATACTCCGGACCTTCCTTTGCAAATCCGTAGGGCCCGTACTTTTGCAGCTTGTGGGACAGGTCCCCGCTGGCAACAAAGACGACACGCCTGCCAAGCGCTTCCGCAGCCTCGTTTATGATCTGCCCGAAGTGATAATGCTCAGGCAAAGGCAGTCCCGAAAGGCCGACCCTGACCAGTTTGAAATCGCTGTAATATTTCCGGATAAAGTACAGGGGAACCATCGTACCGTGATCGAGCTCCTTCTTCTTTTCGCCTGCTGTCCCTGCAGGGAAGCCCTGAACATCCGCGATCTCACATATCTTTTCAACGAGTCCCGTGTCGTATTCCTCATCAAAACGGACTCCCGGAGCACGAAAATCCGCAAAAGATCCCTTTGCCCCGCTCCCCGGCGAGATGTGGAAATAATCCGCATACATCACGGAATGAGGGCTTGAGATGATCACGGTCTGTGGCTTAAGCTCTGCGATCCTTCTCGCAACGGCCTCATAAGCCTTTGTTGTTTCGGTTATCTCATTCTCACCGCCGCGTCCGACATCCGGGACGATAAGCGGTGGGTGCGGAACCATAAATGCAGCGATCATTGACATGATCCACCTCCGAAGATCTTAGTGAAAAGCCGACATTTCCGGGTAAAGACCTTTCCATTGCCGGCAGGGTTAAACCGGATATCCTGCATGTTAATCTTAATCTTTTTTTGCGCCGGATACAATACCCACATTGGAACCTTAACGGAATTTCTCCTGCCCGATTAAGTCAGTGGGTAAGATAAAAAACAGGCAGCACGGCTTTTACGGCCATGCTGCCTTAAGATCATTATACGGCGGAAATTACATCATGCCCATTCCGCCTGCGCCCTGGGCCATTGCGGCGGGCTCTTCCTTGATGTTTGCAACAGCTGATTCTGTTGTAAGGAATGTGGAAGCTACGGAAGTAGCGTTCTGGAGAGCTGTCCTTGAAACCTTTGCGGGATCGAGGATGCCGGCCTTTGTCATATCAACATACTCTTCCGTAAGTGCATTGAAGCCGATGCCTTCCTTCTGCTCTCTAACCTTGTTTACGATAACAGCGCCCTCAAGGCCTGCATTGTATGCGATGCAGAACAGAGGAGCTTCAAGCGCCTTAAGAACGATGTTTGCACCGGTCTTCTCGTCACCTTCAAGACTGTTTGCAAGCTCTGCAACCTTCTTTGAAGCGTGGATGAATACGGAGCCGCCGCCTGCTACGATACCC
>JAEEGQ010000148.1 GCA_016280395.1 Lachnospiraceae bacterium | reverse complement strand
TCCTGTCGTGCATTTGCCGCATTTACCTTGCGGTACCACTATTTTGATTATACATTATTTTCATGGGATAACGCAAGAACTATCGGCAAAGGGAGTCAACGGAGCATTTCCCGGCAGCTCGGTCGCAGCCCTCGCCGTCTGAGCTGCCGGGAAGTCTTCCAACCGACTCAAAAAATTTTTTTCAAAAACCTATTGACATGGTAGGTAAGTAGTGTTATAGTATCGCCAAGACGAAGCAAGATTGCTTTAAGAAACATGAAAGGATGTACGGATATGCGTTATATCACAGGTCAAAACCTCAATACCGTCATGTGTTGTCGAATGTTGATCTCCCGGGCAGGAATTATGGCCGGTGTGTTGACTTGCGCATCCGAACACACCCGATGTTGATGAACATCCATAGCCATATGCCCGGGAGCAAGACTGCTTCCGGTATTTTTTTACCCGGAAATCGGGATGCAAAGCACATCACACCGGACAGCCGGTAAAAAAACACAAGCCGAAAAGGCAAAAAAAATCACACAAAACCCAAAAAGGAGATATAATATCATGAGTGAATACAAATTCGAAACCTTACAGTTACATGTCGGACAGGAACAGGCGGATCCCGCCACAGACTCACGCGCTGTGCCCATTTACCAGACCACGTCCTATGTTTTCCATAACAGCAAGCATGCCGCAGACCGCTTCGGGCTTGCAGATGCCGGCAACATTTACGGAAGGCTCACAAATTCAACACAGGATGTGCTTGAAAAGAGGGTTGCGGCTCTTGAAGGCGGAACAGCCGCTCTCGCGCTCGCATCCGGCGCCGCTGCCATTACCTATACGATCGAAGCGCTTGCCGCTAACGGCGGTCATATCGTTGCACAGAAAACGATCTATGGCGGCTCCTACAACCTGCTTGCCCACACTCTCCCGCAGTACGGCATCGAGACAACCTTTGTCGATGCACACAACCTTGCGGAAATAGAAGGCGCGATCAAAGAAAACACAAGAGCCGTCTATCTTGAGACTCTCGGCAACCCCAACAGCGATATCCCGGATATCGACGCTATCGCTGAAATAGCCCACAGGCACGGACTTCCGCTCGTAATCGACAACACCTTCGGTACTCCTTATCTTATCCGTCCGATAGAGCACGGCGCAGATATCGTAGTACATTCCGCAACAAAGTTCCTTGGCGGCCACGGCACCACACTCGGCGGCATAATCGTAGAGGCAGGTAAATTCAACTGGAAGGCAAGCGGCAAATATCCTAACATCGCAGAACCGAATCCCAGCTATCACGGAGTTTCCTTCTATGATGTTGTAGGTCCCGCAGCCTTTGTTACCTATATCCGTGCGATCCTGCTGCGCGACACCGGCGCTACTATCGCGCCCTTCAGTGCTTTCCTGCTCCTTCAGGGTATCGAGACCCTGTCGCTGCGTCTCGAAAGGCATGCCGAAAACACAAAGAAGGTTGTAGAATTTTTAAGCACCCACCCGCTCGTTGAGAAGGTAAACCACCCTTCCCTTAAGGATCACCCGGATCATGCTCTTTACGAGAGATATTTCCCTAACGGCGGTGCCTCCATCTTCACCTTCAACATCAAGGGCGGACGCGAGGAAGCATGGAAGTTCATCGACGGGCTGAAGATCTTCTCCCTCCTTGCCAATGTAGCGGATGTCAAATCGCTTGTCATCCATCCCGCTTCAACGACCCACTCCCAGCTCTCCGACGCAGAGCTTGCCGATCAGGGCATCGGGCAGAATACGATCCGTCTCTCCATCGGCACGGAACACATCGACGATATCATAGCAGACCTTGAAAACGGCTTTGCCGCTATCTGAGAAAGGTCTTGCCGCTACACGAAAACGGCTTTGCCGCTGCCTAAGGCACACCGGACGAAACCTGCGGCATGTGCCCCGGCTCTTCAGATCGTTAAAACAAAAAACAATAAAAAACATATACGAAAGAAGGACATTATCATGGCTAACATCTACAAAGGAACCCTCGGACTTATCGGCAACACACCTCTTGTCGAAGTGGCAAATATCGAGAAAAAGCTCGGACTTGAGGCAACCATCCTTGTAAAACTCGAGTATTTCAACCCCGCCGGAAGTGTCAAGGACCGTATCGCAAAGGCAATGATAGAAGATGCCGAAGCAAAAGGCCTTTTGAAGGAAGATTCGGTTATAATCGAGCCCACAAGCGGCAATACCGGTATCGGCCTTGCAGCCATCGCAGCAGCAAAGGGTTATCGCATAATCCTCACAATGCCCGAGACAATGAGCGTTGAGAGAAGAAATATCTTAAAGGCATACGGTGCCGAGATCGTTCTTACCGAAGGTTCAAAGGGCATGAAGGGCGCCATTGCGAAGGCAGATGAACTCGCAAAAGAGATACCCGGCAGCTTTATCCCGGGCCAGTTCGTAAATCCGGCAAACCCCGCTATCCACAGGGCTACCACAGGCCCCGAAATCTGGAACGATACAGACGGAAAGGTTGACATCTTTATCGCAGGCGTAGGTACGGGCGGCACAGTCACAGGTACCGGCGAATACCTTAAATCAAAGAATCCCGATATCAAGGTTGTTGCTCTCGAACCCGATGATTCACCCGTTCTTTCGGAAGGCAGATCCGGCGCGCATAAGATTCAGGGTATCGGAGCCGGTTTTGTTCCCGATGTTCTCAACACAAAGGTTTATGACGAAGTGTTCAGGGCCACAAATGCACAGGCTTTCGAAGCTGCAAAGCTCCTTGCAAGAACAGAAGGCATCTCCGTCGGGATCTCGTCGGGCGCTGCTCTGCACGGTGCAATCGAACTCGCAAAACGCCCGGAAAACAAGGGAAAGACCATAGTTGCCCTTCTTCCGGATAGCGGCGACCGCTATTATTCGACACCTCTTTTCACAGAGGACTGACAGACCGGTCTTGTTTCCGGCAATAAAAGGAATACCGGCCCCTTCGTAAGACCGGGGCCGTATTTTCTTTGGGGCGATGAATGAGGAACCGAAAAGGTTGACAGTTCCGGATATTCTGCTATAATGTCTGTTTGAGCATCGGCGGGAAGCATTTTTGACCCGCTGCGCTCACAGCATGGAGGTAAAAAAATGAATTCCGGAATCACGGTAACAAACACACGATCAAAGATCTATATTCTTGCGATAACAGCCGTTATGAGCGCCGTTATGTGCGTACTCGCACCCATCGCGATCCCCGTCGGCCCCGTACCGGTCACCCTTGCAACACTTGTACTGCTTTTGTCCGTTTACATCCTCGGCTGGAAGTTTGGTACGGTAAGCATCATCATCTATCTGCTCCTTGGAATGGCAGGACTTCCCGTCTTCTCAGGCTTTTCGGGCGGACTCGCAAAGCTTGTCGGACCTACGGGCGGATACCTTATCGGCTACATCCCCATGGCAGTCATTGCCGGCCTTTTCATCGAAAAGACCCGCAACCGTCTCATGCACATTGTGGGAATGGTGCTCGGAACCGCTGTCCTTTATGTCTTTGGCACCGCATGGTTCTGTGTCCTTACAAGCTCAGCTCTCGGAACCGCGCTCACACTCTGCGTAATTCCTTTTCTTCCGGGTGATATAGCAAAGATCGTTGTTGCACTTTTATTTGGGTCCGTTCTCCGTAAAAGCCTTACAAAAGCGCTTAACTGAGCGGATCCCCCGGCAAAAGACCGATACCCCACCGGGTATCGATCTTTATTGCCCTATTTACCTATCTGCCTTTCGGTGCAGTAGGTGATAAGGAGGATACTGATGATCTCAACAAAAGGAAGATATGCTCTCAGGGTGATGCTCGATCTTGCCACGCGCAGCGATAACGGCTACGTTCCGCTCAAAGACATAGCCGAAAGCCAGGAAATTTCAAAAAAATACCTTGAGATAATCGTGCGCGATCTTGTTGCGGGCGGGCTGCTTCACGGCGCCTCCGGAAAAGGCGGCGGCTACAAGCTGAACCGTAAGCCTTCGGAATACACCCTCGGAGAGATAATCGAGCTAATGGAGGGGACGCTCTCCCCCGTAGCCTGTCTTGCCGATAAAAGCTACATATGCAACAGAAAAGAAAAATGCCGCACTCTTCCGCTCTGGGAAGAATACAGCACTCTTGTACATGACTTTTTCTATGGAAAGACCCTGGAGGATCTGATGTGACCGGATCCTCCGGGTCTTTTTTCTGCAGACTCATTCTGTCCATTACCTTGTTTCTTGCGGCAGTCTCATCCTGTCCGTTATTTTCTTACTGCGGGCTCACTCTGTCCATTTTTTTGCAAGTATCTCCCGCTCCTCCTCTGTCTCGCAGGCAGGGATAGGAATACCGAGGCCGAGTCTTTCAAAAATGTCGTCAAGCGGCTCCGGCTTATGATACAGATAGCCCTGGGCAAGCTCGCACCCCGCCTCCTTCAGGAACTTTTTCTGTTCTTCGGTCTCCATGCCCTCACACAGGGTATGAACGCCAAGCTTCTTTGCAAGCGCGATCATTGCTTTGATGATCTCGCGGTTTGCACCGTTATGTACGTCAAGATTCCGAAGAAGCTCCATATCAAACTTGATAAGGTCAATGTCAAAACGACCGAAAACATTCAGAGACGAGTATCCGCTTCCGAAATCGTCCACCCACAGCTGGAATCCGCTCTCACGGATAACGTTAAGCTGTCTGTAAAAAGCATCTGTAGCGGTAGCCATGTCCTGTTCCGTGATCTCTATTATAAAATACGACCTGTCTATGCCATATTGTTCGATATCGTAACGGTCCACTACTTTCTTGATCTCTGTGGGAACATCGATATAGTCAAAATCCTGACGCGAGAAATTAACCGACACGGGCATGAGCGGAAGCCCCGCTTCATACCGCGGCTTTATATCCCGGCAGACCTGGTCGAGCATATAAAGGTCAAGCACATGCATAAGGTGGTAGTTCTCAAGTGCGGGAATAAACTGCGAAGGAGGGATTATCCCCATCTTCGGGTCGTTCCAGCGCGCAAGCGCTTCAAAACCGTAACCCTTGTCGGTCTCAAGCCGCAGGAAACACTGGTAATAGACCTTAAGCCACCCGTTTTTGACAGCATTGTCGAAGTTCTCGACAATGTACCGCTGCCTGAGATAGTCTTCCTTCTTCTCGTCAGAATAAAACTGATACCGGACATTCATATCGTCGCCTATGGTCTTGCAGGCGCGTCTTGCATTGTCCAGCGCCTTTGACGAATCAAAATGATCCGTATAGACAAAGATACCTGCATGGGTACCTGTAGTGTTCCCCTGCGCTTCGTTCTTTATGCGGTTGTTTATATACTCAAGCCTGGTGACCAGATCATCTTTTGATGTGAACTCGTCCACAACAAGATAATGATCGTCAGCGCCTCTTGCGATAAGAGCTTTCGGGAAGGTGGCAACAAGGACCGAAGCAACAAGCTTCAGCAGTTTGTCACCGTTTTCCATACCGTAGCGGTCATTATAACCGCGCATGGAATCCACATCAAAATACGCAAGGAAGGACTCTTTGCCGTTGGTCAGGAATGCTTTTGCAAACCCTGCACCGTACTTTAAGAAATAGTTGAGGTTAGGAAGACCGGTGAGCGGATCCGTAAAGAACAGATCCCTCTCAAAAACCGGATACTTCTCGGTTATCTTTGCAACAACATCTTCATGCCTGTTCATATCGGCATACGCAAGGATCGCTATCTTCTTTCCGTCAGGCAGCTCCTGCCAGAATCCGACCTCGTGAATAAGATGGAAGCCGTCATCCTGCTTGAAATGAAAAATGACATCAAAATCAGTCTTTTCGTCAAGAAAGTCATTGCTGATCTTTTCAAGCTTGGCCGTCTCGCTTGGAAGCACCCTTGCAAAAAAGCCGTCATTTATCTGACCCTGAAAGTTATTTTCAAACGTTTCCCTTGTCATTCCGTGAAAACGCAAAAAACCGTCCGAAACAAACAGGACACGGGGGACCCCATCCTCCTTGTCCATGAAGATCAACGGTATATTTAACTTCTCATATACATTTTTCAGTTCTTCGGGAAACCGGTACATAAAACCTCCTGGATCACTGTCAATTCACATTCAGTGAAAAGACACATATCGTTTCCCCCAAAAATCAGTAAAAATAAAAACCCCAAGGTCAGTATATCATATGGTTACAAAAAAAGATAGCAGAAAATTACAAGCCCCGGTCATCCTTAAAGAAACCGTACCATGCCCCGTCTCACTTCACCTCGCGCCCGCGTTCGCCGGTATCAACAGGGATATGACCGTCCCCGGCGTCACGCAGCTTTCTTAAGACCTCAACAAGAAGTTCGTGGTCTGCAGGCGCCTCGGCCTCAGGTATCACGGGCGTTTTATGCTCAAACACACTTCCCGGCAGCGTTGAGGAGTAATTTGTGATGCAGACGCGGTAAAGCGTCTTATCATCATTTATATCCACTTCCCTGCCGTCATCAAGAGTGATGCCGAGTATTGTGTAAGTCCTGTCCGCACGGTCCATGCCTTCGTTTCCGGTGGCCCTGTAGGTGTACTTGAGGCCCGAAACCTGGTCTCCCAGGTTAGAGTGCGCAAGCGCGCCGGCCAGCTGTTTTGCGAGCTCTTTACCCGTAATATCGTACATAAGGACGGTATTTCCAAAAGGCGCGATCGTGTAGATGTCATTTGCGGTTATGAGTCTTGTTTTCTCTCCCGCAGGGATCGTAAAGTTGGTGCGTATCCCGCCGTTGTTGTAGAATGCGGCAACCGTGCCGTATTCCTTCGTTCCCTCGAGCAAAAGGCCGGTAAGCCAGTTGCCTGCGGTGTTTGCTCCGACATCCCCTGATTTTCTTACAGGCGTGTCTATGATCCCAAGGACCTCACTCATCTCCTCCCAGGCGGCATTCCACGCCACGTAAGATATATCGAGGACAGTTTCGTCAAGTTTTTTCAGGTTTTCTTCTTTGTCGGTAAGGGCATCGGGTTTTGCCGTGATATCGGTATATTTAAGGCTTCCAACGGATACATTGCCGTCTGCGACCGTTATCACAGCCGTTGCGTACCCCTGCGCGTAGCAGCGTGCCTGAAGATACGGCATACCGCCCGTTGTCCCCGTAGCATAGATATGCGAATGCCCGCCAAGCACCAGATCTGCGGTACCCCTGTCAAGCATCGCTGCAAGCCCCTCCGCCTCTTCGTGTGCAAGGATTATCGTAACATCCGGCTTCTCCTTCTCTTTTACGTAAGCAGCAAGTGCCCTGAGTTTTGCAATGTCCGGGTCTATTACATAGGGTTCGATCTTTTTTGCCATGATCGAGGTACGGTAATCAGGTATATATCCTAAAACCGCCACCTTAAGCCCTGCCTTTTCAAGGATCACGTAATCCTTTGTAAAGGGCACTCGTTCCCCGTTTTCCGCGTAATACAGGTTTGAGGCAAGCACCGGTATGTCCGGGTCTCCCTCATATTCACCGATCTTATAAGGTGCGACCGTTCCTTTGTCATCAGCTGCATACTGCGTAACTTCCCAGTCAAACTCATGGTTTCCGAGGCACACGGCATCATAATCCATAACATCCATTGCTGCGCGCAAAGCCGCGCCAAAGCACAGGTTGGAGACCGGCGGGCCCTGGTACTGGTCGCCGCCGTCAAGCAGTATCACATCATCATACTGTCCCGAAGCTCTTGCGTCCTTCACCGCCTTCGCAATGTAGGCAAGACGGTATTTAAAAGATGCCATATCCCCGGAAGAAGCGTCCAGCAGCCATCCGTGGATATCTGTAGTCTCTATTACAAGGATCCTTTTCGTCCCTGTATTTACGGCAGTTTCTGTCGGTGAAACGGTTTTCTTCGGACCGCATGCCATAAGGATCACGGCAAATGACAGATACAAGACTGGCAAAATCAGTTTATTTATCTTCTTCATATTCGGCCTCCGTTTATGTGTCCATTGTACAATCGGGAATTTTGCAGGTCAACAGGATTATTACCGACAGCAAAAAAAGAACGGCACAAGGCCGTCCTTTTTGTTAGTTACGTTATTCAGATGTTGTCAATTAGAAACGTCAACGGTTTCGCTGCTCAATGACACTAATAACAACAATCAGTCATCTTCATAAGTAACCTTAACGGTTATGGTCATACCTACCACTAAATCCTCACAAGGTATAGTTACCATGTACTTTTCAGAAGCATCCTTTCCAATTGCCTTGTTTTCTTCTTCGCCGTAGCTTATAACAATACTACTAACGTGTTTTCCCTCGACATCCCCGGGAACTATCTCAAATACGAAATCTTCATCCAAGGGAACATTTCCGAAATAAGCGGAGGAGTTTTGGCCTTTTATTGTCGTTTCTTTCCACACGACACTGGTTTCAGCTGTCCCTGCATTAAAATTAAAATTCATGTTAGACACCAGATATCCGCGTTTAATGTTTATTGTAGTATCTTTCTTGATCTCAACAGAGAATTTACCATCGGAAGCCTTAACCCTGACGCCATCTACAGTCAGTATGATCATATGCTCTTCAGCATTGAATCCATCCCATTTGGATGTATCAACAACTATTTCATACTCTCCAGCTGCAACGGTGTTCTCACCTGCTTCAAGTGTCTTCTCTGTTCCATCAGCAGAGTATTTAACCGTAATATTCTCAACGCCGTATTCGTTGCTGTTATCAAGTACCAAAGTAACCTTACAGATACCAACACAGATACAAGCCGTCTTGCTCGGGAATGTGGAAGCATTCTTGTTTCCTGCTTCGCGGTAGTACAGATACTGACCTGCAGCAGGGGCAAGAGTCTTCTTAGTCGAAGCATCTTTGTTTGCGGTATTCTTGATATCTACTGCAGTTGCTTTAGCTGTCGTGAATTTAACCGCTGAGAAATCCGTTACCTCAACTGAGCTTAAATAGTACTCATACTTGTCTTTTTCAGGGAAGGTAACCTTCAGTATGGGCTTGTCTTTGCTATCTTTTGTAAGCTCTGTTGTTATTTCACCTACGGGATCCGAAGGTGCCACAAGACCTGTCACCTGATAGTAGTATGATGCGTACTTCTTCTCTGTAGCGGATGTGCGTACCTCAAGTACGAAAGGCTTACCGTCGGGGATATTGAACAGTGTAACTATCTCTTCAAGACTGATTGATGCAACCTTTGTCTTTGTTGCAGTTATTGTTGCATCATCTGTGATCCTTACTTCCGATTCGGCATCCTTATTTGTCGCGGGAACGTAGTATGTCTTTCCGTTGTAGCGGAATTCCATGCCGTTCTTGATTGCAAGAGTACCCTTAGCGTAATCGATCTTAACAGTGGGAGCCTTTGCGGTTTTGGCGATCTTTATTTTTACTTCTTTCGAGCAAAGCTCGCCTTTTTTAGTTGTCCTAACATACAATGTTCCGTTTGAAGCCTTTAAACTCTGATAAGTCTTTGAAAACTTGCTAGTTTCCGACCAAAGTTCCCAACTTCCGTTTGCGCCCCTCTTGTACTGAAGGTCATACCCTATGTTATTCTTTTCTGCATCCTGAAACTTTATGGTAGTCCCATCTACACGTGAATAAACTGTTGTGTTCTTATCTGCGTCCGTGATCTCTATAGAAGCAAGAACAGCCTTCAACGTGGTTGGGTTTTCCACCTTATAATCGATATTTACTTTCAGTTTAGAGACATTAAGGGGAACCTCAAGCACACGCTTCTGCTCAATTTTGCCCTCGGCATTACGTGTTGCAAGTGCTACATAAGTTGTTTTTGTGAAATTCGATGCATCAATACGGCCACCGTTTGCGTTGTAAGGGACACGTATCCAGTTCTTTTCATTTCCCACATCTTCTGCTGATTTTACTACCTGATAGTACAGTCCGCCTTCAACCCAAATATAATAATCAGCCGGTTCAAACTTGGCTTGATTTATCTGGGTTTCAGTTGCCTGATGACTTCGCTGTTCATCACTGGGGACCGCTATTACATATACCCTGACATTATCAGCATCCGCAGGAATCACGTATCCGCCGTCAGTTAACGGAACATACTTGTTATCAATAGAAACCTCAACATTAAGAGCTTCTGAAGCCTGAACATATAAATATGCTTCTTTTCCTTCTTCAGCAGAAAGAGTTCCGGTAACAGAAGTTTTTCCATCAGTTCCTGATGTGAATTCAGCTACAAGAGTCTCTGTCTTAACTATTTCTTCGCCACTCTTGCTTCCCACATAAGTCTTAAATGTAACCTGGTTTTCGCCGGTCTTTTTTGCATCTCTTTCGAGAGTTACCGTTATCTCACGGGTCTCATTCGCCCACGTGCTAACGACCTTTGTTCCCGCTGTTAATACCAGCACCAGAACAAGAAGTAGAAATACATTCTTAGATTTCTTCATTCGTTTACCTCCGTGTAAATAGTGAATGTCTATCCATGACAATCCTGATACGCGGAACCCCGGGGTTACCGGCCCCGAGTTCCAAAACAATACCAACAGGTAAAGGGCACCACCCCTTTACCTTTCTTCTCCCCTCCCCGGTGAACTACCCGTCAGTTGCTTTATTCACCCGGAGGCGAGAAACATGTTTTTATACCAACACTGCCATATCTACAAAGAATAAATCGGATATATTTTCGGATACATTATCCGATTCTGCACATGTGGTCAGTTTTCATACATAAGCGGAAAGCGTACATAAACCCAGTAAAATTGCGCATTTTTGACCGAAAAGTGTGTTAAGTCCTTCATCATTATGTCATTTTTTGAATACCTATTTTTGTAAATTGTTCGTTATTTCAAGGAAGATAAGAAAGGAGTCAATAATATGTGCCAAGTACTTGAAGATATAAGACGTGAAGTGGCTGAAAAAGTCGCAAAACAGTCTCCTCAAAGAACAAAACGGCAGGTGGTTTATTTCCATCTGCCGTTTTCTATGTCTGTTTGTAATTATATTTTACTGTCCCGCTGCCGGCTCTGTAACGATCTCCGCTGCCGTGATACCCGATTTTTTCTTTGCTTCGTCATATACGCCCCAGGTTATCACAAGCGTTGCTTCGCTGCTTGCAGCAAACGTTTTATCATCTTCTTTGCCGCCCTTTGCGGTAGGTTTTATCCGCACTTTAAGCTCGCAGGATTCCGTCACTTTCGGCAGTGAGCCCCACTTGCCGGTCTTTTCGTTATAGACCTCATATTTCTTTGTATCCAGCTTTGCCTTGCCTTTTGAAACCTCAAGTTCCGTATTCTTCACAACAGCCCTTGCCGCAAGCAGTATGCTCTGTACCGCAGTTGCGGGTTTCTTCTTTGTTGCGGCTGTCCAGATAAGCACGGTATTCCTTGTTTCGGTAAGATAACCCGAAATGCTCACAGGCTGTTTTGCCGCATCCTTTGTGGCAATATATACGACCTTTCCGTCGTAATCCTCGAAAGAAACCGCATCGGCAGCAAGCTCTTTCAAAGCGGAAGGCGAAGTATCACCGAAATAAATGTACATGCCTTCTTTAAGCTTTATGCTTTCCTTCTTGTAGTCTGCCTTGAGGTTCGGAGCTTTCTGCTCGCCCTTAACTGATATCTTTACCATCTTGCTCGCAGGCGATGTCTCCGTTGCCTTTATGCGGACATAGTAAAACACTGTTGTCTGCTTGTTATTCGAGAGCTCAGAAACCGCAAGTCCGCCTTGTGCGGGCCATGCGCCAAAGCCTTTTTCGGAAATGTTCTTCTTGTCAGCCGCAACAACGGCGATCTCAAGTGCAGCAAGCTCATCTTCGCTTATGGGGTTAAGATCCTTATCCGCAAGTCCCCACTGGCCGGGTGTTGAACCGGTATTATCGGCATATGATTCGTATTCGACCTTGAGCTTGGGTGCTTTCGGCCTTGCAAGAGTCGTGTCAAACTTAAATACCACTGCATCATCGGCAGGCTTTTTGGCCTTTTTGTCATACTTGTCTGTCAGCCAGAGCGTCATGTTCTTATTGAGCAGCGACTGGAACTGCTTGTCGGTAAGCGGTTTCTTTGCTTCCTTCCACTTAACGCCGCCGTCAACGCTGTACCACTTGTAATCAAATTCGGTAACAAGCTTTTCCTGAGTCATGTTGATATATACGTCTGTTGCAGGTTTTCCCTCATCATCCTTCGCATAGATGATGACATCCTGCTGACCGGAATAGTCGATTCCGTCATTTTCCGCTGCACCCGAACCTGAGGAACCCTGCTCAGGCTTTTCAGGAATTTCTCCTTCAGGGGCAATATTAAATTTGCACACCTTCTCGGCATAAATACGCTGATTGCATTGTTCAATGGAATCATAGATCACAAGCTCAAAATCGGCAACAAGCGGACTTAATACGATAAATTCGCTTAAATCGATATACAGCTTAAAGGTGTGTGCGCTTGCAACACCGTCGGGATCCTTTGTGATCGCTTCCGCAGCACGGATGTGATACAGGCGTTCCATGGTATACCATGCCGATGACGCCGCATAATCTTTGTTGTAAAAAGGGTTGCCCGTGCAATAATACAGTCTGTTCGGATAGGAAGACTGAGCATTCGGGAGACGGATCAAATCCCTTACATCATCACCTTTTGCGTAATTTTTGTCCACATGGATATCTTTTATGGTCGTAACGGTGAAATATACTTTACCGCTTCCGATACCTGCAAAATCCAGTGTCTGCCCCTCGGTCACATTTCCTTCGCTGTCGTAGTGATAGGTGGTGGTCCATTCTTCTGTTACGCTTCCGGATATTATCAGCTCCGAGCATGTAGCATAATAATCGACATGTTTCTTCACATCGATATAAATGCTGCCGTCCTTGAAGAAGTACGCTCCCTGTGAACCAAACCCGCCGGCTTTTGTGAGGTATGACTTGTCAAGACCGAGTTCGACAAAACCGCAGAAATCCTGATTGGGCATTGTCGGGGTGATGGTAATGTATATCTTCTTGTCACCGGCTTTTGCCGCTCTTGAAGTCGTTGCCGTAAAAAGCGAACTTGTCACTGTGTAATAGATGATCTCGCCCGTTCTGGTTCCGGGCTTTGTTTTTGCGCAAAGCGCAAGGGATGTGCCTTTTGCAAGGTCCATGGCAAGAGAGTCGTCTCCAAGATCTATGACAACTTCCGAGTGGTCTATCGACGGTCTTTCCCATGGCACTCCCGTGTTAACTATATTCACGGACTGTGAAAGCGTCATGCCGGGATCCGGCTGTGTGATCCGGAATTCATGTTCATTCTCAAGAAACCCCTGTACATAATGTCCGGCATTCGTGTAGGAAACTTCCATGGCAAAAGGATAAATGCCGACATTAAAAGGGAATGTATAAATACCCGGATCCAGATTCACCTGTCCGGTAAGAAGCACCTTGATCTTTGTCCGGTCCGCGCTTATCTCGCTTACGGTAGTGGTAAGGCCCGTGCTTGTACCCACAACATCCGACGGCCTGTAATGATATGTTCCGCCGTATTGATACTGTTCCTGAACGGTAAGATTTTTGAAATTGGCTCCGACACTAAAACCCTGGAATACCAGTTTTGCCCCCGATGACGTATATCCGATAAGTTCATATTCGGCATATACGTTATCCTCTGCCGTAAGCACTGTACCGTTGGGAAGGTCAAGCTTGGGATATGTAACCTTTATATACTGCGAATACAGCTCTATATAATCATCATACGGGATATTGTAAGCATATTTGCCGCTCATATTTGTTACAGTGAAACCGTCTACAGAGTCGGCAACGCTTCCGTATTTACCTTTATGACAGGTATAGCCCTTGGGGATGGTAAACGCGATAAGGTCTCTCGAGCCTTTTGTGGGTGTTCCCTCGAAAACGATCGTAAAGGATCTGTCGCCCACCGAAACGGCATTTTTAAGTTTCGCGGTCACGCCTTCGGGTAAAAATGAAGTAACCGTATAGTTCAGCAGCGAATTGGTGCCCCAGGTCGTTCCCGTAAACCACGAAGAAATATTCGCACCTTTTGTCAAAGACTGAATAAAATATCCGTCAATGTAAACGGTGAGTTCGTTTCCGGATGTGATCTTTACACCCTTTGTGGCATTGAGCTTCCAGCCCGAATTTCCCGTAGAACCGTCGGAATTCGTGAAATAGATCCCATCTCCCACTGCTCCCGTTCCGTCGGGCTGGGTATAAGTCTGCCTTGTTATCGCAAACTTCGGCTTTCCGCCTGTAAATGTCACATCAGCCCATGCGTAAAGGTCCGTTTCATCGTTATCAAAATAGATGTTCCTTACGCGCATTGTGATATTGTCGGAAGAACCGCCGTAAGGAATACCTGTTACTCTTATCTTGAGGGCATTTGCGCCGGCTGCTGCATCTTCAGCCACATATACATGCAAGCCCGGAACAAATACGGAATTTTCGCCCGAAAACCAATCGGTGATCTCGAGGTCCTTCGGGATCACTTTTTTAACTTCAGTGCCATTCTTAAAGCTAATGGTATAAACGCTTTCGGTAAGCTCAGTCCCCGCAGTTCCCGAGATCGTTCCGCTGCAGGAAAAAGTATATGACTTGCCTGCGGCACTCGCTTTTGTGAGCCCGGGCAGACATATTCCACAAAATACAAACGCCAATATGACTGCTGTGATCCTTAATGTTCTTGTTCCGTTCTTCATAAGCTTTTACCTCCTTGTAAAGCCAAAGTTCTATCGGATAATACTGTTATCGTCAATGTTACGGGTCCGAATCCCAAATAAAAAAGATACAAATTCGGATACTTTTTGAGTATTATATCGTCAAAAACGGGATAGAAAAAGCCAAATGTGTAAAATCGGTCAGATTTCAAACACATTCGGCTTGTTAATTTTTTGAATAACTTCCCTGTTAATGTCAGCATCGTGAAACGCTGTATTTTACAGGTTTTTCAGGATCCTTCAGTCGGCATCGTTCCTGTTTTTGTAGCTCGCAAGCTCTTTGTTCATGTTCTCCACTTCCTTTCGTCCCGACAGATAACTGAGCACCCAGATGATAACGGGTCCTGCCCACGGCAG
>JAEEGQ010000147.1 GCA_016280395.1 Lachnospiraceae bacterium | reverse complement strand
CAGGCAAATTCTTTTATCACACCCTTTGGTGAAAAGGAAGGAGAGTTCAAGGCAGAAGCAAACCGCTACAAGATATTCTGGGCACACGGCTGCCACTGGTCAAACCGTCCCGTTATCGTAAGAGACATCCTGGGGCTTGAGGACGTGATCGACGACATCGCCACCACAGGCACAGGAAAATACGGCCATGGCTTCGTAGACCAGAAGGATTTCAAGGATCCCACGACCGGAGCATATTTCCTTTCGGAGTTTTATGAGAACGCAAAGCCCGGTTTTGAGGGCAGAGCAACAACTCCCACGCTAGTGGACGTCAAAGAGAAAAAGGCAGTGAACAACGATTATCACCGTCTTACAAACTATATCGAAGTGCAGTTCAGAAAGTTCCAGAAGACCGACATAGACCTTTATCCGAAGGCATACAGAAAAGAGATCGACGAGTTCAACGACTGGCTTTTCCCCACGATAAACAACGGCCACTACAGAATGCATTTCTGCCTTTCATGGGTTGCGTATGACGAAGCATATCAGGATTTCTTCGCGGCGCTCGACAAGATCGATGAGAGACTTGCAACAAACCGCTTCATCTTCGGCGATTACATCACCGATTCGGACGTAAGGCTTTATGTTACTCTCGTAAGATGGGAGACCAGCTATTATCACAACATCGGACCTATGAAAAAGAGGATCACCGAATATCCGAACATCTGGGGCTACGTCAAGGATCTTTACAGCATCCCCGAGTTCAAAAAGTACACCTTCTTTGAATTTCCCAAGAAGCAGTTCAAGGGCCACAGAGGCTGGAACGGCTCGTTTGCCGAAAGGATCGCGTCACAGGTGCCTTACGATGAGCTGTGGAAGACAGACGGAGAGAGGAAAAAGATATCGTCCGATCCCGAGAACGTTTACCTTCACACCGACATTTCCCCTGAGGAATATCAGAGCGAGATATCGTTCTCAAAGTGGAACCTTCCCGGCTGGGACGACCGTCAGCCCAGAAATGTGAGCATTTCCGTGGATCCGTCCATCAATCCTCTTAAGGGAAAACTCAGCAACAGGAAATGATTCAAACACAGTAAACAAGAAATATACAAAAATAATTCATCATGAAGGAGAACAGACATGAAAAGGATCATAGCAAAAATAGCACTTATACTCGCCGCGGCACTGGTTTTACCGGTGCTCGCGGGTTGCGGAAAGAAAGAAGAAGGCGGTAAGACAAAGATAGTGATAGAGACCAACGGACGTCCTTCACCTTTCATTTACACTGTTGACGATGAAAAAGATGCGCTTTACACCACAAAGGATGGCGTATTCCTTGCGGGATATGATATTGCGGTACTTGTTGAACTCTTCAAGCTTCCTGCTTTTGCGGATTACGAACTGGATCTTTCCGTAAGTTCAAATTCCCTAGTGGACGCACAGCAGGGCGTTATCGACGCTACAATCAACAACTGGAGCTACAACAAAGAGCGCGCGGAATCTTATCTTTTTTCCTACCCCTACACAAAATCAAGATATACCATCACCTCTGCTCTCGGAACATCGATAAACAGCTTTGAGGAACTTGCCGATTCCGGACTCATCATCTACGGCGGCGCAGGCGGAAACACCACAAACGCCATCGAACGCTGGAATGACAGCAGAAAAGAAGGACAGAGCAAGATAAATCTTCAGTACACTTCAGTCGATATGACCGTGCAGCTTGACGAAGCGATCGAGGGCAAGGTGGCGCTCATTCACGACCAGCCCGTTATCCTTAAGTACAAGGATACATACGCTGAACAGTTCAAGAAGCTCAACATCACCGTACTTTCGGACGACGAGACCGCAAAGAACATCACCGCAAACAACACCTCTCACATCCTTTTCGGAAAGACCGGCGCACATGCCAAGGAATACCAGAAGCTGATCTCCGAGGGCATCAAAACTCTTTATGACAACGGCACACTTGCCGAACTCGGAAAGAAATGGATCGCAACGGTACTGGGAGACGAGACGGTTTCCGTACTTCCTCTTGAATCTGATTTCAGCTATCTGAACTAAGGTGACAGACTATGATCGTTTTATCATTTTCGGATTATTTCAGCTTTGAGATCGTATGGGAAAGGATCCCCGAACTCATTAAAAAGATACCGATAACACTGGAACTTGCAGGACTTGCGTTCCTTGTATCGCTCTTTGTGGGGCTTCTCATTGCGGTCGCAAGGTACAAAAAAATAAAGGTGCTTAACCCCATAGCCACTGGCTTCCTCTCCATAGTCCGCGGCACACCGATGCTGATCCAACTGTATGTGGCTTATTACGGGATACCCGCCATCCTCAGAATATTCAACTCCTGGGGAGCGGATATCAACGTAAACCTCATCCCTAAGATCGTATACGCGTTCATTTCCCTGGGGCTGTACCAGTCAGCCTTCACCAGCGAAACTATAAGAGCGGCGCTCGAATCCGTGGACAAGGGCGAGATCGAAGCAGCTTACGCTATGGGCATGACATACGGACAGATATTAAAGCGTATAATCATTCCGGAAGCTCTTGAAAACGCGCTTCCCGGGATCGATAACTCCATTATCGGCCTGGTAAAAGGCACATCACTCGCATCGACCTGCGGCATCATCGAGATCACTTATCAGAACCAGATCCTTGCGGGACGTGATTACAGATATCTTGAGGGCTACGTTGCGCTTGCCGTTATCTATTGGGTGATAACGGTGATACTCGAGAGGATCTTTAAGCTTGTCGAAAAGCGCACAAAGATCCCGGAAAGCCCTGCGGATATCAACGCTTCAAAGGATAAGGCAAAGCGCGGACAAAAAGCGCCTGTGCTCGTAAATATAGAGAGGCAGAGACATGGCTATATTAACCATAAGAAACTTGCATAAGAGATTTAACAACAATATAGTGCTCGACGGCATCGATCTGGATGTTAACAAAGGCGACAT
>JAEEGQ010000146.1 GCA_016280395.1 Lachnospiraceae bacterium | reverse complement strand
TGTTCAGGATCATATTACCGGTTGTAATGACATCCGATTCAACTATGATCTCGCCAAGTTTCAAGTGTCTTGCAAGGTTATCAACACGCACGCCGTACCTGCTGTAATACTGTGCAAAATAGTCTGCAGCCCTGTTGGGGCTTGTAAAGTTCAGGAAGAAATAAACCATCGTGGACGGTGACCCGTTCGCACCGATGTACTGGACAAACCGGGTCCTGTACGGGTTAGCAGAATCCACAAAGTCATTAAGATCTATCCCGCCGTTCTTTGCGTTCTGTCCAAGGAAAACACGCTTGGTAAGGCTTCCTGCAGCCATCGCTGCCTCAAGCTCCTCGAACTCCTCTGAAGTGAGCGGATTATGATTAAATCCCAGGATACAGTCGCCGGGGACCATATAAGCATTCTGTACGCCCTTAAATGAAAGCGACTCACCCTGCAAAAATGTCTTGTACTCCTTAACGCCAAGGCCCATTCTTTCAAGCACATCCTCAGGAAGTGCATCCCCGTAAACTGCGGTGTCATAGTAGTAATCCGGCACACGCAGATAGGTCTTTCCGGCGATCAGGGTCGTAAGACCCGTAAGGGACAGATCGGCATTTGCGGCGTTGATTATAACGGCACTCGAACCGCTCGCATCTCCAGCCTGGATACCTGTCGAGTTTGTAGCATGGTATCCATAATAGTTGCCCGAAATCTTGACATCCGCAAAATCGGCATTAAGTGAGAGGTCATCCGCAACATAGCAGGAACTCTTAATGTCGACCCACACCTTATGGCTTGAAGCGCTGTAAGCACCCTGCTTTGCTGTCTCTATGTTTCTTACCCAGATGTTTCCCGCCTCGTTAGGTGCGACAAAAAGACCTCCGTTCGCTACTGTAAGGCTGCCTCTGGATATCACATACTCACCGCTGAGCGTCAGAGCAGCCGCTTTGATGTTTATTCCCTTCCCGGCATAAACATCACCTGTTACCACAAAGTTCTGACCGCTCGTATCCCGGTTCACGAGACCGTCTGTAATGATCGAAAAGCCATGAAAATCAATACTGTCCGAAATCTTACTTACATCCACCAGTGATGCGGGTATTGAGAACCTTATATCGGTGGTGATAATGGTCTCATAATTCTTATCGTCAAGATACGTGATCTTAACATTCTTAATGACTACAGAAAAGTCGGTATCAACATAAAAAGTAGGGATCTCATCGGCATTGTTACCCGAAACCACGGATCCGTTGGAAGCATCAACGATCATGTTCTTAAGTTTGTCAAGGTCAACCTTGTCAGAGCCTTCGGCAAGCCGTATCCTGTTCACGATCGTCTGTGAGAAGCGCTTCTGGAGTTCAAGAAGCCTCTGGCTCTGAACGGTCGAAGCATACATCTGCAGCATGTAAGTGTATGCCTCCCTTATGGCTGCATCAGCAATTTCCTCAAGTCCGAGCGTCAGCTCTTCCACTGCGGAATCCGCAACGTTAAAGTTCTGGTTTCCTATCTGTTCTGTGGATTTAAGCTTGGCGTTGGCTACTGTAGCTACAAGCACAATAGCCACCAGCATACTGACAAGCGTAGCAACAAGAAGTACGAGCACAAGTGCCGCACCTCTGTCATCCTTTCTAAATCCGTTCAAAAACTTTCTCACAGCAGTTCCTCCTGCATGCCAAACATATCCTGTATCATGTATATCGACGAAATCCCGGTCTTTCTTAAATCACTCTTTTATCGCTGCTTTTTCAGTAACAAGCAATTCTCCTGTATCCCGCCTGTATATTTCTATGGTTACCGTGTACGCTCTGTCTGTGTTGTCAACATCTGCGATAAGGCTTTCCGTACCGCTGGAACTGCCGAGGCTAAGCCTGTCGGCATCATCTCCCGCGGTTCTGATTGCCCAATATGACAACGAAGGGTGCGGTGTTTTGTAAACCACGAAGTTTTCCTGCTGTTTCTTGCTGCCCCTATATATCAGCCTTACACTGTCTGAATAAAAAGGCCCGGAGGAAACGTTGGTCTTGTCACTGTCGTACTGCCATACAACGTAAAGCCCGATTTTACTTTCATTTCCGAATCTGTCGGTGATCATCTGGGCGTCAACATCAGAATAACCGAGGCTTGAATAATCGATCAGTATCTCGTCTTCTTTGAAATTGCCGTTTCTGGGGCCATCCTGGAACAGATATATATTCTCTATAGCTTCAAAACGCATGTTGCTGAAGTAACCTTCACAGACATAGGTCAGTTCATTTTCCTTTGTCTCTTCGTCGGCATCTGCACTTACAAGCAGAGAATCATTTCCCTGATTGAAGGTAAAGACAGTCGAACTGTTAACAAGGAAGTAACTGCCGTCCTTCTTTATCTCGATCTTTGTAAGTCGTGAAATACGGTTTACAAACACGGCATCAACATCACTTGGTCCAAGTCCCGTAATTACCAGCGGATCCACTTTAGTGATGGCATCAATGTCAACATATATCGTATCATCCTCAAGTGTATACCCGGCATTTGCGTAAGTTTCGTATGACGCAGCATAATTTTCTTTGTAAAAATTATATGCGGCTATCCTCAGATTCTTTGCTCTTTCAATGTACGCATCCGTAACATCGTAGTACGAACCGTGAATGAAAACGATAGGTTTGTTTTTATCTGACTCATTGATCAGATAGTTAGAAAAAATATCATTGAAACCGTCGCCCGACTCTCCTATAGCTCTTTCGATATACACGGCAACAGCTTTACTTATGAGTTCGTTGGTATTTACAGCCTTGTCTTTTCTCTCTGTGTAGCTGATGTTCATGTATTCGCGATAACGTTCCTCAAACACCCTGAGTGCTTCCGTTTCAAAGTTCTTGGTCTTATCGTAAACTTCAGCTCCCGTCTCATCATTGATAAGTGTATACCACACACCGCTCGGTGAGATAACGGCTGTACGGGACGAGTTGAGCGATGTCAGATCCGCAAGTTTGAAATTGTTCAGTGTATTCTCGGAGCTCTGGTAAGCATCCGTTGTCGCATCGAAAGTGATATGGGCATCAAAAAGCATCGTGCCTTCCTTAATGCCTTCGATCATGTAGTAATATTTTCTGTAATAATTGTTATTGTAATCGTCGTTTCCTTCGATCAAATGGTTTCTCGGAAGAAATTTATACTGTCCGGCAGCAATACGCGCAATGCTTGCACTTACACCGTCCACAGGACTGTTAAAGCCTATGACTGTTGTGAAATCCTTCATGGTCTCGCCAAAAGTCAGATAGTTGCCTGCCGAAAAATAGTTGAACGGGAACTGCGTAGAAATCTCCCCATGCATCTGTATCGAAGTCTCTGCAATACCAAACTGCTTGACACCTTCGAGAACATTCGATGCAACATTACCTGCATATTGTTTTTCCCTGGTGTTAAGGTTTGCTTTGGCCACAAAATTAAAGCTGGTAAGCAGCGGAATCGTGATGATAGCAAGTATCAGCATGGCAACGATAACTTCCACAAGCGAATATCCCTTATTATTTTTTTTGCATATAAACATAATAAGCTTCAAGGTTATCCCTCCGTCACTTAGAGCTTTATAAAGCGTTTTCTCTAAAACCAGCATGCCGTAAGCTCCAAATAGCCTACGGCTGCCTGAAAAATCATTTCAAATCTTTAACTTCCTGGTCGTCTTCTTTTTCTTTTGAGTCATCCGGCTCATAAGTCCCAAATATATTCTCGGTACCGAAGTTCGTTACTCCTGTTGAGGGTGCTGTATAAACAGCATTTCCGCCCATTACCGAATACAGGTTGATGACCATAGTGCCTGTAAGCTGCCCTGTAAGAGTATCATAGCTTGCGGTAATGTTGTCAACCGTCATTCGCTCTTTATACCCTGTTATGAAGTCCATAGCCTTCTTAAGACCTTCATAGGTCACACGATAACTGATCGTAAGAGGCTGTTTGAACATATAAACTCCGAGTCCTGTTGACGACTTAACATTATTCGTGTAATAAATGTTTGTGTCTGAACCAAAGGTCACATTTGAGATAGTCATCTCACTGGCCTTTTCAAGTGCAACGAGCATCATGATGGTCTTCTCGTTGGTATTTCCGCCGCCATAAAGATCAAATACCTTGTATGCGGTAGGATCAAGGGTATCAATGGTCTTTTTGTATTCTGATTCCCTCGCGATCTTTGCATCAAGAATCTTTATCTTTCCTTCGTACTCACTGCTTTCGGTCTTAAGTGCCTCGCATCTTTCGGCGATCGGCTGGTAACCGAATCTGTAACCGACAACAAGAAGGATAACAACAAGAAGAAGTAATAACAGTCGAAGCTGACCGGTTGTGATTCTTGTACTCATTATTCAGTCACCTCCGTTGTTTTTTCTGTATAAATGCAGGTTGCAGTAAAGCTAACCTCTGTTATCTCTGTAACTTCATCCGACACCTCGGTGAGCGATGTGACAGATACAATAGCGATCTGATCCAGATCCTGCAGCTGCATGATAAGCTGTGCTGCAGTAGCCTTATCCGGAACCGTTATACTCAGGATAAGCATCTGGCCGGTAGAAGAAAGGCTGTGAACAATAGTTGTTCCGGGAAGCGCTTTTTCAAGGTCTGCTATCAGTTCGTTAAGTTCTTCATTGTGAGTATAGGTGCTCTTCTGGATACCTTCGATCTCAGCGATAGTGTTCTTAGCTGTCTGGTATTTACTTTCTATAGCTTCAATATAAATCTTCCTGTCATATTCAGCAGCCAGCTCGTTTCTCTTTTTCTCAAGATCGCTCTTTTCCATATATTTCAGCACCATTACTGCAGCGCCGGCAAGGATCAATACAAGCAGCAAGACGATCATCAGGGCAATGGACTCGTTTCCGCCGCTCTTCTTGTCCGCGTCGAACTGCACATCCAGGAAGCGGATCGTTTCGATCGCGCCGCCAACACATGCGATAAGGTCTGCGGTGTGCTCAACGTTTGCGTCGCACTCGTGAACAAAGGCTGCATCCGTAAGGCTGTTCTCAACCTTTACGGGAAGGCCGATCTCGTTCTGGATCAGGTTCGAGAGGCCGTTTATCGAGGTGCCGAGGCCCGTGAACTTGATCGCGGGGATGCGCGCCTGCTTGTTTCGTGTCGAGTAATACTCGATAACACGGTTGATATTCATGATGAAAGGACGAACCGCGTCGGTAACGCTGTCCTTTATCTCGGCATTCTTAAGCCACTCCTGCTCCGAAACGCCCTCGGTGTGCTCCGAGTCTGCTTCGTTGAAGCGGTCCTTAACGATCTTCTCGCCTGCAAGGCGCTTGTAGATCTCGACGCTCTTAACGGTGTCATCGCGGAGCGCGTCCTTGTAAGCCTCAACCACGTTGTTTGTACCGTAGTTGATGTTACGCTGCAGCGTCATGACGCCGTTCTCGAGGATCATGACAAGCGTGTTCTGCACGTTCATCTGAAGGACCATGTCGAAAGGCTGCGGGTCCTTCTCAGCATTCTTCTGAACCCAGCGGTAAACAGAGTTGCC
>JAEEGQ010000016.1 GCA_016280395.1 Lachnospiraceae bacterium | reverse complement strand
GTGCCTTCAAAGATAAAGGAGAGGGGAACGGACCGGGCGTTCAACATATGTATCTATGTCTTTTCCGCATTGATAATCTTGGTTGTCGTTTATCCGCTGGTCTTTGTGCTCAGCGCATCATTTTCCAGTCCTTCGGAGATCATCAGGGGTCACGTGATCCTGTGGCCGAAGGGTTTCAACCTGGAATCCTACAAGGCGATAATCTCGAATTCCAGGATACTTAAGGGTTATGCGAATACGATATTCATCGCCGGGGTCGGAACCGCATTAAACATTGTCATGACCACAATGTGCGCATACCCGCTTTCGAACAAAAAACTCGCCGGAAGAAACTTCCTGACGATCTTCATCACATTCACGATGTTCTTTAATGCGGGCATGATCCCGAACTACCTGCTGATGAAGGACCTGAAGCTGCTTGACTCATATATGGTCCTTATGCTTCCGGGCGCGATATCCGTGTACAACATGCTGGTAATGAGAAACTATTTCCAGTCGTCGATACCCGGAGAATTGATCGAGGCGGCGAGAATGGACGGCTGCGGGAACTTAAAGACACTCTTTGTGATCGTGCTCCCGCTGTCAAAGGCCATTATGGCGGTAATGCTGATCTTTTACGTAGCCGGCCACTGGAATGCATACTTCAGTGCGATGATGTATATCACGGACAAGGACAAGTACCCGCTCCAGCTGGTATTAAGAGAGATACTGATACAGGCCTCGTCGTATACCGAGGAAGGTCTGGGCCAGGGCTTCAGTGTCGTGGATGCATCGCTTAAAGAAGTCGGAATACAGTACGCCACCATAGTGGTGTCATCGATCCCTGTAATGCTTCTCTATCCCCTTATGCAGAAATACTTTGTAAAGGGCGTAATGATAGGAGCTGTAAAGGGATGATAAAAATGGGAAATACATCCTGGAGAAACCTGAGATGTTTTCTGATATAATAAAATTATAATCAAGGGGGTAACAAAAATGAAAAAAAGGTTACTAAGCATCCTTCTGATCGCGACAATGATCTTGTCGCTGGCAGCCTGCGGCAAGAAAGCAGATCCGACGCCGACGCAGGAACCGAAACAGACGAACGACCAGAACCCGACGGATCCTGCCGCAAAGGAGCCGACACAGGGTGGTAAAGACATCAAGGATACAGTTGATTCCGGTGATGTCAAAAAGACGAACGAAAACTGTATTGTCGGTAATATTCCCTGCAAGATGCCGATAGCAAACGGCACGGAATTGAACATCCTTATCCGCTGCACACTTACCGGATTTGATGATCCTTCGCAGATCAAGGTTTGGCAGGAATATGAGAAAATGACAGGAATCCATGTAAACTGGACAGATATGGGTTCGGACCGTAAGGCGAGAGTTCAGCAGGCTCTTATGGGCGATCAGGATTTCGATCTGATCCTTAAAGGAAAGATCGCACAGAGCTCCCTTATCGAATACGGACAGCAGGGCGTTATCCTGGATCTTGCGGAGTATCTTCCCAAATATGCGCCTAACTGCTGGGCTTATCTTCAGAGCCATCCCGACACACTTGCTTGTATACAGAGCCCCGAGGGCAACATTTGGTCACTTCCTCAGGTAAATGCGGGTGCAGAGCTCCGTGTTTCGAGAAAAGCATGGATCAACAAGACCTGGCTCGACAATCTTGGACTGGAGGTTCCCAAGACCACCGAAGATATTTACAAAGTTCTTAAGGCATTCAAGGAGAAGGATGCAAACGGAAACGGTGATCCTAATGATGAGATCCCTTTCTCGACAGGCGACTGGGCTTCCCTTCAGGACATTTTCCTTGGAGCTTTCGGGCTCGGAACCAGAGGACAGCACAATCAGGTTGTGGACTGGGATTTAAAGAATGACAAGATCCGTCTTATCGGAATCAGCGATGAATACAAGGAAATGCTGCAGTTCCTGAACAAGCTCTACACAGAGGGCCTTATGGACGAGGAACAGTTCAGCATGGGTAAGACATGGACCGTTAAGCAGGCGGATAACCGTGTCGGAATGTTCGGAAACACCAACCTTGCAGGTATCACGATGGAAAACGGTTGTGAGTGGATCGGACTTGAAGAATCGATCGAAGGACCTAACGGCAGCAAGCTCTGGTCACCCATCCGCGCTAACTTCCATTCCGTAGGTAACGCTATCCTTCCCGCTACATGCGATAACATCCCCGAAGCTCTTGCTTGGCTTGATTACTTCTGGACCGACGAAGGAACCCTGTTCTATCATTACGGTGTTCTCGGTGATACATGCATTGACAACGGCGACGGAACATATTCATACTCACCTGCAGTTCTTGACGCTATGAAGAACGGCGCATCATTCGACAGCGCAGTTGGCGCGATCTCTCCTTATCCCGGCGGATCGAACCCCACAGTCGAAGTTGCTCCTTACTTTGGCGGCGGCGAGATGCAGGAGCCTGCAGCAAGCGTTGCAAGGGCACTGTTTGAGTACAGAGCAGATGAGATCTGGCCCGATTTCACATTCACAGAGGCAGAAAACTCTGTTCTTTCTCCCATCAAATCGGACGTAACAAAGACCATCAACGAAGCAACCACGCAGTTCATAATGGGCACAAAGCCGTTCTCCGAGTGGGACAAATATGTTGAGTCCGTAAAGAACATGGGCGTTGATAAGATGCTTGAGATCTACCAGGCAGCAGTTAACAGATATCATGAGCTTATGAAATAATTGGCAGCTTCAGGCCGGAATGTGATAAACATGGAAAAGACGGTTTTATATCAGTTTGAAAATGATTACAGGGAGATAGATTGCGGCATGTTCTATGCAATCCGCTGTCGGGACGGTTCGTTTTTCCTGATCGACAGCGGGCATCAGAACTCATATCGCGACCACATAAGGATCCACGATTTTTTAAGGAGCCTGGTGGATGAAGGAGAGAAGATCAGGATCGCGGGATGGTTTTTCAGCCATGCACATCAGGATCATATCGTTAAGTTCATGGATTTCCTGAGGGAGGGTTATACAGACTGCGAGATAGAATGCCTGTATTACAATTTCCCCGATCCCGACGGTCCTTCCTCGGAATACTGGAAGGAGAGCGACCGCGTTACGATGAGGGAATTTGCAGCCCTTATGGAAGAACGCGACGACCTGAAAAAATCAACTCCCCACACCGGAGATGTGATCGAAATCTCGAACCTCAAGATCAATGTGCTTGTCACATGGGAGGATATCGCGCCGGAACCTATCGAGAGATTTAATGATACTTCAACCGTACTTATGATCGAAGCGGAAGGGCAGAAAATATTCTTCCCCGGAGATGCCGGCGAAGTTGAGGCAAAGATTCTTACGGAAAGATACGGCGGCACACTGAAGGCTGATATCCTCCAGCTTTCGCATCACGGCTTCAGGGGCGGCAGCGTTGAACTGTATGAACTGGTCAATGCGCCTGTCGTTCTGGTC
>JAEEGQ010000145.1 GCA_016280395.1 Lachnospiraceae bacterium | reverse complement strand
GATATGCCGCTGCGTCAAAGCCTTCGGGTGTGATCACCGTAAATGCAATTGATTACATCAGGAAGAATTCAACCCAGGCAATCTATGTTACAGAGAACGACACGGCTGTCAGCCCTTACGACGTTCAATACAAAAAGCTCAACGGCATCAAGTTCACCGAGGCCGGGACAGAGCTCTATTACGAGATAAAAGTGGAAGAATCCGGCCTTTATGCCTTAAGCTTTCACTACACAAACGAAAAAGAAGAATATGATGCTTTTGAGAGCATTTATATAGACGGTGCCGTTCCTTACGAAGAGCTCGTAAGCTATGCGTTCGCACCGACAGGCACAACCTGGACGAACACTACGCTTACGGACGAAAACGGGAAACCGTACTACATCTACCTTGAAGCAGGCACGCATGAACTGTGCCTTAAGGAAGAACAGGAGAAGGTGTACAGGGCATGGCGCTACGCAAGGCTTATCTCCGAGCATGTTTCACAGTTTGCTTTGGAGATCGGCAAGATCAAAGGCGCGGATAAAGATAAGTTCCGTACCTGGAAGATGACAAAATACATCCCCGAGATCCCCGATTACCTTGATGCTTACCTTACACTTATCACATATATAAGATACCTTTCCCAGGATAATACGACCTACGGCATAAACAGCGCGCTTCTTGCGGATATGGACAAGGCTCTGATATTCATCAGGCAGGTAAGGAAATATCCGGACGAGATAGCGTTATATACAGAAAAGCTTACCGGGCGCGACAATTCGATCCTTGTTGCAATGAGTAACTTCACCTCGGAGATATTAAAGAGTAACTTCACGCTTGACAGGATATATATTTCAAACGGCGAAGAGAAACTGCCGCGGGCAACGGCAAGCCTCGGCGGGCGCCTTGTGAACGGTATCAAGAGACTTGTCCTGAGCTTTACGCACAACAAATACTCAACAAAAGTCAAGGACGAAGACGTCCTGACCGTCTGGGTAAACAGGGCCGTGACCCATGTGGATCTTCTCCAGAAGATGGCGGATACCGAATTTACACCGAAAACAGGCATAAAGGTCAAGATAAGCATCATGCCCGATGCCAACAAGCTTACGCTTTCAAGCGCAGCGGATGTGACGCCCGACATAGCGCTCGGTCTTTCATCGCACATGCCTTTTGACCTTGCGGCCCGCGATGCGCTTTACGATCTTACGCAGTTTGATGATTTCTGGGAGGTGGCCGACCGGTTCATCCCCGGTGCCTTTGTACCGTACATCTTTAACGAAGGCGTTTACGCTCTTCCCGAAACACTGAATTTCTACGCTCTGGTTTACAGGACCGACATCTTCTCGTCACTTGAACTTACTCCTCCCGATACATGGGAAGATGTCGTAAACCAGCTGCCGGAACTGCAGAGATACGGAATGAATTTCTACCACAATATTTCCGCCGGAGTCGGATATAAATGGTTTTACCAGACAGTGCCGCTCATCTACCAGAACAACGGCAAGCTTTATACGGATGACGGCCTTGCAACGGCTATAGACAGACCCGAAGCGGTTGCGGGAGTACAGGCCCTCGGAAACCTGTTCCTTGCTTATTCGCTTGATATGCAGGTAAACTCCTTCTTCAACTCCTTCAGGTATTCGATCCTGCCGGTGGGCATCATCGATTCGAACGAGTACATCCTCTTAAAGAACGGAGCCCCCGAGCTTGAAGGCCAGTGGGCACTTGCAGATTATCCGGGCACAAAGCAGGAGGACGGATCCGTAAGCCGCTGGTATGTGGCAAACGGAACAGGCGGTATTGTTTTCAAAGCAACAAAACATGCGGATGAAGCCTGGAAGTTCCTTAAGTGGTGGACCGAAAGAGAAACACAGATCAATTACACATTCACATTAAGATCCACATACGGCAAAGAGTTCTTCTGGCTTTCGTCAAATGTGGAGGCCCTTAACGAAGCGCCTATCGATCAGGCCGACAAGGATGTGATCATAAGTTCCATCAAGTGGCTGCGCGATGTTCCGCGTTCAATGGGACAGTACCTTGTTGAGCGTTCGCTATCGGATATCTGGAACAGGATGATAAACGACGGCGTTTCGGCACAGGTCGTTATCGACGAACAGACCATCCCCATCAACCGTGAGATCAGAAAGAAGATGCAGGAGCTTGGGTATCTCGACAGTGAAGGCAATGTGATAAAACCCTACGTGATCCGGGATGTTGACTGGATAAGGGAACAGATAGAAAAAGCAAAGAAGACCGGAGCCGCAGGACAGTAAGATCCTGATGCAGATGAGGTAAACGGAAATGGCATTACAAAACACCAAAAAACATAAAACAGGAGTACGGGACAGAAGGGAAGCCCTGCATGCAGGCGCCCTGCTGCTTCCGTACGGGCTTCTGTTCTCGATGTTCATACTGATCCCTGTTGCGATCGCCATGGGTCTTAGCTTTTCGTATTTCGACGTTATCAACAAGCCGACCTTCACAGGGCTTATGAATTACATCTACCTGTTCACCCAGGACACGGTATTTATGAAGAAAGTCCTGCCGAACACCTTCCTGTACGCCCTGATCGTAGGCCCCGGCGGATATGTGATATCCTTCCTTATCGCATGGATGCTCTCACAGATCCAGGCCCTCCCGAGAACGATCCTCTCCCTTGCCATCTACACACCTTCAATGGTGGGACAGGTATTCATCGGTGTGGTATGGAAGACCATCTTCTCCGGTGACCAGCGCGGTATCATAAACAACATACTCCTCGAGCTGAATGTGATCGACACCCCGATCCAGTTCCTGCTCACAAAGGATTATTTCATGCAGATCATGATACTGATATCACTGTGGTCGGCCATGGGTATCGGCTTCCTCGCGATGATATCGGGTATCCTGAACATCAACGAAGAGCTGTACGAAGCAGCTTATGTGGACGGCATGAAGAACCGTTTCCAGGAGATACTCTACATCACCATTCCTTCGATGAAGCCGCAGATGCTCTTCGGCGCGGTAATGGCGATTGTCAATGCGTTCAACATGGGCTGGATAGGCGTAACGCTTTCGGGCGCGAACCCTACCCCGGAATATGCGGGACAGCTTATCACAAACCACATCGACGATTACGGTTTTATACGTTACGAGATGGGTTACGCGGCGGCGATCTCAGTGGTATTGCTGATAATAGTTTATCTGTTCAACATCGTGGCACACAGATTCTTTGGTTCCAAGGACGAGTGATCAAAGAAAAGAGGACCTCATGAAAAAAAGACGCAGAAAATCAAAATACATGGGCGCGAAGATCAATCCGAAGTACTTTTCGGCAAGCCAGATAAAGTTTTACGCGATCCTGCTCCCGCTGGCGGTATTCATGATAATACCTGTCATCTATGTTATAAACCAGGCTTTCAAGCCGCTTGGAGAGCTGTTCGCGTTCCCGCCGACCATCTTTGTGAAGCAGCCGACCCTAAAGAACTTCAAGGATCTTTTCGAGCTGTCGAGCACAACGGGTATCCCGATGTCAAGATATATCCTGAACTCGGCGCTGATCACCCTCCTTACGATCCTTTTGAACCTTGTTGTAACGATCCTTGCGGCCTATGTCTTTTCAAAAAAGAAATTCCGCGCAAAGCCCGTTCTGTTCGAGATAAACCAGCTTGCGCTGATGTTTGTTCCGACAGCCGTTGCGGTTCCAAGGTACCTTGTCATCGTAAAGTCCGGCATGCTCGACACCTGGTGGGCACATGTGCTCCCGCTCGTGGCAATGCCTGTCGGCCTCTTCCTTGTAAAGCAGTTTACGGACCAGATCCCCGACGCGCTTATCGAAGCCGCTGTAATGGACGGCGCAAATGACATCATGATAATCCGCAAGGTCATCATCCCGCTCACAAGACCCGCCCTCGCAACAAGCGTGGTGCTCACGTTCCAGCAGGTATGGGGCGCTGTCGAGGCTTCAAACAACTTCATTACGGACGACTCCATGAGGACGCTTGCCTTCTACCTTAACTCGCTGTCAACAAACAATACGATAGCTGCGGCGGGCATGCAGGCGGCAGCCAGCGTTATCCTGTTCGTCCCCAACCTTATAATCTTTATCGTGATGCAGTCACAGGTCATGAATACAATGAGTCATTCCGGTATCAAGTAGGAGAACGCTATGCGAAAGATAAAAACCTTAACAAGTTTAATACTGGCTGTCTGCGTTCTTGCCCTTGTTCCGGCGATTAACGCAAAAGCCTCCGCGACAGTCTATACCTACACGCTTGAGATAAAGTCCGGTTCCTATGAATTCCCGCGCACGCAGGATGCGTACCTTCCGGACAAGACGGTTACGGATCTCGGACTTTCAAAGCCTTCGGATATCTTTATCACGGAAGATGACATCATGTACATCTGCGACTCCGGAAACAACAGAGTCCTGCTCTATGACATAAAGAAGGACGAAGCGGTCGGTGAGATAAAAGGCAAACCGTTAAAGACCCCGATGGGCGTATTCGTAACGGCAGACGGCACGGTCTATGTTGCGGACAACGGCGCCAAGGCGATCCTTAAATACAGCAGGGATCACGAGTTTATCGAACAGTTCGGAAGACCGTCCGAACCTTCTTTCTCGGATACGAACTTTGATCCGATCAAGATCGCGGTCGATAACGCCGGGAACATGTACATAGTCGGTGAAGGCGTTTACAACGGCATAATACAGCTTGCCCCGACAGGAGAATTCCTCGGATATTTCGCAGTGAACAGGACAAGGCTTTCCTTCTCACAGATGCTCCAGAAGGTGCTCTTTACGAGAGACCAGCTTGAAAACCTGTCGATGACGGTCCCGACGACCTTCTCGAATATCTATGTGGATAAAGACGGGATAGTGTATTCCACCAGCATGAGCGCCGAGGAGAATTCGCTCAAAAAGCACAATACCTCCGGCGGCAACATGTTCAAAGGCGGAATAGTGGGCTGGAACGACATGACCGACGTAACGGTGGACAAGAACGGTATCATCTACGTTTCATCGCAGCGCGGCTACATTGAGATCTACTCGAAGGACGGAGAGTTCATCTTCGAATTCGGATCCTTCTTAACAGGTACCGATATAGCGGGTCTGTTCACTTCGCTCCCTACGGTCGCGGTAAGTACGAACGGCTATATCTGGGCAGCGGACGGCGACAAGGGCTATCTTCAGTCCTTTAAGCCTACGGATTACGCAAACATGATCTACTCGGCCATGGGCCTCTACGAAACGGGACGCTACGAAGAAAGCCTTACGGCATGGAGCGAGGTCTTAAGGCTCAACCAGATGTCCGTACTTGCGCACAACGGTGTCGGAAAAGCCCTTTTCCACGCGCAGCGCTACGAAGAGAGCCTTGAACACTTCGAGGTTGCGGAAAACAGGACCTACTTCTCTGAAGCCTTCTGGGAAGTGAGAAACGGAGTGATCCAGAAAGCTCTTCCCTTTGTGTTCCTCAGCATCATACTGCTGATCGTCATTTCGCTCGTTGTAAAGAGGATAGACAGAAAAGGCGTGATCAGGGCAAAACGCAGCGCGATAGGCAACAAACTGCTGGATATACCGGTGCTCGGGGATGTGCTCTACATGTTCCGTGTGGCGCGTCACCCCAACGACCGCTATTACGACGTCAGAGTGGGAAATGTCAGGTACTTTGAGCAGAAGAAGGGTCTCGGGCACGGCAAAGCGACCGTTATCGGCGCAACAATAATCTATATCCTCGCATTTATCACATATATGGTATACAGAACGGGCAAAGGTTTTATCTACCAGTACGTTTCCGTTGAAGATATGGATATTGCGGGTACGGTTGCGGGATTCTTCGTGCTGATCGGTCTCTTCATAATATGCAACTGGCTCGTTACCTCGATAAACGACGGCGACGGAAACCTCAAGACAGTGTATATGCTGCCGGCATACGCTCTTGCACCGCTTATGATCGGCATGCTGCTCATCGTTGTATTAAGCTATTCAATGACTTACAACGAGAGTTTCATCCTTACGATAATCCTTATCGTGAGCATTATCTGGAGCGTCGTAAACCTGTTCTGCGGACTTATGAACGTTCACGACTACACCTTTAAGGAAACCGTAAAGAGCATCATAATGACGGTATTTTTCATGATAGTGGCCATGATAATCGCGCTGATAATCACCATCATGGTTGAACAGTTACTTAATTTTATCACTTCTGTGGGAAGGGAGCTGGTGCTGAATGTTATCTGATAAACAGACATCCGGAAAAAAGATACTGCGCCGCGCGGCAGCCTTTGTCCTTATGGGCGCCATGCTTTTGGGTATCGTGCGTGCGAATGCGTATATCGACACAAACCGTGATACCCGTCCCGCACCGGAAAAAGCGGTATATACCCTTAAGGAATTCAATAAATACGAGCTTTTATACGAAACAGGCACCACGAGGTTTTACTTCCGTGAGGACAGGGACATAATCGCGATCGAGGACAAGCGTACAGGCTATACATGGAAGACCGGGATAGATGTTCCCTTCTCGAAGGAGCTCAAGAACAATCTTGCTAACGCCAAGACCCCGGAAGAGAAGGCGGCAGTTTCGGAACCTAAGGAAAAGAGCCTTAACACCACATATATCGGTATCGCCAACTCGCTTGTGACGATCGAATACAGCGAGCTTGAAACAACAAAGTATTTGTCCTCCGCGTCCGAGACAGGCGCTGTGTCGGCGCTCATGAAGATAGACGGAAAAGACAACGTGTACCGCCTGGATGTGACCTTTGAGACCATCGACCTTGCGCTTTCGGTTTATGTCACCTTTGGCGAAGATACGATAACCTACGACGTTCCCTTTGAAAGCATTAGCGGTGAAGGATTAAAGAAGCTTACAGCCGTGATCCTCACACCTTTCCTTGGGGCAAGCGGCGGCGAGGCAGAACTCTTCGACCCGGAAACAGGCGATTATGCGCCTGCGGGGCCAAAATACAGGATCCCGGGATATGTGTTCGTTCCGGACGGCAGCGGCGGACTTATCAGATTCCAGGATAACAACATTTCCTTTAATCCTTACATAGGGGATGTTTACGGAAGCGATCCCGCTTCGGAGTCATACTACTACAGCGAAGCAACGGATGCCGTTCCGGTCAAATCCCCGGTGATGCCGGTATTCGGTATCGCGCACGGCGACTGTCAGTCCGCGTTTGTTGCATGGGCCGACAAGGGCGCCGAATACATGGAGATAGTGGTAAACCCCGACGAGACGAAAAAGGTCAAGTACACATGGGCATACCCGAGATTTGAATATAACATGACCTACTTCCAGGTTTACAACAATTCCGGAGCAGGTTACTTTACCCTGATGGAAAACCCGAATGTCTTCGATGTATCCATGACCTATCGCTTCCTTGCGGGAGACGGGGCTACGGGGCACAGGGCCGACTACTTCGGTATGGCGCTTGCTTATCGCGAGCATCTTATCGACACCGGCGTTCTTACGATCAAGGATGGGACGGCCGGCGATATCCCCATACGGATAGATTTTCTTATGTCGGACGTCAAGAAGAGCGTTATCGGCACAAATCAGGTGGTCGTTACCACTGTCGATGATGTGCGGGATATCCTCAACGAGATGAAAGGGCTTGGCATCGGCAACATCAATTCGGGGCTCATCGGATGGCAGAAAAAATCCGAAACCCTCGCAAAGCCCGCATCCTACAGCTTCCTTTCGAGGATAGGC
The DNA here is from genome assembly GCA_016280395.1 of Lachnospiraceae bacterium. Classification (GTDB taxonomy): domain Bacteria; phylum Bacillota; class Clostridia; order Lachnospirales; family Lachnospiraceae; genus SZUA-448. The sequence continues at coordinate 18,175 of JAEEGQ010000145.1, read as the reverse complement.
ACAAAGGGCGCGTTTACAAAGCTCTTCCGCGAATTTGCGGATAACGGGATCGATATTTCCTATTCCCGCGATTTTACGACGATCAACAAGAAGATGCTAAGCTACTACACCAATTCGGCCAAGCATGTCAACACCTGGTATATCACGGTCGATAACGACGCGCTTTATCCCGAGAACGCACCCATAGAGCTTACCGGGTTCGCGCTCCCTTCTAAGACGGCGGAATGGATCGAAAAGCTTGCATCGAAAGTTGAGGGCTACAGCTCTTCCTTCACTGTCACAGGTACAGGCAGCATACTTGTCAGCACCTACAACAAGGACGGCGCAGTCACAAACCTGCTGCAGTCCGCGGAGCTTATACGGAATGCTCTTGCAAAGGCTTCAAAGAACATGAAGCTCAACATTGAAAACCCCAATATGTATTTATGGGAATATACGGACAGATACCTTAAAGCGCCGGTAGGCACCTCACAGTATGTGTTTGAAACGGATTCGGTACCCTTCCTCGAGATAGTGCTGCACGGCACCATGGAGGTTTACGGGCCCTATTCGAACTTCTCGTTCTACACGCAGAAGGACATCCTCAGGATGATCGATTACAACACGAATCCCTCTTTCATCTTCACAAAGGAGCCTTCCTATCTGCTTGCGGATACCGTTTCATCGGATATGTATTCCACCGAATATTCACAGTACCGCGATCTTGCAAAGCATGTTTACGAAAGCGTAAACAGCGTTCTTTCGCAGGTTTCGGGCTTTGACTGGACGGGACGCGAGGTAGCCGAGAGCGGTGTGATCGTCAATACATACGAGAAGAACGGCATCGTAAAAAAGGTTATCATAAATTATTCGGAAGACGAAGTTTCCTGCCTTGGGACCACAATCCCCGCGCAGAGCGCCGTCGTTAAGTAATACCCTGTGCAGTACACCCTGCGGGGTGAAAAGGAGATATCCATGAGAAAGATGAAAACATGGAAACAGAGACAGAACCGGAACGGCTACATGTTCATGATCCCCTGGATCATCGGATTTGCCGTGTTTACGGCCTTCCCGTTCGCAGCCACGATAATCCTGAGCTTTATGAACGTCAATTCGACGATCCTCGGCTACGAACTTAAGTGGACCGGTCTTTCCAACTACATAACGGCATTCTTCAAGAATGTGGAGTTTGTACCGGCTCTCGGCGGGTACCTGAAGGTAGTCATACCGTACACCTTTGTGGTAGTCGTGGTATCTTTTGTGATCGCGTATATCCTTGAACATATCGTGAAACTCAAGGGCTTTTTCAGGACGATCTACTTCCTGCCGGTCATCATCATGTCGGGTCCCGTAATGGCAAAGCTCCTTGATACAAAAGTCAGCGATATGGAGCTTTTCGCGGGACAAAGCTACTCGGATATCTTCATAATCCAGATGATAGCAAGCTATTCACGAAACGCCGCCGTACTTGTGACGGACGTGTTCGAGCAGCTTTCGACCATCCTCTGGTTTACCGGTATCCCCATCGTGCTGTTCATCAACGGTCTGCAGAAGATCAACCCGAGCCTCTATGAAGCGGCGAGGATCGATTCGGCAAACGAGTGGCAGATACTCTGGAAGATAACTCTTCCGATAATCAGGCCCACAGCTCTCATCATAACGGTGTTCACCATTGTCCAGCTCGGCATGTTCGACATCAACCCCGTGTATTCGCTGATCGTTACCTATATGGGCAATACAAGCGGCGGACTCGGTTTTGCGGCCACATACGCATGGATATACACGGTGATCGTGCTGATGCTGATGGGAATAGCGTTCCTAATCCTAAGGGAGAGGAAGAACAAGGTCAAACACTACTAAGGGTAATTGCGAAAGCAGGTAGATCATGAAAAAGCATTTGACAAAAAAGATCATAAGCGAAAAAGCGATGCGGATCATATACTATGTGCTCCTTGTGTGTGTGAGCTTTGTATTCCTCGAGCCGATATTCCGCATTATCTCAAAGACCTTCATGACACCGGAAGATGTTATAGATCCGGTTGTTGACTGGGTTCCGAGAAAACTGTCGCTCAACAATCTTAAGGTTGCCTTAAAGGTCTTAAATCTCAAGGTGACTCTTAACAATTCGATACTGTTTTCGGCGCTGCTTGCCGTTGGAGAGACCGTCTGCGCGGCATTTACGGGCTTTGCGCTCTCAAGGTATCAGTTTGCGGGCAAGAAATTCTGGTATGTGATGATCCTGCTCTGCTTTGTTGTTCCGACGACGGTCCTCATGGTACCGAGGCTCATGATGTTCGTGACCTTTCAGGAGACGATCAAGTTTACGCTCATCGGAACGCCGATACCGCAGCTGTTGATGTCACTGTTTGGACAGGGCGTGAATTCGACCATCCTGATACTGATATTCCAGAACTTTTTCAATCTGATACCGAAGTCGCTCGATGAAGCGGCGATGATCGACGGAGCCGGCCCCCTGCGCGTGTTCTTCCACATCGGGCTGCGTTTGAGCTACAGCACCGTGCTCGTTGTCTTCCTCTTTGCATTCGTATGGAACTGGAACGAGACTTATGTTACCGGAACGCTCCTTAGGAGCGGTATGCAGCTCCTCCCCCAGAAACTGGCGCTATTTGACAGCGAGTTCGAGAGCGTCGTATCAAGTTCGGGAAATGCTTTTAAGATCAACGAAGCATACAAGATGGCAGCCACCCTCATCTCTATAGCGCCTTTGCTCATCCTTTACGCATTTGTTCAGAAGAAGTTTATCGAAGGTATAGAAAACACGGGTATCACAGGTGAATAAAGCAAAAGTGACAGGGCCTTTGGCCTGTGATCATGCGGGCAAAGAAGCCCGGAACGGGGTAGATCATGAAGTATAAGAAGATCATTTTATTTACGGCTGTGTGTCTGCTGGCTTTAGGACTTGCAGCATGCGGCAAAACGGCAACAGGAACGGAAACTCCTTCGCCGTCACCAACCCCCACGGAGGGAGGCATGAAAGTGGACGACAGTAAATGGCATGTGGGAAACAATGTCCCGAGCGGCTTCGAACAGCCCACACCCGGGACAGAGATCCCGCCTGAGCAGATAAAAGCTAAGGGCTTTGAGTACGACTATGACTCACTTACCTACGAGCTTGTATGGTCAGACGAGTTCGATTACGAAGGAAAGCCCGACCCTACGAAATGGGGCTATGACACCGGAGCCGGCGGCTGGGGAAACCATGAGCTGCAGTACTATACAAAAGGCGACAACGCAGAGGTTAAGGACGGACTCCTTATCCTTACCGCGAGAAAAGAAAAGCGCGGGAATGCGGAATATACATCGACTCGCCTCGTTTCAAAGGGCAAGGGCGACTGGCTCTACGGCAAGATCGTGGTCCGCGCAAAGCTTCCGAAAGGACTTGGGACATGGCCTGCCATCTGGATGCTCTCTACGGACTGGAAATACGGCGGCTGGCCGAAATCCGGTGAGATCGACATCATGGAGCATGTGGGTTACGACCAGAACAACATACACTACTCGATCCATACGGAATCCTATTACCACTCCATAGGCACCCAGAAGACATCAACTAAGAGGTGGAGCGGTGTCAGCGAGGAATTCCACGATTACGCGATTGAATGGCTCCCGGACAAGATAATTTTCTACACGGATGATGTGGTGACCTACACCTACCAGCCCACAAAATACAAGAGCACACCGACATACAAGGAATGGCCTTTCGACAAGCGGTTCCATCTTCTGCTTAACATCGCCGTAGGCGGTGACTGGGGCGGGATCAAAGGTGTTGCCGAGGACATCTGGCCGCAGACCATGGAGGTCGATTACGTAAGGGTTTACCAGAGTCCGCAGATCAAGGCCATTACCGGCCAATAAATAAACGGTCACATCTGAAAATGTGACTTGGGGAGGTAAGTTTGAAAGTAAACTTTCAAACAGCGCATTTGTGCTGCGTAATCCTCGCACAAATGCAACCATCAGCTACTCGCTGCGCTCGCAGCATGGAGGTTAACAATGGACAGATACAGGGTTAATGAAAGTGAATTTTTGATCGGTGATTTTGACCGCACCGTGCCTTTTTCAAGCTTCCTTCCGGGGCTTACCGGAGAGGACGGAATACCGATGTGGGCATTCTACACAAACCGCGGCCAGGCCATAGCAAGCCTTGGGATAAACAGCAAATCCGAAGCCATCATGGAATTTAACCCTGCATGCACGGAATATGAGAACACTGCCCAGAAGGGCTTTCGGACTTTCATAAAGTGTAACGGCGCGGTTTACGAGCCCTTCAGATACAGGGGGGATGCGGAGCGCATCATGACCGTAAGGAAGAACAGCCTGAAGATAGAGGAAACCGCAAGGGACAAGGGCCTGAAGATCAGCGTGGATTATTTCATCCTGCCCAAAGAACCCATAGGTGCGCTTGTAAGGCGCGTGAAGCTTGAAAATATCAGCGGCGCGCCCACAAAGATCGAAGCCCTTGACGGTGTTGCAAAGATCATACCGAGGGGCATCAGCAACGGACAGTTCGAAGAGATGGCAAACCTTTTTAAGAGTTGGACAGACGTGAAGAATGCCGATAATCTTGCTCCCATCTTTGCAATGCGCGCCTCGACTGCGGATTCGGCACAAGTGGACGAGATCAAAGGCGGCTACTACTACTTTGCGGCACTTAACGGCAGGCTTGCGCCTTTTATCTGTGATGCGGACGAGATCTTCGGTTATGATACATCTCTCGATCATCCGGTTGCCTTTGAGGAACGCGGGCTTGACGGGATCCCGTTAAACAAGCCTGTAGTAAACAAGGTTCCCTGCGCTTTTACACCTGTCAGCGCGGAGCTTAAGGCCGGAGAACAGATAACCTGGACTTCCTTCCTTGGTTTTACCCCTTCAAAAGAGCTTCTTAACGAGAGCGCCGAAAGATTTCTTGCTGCCGGTTTTGCCTCATCAAAGCTTAATCTCGCAAACGAGCTTGCAGAGGAACTTACGGCGGATGTACGCACGGAAACGGCGTATCCCGCATTTAACAAATATGTTGAACAGTGCTATCTTGATAATTTCCTAAGAGGCGGATACCCGGTGACCGTCGGCGATGCGGTGCTTTACCTTTACAGCCGCAAGCACGGCGATCCCGAACGTGATTACAACTACTTTACGATAGATGGGGAATACTATTCCCAGGGCAACGGAAACTTCCGGGATGTCTGCCAGAACCGCAGAAATGACGTATTTTTCTGTCCCGGTCTTAAAGATTACAATGTACGGTATTTCGCAAGCCTTATCCAGCTTGACGGATACAATCCCCTCGAGATAAGACCGGCGACCTTTACCGTAAAGTCCGGGAAGCTTGACGAGGCAAAGGATATCCTGCATAAAGCCTGCGAAAGCACAGACGCGGACAGCGTTCTCGAGGGCAGGTTCAAGCCCGGGTCGATATTCAGGGAGATCTCCCGTAAGGGCCTTGCATTAAAGGAAAATCCGAAGAGCGTCGTAGAAAAGCTGCTGGCCCTGTGCGACGAGCATATCGAAGCGGGGGCGCTTGAAGGCTACTGGAGCGATCACTGGGATTACATCATGGACCTTGTTGAAAACTACAGGGATGTTTATCCGGACAGGATGAAGGAGCTTCTCGATTCCGAAGGCTACCGCTTCTATGACAGCGATATGCAGGTCAAAGAGAGAAAACGCACCTATGTCCTTGACGGCGGCAGGGTATGGCAGTACGAGTCCATGGAGCGTTCCGCCGATAAGCAGAAGGAGAAAGGCTTTGTTCCGGGAGCGACCAACTGGAAGAAAAACAGCGACGGGACCGAGGTTACGGTATCACTTTTTGCAAAGCTGTTTGTGCTGGCTCTCTGCAAGTTTGCTTCCATCGATTCCTTTGGAATGGGCGTAGAGATGGAGGGAGGAAAGCCGGGATGGAATGACGCAATGAACGGTCTTCCGGCTATGTTTGCCGGCTCAATGCCCGAAACCTTCGAACTGAAACGGCTTATGACGTTTCTCCTTGAAAATGCCGACAGGCAGGAGCTTGCTGTTCCCGAAGAGGTTGCAGCCTTCTTTGAAAAAGCCGCAAACCTTCTTGAACGGTATCCTGCTCCGCTGGCGGTATTGTCCGAAACGGAAGGAAATGAAGGAAACGCCGATTTTGAGTACTGGGATGCCATGGCTCTTGCAAGGGAAGAATACAGGGGCAGGATATATAAGCCTTTAAGCGGGATAAAGACCGCCATTCCCGGAAGACGGATCAGGGCTTTCCTTGAGGCGGGATTAAAGAGGGTCGGCTTTGGCATAGAAAAGGCAAGGGAACTGTCGAATGGGGAGATCCCCACGTACTTTACCTTTGAGCCTACCTCCTACGAGATCCTTGAAACCCGCGATGAAAGAGGCAGGAACTGCGTTAAGATCAACGGATTTAAGGTCCTTGGACTTCCAAGATTCCTTGAGGGACCCGCAAGATATCTTGCTTCGGGTGCAGGGGATGCGGCAAAGGTGCATGAGAGCGTGCTTTCAAGCGGATTATATGACAAAAAGCTTAAGATGTTCAAGACAAGCGAATCCATAGAGCACCTTTCGCTGTCGTACGGCAGAGTGCGTGCTTTCACGCCGGGCTGGCTTGAAAGAGAGAGCATCTTCCTTCACATGGAGTATAAGTATCTGTACGCACTGTTAAAGAACGGGCTTTACGACGAGTTTTACGGTGCGATCAGGACAGCGATGATACCCTTTATGGATCCTGCCGTTTATGGGCGCAGCATCCTTGAAAATTCATCTTTTATCGCTTCGAGCGCAAACCCGGACGAAAGAGTTCACGGAAGAGGCTTTGTTGCAAGACTTTCGGGCTCGACGGTTGAGCTTTTGAGCATGTGGATGCGCATGTTCATCGGAGAAAGGATGTTTTATATCGGGGATGACGGGCTTAAGATAACCTTTGCCCCTGCGCTCCCTTCGGATTTCTTTACCGCAAACGGTACTGCGGCATGGACCTTTATGGGACAGTGCACCGTTGTTTACAGCAATCCCGGCAGAAAGAGCACTTTCGGAAAGGACGCCGCAAGGGTAACGGGCATGAAGCTTCTTACAATAAGCGGAGAGACCGTCGAAGTTGAAGGCGACACGCTTTCGGGAGAGATGGCGGAAACGCTCCGTAACGGCGGTTATGTCCGCATAGACGCGAAAATGGCATGATGCACGGAAGCATTTAAAGATTAATTTTGGAGAATAGATATGAAATACTGGCCTACAGAAAAAGCGATCTGCTACTCCGGATACAGACAGAACCAGTCGCCTCTTACGGGAGTATGTCCGTCTTATTCCGAGGTGGAGCAGGATCTGAAGCTTCTTGTGGCGGACGGCTATAAGTACATCCGCATGTACGAGCCGAACTCCCATGCAAGGACGGCACTCCGTGTGATAAGGGATAACAGGCTGCCGCTTCGCGTGATGCTTGGCATAGACCCGAAGCGCGAGTTTAACAATATCGGGTGTCCGTGGGTAACGGAAACGTTAAATGCCTCAAGGCTTCAGAAAAATGCGGCATATAACGACAGAATGCTCAAGAATCTCATAACACTTGCAAACGAGTATGAAAAAGAGATCATGTGTGTCTCGGTGGGAAACGAGAACAGGCCGAGCTGGGGTTCGGATCTTGTGACACCGGACAGGCTTGTGGAGTTTGCGAAGAAGCTTAAAGCCGGCTGCACACAGCCTGTCACCTACAACGAGGGTACGCATGAATGGCTGTCTTTAGAGGCCCTTGTGGATGTGATCGACATCATCTCCATCCACAGTTACCCGCTCTGGAACGGAGTTGCGGTGGAGAAAGCTCTTGAGATGAACCAGAAGGATCATAAGCTTATCAGCGAGAAATATCCCGACAAGGAAGTGATATTTACGGAGTGCGGCTGGGCTACCATGAGCAATAACAAGGGCATGAGCAGCGCCCAGGCCAATGAGGAATATCAGGTCAAATACATTGAGAGTCTCTGGAAATGGGCAAAAAGCGAAGATATCCAGGTGTTTATCTTTGAGGCTTTTGATGAGCCATGGAAGGGCAGCGACGACAGCTCCGAGCCCGAAAAGCACTGGGGCATCTACAATGTTGACAGGACAAGGAAACTTGCGTGGGGGAGAGCGTAGACCGATGGGAAGGCCGGAAGATACGGCGAAGGCGGTTTTATAACGGAGGATAAACAAGATGGTAACGATCAAAGATGTGGCACGGGAATCGGGAGTGGCAATCTCGACGGTCTCAAATGTGCTGAACAATGTAGGAAATGTAAGCCCGGAGACGACAAAGCGCGTGCTTGAAACAGTGGAACGCCTGAAGTATATCCCGAATGTGAATGCGAAATATCTTAAGAGCAACAAGAAGAACACTATCGGGCTTTTTGTTTCGAGTGTACAGGGTGACTTCTACAGACAGCTTGTGCAGGCTGTCCATCTTCAGTGCAAGATCAACGGGTATATCCTGAATATTTATGTCAGCAACGAGAATACCAGCGAAGAGATCTACAGCATGGTGATAAGCTCAGGGGTTGAGGGCGCCATAATCATGAATGACGGTCTGAGCGATAATTATATCGACAGGCTTGAGCGTCTGAATATGCCTATTGTTTTTATCGACAGGGAATACAGGTCAGAACGTGTTTCAAGTGTCATTATAGACAATGCCTACGGTGTTGCACAGGCGGTCGAATATCTTGCAAAGCTCGGTCACAGGCGGATCGGATATGTTCACGGCGTGAACAATTTTGATGAAAAGGCGCGTTTTGAGTCTTTTAAGGCTACAATGAAGCGGCTTGGACTCGAGGTTGAGGAGAAGTTTATGCTGAGCGGCTATTTTGAAGAGGCTGTGGCTTACAGCGAGATGTACAAGCTGCTTATGCGCGGCGGGGAACTGCCGGATGCGTTTTTCTGCGCGAATGACGAAATGGCCCAGGGCTGCATACGCGCGATGACCGCAATGGGCGTCCAGGTGCCTGAACAGGTCAGTGTTGTGGGCTTCGATGATTCGATCCTTGCACCTTTTTACAGACCGGCGCTTACTACGGTACATTCGCCTGTTGTGGAGCTTGGAAGCAAGAGTGCCACGGAGGTTATCAGGCTTGTAAGGCAGGAGGGTGAGGATCACGGCATCTGCCAGCGCCTTAAACCGTCGCTTGTCATGAGGGATTCCTGCAAGCTTGCAGGGGACTGAAAAGTCCGCGGGCTCCGGTTTACACGTGAGCGGATGGTGATCGACATGATGACAGATTGCGGAGCCGGCGGGCTCCGGTTTACACATGAGCGGATGGTGATCGACACGATGACAGATTGCGGAGTCGGCGGGCTCTTCAGGTTTTTCGAACCGACGAGCTCCGCTACTAGGGTTCTTCCGTCGCTTCGCTTAACGGGCTTTTAGCGGCAGAGCCGCACAAGCCCTACTCAGCTCGGAACAACCCAAGTGCTGCGCTATGTTCGAAAAACCTGAAAAGTCCGCGGGCTCCGGTTTACCCGTGAGCGGATGGCGATCGACATGATGACAGATTGCGGAGCCGGCGGGCTCCGGTTTACCTGTGAGCGTATGGTGAGAATGAGGCGCTGAGCGCCATATCAGAGGAGATAATCAATGTATAAGTTTACCGACAACAATGGTTCTTTTGAGCTGCAAAATGCGGGTGCGAATTCGTACCTGTACTTTCCGGTCTGCAATGAAGCCGGGATCATGGGATCCGTCACACCTTCGCTTTCGGGCGACCTGATGCTTGACCAGAATCATTTTATTCTGCAGCCGGTAAGTGTTGAGGAGCTTCATAACAACAAGTCTTCGAGGAATTTCTGGCTGAAATTCGGAGATGGGCAGATGCGGTCCGCAACGGGCGTTTCTGTATGGCAGAGAGCAGAAGGCACGGAAACGACGGTGCGCGCGGGACTGTTATGGCACGAGGCCGGGAATGAAGTAAGGCACGGCGAAGACCGCATCATTGCAGAGGTGCTCACATTTGCCCCTGCGGAGGACGTTACCTGCGAGATAATGCGGGTTTTATTGAAAAACACGGGTGACGGGGAGGTTTCTTTTGAGCCGGTGGCTGTTATCCCGCTTTACGGAAGGTCCGCCGCAAATTTAAGGGATCACAGGCATGTTACAAGCCTTTTACACAGGATAAAGACGATCGAATACGGTGTTACCGTGGATCCGACACTAAGTTTCGACGAGCGCGGGCATCTTAAAAATACCACGGAGTATTTCGTGGCGGGGTGCGGCGCAGGCGGCGAGGCGCCGAAGAGTTTTTATCCCACGGTGATGTCTGTTACCGGTGAAGGCGGGGATTTTGAGAAGCCTCTCGGTATCATGCAAAGTGAGGCCGGCGTCGGAGCAGGGGAGGCTTTTGACGGTGTGGAAGCTGTCGGGGGACTGTGCTTTGAAAGATGCGTCCTGAAGCCGGGCGAAGAGGCGGAATTCCTGATCTTTACAGGCGCAAGGGATATAAATGACGATAAAGGCTGCGTTGCCGACATCATAAACCGGTTTGGCAGCAGGGAAAAAACAGAGAAAGCGCTTGAGGAAAACAAACGATTCTGGGTCGGAAAGGCAAGGGCAGGTCTTAACGCATGTGACGGCGCTGCTGCTGTTATCGCAAAAGCCTCCGGGATCGACGAAAAGGACGCTGAAAACTATCTGCTGTGGGTAGCGGCGGAGCCTGTGCTCCGGAGGATCTTCGGCTGTTCGTTCCTGCCTTATCACGATTACGGCAAAGGCGGACGCGGCTGGCGCGATCTCTGGCAGGACTGCCTTGCGCTGATGCTTGGCGATCCGGCATCCGTACGGGAACTGCTCATAAACAATTTTGCGGGGGTACGTGCCGACGGCACCAACGCCACGATAATCGGCAGCAGGCCGGGCGAATTCATCGCCGACAGGAACGGCATTGCGCGTGTCTGGATGGACCACGGCGTGTGGACCTGGATCACAATGGAACTCTATATGGAGCTTTCCGGAGACCTTTCGATCCTTGATACCGAACAGGTATACTTCAAAGACAGGCTCTGCATGCGCGCAAAGAGCGCAGACGAGCGGTTTTCGGAAGTGGCCTTTGGCGTAAGCCCAACACTCCTTCTTTCAAGGGAGGGGAAACCATACCGGGGCAGCCTTTTTGAGCATATGCTGCTGATGCATATCACTGCTGCGCTTGATGTGGGTGAACACGGGAATATGCTTCTGCGCGGCGCCGACTGGAACGACGCACTCGATATGGCTGACAAAAAGGGCGAAAGCGTTGCGTTTTCCGCAGCTTATGCCGGAAACCTGAGGGAAATGGCGGAATACCTTAAAAAACGCGGCGGAAAGGCAGAGATACTAAAGGAACTTGCGCAGCTTACGGAGGACCTTGGCGGGATATGCAGGGACACCTCTCTTACGCCTTTTGAGGCGGCGGCAAGAAAACGGGAGCTTCTTGAGGGATACTGCAGGTCCGTGAGCCATGATGTATCGGGAGAGAAGACGGAGATAGATGCAAATGCGCTTGCGGGGACGCTTTTTGCGATAGCAGAGTCCGTGGCGGAACATATCAGAAAGAACGAAAAGCTTGAGTCGGACGGATTTAAGTGGATCAACGGTTATTATGATAACGACGGGAAGCCCGTCGAAAATATAAAAGACGGCAGGATAATGCTTACGGGGGCCGTATTTGCCATAATGTCCGGAGTTGCGGATGACAGCGACATCCCGGACATGGTAAAGACCGCAGACAGCTTCCTTTTTGACGGGACTTCGGGCGGATACAGGCTGAATACGCGCTTTAAGGACGAAGAGACCTACGCGCACAAGCTTGGCAGGATGTTCGGATTTGCCTACGGCAGCAAGGAAAACGGCGCTGTGTTCTGCCATATGGCCGTAATGTATGCATATGCGCTGCTTAAACGCGGATTCAGGGACGAGGCGCTTAAGGTCATCACCGCTCTGATCAGGCAGAGCCTTGATTTCGACAAAGCCCGCATTTATCCCGGCATCCCGGAGTATTTCGACATAAACGGCCGCGGCATGTACCCGTACCTTACCGGTGCGGCAAGCTGGATGCTGCTGTTCATGTACCGCCTTGTCGCCGGCGGTGACTCAAAATGAGTCAGCGAGAAACGACCCCGGTGACTCAAAACGACACCGGTGACTCATTTTACAGATATCTATGGAGAAACGATCATGAAAGCATATTTAACGGACGAAGCAAAAAAGATGTACTGGCAGGAATGCGGGCCGTTTGAGGCCGGAGAGAATGCCATGCGCACGGTACGCATCTATAAGGACTGCAAGTACCAGACAGTGCGGGGATTCGGCGGAGCATTCACGCAGAGTACCGGATATAATCTTTCGAAATTGCCGGAAGAAAAGCAAAAGGAGTTTATGCGTGATTATTTCTCGGAAGAGGGTCTCGACTATAACCTTGGCCGTGTGCATATAAACAGCTGCGACTTTTCACTCGAAAACTACGCATACCTTAAGGATGCTTCGGAACCGCTCAGTAATTTCAATCTTTCCGTGGACGAGAAGTATGTGATCCCGATGCTTAAAGCCGCAAAACAGTACGGCGCGATCGAACTCCTCGCATCACCCTGGAGCCCGCCTGCGTATATGAAGACAAACAACGAGATGAACCACGGCGGGAAGCTTAAGCGCGAGTTTTACGGGGACTGGGCCGCGTACATGGTGAAATTCATCCAGGAGTACAAAAAACGCGGGATAAACATAACGATGGTCACTGTCCAGAATGAGCCTGCGGCAGTGCAGACCTGGGATTCGTGCATCTATGAGGCTGAAGAGGAGGGACTGTTTGCGGCGTCGTTCCTCGGCCCTGCGCTTGAGGCAGCCGGACTTGGCGACGTAAAGGTGTTTGTATGGGATCACAACAAGGAGATCCTTTATGACCGCGCGGTTGGTGCAATGAGCGTGCCGGGAGCGCATAAGTACATCGGCGGTTTCGCTTTCCACTGGTACACCGGGGACCATTTTGATGCTGTCCGAATTACGGGTGAACGCTTCCCGGACAAGGAACTGCTGTTTACCGAAGGGTGTGTTGAATACAGCCGCTTTGCGGATTCCAACGAGACACGCAAGGCAGAGATGTATGCCCATGACATGATGGGAAACCTGAATGCGGGGGCAACGGGTATCATAGACTGGAACCTGCTGCTTGACGCGAAAGGCGGCCCGAATCATGTAGGTAATTTCTGCGCCGCGCCTATTATGTGCAGCGAAGATTTCACGGAATATGAAAAGCGCCTGAGCTATTATTACATCGGGCATTTCTCGAAATTCGTGAAAAAAGGCGCGAAACGCCTCGGAGTTTCGGTATTCTGCCCGGACGTAGAAACTGCGGCTTTTGAAAATCCTGACGGCAGCATTGCCGCGATCCTGCTTAACCGCACGGGGAACGACATATGGTTTGCCCTTTCCGACGGCAGGAACGCAAACACACTCACATTACCCGCACACAGCATAATGACTGTGATTCTTTGAAGGCTGCCGGGAAGATGAGGAGGGTGTGTCAGTGAGCGTAAACCCGGACAAAGATCCGGACAATTTGATCCAAATCCGATAAACCGCTTCCCAAGCGGAAAATCTATGGCTGTAAAAGTGTTATTTACGCTTTTACAGCTTTTTTTGTGCGATAAGCGAATCCCCTTGACCGGTCTCCTTTGCGGACAAGCATTGACTTTACCGCTTTGTTCTGATACTATACGGAAGTACGGATATACCAAAAAAGGGGGTGGAGCTTACGGGAACGGTCTATATCACAGGGCATAAGAACCCTGATCTTGACAGCATCTGCGGGGCATTGGGATATGCGGCGCTAAAGTCGCGCCTCGACAAGACGAATACTTATGAGCCCGTTCGCTGCGGGCATCTTTCTGAGAGCACAAAGAGGATACTTAATGCGCTCGGGATCATACCCCCCAAATACATGAAAGACGTTTTCCCGAAGGTGAAGGATGTCTGCCTTACGACAGATACAAGGATAGAGGCGGACGCGCCGTTAACGGAGCTTGCAAAGACCTTCAGCGATGAAAACCCTTCGGTCACACCTATATATGAAAACGGGCAGTTCTTTGGCCTTTTGAGCGTTGATGACATCTCGACCTGGTTTATGTCGAAACTGAAAAAGAACGGGGCGGGGCTTAAAGTTCCGAAGATAAAAGACCTTATGCGCACGCAGGAGGAACCCCTGCAGATGACGGATTTCTTCGAGGAGGCAAAGCTATCGCTGTCACGCTCTAAGAAGCGCGGGCTTGCGGTATTTGACGGCGAAGATTTCGCAGGATTTGTCACAAGGCGCTGTTTCTTAAAGGCACCGAGATATAATGTCATACTTGTGGACCACAACGAGCCGGCCCAGAGCATAAACGGTATTGAAACGGCGAATCTCCTGGAAATAATCGACCACCACAGGCTTGACCCGATAAAGACGGATATGCCCATCTTCATCGATTCGGAGCCCCTTGGCAGTACCTGTACGATAATCTACCGCAATTTCATAAGGAGCAGGCTGAAGCCCGACAAATACACGGCGAAGATATTGCTCACGGGCATAATGTCCGACACGCTTGTTCTTACAAGTCCGACCACAACACCGATCGACATTGAGAGTGCAGAGGCGCTTGCAAAGATATGCGAAGTTGATGCCTACGAATTCGGAAAGACCATGTACAGCTATGTGGAACGCCTTGCGGCACAGGATCTTACGGCAGCGGTGCTCTCGGATTTCAAGAAATACAGGGAACACGGCGTGAAATTCGGTATTGGACAGTGCGAGGTAACAACACTCGAGGATATGGACGAATATAAGGAAAAACTGCTTTCCGTGATGTCTGATGTAAAGGAGCGAAAGGGCGTGGACTGGGCCGTTGTCATGGTTACGGATGTCATGACCCAGCGGAGCGTGCTCTTCATGACCGAACACCCGGCGATAAAACACCTGCAGTACCGGGGGATGGAGCCCGGGATCATGGATATGCCGGGCGTTGTAAGCCGCAAGAAGCAGCTTCTGCCTGAAATAATACATGCGCTCGGAGTTTGAGCAGATGCAGCAAAAGCCCTGCAAGCAAAAACACAGAGCGTTCAGAATACAATAAAAAGACCTTGAAAAGAGGGAGAAAACATGAAAACATCAAGAGCTGAACTGCGTTATGCGCAGGAACATTTCAACGAGGTCCATCACACTACGCTTAACCCGGATGGTCCGGGCGTTGTGAGGATCCATCTTGTTCCGCCGAAGATCACGGGAAAAACGCTTGAAGCGAGCGTTGCCATCCTGAACGGACAGGACGTTATCCCGGTAAACGTTTCGTGGAGCATACTGCTGACAGAACTTATTGAGCAGATCAACTTCTACCACGGCCGTGAGATAAGCGACGACGATTTTAACAGGATCATGGACCGCACCTGCAGAGGCGTGAAGAAGGTTTACCCCTTCGTATCGAAGAAGAGGATAAAAGAAGACGCAGCCCTTATCATGGACACCTTCAAGCGCATCGCGCGCGGGGAAGAGGTGGAGGCGCCCATCGCGTTTATAGATATAGGCGAATATGCGCCTTTCATGAAGGCTCCGCACAGAATGGACCTCATGGTAAGCGCCATGACAAAGGACGGCCACTGGAACTGCAATCACCAGTGCGTTCACTGCTATGCCGCAGGACAGCCGCATGCCGAAGAGAAGGAGCTTACCACTGCCGAGTGGAAGAGCGTTATCGAGAAATGCAGGAACATCGGTATCCCGCAGCTTACATTTACGGGCGGAGAGCCCACCATGCGCGCGGACCTCATACAGCTCATCGAATATGCAAAGTGGTTTGTGACAAGGCTTAACACCAACGGCAGAAAGCTTACACCCGAATACTGCGAAAAGCTCCAGAGAGCTTCGCTTGACAGTGTTCAGATCACATTCTATTCCGATAAAGAGGAGATCCACAACAAGCTTGTGGGCGCTCCGGGCTTCAACGATACCGTTGCGGGCATTAAAAACGCGCTGGCAGCGGGCTTGAGCGTAAGCATCAACACGCCGCTTTGCACGCTGAACAGGGACTATGTTGAGACTTTGAAGTACCTGCATGAGCTCGGTGTTACGTATGTTACATGCTCCGGACTCATCACTACAGGTAATGCAACGGGCGCGGCGTCAACCGAGCTTCAGCTCACAAACAAAGATGTCCGTGAGATACTTAAAGAAAGCGTTGATTACTGCTTTGCAAACGGCATGGAGATATCATTTACATCTCCCGGCTGGGTGGATGCAGACTTCTGCAACGAGCTTGGCATTACAACGCCCAACTGCGGCGCATGTTTAAGCAATATGGCAATAACGCCTTCGGGCAACATCGTTCCGTGCCAGAGCTGGCTTTCGGACGAGCCTCTCGGCAACATCTTAAAGGATGAATGGGATGAAGTCTGGGAGAGCGAGCGCTGCAAAGAACGCCGCAAATATTCATCGGGGCTTCGCAGCGAATGCCCGTTAAGGATAATCAGGGAGGTGAAGTGATATGAAGATGCTTAAAAACAAGATAGTCATCATACTGGGCATTCTCATTGCCTTTCTGACATTCCTTCCCGGAATAAAGGCTTCTGCCGGTGACTACGACAGGATCCTCCTGTATGAAACGGATATCGTGGTTAATGAGGATGCAACGCTCAACATCAAATACCACATCAAATGGAAGCTCCTCGAACCCCTTGAAAACACTTCGGAATTTAAGGTGTTCTGGGTAAAGATCGGTGTTCCGAACAATCATTGTGATATTGTTTCGTATTCTTCAAACGTCGAGAGCGCAAAGCTCGTTAAGGACAAGGGGACATGTGTAAGGCTTAACTTTTTCAAGAGATACGAAAAGAACGAGATAGTTGATTTTTCCTTCGAGATACATCAGGATTATATGTACGACATCCAGGAAAGAGGAGCCGTTTACGTATTTACTCCCGGCTGGTTCAAGGACATAAAGGTTGATACCCAGATCATACGCTGGGACGACAAGGCAGGTCTTGTACAGTCCGCATCCCCCGCCTACAAAAACGAAGACGGTATACTGACATGGACCAAGAATTCTTTGGGACATGACGAGCGCCAGACAATAACTGTTAAATACAATACCGATGCTTTCCAATTCGACACCGGCAAGTACCACGAGGATGACCATTCGAAGAGTTACCAGTCCGGTGATGACGACTCGGCCGGCGAAGTCGTCGGAGGAATGATCTTCTTCTGTTTCATAATATTTGTGATCGTCGGCTGCGTTATCAGCGCGCTTCAGAAGGCAAGCTACAATTCTACCGCAAACCTCGGCACCACAAAGAAGATCACGCGCACGAAGATCGAATACTATCCTTCATGTCCGGGCTGCGGCGCTCCGCGTCCCGAAGGCAAGGAAAACTGCGAATACTGCGGCAGGAGCTTTATAAAGAGCGAGGAAAAGATCGAGGAGAAGGATATCCCGAAGGAAGAGACAGAGCTCAAATCCAAGTCCACAAGCGGTGTTTACAGATATCATTCGTCGCCGAATACCTATCTTCGCGTAAATGTCATAAACATTCCGGCAAGCAGGCCGACAACGCGTTCGGGCGGTTCAAGAGGCGGATGTGTTCACAGCTCCTGTGCCTGCGCGAGCCATTGCGCATGTGCATGTGCCTGCGCATGTGCCGGCGGCGGAAGAGCGGGCTGCTCCACAAAGGATTTCTACAATACCAACCTGAAGCATAAGTTCTTTGAGCGCATGAAGAACCGCAAATGACCGTTTTAGTATGATTTTTATAAAACAGTGAAGTTTCGGCAAGTTTTATTTGAAACTTCACTGTTTTTTTTGTAAGATTATGTTCATGGGAGTTGTATGCAGGGGCGGCCGGAACATGAGTCCGAAAAGGGATACGGACAGATGTGATGCTCTTTTTTACGGAGGAGAAGATGAAAAGAAAGGTATTGGTGTTATTTATCGCGGTAACGGTGTTTATGACCGCACTTTCGGGCTGCGGCGGGCAGAAGGAGAACCAGAACGAACCGAAGCTCCTGCTTGGGTTCAGCCAGCTTGGCTCCGAGAGCGCCTGGAGGATAGGCAACACAAAGGATATAGAGACGCAGGCCGATTTGCGCGGTATTTCGCTGATGTTTGAAAATGCCAATCAGAAACAGGAGAACCAGATAGCGGCCATAAGGCGGTTTATCGCCTACAAAGTGGATGT
>JAEEGQ010000144.1 GCA_016280395.1 Lachnospiraceae bacterium | reverse complement strand
CTGTATCTGGTCTTCCATAACTGGTTTGGTAAAGATCCGACGTTTGACGGAAATACGTTCAGGATGATCCGGCGTGACGCGAATCAAGGACCTTTGTATTTGCAGACATCACGAATCTCTTTCCTGATCTGTGCGGGGTATACTTATGGAAGGATATACGAGAGCTCATCGTTCTGCTTTGACACGAGGGGGCAGTCCGGCACGCTTGCAGAAGAGATTGAATTATATGAGTATTACGCACAGATACAATTAGCCCCGAATGGAGAGAGGGCAAAAAGACTTGCTGAAAGATTCAGGGAGAGACTTGACAAGGGAAGCTGGTTTGAGCCTGATTTAAGGTGCGAGCTGGGAATAGCATCATTGATCAGGCATATCGAGGAACCTGGCAGCAGGGTGGACGACAGCGTTGGAATTGATACGGGTTCTACTCCTGACAGGGAGAAACTTAAAAAAATGCTTTATCATGCTGTCTGCGGCGAGGGTCCTGTGTCAAAGGATGAGGCACTAAACATAATTAAAAAAGAAGCTAAGGGAGGCCGGCTTGTTTTCAAAGGTCAATGGATGTCGGCTTACAAAACATATTGCAAGATCTTCGAAAACCGCTTAATTGACGAAGGCGAAGCCGAAAAGGCGGTAGCAGAGAAAGGTTAAAGAATGGACACATTGGGTAAACTGGTCGATCTGATAATACTTATCGCTGCCTGTATCATAATCCCTACGATGTTCCTCTCATTCAAGTATGACGACCTCGCGCAGAGGAATGCCGAGATCGTCGTGAATGATTTTGCGGAGACGGTGTCATCGTGCGGGTATGTTACGGACGAGATGTATTATGACCTTGTGAGCGACCTTGCCGTTTACGGCGGGGTATATCAGATAGATATCGTTCATGAGCAGGAGATAATGGAGCCCGAGTATGTGGGCGGGGTGTTTACAGGCAATGTCATGACGTATCCCGATAAGACATACACGGAAGAGATCATCTCCAACATAGATGCTCATGGGGCGTACCTCATGATGGTGGGAGACCAGTTCACGATCACGGCCAGAAAGAAGTCGGTTTCTTCGGGACAGTCCTTCATCAAGTGGATGCTGCACAAAAAGAACTCAAACCTTGCCACCGCATCCCGGATGATCAGTGGTATCTCAAAGGTTGAGTATGAGTCATATTACAGGTAGGTTTAAATGAAGCTATATCATTTCGGTCTTATCTTCGCAATCTTCGCGCTGGCGATCTTCATCTCTACGGAGCTGATACTGACTCGCAGTGCGGCGGTAGCAAAAGACGAGACAAACTACGGAAATATATTTGATGAAGCTGTGGACGCGGCGACGAACAGCCTGATGTCGTATAAGGACGGGGTGTTATCGCTTGATAAGGACGCGGCAGCGGATGCCTTTTATGCATCGCTTTACGCTTCTTTCGGAATTACCGATAACCCGACCGAGAGAGCGAAGATGAGCCTGTATGTGCCGGTGCTCGCGGTAACATGCGATGACGGGTTCTACATCCAATACAATCAGATACTCGTTGACAAGGACGGGCATCAGGAAATCAACCGCACATGGACGAACAAGATCCAGTACGGATATGATGACGGATATTTCGTATACCGGTTTACGAATTCCGGCATTACCACCATTTATGATACGAACGGTCTTATAGATCCGACGCCCTCGGTATATAAGGTAGATATCTCGTCGTTCGATACGATACAGCAGTTTTCTGGTTTTGCGGCGGCAGCAGGCGCTATAGGTGCCGCGAACTGGGATAAGTGCCTGTTTACGAATCCAGAACTGTTTAACGAGGTAAGGACGCAGACAATCGCGCAGACCTTGGAGCGGTATCTGAACGAATACTGCAACGCACATAATGATGTGGCTCAGAGGACGGGCATCCTCTATCAGTTCTCGCTTCCTGCTATGGACTCCGGCATATATTTAAGGGCCGCAGCCAATTCCTCGTTCCTTGCTTTCTTCCAGGGCTACCCCATGGCAGGAACGAATAAGACATATAACGTTTATAATGTCTCGAACGCGCAGGTGTCCGAAACACAGCTGATCACCATGGACAATACGGGCGTATATCACCGCGAAGGATGCACGCATATCGGGGAGATCGTCGGGAGCGCTTATAACGAACGGGAGTGCGTAGAACAGGGTTATTATGCCTGCCCGTACTGTTATCCCAATAACGGAGCGCACAAGCATTAGGGCATAATTGGCTAATAAAGAGGCGTTTTTTCTGGTTGAAGCAATGGCGACAGCTACGGAAGTAAAGAACCGGTTTGGCAAGTATCTTAAGATGGTTATAAACGGAAATGAAGTAATAATAACCCAAAATGGGCAGGGAGGTATCTGTTTGGAACACAAGCCGCTCGCTGAATTTAATGATGGCCTTGTCATTACATATTCAGATATTAAAGAAAAAGGTAATGGCTCTCAGTATATTACTATTTACTTTGAGCGGCCTAATGACAATAAGGACGGATTTGATTCTGCCTCCATGGATTATCCTGGAACTAGTTTTCGGGATGTCAAAGGGTTTACCGGAGCGGACCTTAGAAGTCTAAGAGCGCATGTGAGAAAACTGGGCCCCGCGGCGTATAGTTTCTCAAAGGAAGACGCCCATGCCTAAATTATAACCCTTGCGCATAGAAATCGTTTGTATCCATATGAGCAACTTTATTATTCCATTGAGGTGACAGTCAAAGAGATACTGTCAAAGTAGGGGAACAAAGAAAACGAAAATATTTTGCAAAAACCCCCTTCCCTGCTGATAATATATATAGAGGGGTAATGATTACCTTAGGCAAGCTACAGACTGCTTTTTTCTCTCTTGCACCTCCGTAGTATCCCCGAGAAGCCGCGGCGTCATACCGCGGCCCTGGCATCGGGGAAGGAAAAGAGCAGCCTGAGAATATTTAAAGGAGAAAAGGTATGAAGAATGGATTGAAACGAGTTATCGCTACTCTGCTCATGCTCACGCTGGCACTCGGCATCGTAGGCATTAAGCCTGCTACCAAGACCGAAGCTGCCGCGAAGGTGAAGCGCTCTGAGTTCATCGTGCTCACCGTCAAGGCGATGCAGGGGCATAAGAACTCTGCGGGCAAGACGATCGATATCGTGCTGAACAAGGACGGCTCTGCGAAGTATGCCGGAAAGACCATTAAGGCGGCTACGGTTAACAAGCTGAAGAGCAAGTACGGCGTGACTCTCGAGACTGCGCAGTACCTTGCGATCGGTGCCGACATGGGCCTGTTCAAGACTTCCGCAAAGGCGTATAAGTCCAAGAAGGCGATGTCGAAAAAGATGACCTACAAGGTAGCGCTCGCACTCCTTGTAAAGGCCGATTCATACCTCTACGGCACGAAGTTCTCGTCATCTGATGTAAAGCTCGCAAAGTCAAGGATCTCAAATATCAAGAAGGCGGGAACGACCGCTTATCAGGAATATGTCACCAAGGCTTTCATGCTTGGTCTCTATGTCGGGACGAAGGACGGATATTATAAGACAACACGTACTTTAAAGTACGGTACGACCTATACCAAATCCGCCGCGACGAAGCTCATCGACAAACTGGTGAATCCTTCGAAGAGGAGCGGCATCACGGATGACTATCAGGTGATCCGTGCGACCAAGCTCCCGAGGACGGCAGACCTGTATCCGTATATCCTCGATAACTATCCGAACGAGTATTATGATACGGCGTGGATGGACTATGGTGCATATACATCCGGAACTGATCCTCATGATGAGAAGAATCTGGCATTCTACCGTTACCAGCACATGTCCTTTGCGGATAAGCTCCAAAACACCACATCATGGTATATGCCTGCTGAATACATAATGTTCTGTCAGGCGGGGGATAACGAGACAATAATCCCTTCGGAACGCAGACAGCTTGAGCCTGCGTATGCTGTACTTGACGAGGCGATAGAGTTCTATAAGCATGCGATGAACGTTGATTATCGTACCATTAAGGATGATAAGGAATGGTACAAGTTCATGAATAGGTACCTGCCAAAGGACTACCTTGATAATTACATTGCTACGTGTATCAAGAACAAGACCATAGTGGAATGCGATGTGGTGGCAGGAGACAAGTCAACGCTTTATAGCACTGACACTGCTAGGTTTAAGGTATATCTCCATTTCAGGGTGGTGTCGGATAAGGTTATAGAGAATAAGGGCGACTGGCATGCGGATGAGCTCGTTCCCGTT
>JAEEGQ010000143.1 GCA_016280395.1 Lachnospiraceae bacterium | reverse complement strand
GGCGTTGAATACCAGATAGAGCTGCATGATGCCGCAACCGCCGAGATCATCTGGGGTGTTCACACCGGAAAGGACACAGGACGTGCTCTTGCGGCCGATATCGACCCGAGATACCCCGGTGCCGAGATGTGGGCCGCAGCAAACGGCAACACTTTCGACTGCAACGGAAACGTTATCTATAACAATAAAAAACCGTCGGTAAATTTCTGTATTTACTGGGACGGCGACCTGTTACAGGAGCTGTTTGATTATAACAACCAGAAGGAATACACTCCCGAGGTCCAGAAATGGGATTACGAGAACCAGAAGGCTGTAGTGCTCCTTTCAGCAACGGGCTGTCTTGTAAGCAACGGAACAAAGGGAAATCCCGGTCTTGTTGCCGATATCGCAGGCGACTGGCGCGAAGAGGTAGTTGTAAGATGCAAGGATGATGCAAATAAGATCCGCATCTACTCTACTCCTTACACAACAGACTATGTGATCACCTGTCTTCTCCTTGACCGCGCGTACCGCGAAGGTGTAGCATGGCAGAACACAGCCTACAACCAGCCTGCGCATCTTTCCAAACAGATAACCGAATATATCGTAAAGTAATAGTATACTCCTTAAGGCAGAAACCCCGGCACGAAAAGTGCCGGGGTTTCTGCCTTATTTCTTTTTCTCTTTTGCTTTCCTGAACATGAACTTTCTTGCAATGTTTATCCCGATCTTGTACGGAAGCGGCCTTAAGGCTTTATCCGCCTCCTTAAGCTTTTCCCTTATAGGAAGCCCCTGCGGACAGTGGCTCTCGCACTTGCCGCAGCCTATGCACTGGGACGCAAAGGCCGGCTCTTTTGTAAGCCCGACGGTCTGCGCGTATTGCCAGCGCCCGTTGCTCTTGGATTCGATATACATTGTGTTGTAACAGAAGAAGGTTCCGGGGATATCAACCCCTTTAGGACACGGCATGCAGTATCTGCATCCTGTGCAGCCCACCTTCTCGTTCTCTTTGATGCATTCCGTTACTTTCTTAAGGGCTGAAAGCTCTTCCTCAGTCATCATCCCGGCTTTCGCCTCTGTTGCAACACGGCAGTTTTCCTGCACCATCTCCATGGAATTCATCCCTGATAGCACCACTGTCACTTCAGGCTGGTTATAAAGCCATCTGAAGCCCCATTCTGCCGGGGACCAGCCTTTTCCTGTCTCCTCCATGACCTTCTTTGCGCTCTGCGGCAGCATCTTTACAAGCTTTCCGCCGCGAAGCGGTTCCATGATCACAACGGGGATTCCAAGCTCCCCGGCGCGTTTTACGCCGCTCACGCCTGCCTGCGAGTACTCATCAAAGTAGTTGTACTGCACCTGGCACATATCCCAGTCGTAATCCTCGAGTATCTTTATAAACCCGTCTGTGTTGCCATGGTAGGAAAACCCGATATTCTTTATGGCGCCGGACGCCTTTTTCTCCCTGATCCAGTCAATAACGCCGCAGACCTTGAGCTTTTCCCACATCGCTATGTCGGTAAGATGATGCATCAGATAAAAATCCACATAGTCAGTGCGAAGCCTCTGGAGCTGCTCGTTGAAATATCTGTCGAGCGACGCATTGTTCTTCACAAGATACTGCGGAAGCTTTGTCGCGATCTTTATCTTTTTCCTCAGATCGTTCTTTTCAAGGATCTCTCCGAGCGCAGCCTCGCTTCCGGAATAAATATATGCCGTATCATAGTAATTTATCCCAAGCTTAAAAGCCTCAAGTATCTCTCGTTCGGTCTCCGCCATATCGATCTTTCCGCCCTTCTGCGGAAAGCGCATGCACCCGAAACCGAGCATCGACACATCTTCACCATGTTTGTCTTTTCTGTACTGCATATCTGCCTCCGTTGTTTAATCTTTTTTGATAAACACACACCCACCCGGATACAGCGTCTGAGTATAAAGCCTTCTTGTCTGGGGAAGCGGACTTCCCTTTTGAACCGTTGCTATATCGATCGGCGTTCCGCTGAAGATGAACGCCTTCTTGTCTGTATAAACTATCACATCCTCTATCCCGCGCCCGAAAAGATCGGCATGCAGGACATAGTCTTCACCGATGTAATCCACAGGAAACTCAACAACCGGCTTTAGTTCTGCATTATACAGGCCGGGGTTCACGCCGCCTCCGCGCCTGTAAGCAAGAATAAGGTCTTTTCCTTCGCCGTTCCAGTTGGAAAGTGTATCGGCGATAGTAAGCCACCCCTGTGTCGTCCTGTTTTCCTTCAACACTTCCCTGCCTTTGCTGTCAAGCAGGAACAGCCCGTCATGACCGCTCCACTGGTCTTTATAGCCGTCACCGCGCCTGATCCTGTCAAGTCCCGCAACCTGCAGTCCCGGAGCGCCTTCTATAAAGTGTCCGAGGGCAACATGCTGCGATTCCACCGATCCGGAATACGTCCAGAGAAGCCTTCCGTCCGCTCCAAACAGAGTTGTAACGCTGCCTCCCACGACTATCTCGTATTTCCCGTCGTCATTCACGTCACCTACCCACAGACAGTCGGCATGATCGTCAAGGTTCTTGCAGGACCAGAGCAGCTTTCCGTTGTGGTCGAGCATATCATAGCCCGCCATCACTTCGTCAAAGCCGTCGCCGTTCACATCGAACGCAAAAGGGAAATGCCCGATATTTCCGTGATGGAACCACATTACGTTAAAATCGTGGTCCATGGCCCACATATTGAAATATCTGTCCTTAAGGATTATCTCCTTTGCGTGCGGGCCGCCTGTAAGATTTGCAATGATGATGCAGTCGTGCGCCTCGGCATTCGGAAGACGGAAGCTCTGCTTTTCTTTGCCCGTTGCACCGTCAAGCACCCTGAACATCCCGTTCATCACACATAAAACTTCAAGGCAGCCGTCTTCATCAAAGTCATATATCTGCGCAGGAAAATCCGAACCGAACCTGCCGGGCTTTTCCACCGGCGCTCCGGTCTGCCACAGTATATTCCCCTGCAGGTCATACGCCGTGACACATGTTACGGAATGCGGAACATACCTGTCGTCGATATCGCCGTCGGCCTGCACAAAAACAACCTCCATGATACCGTCGCCGTTGATGTCGCCAAGAAATCCTTTCCCGTGCCCTGCGGCGGAAATGTCGAAACTGCCGATTAGAGCGGCATTTACCGGTTTGTTTGTGTCCATATTCATCATCCCTTCTTCCTTATGTCATTCCGGCTTACAGAGAATCCTCCCTGTACACTATGTAAAAAAAGAAAACAGATACTCCGCTTTCCTTCTTCAAAACAATGATATCATAATCACAGGAGCGGGGTTTCCCAAGTATCCGGATGGTTTTACCGTTTGAATAAGCATCATTCAGATATTGATACTCGTCTTCGCTGAACAGTTTCTTAAACGCCGTTTCGGCAAAAATAGCTCCGGCCACCCATTTTCCGTCAGTCCACAGGTTGCCCTCATGCCAGATTTCCGGGAACCTGCTTTTTATCGCATTCCATTCGGCCTCGGTCAATTCAAATCTGGCTGCATATTCTCCGGTATCCTCACGAATTTCTTTTACAGGTTCAATTTTCCCGAATATATCTTTGCGTTCGGAAACATACTTTCTGTAGGGACCGGTCTCGGTCTCATAATCGGTCAAAAAAGGTTTTACAAAAATGTATGATAAGACTGCCAGTAAAACAAGTACAATGGCACATATAATAATTGTTTTTTTTCCCATGGTTTTCTGATCACCGCTACGGAAATTAACTATACTGCTGGATTCCTATCTCCATTTTGTTTATAAAAAGATTTACATTTTTGGCCAAAGTCTGCGCAGCACTCTTACTTTGCTCAACTCCTTAATTAAACCTTACGATCTTGTGTGCTATCGAGTAGAACATCTTAACAAGCGTGCGTCCGGGTTTTCCCGGGATCGTAAGCAACACGAGAATCCCCTTGTGATACCTGTGCTCCCACTTCGGATCGAATTCCCTGAATGAAGCCCACATCTTCTCGAGTACTTCGTAGCTTTCGGGGCTGCCGTTAAGCCTTGCGAAAATAAGCGAGATCGCAATCATGATAAACAGCTCATGCTTTAAGTATTTAAGCTTTTTACGGCTTTCCACGTCATCAAGCTTGAAGGCCCTGAAGCACAGCTCCGTAGCCTTTACCTGGTGTTTGTAGCGGCGTATCATAACGTCTTCCTGAACGGACTGGCCGGCGCGGCCGATGGTGTAAAGATAAAGATCCATCTTCACATAATACATGCGCTCCACGCTCTTTAAGTTACCGTAAACGTAGTAATTATCCTCATAGAAGGTCTTTTTCGGAAGCTTGATCCCGTTAGCTTTAAGCTGTTCGGTGCGGAAGGTCATGGCATGTGTCATCAGTATCTGGCTTATCCTAAAGTGCTTTGTCTCATTCCATGTGAAAATGCAGTTCTGCGGCAAAGCATTTGAAAAATCGATAGACCTGTCGCCCTTTCCGTCCTCATGCACATAATAATAATTTGTGATAACCGCGTCCGCCCCGCCAAGCCTCTCGACTTCCTCAAGAATATCAAGGAATTTCGGGAAATCTTCGCTTACAACGTCATCGCTGTCAACAGCCTTAAAGAAAGTCCCGGTCGCTGCGGCGATGCCGGCATTTATAGCGGCTCCGTGCCCGCCGTTCTCCTGATGTACGACCTTTACTATCGACGGATATTCTGCGGCAAAATCGTCCGCAATCCCGGGTGTATTGTCGGTCGAACCATCATTTACTATGATTATCTCAACGCGGTCTCCGCCCGTAAGCAGCGACCTTACGCATTTTTCTACATAATCCTGCGAATTGTAGCAGGGAATTGCAACAGACAGTAATTTCATATCTTCCTCCGTGATCATCCTTAATATACGCAAACAGCATTAACTTGTTTCAGGATCTATCCATGATAATGAATTATAATAATACACATGCATTGTAACACAAAAGCGGCCTTTTGGAAAGAGCCGCTTTGTGAAAGTTACCTATAAGTTTCTTATTGTTCCGCATATCTGCCCGTTTAAGATATTTCAGCCGCTGACTATGGAGTAGTAGGCCTTTGATGTTGACTTGTAGACCACCACATAGAATATCGCGAAAAGCACAAAACTGGCAATGGTTGTTACGGTAAACAGCCCAAGGTTGTAAAGTTCAAATGACACAAGTATCGCCCGGATGATGGGGAACGCGAAGCACAGGTGAAGTCCTGCCAATGCAAGAGGTGCAAAGAAAACCGTCAGCAGCTGGCTGTTTATCGCTTTCTTTATCTCCTTCTTTGTCATGCCCACGTTCTGCATTATCTCAAAACGCTTGCTGTCTTCGTACCCTTCCGTTATCTGCTTGTAATAAATGATGAGCACAGCAGCCAGCATGAACACAAGACTTAACATTATCCCAAGGAAAAAGATTCCGCCGTACATGTATCTCATCTCGTCGTTCGAATCGCTGCCGGAGCGCATGGAGAAGCTGACATTTACGATTTCTCCGCCATTCATCGCCCTGATGCTGTTGCCAAGCATTGAGTAGAAACTGTTCTCAACCTCGACCATCATGTCATTAAAGGCTTCCGATCCGCTTTCAGGCGCGTTGCCAAAGTCAAAATCGATGCTGTATGTAACAGGCAGGCGGTAACTGTAAACGCCCGTATTTTGCTCTTCTTCGCTTTTTACGGTATCTGCGATCCCCGCAAATGCCGTAAACGGATCGTTCATGACAACGGTCAGCCGGCCCATTCCGTCGTTTGCACCGGTGCGGACCTTCACATCCCTGTCCTTTTTCACTGCCTTAACAGAAAGACGGAGCGTTTTTTCCTCAAGCTTCACCGTAAGCTCATTTTCTTTGTATGTACAGTTATCGGTAACGATCAGAGCTTCGCTGTCGGACAATACCAGATTTTCGCCTGTCTGGCTGTTAAAGTACTCTGTCGGGATAACATAAAGATCCCTTATCTTTTTGGATGTATAAGATATCACGGATCTGTCATATCCGGCATCTGCAACGCTTCCCTCAAGATATACCGGAGTATAGATGTATTTTGATGCAATAACGTTCTTTGATCCGCCGTATTTTCCGACGCTTTTTGCTACGGCCTCATCAAACAGGTCAAAAATCTTGTTGTTTACCTGCATGATGTCATCAAAGTGGACGGAAGCGCGCATTTCCCTCGGGAACTGGGCAGCAAGTGATTCCTCGCATCCGAACCACAGGCTCGAAGATGATGAAAGCATAACAAGTACCATCGTCGAGATGATGCAGATAGATGCAAGACCCGCTCCGTTCCTCTTCATCCTGAAAGTCATTGACGACACCGAAACAAAATGATCCGGCTTATAGTAGTAATTCTTCGATCTCTGCAATATCTTGCAGAAAAGAACACTTCCTGCGATAAAGATCATGTATGTGGCTGCGATCACAAGGATGACTGCGACCATGAACGCTCCTATGGCAGCTACCGCATAGGTGGAATTCGCAATGGCTATAACATACGCGGTCACAAGCACTGCCACGCCGAGAAGCCCGAGGAGCCAGTTTGCCTTCGGTGCTTTTTCGCCCGCAGCTTCGCTTTTCATCAGGTTTATGGCATTGTTCGTGCCGACCTTGATAACGGAATTGACCAGAAGAGCCGCAAAAATACAAAGATATACAGCAGAGGTCACGATCATGGGGCCGGGCAGTATCTTTATATCAAAAGTGATCCTGCCGTCAAACATGCGTACAAGGCCGAGTTCCGCAAACTTTGAAAGGACGATCCCGGTAAAAAGGCCCGCAGCAACGGAGATCGCCGCAGTGATCAATGTTTCCCAGACGATCACCCTTGCAAGATTGCGTTTGTTCATGCCGAGAACATTGTACAGACCGAATTCCTTTGTGCGTCTGCGCGAGATAAATGAATTCGTATAGAACAGGAACAGGATCGAAAATACGACCATTACAATGCTGCCGGTGGCCATGAATATGGGTATCATGGTCTTTCCCACCGGAAGATACTCAAGACACTCGGGTGAAGCAATATACTGCATGATGTAGAACATTGCGATCATGCAGACACACGTCAGGATATAGGGGAAGTAAAGCCTGCCGTTTTTACGGATCCCGTCAAAGGCAAGCCTCGGATAGAATAACTTTTTCATCGTTCGCTCTCCTTCTCTTCATCAGACAGCCCTTGCAGGGATGGACGGCGTTGTACTGTTGCCCTGCAGTACCGTAAGGGTATCCGTGATGGTCTGGTAGAAGCGGTCGTTTGAGGCTTCGCCCCTGTAAAGCTGGTGGAATACCTCTCCGTCCTTTATGAAGAGCACGCGTCCGGCATGGCTTGCGGCACGCACCGAGTGGGTTACCATGAGGATGGTCTGTCCGCCTGCGTTTTCCTGTGACAGAAGGCGTAAAAGCTCATCCGTTGCCTTTGAGTCAAGAGCGCCGGTAGGCTCATCCGCAAGGAGTATCCTGGGTTTTGTGATAAGGGCCCTTGCCACTGCTGCACGCTGCTTCTGTCCGCCCGATACCTCGTAAGGGTATTTCTTTAAGAGATCGGCGATGCCAAGGCGCGAAGCTATAGGCATAAGCCTTTCGTGCATCTCTTTATAATTCTTTCCCGCGAGCACAAGGGGAAGATAGATGTTATCCTCTATAGAAAAAGTATCAAGAAGATTGAACTCCTGGAATACGAATCCGAGATTGTCACGGCGGAATGTTGCGGCATCGCTCTCCTTTATCTTGGAGAAGTTCATTCCGTCAAGTATGACTGTACCCTCAGTGGGCTTGTCAAGCGCTGCGAGGATGTTTAAGAGTGTCGTCTTTCCGCTTCCGGATTCACCCATGATGGCAACATATTCGCCCTTTTCAACCGTAAAATTCACATTTTTCAAGGCCTCTACCGCCTGGCCTCCAAATCTCGTTTTGTAGATCTTTTTGATCCCTGTTACTTCAAGTAAGCTCATGTTTTCCTCCGATTCCGGCCCCCCTGCTTTGCTGTGTGCGAATGAAGTCTCTGCCGCAGGTCTTTGTTATCGCCGGTCTTTTCTGTTTTACATGCACAGTTTAGCACGCAGGACTTTTCCGTTCCATTTCATCTTCTTACAAAACAGGGAGAAAAACTTACAGAAATGTCACAAATACATACGGGCTCCGGATATTCCGTAAGTTTATGGTCCAAAGCCGTTTTAAGAGGCTTTGGACAGGTTTGTCATTCAAACTCGAAGGTCTTTCTCTCCAATCCGATCTTCACAACGGTTCCGCTGCCTTCCGAAGACTCGATCGATATCTCGTGCCCGAGCGCATCACAGATGCGTTTGCAAAGATAAAGTCCGATACCGCTTGCGCGCTTGTCCTCGCGTCCAAGCCTTCCCGTGTACCCGCGTTCAAAAACACGCGGCAGATCCGCTGCATTTATACCAATGCCCGTATCCTTCACGCAGAGCCTGTTATCTTCGACATAAACCGATATCCCGCCCTCTTTTGTATATTTGAGCGCATTTGAGAGCACCTGTTCAAAAACGAACTGAAGCCACTTTTCATCCGTGAGGATCTTCGTGTTAAGAGGCTCATATTCAAGGGAAAGCCCGCGGTTTATGAACTCTCCCGAGAATTTCTTTACCCCCGCCCTTACAATGCCGTCAAGATCGCACTCTTTAATAACATAATCGGTCGAAGGGCTGTCAAGTCTCAGATACGCAAGCACCATTTCAACATAGCCTTCTATACGGGAAAGATCGAGCCTGAGCCACCTTGCAAGCGGCGTATCCTCATTCTGCAGCTTTAAGCGCATTGAGGAGATGGGGGTTTTGATCTGGTGCACCCACATAGTGTAATAATCGATCATGGAAGCATAGTCTCCCCCTGCTTTTTCGCGGGCCTTCGCTTCACGTTCGAGCAGTGTCTCGATAACTTTACGGTACTTCTCTTCCGTTTCGCTTACCGCCTCAGGCAGCTCCGAAAGCTCCAGTATCCCTGTATTTATGCAGGTGTCAAGTCTTTTCACCTTTGCCCTGTGCCTGAAATATGCAGGCAGCGCAAACAATACCCCTATGATCACCGCGCAGATACAGGGGTAAATAACCGCCCCAAGCGGAAGATCATAGAGGAGAAAAGAGACGATGAAAAAAGCTGCCGTCACCGTCAGATATACGATAAACACTTTCTTTTCGGAAAGGTATGCCAGAAAATCCTTCATAGTGCTTCATTCCGTTTTATTTTGATTTTATGATAGCTGCAAGGTCACCTACTGTCCTTACCGAGAGAAGCTGCTCTTCCGATATCCCGGCATTGAATCTTCCTTCCATCTCGGAAAAGATCACCATTATCTGAAGTGATGAAAGATTAAGGTCTTCTATCAGTTTGGAGTCTTCCTGTATTCGCTCCTCAGGTATGCCGGTCACCTCACCGATCAGTTTCGTTATGTCTTTTGTCGAGCTGTTCACGATATTCTTCCCCCTTGTATAAAGCCATATAACGGTATTACCGGATCCTCTTTATTTTTCCGTTTGCTGTTTTTTCAAATTCACCGTCTCTTACATCCACCGAATAGATCCTTTTGAAGACAGGCAGACGGCTGTTCAGTTCCGCGATATAATTCTTTACGTCATCCTCATTCGAATCCGGAGCATATACTTCAGCAGCGATCCTGTCGTTCTTCTCAAACACCACGCATTCCTTTATCAGCAGGTTTTTCCTAAGCTCCGCTTCCAGTTCCTCGGGGCTTACATTCTCCCCGCCGGACAGAATGATCAGGTTCTTCTTTCTGCCGGTGATATAAACATACCCGTCATCGGCAATATACCCGAGATCCCCCGTATGCATAAACCCGTCTATAAGGCATTCTGAGGTGGCTTCCTCATCCTTGTAATAACCCTTCATCATCGATCCGCTTTTTATGCAGATCTCCCCGTCTATGATCCTGATCTCGGTATCATACATCGGAATGCCGATGGAATCCGCATGACCGACAACATCAAAATTCACGGTCCCTGCTCCTGATGTTTCTGTCATGCCGTAGCTGTTGATGCATTCTATGCCTTTCTGCTTCAGCCTTTCGACCATTCCTTTTTCAAGAAGCGCGCCGCCGGAAATAATAAAGTTCAGGTTCTCGGTTCCGTCATGTTTTCCGTTTCTTGTCAGTGTATCCACTACCTGGATCAGCGCCGGTGTGGAGATGATAAGATTCGGTTTGATAGACCTCAGTTCGGAAAGTATCTTTCCCGCCTCGGAGTTTAAATACATATTCCATCCGCATCTGAATGACCCAAGCCAGTAATACAGCCCCATCACGTGATACAGCGGTACGGTGATATAAACGCTTGAAACCTTTAATGTAAAGTCATTAAACCGGGCGGTATTCCCTTCAAAAATATTAAATACGCATGGAAGCGGCAGGACAACACCTTTGGGCTTGCCGGTCGTTCCGGAAGTGAAAAGGATAAGGGTCGTTTCATCAATGCATTCGTCCATATCCCCGGAATACTCATAATGTCTGTCGTTTGCGCGTTTTGTCATTTCAGGCAGCGAATACTTTTTCTTCGAGGTATATTTATCAAATCTGTCCGAAACGATCAGGACATCAATATCCGCATTTTCTATGATGTAGCTGATATTCTGCTCTGACTCAAAATGATTGATCGGTACTATTATACTTCTGTTAATAAAGAGCGCCGCCATCATGACCAGATACCCGTATGACGGCTCCGAAAGGATCCCTATATGCTTTCCTTTAAGATCCGGACAAATGGTCCTGATCCTTTCCGCACACTCACAGACATTGTCGTAGTATTCGCGAAAAGTGACAAATTTCTCGCTGTCACCGGCAAAACACACGCATTTCCTGTCCTGTTTTTCGATTATGTTCTTAAAAAATTCATACATTGTCATTTACCCGCATTACTTTTTTATTTTACTTTCAACAAGCTCTGCCAATTCTGCAATATTCTCTATTGAGAGCATCTCACTCTCGGCCAGCCTGATCGAGAATTTCTTTTCAATTTCCGCAACCATAGCCATTATCTCCAGAGAAGCAAGATCCAGATCATCCATAAAAGAGCTGTCATTTTCAATCTCATTTGCCGGGATTCCTGCTACGTCCTCGATCACAGACTTTATTTCTTCAGTTATTTTTTCCATATCGTTTCTCCTTTTATCTTCTGATCTTACCGGTTGCAGTCTTTGGCAGTTCACTTTCTGTCTTCTCTGCGTGGGATATCCGCTTGTAGATCGGCAGCTCCTTGTTTAATGCTGCGATGTACTCTCTGATCTGCTCCTCACTTAACCCGGGAGCATAGATGTCAGCGACTATTCTGTCGTTTCTTTCGTATACCCTGCATTCCCGTATCAGCGGATCAGCGTATATCTTTGCTTCGATCTCCTCCGGCGACACATTTTCACCGCCGGAAAGGATGATAAGGTTCTTCTTTCTTCCGGTAATATAAACATACCCATTCTCGTCGATATATCCGAGATCGCCTGTAAAAACGGTCCCGTTTTCAAGAGTCTTTCGCGTCTCTTCCGGATCCTTGTAATACCCCTTCATATTCCCCCAGAAGTTCACACAGATCTCGCCCTGTTCAATGCCTACCCTCACATCCCTGTCGGGCTTTCCCACGGACTTCGGATTACTCTCCACATCATAATTCGTTGTGATAGTCCCGCCCGTCTCGGTCTGTCCGTAAAACTGTCCGATGCCTATACCGTTTGAAATAAATGCAGCCGTCGTCTCCGGTTCAAGCACGGCCCCCGCTGCCATTATGTATTTAACACTTCCGAGCCTGTCCGCCCTTCCGCGCTCAAGACTTTTCAGGAAGAGCTTAAGTATTGCCGGTGTTACAACGGCAATATCCGCATTAAATGCAGAAAGATCGGAAAGCACATACCTTATATCCCTGCTCTTGCAAAGCGTACAACCTGTTTCCGAACAGTCAAGCCATCCTATTATGCCTCCCATATGATAAAAGCTGAAGGCCCCGTACACGACCGGCGCAGAGAGTAACCCAAGCTTATCGGTAAGCTTCCTCGGAAAGCCGGGCCTTTTACCGAAAAAAATGCTTTTTACGGACAGTTCGACGCATTTGGACACAGAAGTAGTTCCTGAGGTAAACAAAAGCAATGCAGTCCTGTCTGCCTCGGATCCGTCAAAATCGAAAAGACTGCTTTCCTCTTCGCCATCCCCTGACAAGTCTTCATCAGGGATCAGGATAACATCCTGAAGGCTTGTGGTATCGACATCCCCTGATACTACAAGAGCATCAATGTCTGCTTTTTTCACCGCTTCCGCCAGAACCTCCGGGGTTTCCCTGTTGTTAAGAGGAACAGCCACTCCCCTGGAAAATATGATGGCAAATATGGTTACCAGATAGACATAATCATTGTCCGAAACGATCCCGATATGTTTGTCCCTTATATTACCGAGCTTTTCTTCCAGTTTCCGCGCGCAGGCGCGCATATCCTTAAGATATTCTGCATAGGTATGGCAGACCGGAGTTCCCTGATCGAGCTCAACGAAAACATTTCTTTCTCCGCAGTTTTCAAGCAGTTTCAGATATTCGATCATGACATTCCCCCATTGCCGGACTCTTTACCGTTCTTCCTTTTTTCGATGAACTGCGGGATCGCCTTTCCAAGCCATGCGTGGAGCTTTACAAAACAGAAGGTGGCGATCAGTACAACTGCGGCCCTGCATCCGAAAACGATCAGGGTCCGTACCCAGACGTTGCCTTTCCAGCTGTTCACAAAGTCATAATGCAGGTATCGTCCAACAGCCGCAAGCTCAACCGTGTGAATGCATAAAACGTACAGCGAATATCTTCCTATGACTCTCAACACGGAGCTTACGGGCCCTTTTACCCTGTTTAAAAGCAGGAACAGGTAGATGAGGACAAGTCCCGTAACGCCGCACATTATTATCGACAGCGGGCCCATCGCGTACTTATTGTATGCAATGATCGTTGTTCCAAAGAACATGTTCATAAGATAATAAAGGGCAATGCAAAGGACGGACACGCCGGTGATAAAAAGAACCCTGTATTCTCTTGTAAACACTTTGCTCTTCTTTGCGAAATATCCAAGGTAAACAAAAAATACGGTAATTAATCCCTGGGAAACGCACCATGGAATGAACGGCGCAAAACTCAGTCCCCATCCGGCACATGATGTCAGGATCACTGCCGCAAAAAGCCATTTTCCTTCAAGTTTTTGCAGGAGCAGGTTAAAGATGCTGCTTGCCATGAACAGGCCAAACAGGAACCATATGGGACCGCAGCAGTAGATAGTGAATCCGTTAATTGTCGTATCCTCGGTTACCCCGAGAATAAGCCCAATGAGCAGGGAAAAGCTCAATTTCAGCGAAGTTCTGGCGCCGCCGTAAAGCAGGTAATAGAAAACGGTATGCAGCACTACGGCTATGGCTCCCGAAATGCAGTAGGGGATCATCAGAGCCTTGAACTGCTTTTTCAGGCATGTCCCGATATCGGTTTTTCTGAAACCGTAACCGCTGATGATAAACATCGCAGGCATGGATACTTCACCGTAAACCGTGAAAAGTCCTACCGCAGCCTGTGCAAATATCCCTTGTGCGCTGCTGAGGGCTTCATCTATACCATAGGTATGGATGAAAAGGACCGTTAGCATTATAAGCCCTTTCAGCAGATCAAACATTCCCAGCGTATTTTTTACAGTATATTTACCCGTTTTCATTGCTTATTTTTTTCCTTTAGTCCCTCTGTTTTGTACGATCAGAATTCATCCATAAGGATCTGGATCTCGCTTTCATTGAGCACCGTCACGGTCTTGTCCGCTATCCTGTATATCCTGTCGCACATAGTCAGCACGGAAGGTCTGTGCGTCGTGAGCAATACCGTCTTTTTCGGATTCTTTTTCATTATGTTTCCAAGTATCTTTCTCTCAGTTGTCACATCAAGAGCCGATGTTGCTTCATCCATGAGCAGTATCGGAGCGTCCTTTAAGAGTGCCCTTGCGATGGAAAGGCGCTGGTTCTGCCCCTCCGAAAAGCCTGTACCGTTTTCTCCGAGCTTATGGTCGAGGCCGTCCGGCAATTGCCTGATGAAATCAAGCATGCAGGCCGTTTCGAGCACATCCTCTATCTCTTCGTCCGTTGCATCCTGCTTTATCATGGTGAGATTTTCCCTTATCGTTCCCGCCATCATGGAATTACCCTGCGGAACATAGGTGATAAGGCCTCTTGTCTGTTTTCCGAAGGCAGTGATCAGGTCACCTGACGCAGCCTGAACCGTTCCCTTTGAAGCGGCGACTATCCCGAGTATGATACGGAGCATTGTTGTCTTTCCGCCGCCAGAAGGCCCTACCAGTGCCGCGATCTCGCCGGGTTTTACGCTGAGGTTGACATCATTGAACACATTATATCCGTTTTTGTAGGAGAAAGACATATCGCTGATATCGATGGATACGCCGTCTTCTCTCCCTACAGCTTCAAAATGCCTGAACTCATCTTCATCAACATCATTCTTTTCATCATTAAGGCTGAGCAGTTTCTTCACTCTTTCCGCAGATGCCACATACTCCATAACGGTGGGGATCAGCCCCAGAAGAGCTTTTGCGGCATTACCCGCCTGTAATACAAGAAAAGTCATGACAGACAGGCTTCCAAAGGAAATCGCGCCGGTGTGAACACGGTAGAACATCCATGCAATGACGGCCGAACCGCCAAGGATCCCTGCCATGTAAGAAATTGCCCAGGAGCCGAGTGAATAGGTATTGGCGAGAATATCGTTCTTCTTTCTGACATTCTCGATCTTTTCCATTTTTCCGTAAAAATAATTTCCGAGACCGAAGGCCTTTACTGCCTGTATATTGTTAAAGGTCTCTTTGTTGTAAGAATTGATCTCGGATTCGATCTCCTTAAGCCTGTTTTGCGACGAGAGCACCTTCCCCATGAAAATGCGTGTGGAGACAACCACGATCACAGCAACAAAAGCCGCTATGAGCAGCATGGAATAATCCAGTATGATGATATATATACCGCCAAGACCGATGACTGTCAGCTTTTCTATGATAGACGGGACAAGGCCTCCTGTATTGCCGGCCACAACTTTTATGTCTGTTGAAAGTCTTGTGATAAGATCGCCCGAATGATATTCGGTAAGCTCTTCCCACGAAGAATCCATTATCTTTCGATAGACCTTGAGCTCAAGATCATTATACATGGCATTATAGTTAAATGCCGCTATCCTGTTGCATATTATGGTTAATATGATGTAGGACGTATACAGGGCAAGCAGCAGCCCGCCCGACCTTGCAAGCTGGCCGAAGTTGTCCGCAAGAGCCAGATCAACGACATTTCCCACTCTTGTTGTTATATAAAAGCAGTACGCGGTACCGCCTATGAGCAGAAGGATATACAGAGCCAGAGCCATCCTGTGCTTTTTCAGCACATTAACGGCCCACTTCATCGTCTTGAATATCTCGGCAAATAAATGCAGCTTTCCTCTTAATAAAGGTTTTTTCATTTGCGTGACCCTTTCCATCTGGGTTTTCCGTCTTCCCTGTATAACAGCCTGCACCGGATGCTGCTCAAGGCAAATCTGAATTTAACATACCTGTCGCTGAAAACGCGTCCCTTGTTGGGTTTTCTGAAGACATACGAATAATAATTCGTGGTCTGCCACGAAACCAGATCCACTATCTGAAATCCCATCTTAACATAGGCATCCGTAAGCTCTTTTGCTTTCGTGGATGTGTCGCTCACCCATGAACCGCATTCCTTTATCCAGTCGATGGATGCAAACTTCAAAGACATGAGAGACAGAAGAAGCGTATTCCTGTAATCGGGATGGACTGCCATCTGGGCGATGTATATATATTTGTCGTCCTCATACCACTTCTTCTTTTCTCCCGGGGCCTTAACGACCTTCTTTCCGGAGATGGTCCCTACCAGTTTCCCGTTCCCGTCGTAAGCCACAGCACAGATGTGCCCCTCGAGCCTTCGTTTTGTATCCTCAACCGTCTGTCGTGCGGCGAGATAATTCCTGCCTGCTTCGGCGTGCTCCCTGTAGCTTTCATGGAGCAACTCCGTTATATCCTCATAGGGAAAATCTTTTTCAAGCACCTCGATCCTGAATCCGCCGGCCATATCTGTCCCTTTCTATAGCAATTCTTCGGTTATCTTTCTTACAGCATACGCATAACCTCCTTCGGGTGGAAGAAGGTCTTTTGTAAGTTCTGACGCATATTCCGTCATTTTCTTATCGTTCACGGCCTGTTCGAGCAGCTCTTCGAGAGAACTGTCTCTGCTAAACACAGGGCCTTTTTCTTTATATTTCCGGATAATGGAGTCCTTCCACACCCTTGTATCCGGAAAATCGCTCATTATAACGGGCTTCCCCGCAAGCATAGCTTCTTCACAGAGAGAGGAATAATCACATATCACGACATCCGCAGCGATCATGTAGTCAACGCTCGGTTCCTTCGGATCCCTGATGATAAAGCCGTCCTTTGCAAGAGAATCCACGTATTTACCCAAAGGCTCGACGGTCTCGTCATAAACCGTGTACTCCTTCGGGTGAATAGAAAGTATAAATGCATACTTTCCGCTCATAAGCTCTTTTGCACGGGCGACCAGCGCTTCTCCGACGCGATGGAACAGGCTGTCCTTCCCCCAGGTTCCAAAGACTGCAACAACAACGGCATGTTCCGGTATCCCAAGACGCTCTCTTGCCTGTTTTGCGTTATCTTTCGCCTTCAATATATTTTCAGCGTTCTTATACCCGGTATGCACTACCCTTACATCTTTAAGGGCATTTTCCATGATCGCGGCATAGCTTTTGTTCGGCTCAAGCATTGCGGTAAACCTGCCCCGGGACTCTGCGTATGCATAAAGGGTTTCCCCGCCGTCATAGCTTATCATATGAAGCCCGTGGTTAATGTACAAAATCCGGGTGTCCTCTTTGGTAAAGGAAAACGGCGGAACGGCATCCGCGCATACAACAAGATCCCACGGTGTATAGCGGGCTTTCCGTTCAGATCTTACGGCTTTAAGCCCCGGAAGTACCGTATTGTCCCAATTGCCCGGATAGTAAATATATATATCAACGCCGTCCATATCCTTTATGCAGCAGTAATAATCCAGGATATGGCTCTTCATTGTAATACTCTCACACCAGAGCAATATCCTCTTTCTCTTTGAGAAGAGCTTATATACACTCCTGCGGAACCTTCTTTTTCTCTGCAAGCGCGCTCCCAGAGCGGCTTCCTTCTCTGTCTCGCGCCGCTTCTTTGCCTCTTTCCGAAGTACTTCGTCATCTCCGTTTTTCCTTCGAAAACGGGCTGAAAGCCTTTCCTTGCTGCTCTTCAGGAAATAAACGAATCTTTTTTTTGCGGGAAGACCTGCGACAAAGCTGTCATACAGCGTCTTTTCAATCTCTTTCCGTTTACCTTCCGGTGCCTCCAAGATCCTTCCTGCTTCGTAAACGGCATAATCGAGACATTCTTCGTCCATTATGCATTTTGCAATCCCGTTACCGCACTGTTTTCGAAGAGCTTCTTCAAAGCTTTCAAAAACCTTTGTCTTATCATAAAAGCGCTGTTCAAAAGCCAGGTTCCCGTCAGGTACCGCATAGCAGGTGACCAGCTGCTTTGAAAAGGATAACACTTCATCGCACACGGCAAGAAACCTAAGTATAAAATCAAGATCATAATACTCCGCTATACTGTCGTTAAATCTTAAATTTTCCCGTTGTATCACATCAACCGAAAAGATCTTGTTCTGCAGGCCCGTATAGTACTCATCCGCAAGCGCCCCGTGAAAATCTTTCAGCAGTTCCCCTGTCTTTATTGTTCCTTCAAAGCTTTCCCTGACTTGCGGCACATTCCAGGTTATCTTTTTATAGCCGAACAAAAGGAGCTCCGAGGATGCGGCAAATGCATCCGCTGTCTCTTTCGCGCCCGCCGCAACGGGATTTATGCGTGTCCCGGGCATAAGAAACAGGACATAGCCGCTTTTTATGCCGTCCAATGCGGCATTAAATACCGCCGGTACACTTTCCGCGCTTTTGACCTGCACATTGACGCTAAAGCGGTCATTCCAGATGCTTTCTGCAATTTTTCCGCATTCCTGCGCTTCTTTTTCGTCAGCACCGGCTGTGACCGGAATGACAATGTTCAGTATCATCAAAAGCCTCCGCTTTGCCTTGCGATCTCCAGATCTTTTTCGTCGTCTATCTCGAACCATTCTTTTTCGTCAACCGGAATGATCCTGATATCATCCTCACCGTAATAAAGCAGCGCTCCGAGGACAAATTCGTAGTAATTGTTAAGGCTGCCGTTTTTTATATACCAGGACAGAAGCTCAAAATACTTCTGTGCGAATTCTTTGCTGAAATAGTAAATGTTCACCGTTTTCCAGACATCCGAGTAATCAAAATCCGCAGGCTGCCGTTTCTTTACGACAAGTTCCACGGCTTTGTCACCTTTTGCCCTGATCACTGTGCCGTTCATGGTCTCCGGGTTATACCTGCTCACAACGATATTGCAGCCATTCTTTCGGGCTACAGCCTTGTCAAGCAGTTCCCGTGAATACAGAAGGTCTCCCTCTACAAGCAGGAAATCCTCATTTAAATACGGCGCCGCGCAATAAAGGCTGTATACATTGTTCGTTGTTTCATAGACACTGTTCTCGACATAGGTGAGCTTCATGTCCTTATAGAACGATCCGAGTCCGTCAATGATACATTCTTTTTTGTAACCGACAACTATGACCGTTTCCGTAACACCCTGCTCGTACAGTCTTTCAAGAGACTGCATTATGAGGGGTTTGTTATTGACTTTTATCATCACCTTCGGGACAGACTGCGTAAGCGTTTTAAGCCTTGTTCCCATGCCCGCGGCAAGTATCAAACCCTGCATACTGACTCCTCTGCTGCTTTTTTCTCATCAAACGTATCCTGTCTGCCGTCTTTGGAAATGCAGTCGTTACGGCAAAGATGACCCTTGAATTTATTCTCCCCTGACAAACGCTTTGAACATCTCGATCACCCCGACCGGCCCCATCTGCTGTTTCAGGGCCCGGAGTCCCGGAATGTCAAGGTCTTCTTCGGCATTGACTGTTTCATATCGCTCGGGAAGAGTGTTATACATGGCATACTTGGCATAAGAAGTAAGACCGGGTAATGTATCGATCTGTTTTGCCATAGCCATATCGAAACAGCTGTCACTTATCGGATAACCGGCGACTATCGCATAGGGCGAATCATCCACATAAACAAGGACTCCCATAACCTCAAGTGCTTTGCGTTCCTTTAACAGCAAACATGATGCGGTGACATCTTCGAGGCTGCTCATTTCCGTACTTTTCCTGACCCAGAGATCACTTACATGCATTACGGCATCCATATTACTGTCTGTAATCGCCTCATAACGCAATTCATGATCCTTTTGTACCCGGTTGATATGGTTGCGGACAGTCCTCAGTTTTTTTCCGCTAAGGCCTATCTGTTCTCTTGTATCATACAGATATTCGTTATCCCCGGGACTTGAAAAAACAGAATACCTGCCGGGACATATCTTTTCCAGCAATGCGGCGTCTTCTCCGCGCAAATATCTTAAAGAAAGGCCGGTATTGTCAACCTCGTTCAAAAACCATTCGATCCTCCCCGGATCACCACAAGGGAAAAACCATTCATTATCTCTCTCGAGGTTGTTCTTAACAGCAAAGAAATCTTTTTCGATATAGACAGAAAGCCGCATATCATCTTTCCATATGTACAGACTCGGAAAACAGTGAGATGATGTGGAATGCCCGTACTGCTTTCTTATCCTGTCTATCGTTTCTTTATCATCAAGTTGTATAGGCCTTGTTTCCGGTACCATTTTCTCCCCCTGTTTTCTCATATGCAGCAGGAATTTTTACCGTCTGCCGCGGCAATGCTTTTATGACAAATATGTCAACAATTCTTCAATATGAAACTTTATCATCTTGTTGTAGTTCAGTCTGTATTTAAGCCAAAGCACCGGATTTTTCAGCACTTTTTCATATACCGGCCATTCACCGAAATCTTTACACCAGAATCCGTCTCCACAAGAATTTCCCTCTATCAGGTATAAGGTTCCGTCATCATTTACCGCAACATCAAGGCTGAGATAGTAAATATCGGGAACTTCGTCAGCGACTGCGAGCGCAAGTTCCCTGACCTTGTCCCAATACGGCAGTATCCTGCCCTTCATGACAATTCCGCTTACCGGATGTTCATGGTACGGTTCCCATTCGATATCAACGGGATCTCGCAGGACTTCCCCTGTTTTTGCATCGACCGGAGCAAACATCCCTCCCGAGTATCCGTTGTCAACACAGGCCGTGCCGTTTCCCATATTTACATAGCACTGAAATATCTCAACCCGGTTCCGGATGCGCATGGTACATATCCTGTAAGTATTAACGGAAGCGGGATTTAAATCGTGCATAAAGCCTTTCTGACAGATAAGCTCTTCTATCACCGTCTCCGCTCCGGTATACTTTGAATACGCTGCTCTTAATCCCTCTTCAGACTGTGAGGAAGCATCGAAAATATGAGTACCTTTGCCGCCATAGCCTTTTGCGTTTTTAATGATCATTTGGGGATGACGTACGCAAAAATCCGCAAATTCTTCAAAGGAAGTCTCCCGCATGTCCAGCCATTCCCGATTAACATACTTCGAAAAATGCTTAAGGCACATGACTTTGTCGTCCAGTATTTTCGCGGAAGGGCCTGTATTCACACCATACCTGAACGCAGTCAGTTTTCCCGGCCCCACATAAGAATCTCTCTGTTTTTGATCTTTTATCTCATAGAATCCCATGTCGCTGTAAAACCTGACCGGCAGACCATCTTTGTTAAGGCTTCTGAAAAAATCTTTTTTTACCTCGGGATCGTTGATGTAGTGATCCTTGGCATTAACCTTGATCATGAGTTTTTTATACTCGTCATCATGCTTTTTTGAATAGTAGTAAAGATAGATCCTTATCGGGACCATAAATTTGAAAGCATTCTTAATTCCGTTAAGCACTCTTTTAAGCATTTTTTCTCTCCATAAGCTCGATCACTTTGCTTCGGTACTTCCGGGTAAATAATATCAGCTTCAGGTAATCCTTCCTCTGATAGCTGTCAAGACCGGCAAAATACCGGAAATAGATGCCTGCGGCTTTCTTTCTGAAAACCGGACACAGGCGCTCGCGCTTAATGGTCTCGTCCGTAAAGCCTGCCATAAGCTGCTTCATTCCCTCAAAATATGTATACAGCATTATATTCACGAGGTCGCCGTACATCATGCTCCTGCAGTATCTTATCCTGTCTTCGAAAGCATCCGTGATATCAAATCTTTTTATGCTCTGGGAATTCCCGGCGGATGTTATGCTGTTTTCCCTGATCCTGTAATGATACAGCGCATCGGGGATCAAGGCTACAGAATCCGCAGCCCCAAGCACGCGGTGGGCGATAAATTCATCCTCATGGATTTTGTTTTCTGTGTATCTGAGATCCTTGAAAAGACTTGCTTTATAAAGCTTGTTCCATGCGACAACAAGCAGTACGTTCTCTTTCGGATAGATATCTCCGAGCTTCCTCATGGCTTCATGGGGAGACAGCAACCCTTCTTCATCAAAGGTAACTGTCCCGCTTGACGCTTCTTCGAGCCTGTAGCCGCAAGCGGCAACATCCGCCTGCGCTTTTACAATGGCTTCATACAGTTTTTCTGTATAATCCGGCTCAACCCAGTCATCCGAGTCAACAAACGCTATATATTCGCCCTTTGCTCTTTCTATCCCGTAGTTTCTTGCGGAGGAAAGGCCGCCGTTTGTTTTATGGACGCAGATCACATTGTCGTATTTTGCGGCTAAGCTGTCTGCGATCTTCCCCGTATCGTCCTTAGAGCCGTCATCCACAAGGATTATCTCTGTATCGGGATATGTCTGTCCCGCAAGGGAGTCCACGCATTCCGTAATGTATTTTTCAACGTTATAGCAGGGTACGACAATGCTGATCTTCGGCTTCTTTGCAGGGCTGTCCTCATTTTTGATATGGCTTATCATGCCGTTTACAAGCCCCGGCTCCCTGTCATAGGAGACCTTTCTTGCAAACAGGGACTTTGAAGCCTCGAGCTCTTCAAGGTCTTCAGTCTTAAACTCATAAGGATTGCCGCGCTTCCAGTCGATCTTTCTAAGGTCCCGCCCCGCCGCTTTTTCCGCAAACGGAGAATTCATGATGAGAGTCGGAAGAAAGATCTCATCCGGGCAGTTTGTACCGCGGTACATCTTAATTATCTCATGTTTTTTCGAAAGAACATAACAGCTTAAAGCGTGTGTTATGCTGAACCACTGGTTTCCCTTGTAAAATACGGTATCTTTATATTTCTTTGTCCTGTCGAGGCCGTGGGCTTTCTGGAATTCCA
Source organism: Lachnospiraceae bacterium (assembly GCA_016280395.1). Lineage (GTDB taxonomy): Bacteria > Bacillota > Clostridia > Lachnospirales > Lachnospiraceae > SZUA-448. The sequence continues at coordinate 51,075 of JAEEGQ010000143.1, read as the reverse complement.
GATACCTGTACTGCAGATATCCGATCTTTTTCAGGATCTTCTGCTTTTTTCCGGGGCCGTTGAACCCGCCTTTGCCGACGATCTTAAGAAACGGATAGCGGTATTTTACCTTGTCCAGAAAATCATCATCCGGGCCTGAAGGATAGCAGGTCACATACTCTTTCCCGTCACCTTCAAATGTTTTGTATATTTCATCCGCGCTCTTTAACGCCATGTCCGTTCCGGAGAGCAGATGATAATATGCATAATCTTTTTTTACTGCAGCCGCAAGAAGCTCCAGCTCACACTTTACAATACTGAGCGTTCCCCAGTAGATCCGCCTTCTTTTTACGAAGAAAACGCCGGATCTTTCCGCCCAGGACGCGATCTGCGCCTCATCAACGAACCTTGCTTTTTTGTCGATGTGGATATAGATATCGTTCCTGGGATCGTCCAGCTGGGAGATCAGCTTCTTCAGCATATGGAACTCGTTATGGGCCATGATCAGATATGCATGTTTTTTCAGTATGGCATCTTCCATTTTGCGAGCAGCTCCCGTCTTCTTATGATCCGATAAACATTATATACAAACAGCAGACACCTATCAAGGATTTTTCCCGCACGGAGCCTGCTTCTTACATACAGGTGATATTTATATTTTATGCCTGCGATCTCTTCCGGATACATAGAGATTATCTCTTCTTTTTGGCTGTCAAGCCCCTTATAAAAAGCCCTGATATACGCATAAGCCTTTGTTTGCGCGATCTCATCATAAGCTTCGGCTGCTTCAAGAGGCGTATGCCCGATATAGGCAGCATCAAGAGTTCTTACCAGAATGACCGGAAAACTGTCGGTAAAGACTGCGTTTCCGTTTGCTAAGATATAGTCCCAAAATCCCTTCAGCAGCAGGCCGTCCTCGCTTATCTTCTTTGAGAGCTCCCTAGTATTTCCCATAGCCGAGCTTTCCCTTACAAGATACCTTATGCACCTGTCGGGAATACCCATGATCCCGCTTGCTTTCGTGATATATTTGAGGTTAAATGCGAGATCCTCTCCTATCCTGCAATCCGTATCGAACCTGATCCCGGTCTCTTTTACAAGCTTCGTCCTGTACAGCTTCCCCCACACTTCATAGCCGACTTTATAGGGAAGCAGCTCATTGACCGCAAAAGCAAAACGTTCTTCATCCGTGCCGGTCTTTACAAAGCCTGTCATGAGGTCGTAATCTTCAAGCCTTTTTCCGCTCTCGTCCCACCTTGAGTAATTGCTGCATATAAGCTCCGCCCCGGAGCTTTCCATGGCCTCTGTCATCTTTTCCACCGCAAAAGGTTCTGCGGTATCGTCACTGTCAAGAAAAAACAGATACTCTCCGGCAGCCATGTCAAGAGCCGTGTTACGTGCGTTTGACACCCCGCCGTTCCGGATACGGTTCACTTTGATACGGCTGTCTCTTTCCGCAAATTCTCTGGCCACATCATAAGTGTTGTCTGAGGAGCCGTCATCAACAACAAGTATCTCCAGCTCCCTGTAGGTCTGGGAGATAAGCGATGTAAGGGCTTTTCCAAGGTATCTTCCGGCATTGTAAGCGGGGACTATTACCGAAACAAGCTTTTTATCCATTATCGTTTCTCCGTTATCTGCAAATAAGCTTCGAAAAAACCGGATGAACGAGGAACAAAGCATATTTGAGACGTTTTTTTCCGTTCATGCATCCGGCATGTTCTTTGTAAAACTCTCTGTATTTCTTAAGTATCTTCACTTGTACCGTTTTGTCTCCGGCTGCATCAAGATACATCCTGCAAAGTCTGTAAAGGCCGTTTCTTACCACGCTTTCGGCCGGCGCTTTCTTGCTCATTTCAAGAAACAGCTTTGCACGCTTACCGTAAGCGTCTATAACATCAAGGTGTCTTGGATCAAGACTGTTTTTTCTGCCTGTGATACCTTCGTCATTGTCGCGGTAGATATAGAGTTTTTCCGCAACAAAAGCACATCGTTCCATATTCCCCATGACATCATTTATGAAGAATTCATCTTCATGAAGCCTGCCTTCCGGGAACCTTAAGTTTTGCAGAGAAGGCCTGTAATACAGCTTGTTGCATGCCATGACCCCGAGAAGATAGTCCCGCGAAACAGGATCCTCAAGACCGGCAATGAATTCGTCTTCAGTCATGCACTCTTTGCCCTTAAACCGCGAAACGTCAAGCGTACACCTTGATGTCTCGCAGTCGCAGAAGGAGAAACAGATGCCGGTGTTTTTTTCTTTAAGGACACCTTCAAGAGCCTTTACTGTTTTTTCCGCAAATTCGACTTTAAGAGTGTCATCCGAATCAACAAACGCGATATATTCGCCGAAAGCAATGTCCATCCCGGTATTCCTTGCGGACGAAAGACCTCCGTTCTCTTTATGTATGACTTTGATCCGTGCATCTTTTTTTGTGTATTCGTCGCAGAGGCCGCCCGAACCGTCGGTAGAACCGTCATCCACAAGGACGATCTCAATATCCGCATAAGTCTGCGCAATTATGGAATCTACGCATTCCGAAAGGTATTTCCCGGTATTATACACCGGAACGATAAAAGAAACCGTTTTCACTGTTTTCGTTTGTCCTTCCATTCCATTAATGCCTTGAAGGCTTTTAAGCCTTTTTCAACGCCGAGCAGCCTGCAGAGAAAAGTCCTGAAACCCGACAGTATCCTGGCTTTTTTTGAATGCCAGCTCTGGTGATAATGATGAATGCTGAACGTGTTCTCCGTTATCTTTGTTCTTCTTGTGTAAAAATCCATCGGGCAGAAAAAGTCTTTTGGAAACACCTCTATGCCCTCAATATTCTGCCTTTCCCCATTCAGCTTCAATCCGTGTCTTACAAGGCATTCCGTTCGGTATCTCGGGCTTTCCTTTGTGTTAAAAGAACCGTCTTCATTGATAAACGCTTCGTTTTCGTAGGCCTTCATCATCTCGGACACAAGCGGGTGTCCTTTTGCAAACCCGAAGCCCTGGCCGTCATTTACAAGTTCGTTGTTTTCAAAACCAATGAACCCGTCATACCCGCACAGGTCCGAAAAGTCCTTTATCACTTCAACATCCGTATCAAGATAGATGCCGCCGTATGTGTACAGAACATCCAGCCTCGCGTAATCACTGACAAAACTCCATTTTCCGGCTGATGCGGCCTCCCGCATAAAACGGTTCCTGTTGATGTCGTAATTGGACTCGTCCCAGCGTATTATCTCAAAATCCGGGCATTTCCTGCGCCAGCCTTCTATATATTTTTTCTGTTTTTTTCCGGGTTCGCCTCCGCCAAACCAGAAATAATGGATCTTCCGGGGTATCATGGTCATTCGGGCCTTTCTTTGAGCTATAGTCTTCCTTCTGTCTTCCGCCGCCTTGATTTCCGTCGTTTGCTCATGTATAATCTAGAGGAAATGTACCGGTCCGGATCACATGCCATACCGGTATCTTAGGGGGATATATATGCATACACCTGCTGTTTCAGTTATAGTGCCCGTATATAACGGGGCCGGCACCATCGAAAAATGCATATCGTCACTGCTGGCTTCAACCGGAGTCACGCTTCAGATCATCATTGCAGATGACGGCTCAACCGACAAAACAGGCGAGATCTGCAGGCGTCTGGCATCTTCACATCCGCAGATCACTTATCTTCCGCTTTCGCACAAGGGCGTTTCCGCGGCGCGAAACGCCGCTCTTGCAGCTGCGTCTTGTGAATACACCGGTTTTTGTGACTCAGACGACTATGTCGAGCCCGATATGTTTGCTTCAATGTCAGATGCGATGGTTTCAGGGGACAGCATTGTTTCTGTCTGTGGTTTTTACCGCGATCATGCAGAAAGCTCCGAAAAATTCTGTCACAAAGATAGTACCCGTGTGTCTTTCCGGGACTTCCGAAAGAACCTCCTTACAGACGAAAGTACCGAAGGTTTCCTTTTCAACAAGCTTTTTAGGACCGATCTTTTAAGAGGGCATTTTTTTGACGAATCTCTCTCGTATTGTGAAGATCTGGCCTTCATCTTTGGTCTTGAAGCACCGGAAGGAGCTGCTGTATCTTATTGTCCCCGTCCTCTTTATCACTATGTTCAGCAGCCTGACAGCCTGACAGGGAGCAGGTCGTTTTTCAAAAACGGTGTTTTCCGCTATGCTCCGGCATTTGCGATACTGCGTAAAGCTGCGGATACACCCGCCCTCAAAAAAGCTGTGGACCGGAAATATTATTCTGTTCTCCGCTATTCCCTTATAGTCGAACTGCGCGCCGGCAAAGCGGATAATACGGAAAACCCGGCAAACTCCGATGAGATCGGGCTTATCCGTCAGGAGATGCGCCGTAATTTTATACCTTTCACACTGTCGTCTGCTTCTTTCAGAAAATGGCTTTCATACCTTAAAACAGCATTTGCACCGGTTTCCGCTTTAGTACGGTCATTTAACGCCGGCAGCGGCAGGTGATCTGTTTTCTCCCGCCTTCCTGAAATGTATATCACTGCATTTCAGCGAGGAAAGACCTATCGCATTGATAAAGAAATACATTGGCATCATCTTGTCTGCAAACAGCATACAGATAAAGAATACAATACCAGCCACTATAAAGACCTTTAGATATTTCTTCCGGTCTTCATCGCCTTCTTTTATCAAATCCGAAATATAGCAATACAGGATTCCAAAAAACAGCGCCGCATATCCAAGCGAACCTATTATCCCCTCGTCACACGGGATAGAAACATAGCCCATATCATAGCTGAAAGTCTTTTGCCATTTACCGTTCCAGATATAATAGATCTGTCCCCTCTTCTGCGCCCCGGTTCCAAGACCAAACAGGGGATTCATTTCCATTACCCTTTTTACGCCGGTGAACTGGAATACTCTCGATACCTTTGCGTTTTTTTCATTAACTCCGTAGCCGCCGCTTCCTTCCGGTGCTCCCTCGTTAAGATCAAAATCAAACCCGACTAAATTCAACATAGACTTTGCAGTCCCGTCAATATAATATCTCAATTTGGGACCTGTAAACCTTAACGCAACCATGATCACAAGCGTGATGCCCGCACCTGCCAGAAAGCGCTTCAAAAACCGTAGTTTGTCCTTGTTGTCCGCAAAAACAAAACACAAGACCGCTATCGCTCCGTAAGCAAGCAGATTTGCCCTGCACCCCGTGAAAACAAGTGCCAGGAAATTTAATATTCCTATCGCAATATAACGTTTTTTTCCCGTTTTACCCGCAAGATAGAAAATAAACGGAGTCATCATATTCAGGTAATATGCCATCAGGTTGGATATGCCGAAAGACGTGGTTGCCCTCAGCAATCCAAGCCTTATATAATGGTCGTTTAGCATTTCCCTTTTTACGGTATAAAGATAATCAAATACCCTTACACCCGATATCGATTCGCAGATTCCAAACAATGCTACAAGTCCCGAGGCATAAACCATGGCCTTGATCGTCTTTTCCCTCTTCTCATCCGCAGAAAGGATGTTCGGGATAAGGACCAGCAGGCCAAGCTGCTCGACAACCATCCTAAAGACAGCGTTTATCGCGTCAGAGTATGTGGTGATGTAATACATGTTGGCAGCAAGCCTCAACACGAAATAAATGCCGATTATTATCCAGAATCTTCTGTCAGTTATGACCCTTATCCGCTTTTCTTTCAGCAAATACACAAACGATACCCCAAACAGCAGCAAGATCAGCACCCTGGCCGCAGTAAGGAGCGGAAGCGAGAGAGAAAATTCAATACCGAAATATTCAGGCAAGATAAGATATAAAAAACTGAAAATATAAAGAAAAACCTCTAATACCACTTTTTCTCCTTTGGCTTAGTGTTTTAAGCCTTATATGGCGCCTGAAGCCTTAAAAGGTTACTTCACCGTCATGCGCAAGGGCTGAAACACTCGTGACGCCCTCAATCCCGGAAATGTTTTTGATAAGTTCCGAAACATCTTTGGAAACGATCTCCACCGTCATATCCATCGATCCTGCGGTCACGTTCCTTGCTTTTACCGTAAACCTCTTTGTATCCTGCTTTAACGCTTCAAGGATCGCCTGCTCTTTATCCATACCGGTCGTATTTACGATAAGAATCGACGGAGCCTTCGAGATCGGAAGGTTGTCAAGTACAAAAGCGGCTATAGTTACCGCAACAGCAAGTACCACAGCGTACTCCGCAAACCCCGCACCGCAGATTATGCCTGTGCTTATGGACCAGAACAGGAACATAAGATCCATCGGATCCTTAACAGCAGTCCTGAACCTTACGATAGACAGCGCTCCGACCATGCCGAGGGATACCACTATGCTTGACTGTATCGTGATTATTATCGCAGCCGTGATGAGCGCAACGCCTACAAGACTTATGTTAAAGTTCTTGGAGTAAAAGGTCTTCCTGCACATAAGTCTGTAGATTATAAAGATATAAACAGAGATCAAAGCCGTGATCCCGATCGCGACAACAACAGTCTTCAGGTTTATGTCATTTGACGAAAATCCCTCCAGGAAGGATTTCTTGATAATATCTTTAATACCGTTCATTTTCTGTTCTCCCGTTATTGAATTTTCTGCATAGATAATATTTTGAAAATGCTGTCTGCGTCAGGTTCCCAAGCTGCAGGGCATCATAAAGGAAATCCGGCAGGAACCCGTCAAACTTTACTTCCATAAGGAGCTTACCGGGCGGCATCACAGGACGCCGTGTGTAACCTCCGGCAAGAAACTTTTCCGTATCACAAGAAGCCGCAAGCCCGCTGTCAAATGTGACCCTGACATTTCCGGGCCCGTATATGTACGGGGTCCTGCGATATTCAACAATAGTGCGAGGCTTTAACCCGAGTGTCCTCTGCAGGCACGCTAACCTGTTGAAAAGCGGCACCTGCGTACTGTCCGGAGCAACAACCCCGCCCCTTAATATATTTTCTGTCACGTCTCTTGAAAGAGCAGCAGACGTCTTAAGGCCCTTGCCGTTTTCTTTTCTCTTGCATTCGAGAGTTATCTTCGAATCGCTTCCGTTGTATATCCTGATCCTGAATTTCTCCTTCGGGTCCGTCCCGTTTATGCAATCATCAAGACAGGAATCATAAAGATCGTCCAGATACAGGCTTGTGACCGTATATGTGTTGTCGGGGCCTGCGTGCGGATCCGTTTTCATAAGTACTTTCAGTCTCTGCTTCAGGATCAGGGCTTCGCTGTCGGAAACAAGATATTTATGCTCATGTCTGTACTTTTTTTCTTCAAACACTCAGCTCACCCCTCTTCCGTGCCGTTTCCTTAAGGCAAAGATCGCTGGAAGCATCCACATGAATGCAAAGGACCCAATACAAACGATCACTTTTTCCTGCTTAAGCCTTGACAGGAACCCCGGTTTCTTAACAGCCTGTCCGGAGGCGGTCCTTACAAGCAGCACATCCCCGTCAAGCTTTGCGTCCGGGTCAAATACCGCCGCAGTACCTTCTGTATGCCATTCCGCATCCTCTCCCATCATTTTTATGTACTCCGGGAATTCGGAAAGTGCGCTGCCCTTCGGTATATAGATCCTGTTTATGTCTCTGTCCGGGGTGCCGTCGTAGTATGACACAACACAGTATTCTTTATTCTCAAGCCAAATGTTCTTAAGGAACCCAAGTCTTTTGCGAAGGTAATCCTTAAGACGGTCATATTCATCGTCTGTCGCTGTATTCCAGCGGATATCGTCATTATTTTTTGAAGCGGCCAGCTTTTGTGCCAGATCGTCGATGCCGTTCTTCACAAGAGCCTCTGTGAGAGGAAGGAACCGTGTTTCAAAGCAATTAAGCATTTCATTGTAAAAGCTTTGATCCGAAAGCAGCTCGTTATACCAAAGTATCCTTTCGTTTTTTGTCCTGTACTTTTGACCTGCATAGATGATCTCCGGGTTTTCCGTGTTGATCGTTCCGCCCATGCTGTTATCGTAATCCCATAAAGGCCCGGCAAAGACCTTAGAAGGCTGGCTTTCGGAATATACATGGAAATACGAGCTTGTAAGCCCCGAATCATAATTCTCAAAGATCTCATCCGTCAGATATTTTCTTACCCATGATGCCATATCTGCCATTTCACCGAAGCTGCCGTTTCCGGAAAGTATGGCATCATCAAGGCCTTTTACGATATCCCCGGCCTTCTGCATCTCTTTATCGTTTAATGTCTTTGGGAGCACGACATCTATTATCGCCTCATTATCTGCAGCACGGAGCATGTTAGTGACAGCACCGGCTCTTTCGGGCAACTCGGCCGAAAACAGGAACAGACTCTCTTCGCCCTGCCCATTCCATTCATAAAACCGGTCATATGACTGACAGAGCATATACATGCCGTTGTATTCGCCGTTCAGATAGAGATCCGTAAATCTGTATTCGGAGACATCCGCCATCCCGGCCGCCCTTGCCGTATCAAAAATGACTGCGTTCCTGATCCCGGAAGGATCGTCCGCATTTGCAAGAAGCACCCATTTCGAGCACTGTCCCATGCCAAGGATGCTGCAGGCTTCGTCAAGTATGATCGAGAACGGCTTCTTATCATGATCGACCCATGTCGAATTCCCGCGCCCCTTTATCCGTGCACCCGCCGTATCAAAAACAATATTTCCATTTTCATCAGCAACGGTTATCTTTGCTACTTCCTTTGTTTCTTTGGAATTATAGACATTGTCCATGGAGCCTGTAACGGTCGAAACATAAACAGCGGCTGTGTTTTCGGACTTAAGTATCTTTGCCTTGTATTTTTTTCCGTACTTCTTGTCCAGGATGTTATATGTCTTGCCGGTACTAAGCCTGCTGATATTACCGCCGTCTTTTACCGGAATGTCATTAAAGGATAGCTCCTGTCCGTTTTCTGTCTTCAGGCACATAGTCTCTGTGTCGGCATACGAAGGAAGAAAAAAGTAAAACGTATCGTCTTTATCGTTATACCACGGTGAAATATATATGCCATCGGCAACTGCAAGCCTTGCGGGAAGCCTCTTACCCGTATCTTTTGCAAACAGGAAAACAAGGCCCGCAGCTCCTGCCATGATCAATGTCAGCGCGGAGACGATCAGCAGTTTTCTTACATTATGCATTTTTCGTCCTCCCTGCAGTAATATGATATACGTACCCTTAAACACTTACAGTTTTTTACGGCATATGATCGACAGCCTTTAAGGATTCCGCATCCCCGCTTACTTTTGCCGCATTTGTATAGAGCACGTTACTAAGATAAGCCGTTTCCCTGCTGCCTTTTTCAAAGTACACCGTGTCCCCGTTGCCCGTTCCTAAAGAGACTACGCCGCCGTAATTCTGCTCCGTTGATGATTTCAGCTCATTTTTAATAAGCTTTATCGTCCTTTGTGAGGTCTGATCCGAAGTGTAACTCATAAGCACCTGAATGCAGGCTCCACGTGAAAAAATGTCATTTCCCGATATCTCAACGGTGATCTTCCTGTTATATTCGTGTTCCTCCGATGTCCCAGTGATCTGAATCCCGCAGCCTGCACCGGTCTCGCAGCTTATCCTGTTATTCCTGATATATCCCTGGCAGATAATATGTCCGATCCTTATTGCGCTTTCAAAACGGATATCACCGTCTAAAGCCGTAATAGTATTGTTTTCGATATAAACCGGACACCTGACCGAATCCGTATGGATCACATATCTTGAATAATCGCTTTCCACAGGCTTCCCGTTCACTAACGGCAACCCGGCTTTTAACGTGATATTGTTGCCTCTTATCGCAAGCGATGTGTTCTTATCTTCACTCCTGCAAAAGCAGCTTACAGCACCTCTTGCATTAGTGATATCAATAGTATTGCCTTCAATGCGGCCCGCACCGTAGTTCCTGACGCCGACGCCGCCGGCCCCTTTTATGATATTATCCGTTATCACGGCATACGCGTCTGCATACTGTTCGCTCTTGTTACATATGTATCCTTCGCCCAAACCACCGTTGGTTATGGTATTGTTGCTTATCTTCAGATACCGTACTTTTGTATATACCGCTTCCCGGTCTTCTCCGTAGCCTGTAAGGTCTGAGAATGTGTTGTTTTCGATATTTGCCGTAACTCCCTTCACAGTTATGAAATTTACGGCAATATCGTGCTTGATCCTGTCGGGATCATCCCCGCTCATGAGATTTGAAAAGCTGTTTCCCGAAATAACGGCGTATTTCACGGAGCAATCCGAATTGGTGGTCGTATCGCCGATCTTCAAAGCTCCAAGTTCGCCTTTTAAGATATAAACGGAACCTATATTCGAAAAGGTGTTTCCCGTATATGTTCCCATCTTGATATCAAGACAATGGTAAACCGCGGCCCTTTTTATATTCTCAAAAACGCAATCCGTTATCGAATCGGATATAAGCCTGTTCGGACTTCCCGAAACATGGTGTTTTGCCAGGCTCGCGTAGTCACAGTTCTTAAAAACACAGGAATTATAGGAAATGCACTGTGCCCCGACAGGCATCGCATTGATAATTATATTGCCGTTTATGGCACCGCCTGTGGCCACAGGAACCATCCGGTCAGTTCCGCCGTCAAGGGTAAGCCCGGTCAGTGTGATACCGTAAGGCGCATTGATATTTACATTTTTCAGTACGGAGAGGTTGCTGCCTTCTCCTTTTATGATAACGTCTGCCGGGAGCGTTATGCTTTTCCCTTTCAGGTCATAGGTGCCCTTAGGGACTTCTATTACAACATTTCCGTCGGCAATGCATGCAAGGAATGCCGAAGAATCATCTGTTTTCCCGTCCCCGGCCGCGCCATAGGCTCTTACACTGCTTTTTTTCTCATTTTCGTAAGGATCCGCAGGCGTCGGTGTTGCCGTCGGAGTGGACACGGGTGTTGATGTCGGAGAATTAACAGGTACCGATGTCGGTGTAGCCTTTTGTCCCGGTGTTGGTGGAGTTGTCTGCGTTGGTGTCACTGTCTGCGTTGGAGTCCGCCCCGGGGTCGGGGTAAATACCGGCTCATCTGTCGGCCCTGATACCTGTGTCGGTGTGACAGACGGAGCCTGTACGTGACCGGAGCCGGAAGGGACCGGTGTTCCCGTTTCAGAAGGCTCAGGAACTGTCGAAGGCGTCGGAGTGGAATCGAGGTTTGCAGAAGGGGATACATGCTCAGATGGTGTGGGAGAAATCCTTTGCTCTCTCCTGCCGGGGAATCTGAAAACAACAGACCCTTCCTCCACTCTGACCGACAATGCGGCCAGAACGGCAAGCAAGATCCCTGCAGCAGCTATTATGATCCAAACAGCCCGTTTCTTCATAAAGCCTCTATCCTTTCAAATCAGTAAATCCTCCCACAGATCACGATCCAAACATTAAAAATATAGCACAAAACCCTTGAAATATCAATACTTTACATGGTTTGAGATGCTTTTTTGCACTGTTTTCGGCGCATGTGCATCCTTGCCATATTTTGCCATATCGCATAAGGATTAAATGTTGACGGTTTATGACTTGTGTAGTATTATAATCACTGTTCAACCATAGGAGGGAAAGGAATATGAAGATAGCCATTTTAACGGTTCATGGCGGAAAGAACTTCGGAAGCTACTGGCAGGCAAGAGCACTCTACGACTACCTTGCCGGCCTCGGTCATGACGTATTTCTGTATGATTCCAAGACAAGAAATCTTCGCCCGCTTCTTGTTTATTCCTTAAAGGCTGCTGCCAGGCTGCAATTCAAGAAATCTCTTTTCAACTTAAAGCTATATTCGTTATTCAAAAAAGATCATAAAGCCGTCAAGATGATATCTTCAAAAAAGCAGCTTGCCGGCTTTGACCTTATGTTCTACGGAAGTGACGAGATATGGAACGTTCGTCGTGAAGACATGCGCTCACACCCTGAATTCTGGGGCGTCGGGTTTGATAATATCAAAAAGATTGCCTATGCTCCGAGTATAAACTACGCAACCGCCAAGGACCTGTTGGAATGCGGTGTCAAAGAAGCTTTAGCGGATTTTTCCGCCGTCAGCGTAAGGGACAGTCATTCCGCAGAAGAAATAAGAAAGATATATGACGGTAAGGTATATGAAGTCCTTGACCCGACTTTTCTCCACGACCGCTCATACTATGAAAAGATTCCTTATAAGCCCGTAGATTTCAAACGCTATATTGGTATATACTACTTTAACCTGAGTGACGCTGTAGTGGAAACACTTCGCAGGTTTGCTGACAGTAAGGGCATGAAGCTTGTGTGCATAGGTTCCTACAACAGCCGTGTTGACGCCTGTGTTGCAAGTGAGAACGCCTTTTGTTATTTTCTTAATGCAGATTACATCATAACGAACACCTTCCACGGGACAGCTTTTTCCATTAATTTCGGGAAGCAGTTCATTGCCTGTAATCCAAGTAAGGTAACCAAGATCAGCAGTCTTTTAGAGCGATTCGACCTTGTCGAAAGAGAAGTGTCTGCCCTGTCCGAAGAAATTTTAACCAAGCTTTTCATCAATAAGCCTGTAGATACGGATGCACTGGCATCAAAGGTCGAGGCTGCACGTAAGCAGTCACGCATTTTTATCGATACCACTCTGAAAACGCCTTGATCTGCTTTGCCGTTCGCAACTACCCTATACTATTTTGATCCGTATTTTCCGGAAGAGTTTATATGCTGCTTTGTTTTTTGAATTTTTTGTTTATATAATCCAAAATGATATTCCTGTTAAGTAAAAGATACGCTATACAGGTTAAAAACAGAACAATGATGCGTATTACCGTTTGATCGTACAATGCCATGAACATTGCGATAAACAGAGCGGAAACGAACATGGCTCCAAAAAAATACCTGTCATTGTACAAATTAATGTGGAGGATTTTGCGCGTAATAAACAAATGCACAAACATAAGGATAAAATAGCAGAACATGGTTGTATATGCTGCCGCAAGATAGCCGAATATCGGAATGAAGAACAGGTTCAGTAAAATATTGAGGCCGCCGGCAAGCATGGTTCCGAGCGAGATATATTGCGTTTTTTTCTCGTGCAGCTCTATATGTACATACTGCTGATACAGGTACTGGCATATAATACCAAAGGTTACCGGACCGACAGCCCATTTTCCTGCCTGATAATCCTCCGGACCAAGAACCCAGATCGCTTCGGGTGCCAGGGCAGCGCAGCCTATTCCCAGCATACAGCCAAACATGATAAGGGGTTTAACTTTTTCGCGGATATCCTTTATCTTACCTTCAAACAGAGTGTCGTGGAACCAGGGCATCCAGGCTTCGTTTACGGAGGAAAGAAAAATGTTGATAAGAACAGCATAATTGTATGCAAGACTGTATATAGCGGTTTTGTCAGTTCCCTGGAATTTGGTTATCATTATCCTGTCCGACTGGGCAAGCAGGCTCAGAGAGAGGGAATGGAATATCAAAGGGAGAGATATCTTTAATGCGTATTTCCAATAAGTTGTATTGATGCAGAGTGTTTTTTTTCTGATGGATACGATCCAGAAGACCAGCGATAACAAAACAGAAGGTATAACCGCACCGAGTACTTTGCCCATATATCTGTCGTGATCCATCGGCAGCATAAAAGCAAATGTCATTATGATGGGAACGAAGGCAAAATAAAAGCTGATAGCTATGTTGCCTTTATAATTATATAAATACTTGTTTTTGCTCTGTATAAGCTGTATGCAGGGCTTGAACACCAGAGCCAGTGCAAGCAGATACATAAGGGGATGGGTGAGCTCCATAAACGAAGAGAGCGGACCGATAAAGACAATGAGAACTGCCGCTATCAGTAAAGATGCAAAAAGCGACAGAACCTGTAAGGATCCTATGAATTTATCAAATTGTCCCGGAAAATCCTGTTTTGCCCTTCCGATACTGTACATAAAGTTCAGGGAAGCAAAGATCATGAGCAACGTGCTCCACGATGTGAAAGTCTGGGCAAGGCCGTAATCCGAGGTCTCCATCAATCTGGTAAATATGGGGGTTGTAATTATATTGATCGCCTTTATGAGTATGGCGGATATGGTATACCATATTCCGGCTTTTAAGGCTTTAGCGCTTCCTTTTTCAGTCGACATTTCTTTTCTCCGATTTTGAAATTATTCTTATGATACTATTCCAAATCCAAATAGTCAAGGCACGGATCATCTTATGTGTACAAATCTTACATATATTCACATTAACCGCAATTATTGTATAATAAAATATAATGAAAAATTTAATAAGCCATGATATAATTATAAAAAATCGTGTTTTAGTTCTTGTTTTAAGCTGAGGAAAGGTATCTGCTCAAGATGATTTCTGTGATCGTCCCTGTTTACGATATGGAACAGTATCTGGAAAGATGCTTACAATCGTTGGTAAGTCAAACCTGTCGGGATTTTGAGCTTATTTTGGTTGATGACGGCTCAAAAGATGCTTCCGCCGTGATATGTGACAACTGGGTAAAAAAAGATGAAAGAATAAGCGTGATCCATAAACAGAACGGCGGGCTGTCTTCTGCCCGGAACTGCGGGATCGACAACGCAAAGGGGCAATTCATTATCTTTCCCGATCCCGATGACTGGGTAGAGCCGAATTATCTTGAGAGGCTGACAGCTTTACAATCTAAATTTGACGCGGATCTGTGTATCTGCGAACGTTTTCACGCAAATCCGGAACTTGACGTTCCCGGGATCGTAACGGTGCTGGATACCGAAACTGCGCTTGAAAAGCTGATGCATCCGGACTTGTTCTGTGGATTTGCCTGGAATAAGCTGTATGATCTGAATGTGATAAAGTCTAATGATCTGCGCTTTGATGAAGAACTGGGCATGGCTCAGGATCTGCATTTTAACGTCAGGTATTTTCAATGCTGCCGGAAAATAATCTATGATACAACTCCCCTATATCACTATGACAAAACCACAGGCGGAGTGACTTCCGGCAGTGTTTCGCTCACGCAAAGAAAGATGAGCGGATTAAAAACTTATATCAAGATAGGAGAACTTGCCCAAGGAAAGTATCCGAGGGTTGAGGAGATCGCCTATAGTACTTTGTGTAATCTCTGCCTTGAATATATCGTGATATATTATAAAAAGAAAGTGCGTTCTAAGGCGATCATCAAGGAGATTACCGATACTTTTCGCACTTACAGGAAGATCTTTTATCACTGTGATGTTTATCCGCCCCGAAATAAAAGATTTTCGCGTCTGGTCCCCATCCATCCGTATTTATACTATATGGCCAGACGGGCAGACAGATATGCTGAACGCCTTTGGGGCATTCGGGAAGATAAGGCATTCCATGCCTGATTATGCTGTACAGGAGAAGACAGAACAATGTGAAAGATCATGTTGGGATATGATGTTTCGACCGACAGAAAGGATTTATATGAAAATACTGTTTAACCATACGCACGTGCATATAGGGGGAGCCGAAAGCATATTACGTATCCTGGCGGATTATCTTGCAAACAGGGGACATAGCGTAACGGTCGCTGCCATTCCCGAAAAAGCCAGTGATTTTGATGGGGCGTATGATCCGAAAGTAAAGTGTATCCGGGCGAGGCTCAATAAAAAGCGTGACAGCGGAAAGTTTGAAAAAATCTTTGGCGGCATTATCCGAAAAATATACCGTCTGATGGTATTGGCTTACATGAATCGTCAACATTATGATGTGAGTATTGCTTTTATTGAGGGATTGCCGGCTACAGATGCCCTGCAGATAAAGGCTAAAAAAAGATTTGCCTGGATACACTGCGATCTTCGTTACTTCAATGAAAAAGCATGGCATTCAAGTATCAGCGAAGAGCACAGAGTTTACGAGAAGTACGATAATGTGGTCTGTGTTTCTGGTGTTGCCAAAACGGGCTATATAGAAACATTAGGAGACACTGGTAATCTTATCGTCAGATATAATCCTGTCAACTGGCATGATATCCGGGAAAAAGCAAATGACAGGTGCCCTGTTGTCAAAGATCCTTCAAAACCTCTCATAGTTACTGTTGGGACTCTCGGAAAGATCAAGAATTACGGCATCCTGTTGGAGGCCGTAAAACAATTAAAGAACATAATCCCCTTTGATGTGTGGATGATCGGAAAAGGCGGCAGTGAGGAAGAAAAACGGTTAAAGGAGTACACAAAAGAAAATGATCTGGATAATGTCCGTTTTCTCGGGTATCAGAAAAACCCTTATTGCTACCTGAAACAGGCGGATCTGTTTGTAAGCACATCAATAAGCGAAAGCTACGGCTTGGCCGTACAGGAAGCGCTTGTTCTCGGAAAACCGGTGATAGCGGTAAGGTGTCCGGGGATCGAGGAAGCTTTCGATGAGCGCTTTGGCCGGATAATAGATAATTCCGCAAGGGAACTGGCCGACAACATACGGGATCTGTTTGGAGAGCCCTCTAAACTTCGGGATTACAGCAGATCCATAGCTGAAGATTATCAGGTTGAAAGTCTGTACGAAGAGCGGATAGATGCAATCTGTCGACTGATCGAAGAAATATAGGAAAATATCCTCATGCCCTGTTTCCGATAAGTTTTCTCTTAACCAGTCCAAGAAGAAACATCAGATATTTCCCATTTTTGAGCGACTTTTCTATCCATCTGAACTTCTTGTCTTTAAGAGTCATATCCTTGAAAGTTCTCTTTATGTAATCACTGTAAATAATAAATCCGGCCCGGTCATACTTTAGTCCAATGCTGCGAAGCCTTCTGTGCATAAGCTCAAAAGTAGATATCTTATATTCGTAATAATCGTCTGTGGGTTCAAGTCCAAACTTGCTTTGCCGTTCTTCGCCAAGCATTAGATTGATCCACAATCCGTCTATAGATTGAGGGCGTTTTCTTGCAGTCGTCGAGATACCGGTGTTGTTGACCCGGTATTTATAAACCGGCCCGGTAAAGGAATACTTGTTTTTTGCCAGATCAAAGACGATTTCCTTAAAAATACTGTCTTCAAATGTATACTCCGGGAATATCAGGCTTTCAAACAAAGCTGATCTAAAGAGCTTTCCCCCCGGAATTCCGGCTATTTCACGCCTTGTAGTGATCTTTCCGTCATGGCATACGCCGAACTGTCCCCTCTCTGTTCCGTCAGGCATTATCTGTATGATCTTCCCCTGAACATAATCCGCATCTTCTTTTTTTGCAAGGGTCAGCATATTTTCTATAGCATCCGGAAAGAGCATATCATCCGAGTCTATGAACATGACATATTCGGAATCAAGAAGCGTTATTGCCCTGTTTCTCGCGTAAGACACCCCATGATTGGTCTGATCGAGAAGGATATAATTATCGATCTTCTCGTATTCCTTGAGAACACCGAGTGTGTTGTCAGAAGAACCGTCATTTATCGCGATCACCCGGAATGAAAACGACGTCTTCTGGTTTATGACCGAATCAATACATTCCCTTATATACGGTTCAACATTATAACATGGGATTATTATATCCAGATCAAAATTGTGCCCGATCTTCAACGGTATTTCCCTGCAGCATGAAGATCTTTTGTCCTCCCGTTTACTGCTTAAAAGCTTTTTAGCACTTTCAACATCCATAAAAAACCGATCCTTTTTTATCCGTATTTTTCAAAAATAACATATCATCCTAAAAACAAGGAACACTAACACAGAGGTTAATGTTCCTTACTTTTCAGCTTATAAACACTCATTTGGCTGTTACAGCCTCTTATTTTGTATTCTTTTCCACATTCGGAACATTCGCATAGACTACATTGCTTGTGAACAGCTTGGCTGATGTAGTGCCTTCAAACACAAGTGAATCATTGTTTCCTGTACCGGAACTGATTATGATACCGTATTTCGTCGAACTTAAGGGTGTAAGCGTGTTATTCTTAACTGTGAACTGTCTTGTGGATGCGAGTGCTGCAGAATGCTTAAACGTTATGTTGACCAGCTGTCCGTAGCATTCAAGCTTATTCTCGTTAACTGCCACTGAAATGTTCTTGTTACTTGCTTCAAGAGCAGTACCGGCAGTAATCTCAATACCGCCGCTGAGCTCATTGTGGATATTGTTTTTGCAGATGCTGACATTGTTGGAAACATTTCCGACTCTGAGTGATGTCTTGAACTTAACATCACCGGTACCGGTCTTTACGGTATTGCCGAGGACTTCAACCGGGCAGTTTAGCGATTCGATCTGAATAATATATCCTCTCTGATAGGTGCTCGGAGTAGAACCCGCTATAATAGGCATCTTGTTGCCGACGGTGATAGTGTTGTTTTCTATCGTCAGCTTGGCAGAAGTGCCTTCCTCCATTTTGTTGCAGCATATAGCGGAACGTGCTCCGAAAATATTAATCGTGTTGTTTGCAATGCGGCCCGCACCATAGTTTCTTATGCCGATACCATATTCACCTGTTATCGTATTGTTGATTATCTCGGCATAAGCGTCCGCATGACGCGCTCCCTTGTTGCAGATATAACCTTCGCCAAAACCGCCGTTTGTTATGGTATTGTTTGATACCGTAAGATAGCGTACCTTTGTATAGACAGATTCTCTGTCATCACCATAACCGAGAAGGTTCTCAAAGCTATTGTTATCTATGACAACCTTTAAGCCCTGTACGGTAATAAAGTTGCATGCAATGCTGTGCTTGGAATTTTCAACATCATCACCGCTTATAAGGTTAGAGAAAGTATTATTGCTTATAAGCCCTTCCTTAAGCGAGCAGGTGCTGTTGGTCGTTGTATCACCAAGCTTTATCGCAGCAAGTTCTCCGCTTAAAATGCTGCTTGAACCAATCTTATCGAAGCTGTTCCTTGCATAATAACCGTAATCGATATCAAGGATATGATAGATCGCAACGCGTCCGATATTGTAGAACTTGCAGTCAAGCACGATATTGGACATGAACTTGTTTTCACTGTTGCTGATATTATGCTTTGCTATGCTCACATAGTCACAGTTTCTGAAGATGCATGAAAAATACGAAACATTCTGAGCGCCTACCGGCATAACATTAAACATTACATTACCGGTAATACGGGATGTGCCGGCACAGCGTATCGTCCTTTCTGTTCCGCCGTCACAGCAGAGGTTAGTAAGGGATAGACCGTAAGGAGCGTTAATGTTGATATTCTTCAGCACTGTAGTCTCTGCTGATTCACCGACTATTGAGATATACGAAGGAAGATCTATCTGGGCATTTCCGAGATTGTATGTTCCCTTTGGGAAAAGGAGCGTGGTACAGCCGCTCTTAATGTATTCCTTCAGCGCCTTCGAGTCATCCGTTTTGCCGTCTCCCTTTGCTCCGAAATTCCTTATCGTCGGAAGGGTTCCGAAAGGGTCGCCGCCAAGAGGCACCTCTCCATCATCTATATCGATATCTTCAATATCGTCGATCTCGGCAGCAGTCTCTATCTCGGTATTGTTGTCCGCAAGATCAATGACAGGCTTACTGCTTCCAAGTGTGTCTTTGCACAAGATGACCACAAGTACGATAACGGCAACCATGACTGCCCCGCATAAAACAGGCCAGCCTTTTTTCATCAGTTTCAGAAATAAACTGTCTTTCTTGTCCATAAAACACTCTCCTTTCTGCCAGCTTTACTTTACACTAAAAACTAAAAAATGTAAAGAGAAAGTTTGCTTAGCATGGTTTCTTAAGGCACAGTTGCAATGTTTTCTTCTTTTTCATCTTGCCCTATGGCATACCTTGCCGTAAGGAACAACATGATTATCGGCACAGCACCGACTTTTATGTAGTATGTGACCTGGCCGTATTCGATAACGATCAGCGGGATAAGGCATGTCAGGGTCATTTTTGCATACAGATCCATCCTGTGGAGCAGTGCTTTAACGATCATATGTATGTACGCAATATAATACAGGAAAAACCCGACGATACCGTAATTGCAGAGAAGTTCGATATAATTGCAATGGCTGTAGGCATTTATGCCGATCTTTGCTTTATTGGTGACGGCAGCATAGCCCGCACCGTTTCCGAACCACGGACGTTTAAGGAATGCGCTGAAAGCATTCAGTCTGAGCAAAGTCCTGTTATCGCGGCTGCTGTCTTCTATACTGTCATCAAATATGGCAAGAAGCCTTTCTCCGTATGTTTCGCGCAGGAACGGGATATTCAGGAATAATACCAGTCCGAAGATACCGAGTACGACCAGCAGCACCGTGATCCTGACTTTATCTTTTAAATCATCCTTAAGTATCAGAAAAACGGCTATCGTAAGTGCTATCTCTATGATACCTTTTCTCGATCCCGTAACAAGGGCGAATGCCACAAAGAGAGCCGCTGCTCCGTACAGATATTTCCCGTATTTTTCCGCAAGATACAGGCACATGCCGAATCCTATAACAAATACATAGGACGCGGTATTTCTGTTAACACTTGTGATGCCGCCGTATTGTTTTGCGCTTCCCCAGTTCGCTATGGGTGTCGTAAAAGTTACCACAAAACCGAACAAAAGATTTGCTATAACATAGACCACCGGTATCTTTTTTCCGTATCCACCGAATCCGAAAAACATTTCCAGGCAGAAGATTATCAGTACGTTTTCACGCAGAGTCGGAATGATATCTGTAGCTCCGATATATTCCGTTGCCCAGTTCTGCGAACTGTAAACATACGTCACAAAGATCGTATAAACGATACTGCACCACGGAAGGTCTTTAACTTTAATCCTGATTATAAAATCCTCATATCTTGCGACTATCATTACCACAAAGACAACAGCAGTAATGCCCGCCATGACTCTCAACGTAACCAGCTCCGACAGATAGTGTCTGAACGAAGAAAACACGTTGATCGCAAATATCCAAAGGGCGCACATTACATAGCTTATGAATTTTTCATCAAGAATCCATCTTTTATTCATTGATTATTTTTGTTCCCCGTTTTTCATCTGTGCCGCGATATCCGCGTCAACGATCTCTTCACCCGTTTTATTTTTCAGCTGTTCAAGGGATTCGGCCGAAAGACCGTTGTTTACCGTGGCACACATATCGCATGTACTGCAGGCGTCAAGTTCTTCCTTTGTGACCTTGCCGTCCCTGTAATCGCGCACGATCTTGTTCTCGTACATGCTGTACTTTTTCTTTGTCCAGAATTTGATCTTGTGACGGAATACCCACCAGGCGGGTTTCCAGATATATTTGTGCATGGCCGGCGAAACGGAGCCGATCATCCAGCACTCCCTGTCGCAGCAGCGCACCTTTTTGCGCACCTCTTCGGCCTCGGGAGAATTCCAGAGCTCATCCCATGTCTGTCTGTTAAGGTTGCCCATGACTTCTTTGTCCTTTGTCCCGTTGCAGGGCATTACATCCCCATAAGGGTCGATAAAGAAGGTGTCAAAACTCATGTCACAGGGCAGAAGCCTCTTCTGTCCGTAAATGTAATTGATGAGGCCATGGTTAAAGTACGCACGGAACCACTTTTTTGGGCTTTTGCTTGCAAGAAGCTCGTTTACAAGGTTTTCAAAGTTCTGTGCGACCATCGGTCTGTCCTTGATGATGTTCTTCGCCTCGACAAAGTAGAAGCTGTTATGCAGGGAGGCTGTCGCAAACTCCATCCCCATCTCGTCCGAGAGCTTGTAGAGCGGCACAAGATCGGGTGCATTCTTATCCTGGACGGTCATGCCGAATCCGACATCCGTCATTCCCATCTCGCGAAGGGTCTTAAGAGTCTGATAGCCCTTCTGGTAGCCGTTTTCAAGACCTCTGATCTCGTTATTCGTTTTCTCAAGGCCTTCGATCGAGATACGGATGCCGATTTGCGGGAATTCCTTGCAAAGATCGACTATGCGGTCTGTAAAGAACCCGTTTGTCGAGATAACGATACGGTCCGATTTCTTGTACAGCTCGCGCACGATGTCCTTTATGTCCGTCCTGATGAAAGGCTCGCCGCCTGTGATGTTTGTAAAGTACATCTTCGGAAGCTTTTTTATGGTCTCTATCGAGATCTCTTCTTCAGGCTTTGAAGGCGCTTTATATCTGTTGCACATGGAACAGCGCGCATTGCATCTGTATGTGACTATAACGGTTCCGTTAAGTTTTTTTTCAGCCATTGTTTTGCTCCTTTTTACCGATCTTTATGTATCTGCCCGGATAAACGATAATATCCAAAGGCTTTAGTTTTTCCAGTATCATCATGGCTATCACAGGTCCCGCAAAGGCGATCAAAAGCCCGAGTGCAGTATGGACGGCCAGACTTTTTACTCCGACCTTAAGCAATACAGCCCTTAGAGGCGCTGCAAACAGTGTATGCATCAAAAATACGGGCATAGTATATCTTGCACAGAATTCCCAGCCTTTTTTCTGCTTTCCTTCCGCAAAAACAGCTCGGATAATGCTTATTACCGAATAGCAGGCCGTTAATGCCAGACAAAAGCCGGTAATGTGTCCGGATATGATCCCGTTTTCAACGAGTATGCTGCCGGTCAGGAAGAGCGCAAGCAAAACCGTTCCCACGATCACGTTGCATAGTATGGACAGACTGTACACAAGCATCATTCCGAGCGCGAACCATACCCAGTTGTCCATGATCTTGTCTATAAGATAAATACCCGTTTTAATACCCAGGCATTTAAGTATCTTTATGATAACAGTTAACCCGACAATAACAGTCTGTTGTGTAAAAGTCTTTGTATTGACCGTTATCAGGAACAAAAAGAACAGAATATACAGATACCAGTACGGTGCGGACGGATTAACAAAAAGCGTATCGATCAGTCCGCCGGCCTGCTCATTCACTGAAGACGAAAACAACTTCCGGAGCAGCCATGTCAGAAACGAGAACACAAAGTACGGAATTCCCAAAACCACAAGTTTCTTTA
This sequence comes from Lachnospiraceae bacterium, assembly GCA_016280395.1. Classification (GTDB taxonomy): domain Bacteria; phylum Bacillota; class Clostridia; order Lachnospirales; family Lachnospiraceae; genus SZUA-448. The sequence continues at coordinate 28,359 of JAEEGQ010000143.1, read as the reverse complement.
ATACATTCATGCCCCATGATGAAGCCGAACAGACCTTTGAATACTTCTGATACAAAAAGCCGCTGCAGATAAAGAACAGAGGAACATGGAAATAATAGATCGTGTTGTTGAACAGCTTATAGAAAAATGTGTCATCGGCAATACCGGATTTAACCATGGACTGGTAAAAATGTCCGAGTACCACCAGAATACAGGCTACGACCTTGACGTTATCGACCCATATATCCCTCTTCTTTTCTGATGCCATCTTATTCCTCTTCCTGCAACGATCCGAACTTTTCTTTAAGATAATTCCTTTTCTCTTCGGATGACAGACCCTTTGTTGCCTCGAATCTGTCTTTATTCTTTTCGTAATACTCTTCTATAGTCTTGATCTTTCTTGCGGGAACCCCGCCCCAGACTTCGCCGTCGGGGATATCATGCGTCACTACCGCGCCGCAGCCTATAATAACGTTGTTTCCAACCGTCACGCCGGGCATGATAACAGAATTCATACCGATATGTACGTTGTTTCCCACTTTGATCGGGCCAAAAAGATCCGCAGATTCGATACCGTACATCTTCCTCAGCACCCAGACCCCACCGTCGTGTGTTATGAACCTGCAGCCGCTGGTTATCCTGACATGATCGCCTATACTGATCAGATACGGTTCCGAGCCCCACGACACATCCTTGTATATCTCGCAGTCCTTGCCTATCCTGATCCCTTTGGTCCTAAGATACTCTATCCACCCGGCATTGTCGGCGGTCTTCTTTTTCCAGAATTCCTTAAAGTTCATCTATCTATGCTCCGTAAATCCTCATCAGCTTCCCGTAATACTCGTCTGCGGTGTCAAAGCTAACGTTTTTGCAGTTTTCCGTATACCTTGCAACTTTTTCATTGTCATTCCAGAGATCCCTTATCTTTTGCTTTAGTTCTCCGACATCTCCGGACTTGAACAGTTCACCTGTCTCGTTGACCCTGATAAGCTCCGGTATTCCTCCGATATCTGCGCCAAGCACGGGAGTTCCGTACATCTGGCTCTCCATGACTGAGAAAGGACAGTTTTCATACCATTCAGAAGGATAAATCGAAAATTTCGCCTCACGGATCAGCTGCCCGAGGGCCTCGCCGGATCTGAACCCGACATTTTTAATGTTCGGAACACCCTCCATTTCCTTTTCAAGCGGGCCGCTGCCGGCAAAGATAAAATTGACATCAGGCAATTCCCCGGCAACTTTCATCAGTGTACCGATACCCTTTTCAACGCTGTATCTTCCGAAGTAGAGGACATAATTCTTCTTCTCTGCGGGCTTTGCCTCAGGCCTGTCGATAAAATTATGCAGCGCTACCGTTTTCTTCGCAAAAAGAGGATTTGTGTCCATTTTTGTCTTCATGAACTGTGAGCAGCATATCATCGTGTCTATATACTTATATGCGCCCTTAAGCTTCCAATAGGTCGCCTCCAGGGTCCCGACAAAGCTTTTTGCAAAGGAGCCGTGGATGCATTTCCCCTTTGTGCAGTTTAAGAAATGACCGCCAAGACACTTTTCGCAGTTTTCCCCCGTATTGGGGTTATTCAGCATATGATTCGGGCAGACAAGCTGGTAATCATGTGCCGTAAACACGATATTGCATTTATGACCGGTCTTTTTTCTCCATCTGTTGATCTCGAGTATAATGGAAGGCGTCAGTTGATAATTGAAGTTGTTCAGATGGCAGACATCCGGCTCGAAATCCTCAAGTACCAGCCGGATCTTCTTTGCCGCCTCTCCGGAGTAGATGGTCTTTAAAGGGTATGTAAGCTTGGAAAGCTTCGAACCGCCGTGAAAATCCATATCGGAGGTGTATGCGTTGACATTGTTCCCAACGCATCTTCCTTCGTGCTCCATCCCGAAATACTGGACTTCATGTCCGTTTTTTCGTAACAGCTCACCCAGCTTAAAAATATAGGTTTCCGATCCTCCGTTCGGATACAGAAACTTGTTTATCATCAATACCTTCACTTTAGGTACCTCTTGCGTCCTGGTTTCAGTTCCTGTTTCTTACCTTGGTTACAACAAAAATTGCTACGGCTGCGATCAGCAGCGCTCCTGCAAGCCCAAGCAGGATGGTCGAAGGATTCATAAAGCCGCGCTTTGGAGTCTCGGTACCGGGATCGCCGGGAGTCGTGCTCCCTCCCTGGTTCTGTCCCTCTTTGACGTTAATGGTATATTCACCGATATCCTTCGTTTTCACTTCTCCGTTTTCAAGGCTGTAAACAAGCTGGAGCTTGATCTTTTTCTGTCCCGGTGTGTTAAAGCTCAGATAATTTTCGGCATACTTAGTAGCCCATGCGGTCACACTGCCTATAAGGTACGAAGCCTCACCGTCATCAAGATCGCCGCTTATCATAAGCTTGACATTTGTAATGTCGGATTTCAGAAGGTTTTCAAAAGAAACGCTTACAAGAGAGCTTGCCCCGACGGTCGTTTCGGTTGTCACATTCACATTCCTTACGGAAACCGATTCATCTCCCACAGGAAAAACGATATAGCAGGAAGTATTGAACACACCCGCTTCTTCCACGGTATATTCGATATTAAAGGACATGGATGCGTATCCGTCGCCTTTGTCAATGATCACGACGGGAATCTTTATTTTCTGCTCCTTCCCGGCTTCAAGGGAATCTATGAAAAGCTGGTTGGAGTTCCCAAGAGACGGTATCACGGACTGATTTGCCGATGAATACGAGATAAGTACCGCATTGCACGGAACCTCGGTATGCATGTTCTTAAACGAAACGGTTATAAAAGTTTCCTCACCAAAAACATAATTTTCACTTATGCTGTAGTTTGTAAGAACGATCTCCGGCTTTGCAAGCGCGCCGTAAACTCCGGTCCTTCCCATTGCGGACAGCATCACGATGACCGTTATCACGGTCAGTAAAAGGCCTGTTTTTTTATTCATGGTTTTTCTGTCCCTTCTTGCTGTTCTTCGTTTTATATTTATGCTTCTTGAAATAATCGTAGTTCTTCATCGCACGTCTGTATTCGTTTTCGTCAACGTCGTTCACAACAATACCGAGAATGTTCGCTCCGTCTTCCTCAAGCTGCTTCTGGGCGGTTGCGATAGCCTTTACTGTATATCCTTTTTTCTGGCTCGTAACAAGCAGGATACCGTCAACAACGGTTGAAAGAATAGCCGCGTCGGGGGCTGAAGACATTGCGGGCGCGTCAAGGATGATATAATCATATTCTTCCTTAAGCTTAGCCATCAGCTCCTTCATTCTTACCGAACACAGGGCGCTTACGGCATTAACGTTAACATTTCCGCTGGACAGATAAAAAAGTCCCTGATGGTTTGTCTTTGAAACAACATCCTCAAGCTTTTTCCCAAGGTCGATATATTCCGCAAGGCCTGTCGTTTCCTCGTTAAGCCGCTTTACCCGGATGCCCTTCCTTAAGTCAGCATCTATGAGCAGTGTCTTCCATCCTGCCTCAGCCATTGAAATGGCAAGATTTATGCAGATGGTCGTGCTCCCTACTCCGGGTTCCGTACCGCATACCGTGATCGCCTTAAGCTCACCCTGCTGCTTCTTGATATACAGCCTTGCCGCAAGCCTGTCGTATGCATCATTCATTATGGAATTAGTGCTTTTATAAATACTCTTTATCTGGCTCATATCTTAAGTCATACTCCCTTCTGGTCGGGAATGATTCCGATCACTTCAAGTTTTCCGTTCAGCTCGGCGTCATCAACACGATAAACCCTGTCAGATACCAGCTCCATGATAACAAGCACAAGAGCCGTGGCCATAACACCGCCGATCATGGCAAGTACCGTATATCTTCTTGTACCGGTTGAAACCGCATAGGCTTCGGATGCCTTATCGAGTATCTGGACACCTTCTTTTCCGGTAAGGTTCTGAGCCTCGATCATGAACGCTTCCGCTACGGCATTCACTATCGAAACAGCCTTTGTGGGATTCGGATCGTTTGCCGATATGTAAAGGATGGGAGAATCCTGGGAATAGTTTACCCATACCACGGAACGGATATAAGAACCGCTGATGGTGTAATCTCCGATGATACTTGCCGCACGGTCCGAGATCTTGTTGGACATGATGACGCTTGCGTACGCCTGCATCGCCTTTGCCAGCGCAGTGTTCTCCGATACGGACCCGTTAACGGCACTGTACAGCGAAACCGAGGCGCTGTACTGCTGTTTGATGGAAGACCTCCAGTTAAAGACAATCCCGCCCAGCAGAAGGCCCACTATAGCCATTACATACCATTTTGAAAGTAAGGATCTGAATATCCTTCCCACATCGATCTTGATACTCTTGTTCATACAAGCACTCCATTCATTAATTCTTAAAAATTTATTATTTTTTATGATACAACCGGATATACGTTTTTGTCAATGCTCACAAAAACCTTATCAGTACCATCCATGCCAGAACGGCAAATTTCTTGCCAAGCCCTGTTCCTTTGTATCTAAAGACCTTAAGGGCATCTGCCCTGTACAGTCTTGCAACCTCTTTTTTATCCTCCGCGGTCCGTATAAGACCGCTCCTGATACTGTGCTTCAGGTAATCCAGGTATTTCACGAGAGCCGGGCCGGCCAGCTTTTTTTCCCTCTCGTCGAAGAAAAGATATCTTTCATGCTGGGCATCAAAAACATCATAGGCCCTTTTCTTCCAAAGCTCTTTATCGCCGGACCCTGTAATGCTGTTGTCACGCACTCTGTAATAATACAATACACGGTCTGTCTCCGCAACCTTTTTACTCTCCCACAGCAGTTTATAAGTGATAAACTCGTCCTCGTGGGTCCGTCCTTCGGAAAACCTGCTGTTTTCAAACAGATATGAGGCATAGAGTTTGTTCCAGACCACGGATTTTATATTCTTTTCTTCTATGACTTCTTTTACGGCATGATAATTGTCGTATTCCGTCACCATTTCCGCACTCTCCGCTCCGCATAAACCGGCTTCGTTCTCATCCTTTACGCGTTTAAAGCCGCATACGGCAATATCCGCATCCTTTTCCTTTGCGATCCTGTAAAGGCTTTCGACAAAGCACGGAGCAAGCCAGTCGTCACTGTCCGGAAAGCAGATATATCTGCCTTTTGCCTTTTCAAGACCCGCATTTCTTGCGGAGGAAAGACCGCCGTTGGTCTTGTGTACGACTTCGATCCTTCCGTCCTCTTTTGCGGCTGTGTCGCAGAGTTTTCCGGAACCGTCCGTGGAACCGTCATCCACAAGTATTATCTGCAGCTCGCCGTAAGTCTGCCTTCTTACGGAATCAATGCATTTTTCAAGATATCCTTCAACGTTGTAAACCGGTATGATAACCGAAATAAGCTCACTCATGACCGTTGTTTACCTCCGGAGCATTGCAGACGGCAGTAAGGAATCTGTCATAATAATCCGATCTGTCAAACCCTTCTCTTTTCAGGACCTCTTCCCTGTTCCGTTTTCCCATTTCTTCGAGCACAGGTCCGTACTCCTTTGAATTTATCCTGTTAAGGACTTCTGTAAGATCCCTTACAAGATCGTCTCTTGATACCTCTAAATACCCGTCTTTTCCGCCGAGCACCTCAGGTACCCCGCCCGTAGCCGTGGTAATGACCGGAAGCCCCATTGCCATTCCCTCAAGAACGGACATTCCGAAGGCTTCGTCTACCACAGTCGGAACTGCAAGGACATCCGCTGCAGCATATACTTTGGGAACCTGTTCATAAGATAACCGTCCGAGTCTCACTTCGTGCCCTCTCAACAGGAGCAGCTCTGAGTTCACCTTTCTCTCATATTTCGTCCGGCCTCCTACCAACCTTACACCGCCACCTGCGATCACAAGACAAAGATTGGATCCGGAAGTGGAACAAAGGTGCTCGAAAAAGGCCTCTACAAGCTCAAGAATGCCTTTTTCGGGTATTATCCTGCCGGCGTAAAGAACAACTCTTGCATTTGAAGGAATACCGAATTGTTCACGCAGTTCCTTTTGTCTTTCCCTCAGCCCGGGATCCAAAAGCCTCAAGTCTGTGCCGTTGTAAAGCACCGTTGCCCGGGAGTCCGGAGACACTTTAAGTATCTCGTTTTTAAGATATCCGCTGACAGTAAGGAATTCCACGCCGCTGTCCGTAAGCTTTCGTATGACCGCAGGCGAGCGGTACATATCGATCTGGTTGTGGATATGGAAAAACATCTTTGCTTTACTGCCGGTTTTTTTGGCTCTTTTTTGGATCACTCTTGCAAGATGCGTCAGATTTTCAATAACGATCAGATCATATTCCGAAGGATCTGCGGCATTTGCAAGCCTTTTATCAAACAATCTGACCGTGTTCTTTGCATGCAGGCTCCTCAGCAGCTTGTCGATCATCAGGTCGAAAAAGCAAAGAACCTTGGGATACATCACCTGGATGATCTTCGAACATTCGTAACGTTCCGGACGGATCCGTTCATTTGCGATAGTAACGACCGTTATCTCAGCTTTTTTTCTCTTCTCGTTTTCATCAAGGATATCGGTAACAAGCCGTTCCACGGCTCCGCCCCAAACCGCCGGTACAGGCAGTATCCCGGAAGTAACGATCAGGATCCTCGGCATACAGTGCCCGCTGTCCATACCTTTTCCTCCGTCTATTTGAATATCCTGTAGAACCATCTCAGGATTATAAACAGCCTGAAATCCCCGGTCTTAAGTGTTTTATACCGGATCTTCGATATCTTTCCCGCTTTAAAGATCTCTTCAAGGATGCGCTTAAACTCGGGGCTGTTGACCTCTTTTCTTATCCGTCTGTATCTTAAGCGGCAGTTCTGTCCGCAGTCCTTGCAGTAATATAAGGCTGTAAGCCTTGAAACCCAGTCGGTAAAGCCCGTCGCCGCTATCACAAGCTTATCGTCCTCCGTACAGCCTTCCTGAGCCGAAACAAAATCATAAAGATCCTGGTATATGGCCCTTGTGTGCTCTATACAGCCCTCGTAGTAGGAAAGCGAGAGGCTGGCCTCGGTGCGTCTGATGTATCTGTACAGTGGTTCGTTTATCACCCCGTACCCGCCGGGGACCTTTTTCATGTAATCAAGATTAAAGGTCAGATCCTCGCCGTTTTTTATGTCTCTCCTGAATCTGATGCCATTCCGTTTTATGGCCTCAAGGTCATACATCTTGTTGGTCACGAAGTTAAAGAGCATCAGCCAGACAAGGTAATGGGTCTTGTTTTTCCCAAGCAGATACCGCTTTCCCATTTCATATCCGTCCGCTTCCGCAAGGATATGATTCTCATATTTTTTCCCTTTGTTCCTGGCATTGTACCAGTTCATCCCGGTCAGTACCAGTGCCGCCTCGTTTCCAAAGCCGTTTTTTGCCTCAACATATTTCTCGATAAGGTCCATATTGGGGATATCGTCGGCATCGATAAAGGTGATGTATTTCCCGCCCGCGTTCTCAATTCCCGTGTTTCTTGCTTCGGAAACACCGTGGTTTTCCGTCTCTATCGCTTTTACCCGTGCATCATACCTGCTGTACCTGTCGATTATCGCCTGAGTACCGTCCGTGGAGCCGTCATTTACCAGGATGATCTCAACCTTCGAATGACTCTGGGCGCAAACGGCATTAAGGCAGGCCTCAAGATAGTCTGCCGCATTATAGATCGGTATTACAACTGATACCTGCTCGTCCAAGTTACTGTCCCCCCAAGTTTTCCTTCCCTGTTACTTTCAGAATGCGGTGCACTTATCGTAAAATTCCTTTGCAATGGCATCCTCCGAATAGTGCGCCTTCATATATTCTCTTGCCTTTTTCCCTTTTTCCCGGGCAAGCTCTGTATTTTCCATCATAAACATGATCTTCTGCGCAAGATCCTCACCGTTATCGAGCTTTGCAAGCATCCCGCGTTCATTGTCACCGATAAGCCCGGCAGGGCCTGTGGGACAATCCGTTGAAACGCAGGGCATGCCGAAGGCCATAGCCTCCATCAGCGCATTTGGCATGCCTTCGTAATCGGAGCTCATGACAAAGAGGTCGTTTTCCGAAAGGACTTCCGTGACATTATCTGTTCTTCCGCAAAGCTGCACACAATCTCCCAGGCCTTTTTTGACTATCATCTTTTCCAGCGCGCTTTCAAGTTCACCGACTCCGTAAATACTCAGTTTCACTCCCGGCCGGCTCTTTCTGACTATAGCCATAGCTGCCAGCAATCTTGGATAATTTTTCTGGTCCATCAACCTGCCTATCGCAACAATCTTCTCTATTTCCGGTCTGACTACTCTCTCGCCCAAAAAGAATACCCTGCTGACCGGATTTGGGACCACAAATGTTTTTTCCTGTACCTTGCTCGGAAAATATTCCTTTTGCATATCATTCTGAACAAAATTGGCATCTGCTTTTCGTGCGATATGATCACAGCTTCTTGATTCCTGTTTTGTTCTCTCGTATGGGTTATTCCTGAGTGTAGAAACGAATCTGATCTTTAACCCTCTTGTGGCAAGAAAAGTATGCTTCATGCAGCTGTCCAAGAAAGGAACTACGACATCTATCTTGTTATCGATCAGATATTTTCTGACGGCAAGCACTCTCTGTGACCTGGCGATGAATTTGTTTTTAGAATATTTCCCGTCATCAAGATAACAGACATGAACCTTTTCCGATATTTCATATTCGGCGATCTTAGCGTGTCTGTGAATTATGATAAAAACATCCTTACCCAGCTCGGCCAATGCCGTAGCCAAAACACTGACGACTCTCTCGGCTCCGCCTCCCGATAATGACGGAACTACCATACAGATTTTTTTCCCGTTCATAGTCACACTTCCGTTCCACTTATGCATCAATTACTTCGATATACTTTGATATCTCATGCTGGTTTCCGTAATCATGCGCCAGCAGATATTCCTTAAGCGATCTTCTGAGTTCCGGCTCCCTGATCATCTTTTCTATGCCATCCGCGATCGCTCCCGGGTCTATCTCAACGATACAGCCTTCTTTCTGATCCTCTATTTGATCAAATACCGTCGGATACTTTGTAACAAGGATCGGAGCGCCGACTATCTTTGCCTCATCAAGCACGACGGATTTTCCTTCAAACCTGGATGTCTGCGCAAAGATGTCGCAGTTTTTCATATACGGGTACGGATTGTCTCTGGCTCCTATGAGATAAAAGCAGTCATCAAGCTTTCTCTCCTTGATCATAGCCTGCAATTTCTTTTTTAGATCACCGTCGCCGATGATGTACCATTTAAAATCTAAGCCCCGCTCCCTTAAAACAGCCGCGGCTTCTATGGCATAATCGAAGCCCTTCTGCTTCATAAGACGTCCTACAGAGACTATATTAAGATCGTTTTTATCGAATTCCTTCGGGTAAAATTCTTCCGCCCTCTTTCTTGTCACTACCGAAGATGTGATGTTTGCGATACTGTAAACTTTTTTATGTAGATCTGAAAACTCCTGCTCAACAATCCTTGCACATTCCTCCGAAATGGTGACCAGCTCCATATTCTTGTAATAATCGTAACAGTACTCCTTAGGATAGTTCGCGCTTCTAAAGTCGTTATGTATCCAAACTATCTTTTTTCCGGCATCTACCTTGTCCCCAACAAAGAACATTGCTTCCCCGCTGGTATAAGCTATCGCCACATCATACTTCTGTACAAGCTTCCCGATCTTTTTTGAATAAAACCTCTTCCACCTGTATCCCTCCCTTTTGCCGCGTACAGATTCTTTTATCCTGGCTGCAACGGTCCCGACAAGTTTCGTAAAAAAACGGTTTCCGCTTTTACTGAGCGGAGCATACAGTTTTCTCAGATCATCCGGAGTATCGAGGATATTTACCCACTTTGGAACCTGAGGCAGGAACATTCCCTCTTTTCTGAAAAGCAAAAGGTCGATATCGTACCTGTCCTGCGGCATTTCGTTAAGCATATTGACCAGGCTCTTCTCAGCGCCGCCGTTATAAAGGGATATTGATACAATCAATACTTTTTTTCTCATAAGTTTATCTTTCCCCTAAACTCCAATCTTATATTATTTCCCGAACGGATCTGTTCCAGTCGTATTCAATGGCTGTTTTCCTTATATCCTCGAATTTTCCGGACAATACAGTATCAAACAGTTTCCTGAGATCATCACTTTCGAAAGACTTCAGTTCGTAAAACCCATCATTTCCGATAAGTTCTTTTACTTCTCCATAGGGTGTGGTTACAATCGGTATGTTACATGAAGCCGCTTCAAGCACTGACAGCGGAACATCAATGCAGTTTTCGACCTCTGTCACAGGAAAGAAATAGATATCCGACATTTGGTATACTTCCTGGATATTCTCGATATACCTGTCGATTATCATGATATTGCCCTTCTCCTCCAGTTTGCTCTGCAGCCCGGGATTTTTCTCCGTAACCGAGCTCACGACAAGAACGACCTGGTATTCATCCGGGATATTGAGCATTTTCTCTACATTGCGGCCTTCTTTGAGATGTCCGACATGCAGGATGACCTTCTTGTCCGGAGAAATGCCGTATTTCTTTCTGAGCTCTGCTTTCTTTTCCGCAGATGCGGGACAGAACTTGGCGGTATCCACGCCGGTCTTTATATACCTGGCGTTCCCGATCTTTTCAAGATAATAATCGTAAGATTCTTTGGAGAGCGCCAGTATCTCTGCGCCGCTTCTCCTCAAGAGTCCTGTCGTTCTCCTGTCCATCTGGTATCTGAGGCAGAAAACGACTTTCAGCTTCTTTGTCATTTTGCTCATGACATAAAGCCTTACGGCACTTCCGAGCGTATTCGACGCAAAAGGGATATAAAGGACCGTTTCGTTTTTGTCCTTTATGACTTTCTTCAGTGACCGGTTTATAAAAAACCTGTTAAGATCCAGATGGATGTCGGAGCTGTCCGTCTTTTTACCGTATGACACAAGAACAGAACCCGGATCTGCTTCTTTTATCCTCCGGGCCAGCGAATTTGCCACCTTAAGACAACCCTCATCTATCTTTTGGGTTAAACAGTCTGAAATAATGATCATTCAACAATCCTCCGATAAGTAACTATCCCGCAGGATACAGCAATGCGGAAACAACAGTCACCATAACGTTCACCGTCAATATGCAAATCCCGGACACAATATCCGGGTAGTAAATATCAAAAGCTTCAAAAAACACCAAAAGCATGCGTCCGCCATTTAAGAAAGACAGCCATGCTTCCTCCGGTACCCCGAAGGATTTCAGCTTCCCCATATATGACCAAACACATGCCCCAATTTAACTATTATCTTTTGCGTGATCGTCTTTTCCTTTAAAGAGCGCTTTTACATGCCCTGCAAAGTCTGTCAGGATATAGTAAAAATATACGCCCAGCGCCCCGCCCGCAGTATCGATCAGCACATCTTTGAAAGATGCTCCCCTGCCATCTTTGAAAAACTGGTTTATCTCGTCGGCAGAAGCCACGAGCACCACCAGCACAAGACAGACAAGGATAAATAAAGGGCGTTTCTTCCCGTTTTGGATCAATACAGCCGACAGATAAAACACAAAGCCCAGTCCGAAATATATGGACAAATGCGCAAACTTGCGCACCGGATAATCGAGCGCTTTTTCGATATATCTGAGCTCATAATCCTTAATGGCTCCGTTGGACATGTCCGCTATGGTTTTGGCCAGCGATGAGGCCACTTTCCCGCTTTTCTCATGGGACTCTTCCCCCGACTGCTCGGAAAAAAAGAATATCGCAGACACGACAAGCAGCGAACAAGCCAGTGCTATCAGGATTTTTATTGTTTTTGACATTTACATCACCTTCAGGTCTGCATCTGCTCCGTACAGCCGGAACGGTTGCCATGTCGCCCGGAAATTCCGGGGCAGGAACCGGATTGTGTATTATTTTTCTTGCGGCTCTGCAAGAGGGACCTCATTACCTTCTTCGATGTCAAGAGTATTGCCCTCTTCTCCCGGCCTTACATCTCCGACAGCGCCGACAGCGCCTTTCCCTTCACGCGTATCAGGCTCATAGCCTGCGACAATTCGTGTTTCAGACTCCCCTTTCAGTTTGTAGCAGTATGCGGTACCTGCCACAGCCATCGCTACCAGCAGCAGCGCATATAACGCAAACAGCACTGTCCGGCATTTTGTTTTCCCCGTTTTTGTCTCCACCTCTAATATGCTCCTTTTTTCCTCATAAATAACTGAACCACCGTCTTGAAAAGTATCTTTATGTCAAGCCATACGCTCCAGTTATCAATATACTCCTTATCCAGAGCGACTACCTTCTCGAAATCGGTTATCTCGCTCCTTCCGCTTGTCTGCCACATTCCCGTAATACCGGGTTTTATGGACAGGCGTCGCCAATGCTTTGTATCGTATTTTTCGACTTCATCGACTGTCGGAGGTCTCGTCCCCACAAGGCTCATCGAGCCAAACAGGACATTAAAGAACTGCGGCAGTTCGTCGAGAGAAGTCTTTCTTATAAATTTCCCGACTCTTGTTATCCTCGGGTCGTCTTCCATCTTGAACATGAACCCGCCGGATATCTTATTCTGCTCTTCAAGGGCCTTTTTCTGTGCCTCCGCGTCCGCAACCATGCTCCTGAACTTAAACATCTTAAAATGCCTTCCGTTAAGTCCCACTCTCTCCTGTTTGAAGATCACAGGGCCTTTGGAATCAAGCTTGATCGCAATGGCAACTATCAACATCGGTATGGCGGAAATAATAATCCCAAAGATGCTGCCGAGCAGGTCACAGCCGCGTTTGATGGCCTTTGAATAGGCGTTCATGACAACATTGTGATATGTCATGGCTTCGTACGGCCCGATGCTGCAGCTGTTACTGCTGACACCTTTTATGTCATAGGGGCGCTCTATAACACGGGTTATAAGCCCCATCTCAAGGCAGAGCGAAACATATTCTGTAAAGTTCACAGGATTCTTTCTGTGCTGCATAAAGAATACCTGGTCGATGGAATTCTGGTGGACAACATTTACCAGATCGTCTATCGTCCCAAGATACTCACTGCCGTCATCGGGACATTCGGAGGTTTCCGAAAGATATCCCACGACCACGACGCCCATGCTGTTGTGCTCAAGAAAGTGCAGAACATTCGAATATCTGCTCTTTTTTCCGACAAGAAGTGTCCTTGCCGAATATGTCCTTGTCCTGCGGATTATCCACCTTGTCAGAAAAGCGCTGACCAAAAGCAGGATAAATTCGCTCACAAGGAAAACAATATAAAATTTCAGGTCAACATCGCATCGCCCGACTATAAACGCCAGTACAGTCACAATAAGATTGGCCCCGATAAAAGACCTCGACAGATACCTCAGCCATCTGTCTATATAGAAAAACAGCGTGGTATCGTACATTCCCTTATTATGATTAAAATTTATGATCAGCGTGATCGAGCACACATAGAGCAGCAGATAGTCTATACTGTCTATATGCTTGCCCCCGTCAGCGATCATGGCGATCAAAAAGGCTAAAAATCCGTATATTATATCGAAGCCTATATATGCAACGTTTTTGTTGGCATGTCTGTTACGAGTCTTCATCTAATCACCGGTTTCTCGTCTGATTATTCCAAGTCTGCATTAGACCTTCGGTCTATTGTCAGCATTTGAAGCGAATAAGCCCTTCTGGCTTATTCGAGCTCAATATAATTTCAGACTAATAATACTGCAAACCCTTTTCATATTCAACCTTTTTTTGCCCCATAAAAAACATTTTTGCATTAAAATTCAACTTCTACGCAACAATATACCCTACTCCGAATTTCGTTGAAATAAAACTTTCAAGTCCCGCAGCGTCAAGCTTTTTTCTCAGCCTTCCGATGTTGACCGTCAGCGTGTTCTCGTCCACAAAGGTGTCGGTCTCCCAAAGCGCCTCCATCAGTTTTTCACGGCTCACCACATTGCCCTTGTTCTGCATCAGGACCAGAAGTATCCTGTATTCATTCTTTGTGAGCTCCACTTTTTCGTCTCCGACGGTAAGTGTGTTATCTCCGAGATTAAGGAGCGCTCCGCGATGCTCAAGGACGGGAGCGTTGGTGCCGTAATCGTATGTACGGCGCAGCAGCGCCTGGATCTTTGCCATGAGGACATTCTGGTCAAAAGGCTTTGAGATAAAATCGTCGGCGCCAAGGTTCATGGCCATTATTATATTCATGTTGTCGGCTGCGGACGAGATAAAGATCACAGGTACGGAAGAGACCTTTCGGATCTCGCCGCACCAGTGGAACCCGCTCATGAAAGGAAGGGATATGTCAAGAAGCACAAGATGCGGCCGTATCTCCGCAAACTCCTTCATGACATTCCTGTAATCACTGATGATATGCGTGTCGAGCTGCCACATGGCAGCCTGTGTCTTCACTGCCTCAGCGATACCCGCATCATCTTCTACCATCATTATCCTGTACTGCATATCTGCTTCTCTTTTCGTCTGACAGCCGCGTCACGGCATGTCAGGTTCTTTCAGTATTTTGTTCAAAAAGCTCATGCCTCCGGCACATAGTTTTGCTGCCTGCAGCTTTAATCCCCGTTTTCCGGAGCAACTGCCGCCTGCAGCTTTGCGCCGATATCCGCAAACTGCTCCGGTTCCACCTTGCTGACCCTGCGGTCATAGGTAAGAATTCCGTTGGTCTCGTCCTCAACATCGGAGACCTGGGTATAGACAGCCGCACAAAGCCCCTGCTTTACAAGCGGCAGAAGTTCCTCTTCGTAAAGCTTGCGAAGGCCGGCCACAAAGTCGCTCCTTGTGGCATAAATCTTGTAACCGTAAGTGTTGAGCTTGTTGAAGCTGTGCTCGTTGTTTTTATAGACATAGCCGCCGAATTCCGAAATGACCTGCGGCCTTTCCCTGTCGCTGCCAAGAAACAGCTTTTTGAAATAGATGTGGAGGCTTTCCACGTCGCTCTCCTTGCGCTTGAACCAGCCGCTCGTTGCATCCGCAAAGCGCGATGTGTCGTATTTTTTCAGCACTTTGAACGCGCCGTCCGCATCAAACTGGCCCCATCCCTCGTTAAACACCGTCCAGTAGCAGATGCAGGGATGGTTATAGAGGTGTTTTACCGTCGCTATCATGGCTTCCCTGAAATTCTTCCTGACAGACGGCCTGCCGTTCTCTATCCGGTCAAACCCGCGAAGCCCGAAATTCGGGAAAACCGTGTCAAGAACGTAATTATAGACACCGTTGTTGACCATGTCCTGGAAGACTACCATGCCAAGCCTGTCGCAATCATAGTAGAACTGCTCCGGCTCGACCTTTATGTGTTTGCGCAGAGTATTAAAGCCAAGCGCCTTCATTCGCGTGATGTCCTGTTCGTAGAGCGCGGGGACAGCCGGCGTATAGAGACCGTCGCTGAAGTATCCCTGGTCGAGCAGCGCGTTGAAAAAGTAAGGCTTTCCGTTAAGGCAAAGACGCTTTATGCCGCCAAATTCCTTTATCTCAAGCTTTCGCAGGGCAAAGTAGGTCTCGACCGTATCCTCACCCATATAGATCGTGACATTGTAAAGATACGGGTCCTCAGGGCTCCAGAGATGCTTTTCTTCCGGCTCTATATGGATCTTTCCGTCAACGACGGGGTATTCTTTGCCTTCGCAAACGGCGTACATCCTGTTTTTACCGCCTGCTTTGCCTTCGGCGTTACCGCTGCCGGAAAGGAAATTCCAAAGGGCCTTAAGGGCACCTGCGCGTGCCTTCCCGTTCTCGTCCGTTTTGCCGGATCTATCGCGCTTTGATGCCCTGTCCGAAGTTAAATAAATATCTCCGGAAACGGTTCCCTCACCGGCCTTTTGCACGGTTTTGTCCGAAGATTCCTTTTGTTTCAGCGCATAGGTCTCCGCGGTCATAATCTCTCCCGGCATTACTGCGTTGCCTTCAAGATTAACCACGATATCCGCTGCTTTATCGTCAACATCGATCTTAAGTGATTTTATATAGATCTGCGGTACCGTTTCCATCCATACGGTCTGCCAGATGCCGCTGCACGGGGTATACCACATGCCTCCGCGGTCCTTCTTCTGTTTTCCGTAAGGGTATTTTGTCGAAAGGTTGTTTTCGACCTCAACACACAGGGTATTTACACCGCTCTTCACCGCCTCGGTTATATCCACCGAAAACGGCAGGTAAGCATTGTTATTCCTGCACACTTCTATCCCGTTCACTACCACGCAGGCTTCGCGGGACACGGCGCCAAAATGGAGGATGATCCGTCCGGTGCCGGGCTTTTTCTCTAGCGTGAACTGCCTTTCGTAACGCAGCGTTTCCCCGTATTCTATCTCTCCTTCGACAGTTGACAGCAGGCTTTCCGGACAAAACGGCACAAGTATCCCGCAGTCGTTGTTTAAGCTCCTGAACTTCCACATTCCGTTAAGGCATGTATAAGAGTCGCGCCGGAGCTGCGGGCGCGGGTATACATCCCAGGGAATGAAATCGCCTGCGCTTTCCGTGGGACCGTTGTATTCGTCCGTGACGGCATCCGCGCCTGTGTTTCCGTCTGCGGCCGAACCTGTTCCGGCCGCTGTTTTTTCATCCGCGGCTGCACCTGTTCCGGCCACGGTATTTTTATCCGTGGCTGCACTGTTTTCTTTTCCTTGTCCTTTTATCCTGTTTAACAGTTCCTCACCCTCAACCGTGAGCAATTGCTGGATCCCCGGATTTGCCATGATAGTCTGCTCCATAGTATGTTCGGGTCTTTTCGTCCCGGATTTTACTTCTCAATTCACATTCTATTCATTATCGGTCATAAAGGCAAGGATTATCTTACGGCCAAAAAAAGTCACGTCATGAAAAGCAACGTGACTTTGGGCAATATTCATTTTTACATGCTTTTATTTGCAGTGTGCGAGCACCTTAAAGGATTTGAGGAGGCTCTGGTGGCTGATCTTTGTTGCGTCAAAGGAAAGCGACATAAATGCCGCCTGCATTATGGGCCCCTGGAACAGGGCACACAGTATGGTTCCGATACCTACAGGGCCGCCAAGGAGCCAGCCTATCAGAGTTGCTGTGCCAAGGAGTCCGATGCTCACAACTCCGATGGGTACCCGCTTTATCCTCTTTTTCAAGCCCACGAGCAGCGTGTCGCGGGGCCCGCATCCCAAGGACGCCTTCATGTAAAACAGCTGTGTGTAGCCTATCACGATAAGTCCAAGGAACAGCAGCAATATGCCCGTGCCGTAGTTTTCCGCCTTCGGGACAAGGCCCGTGAAATTGAAGAAATCTACCGATTTGCCCACAACAATGGCATCTATGAACATTGCAATACCGATAGGCTCTCTAAGAAGTATGTCGATAACCAGGATCGTAAGTGCGACCATGATGGATGCTGTCCCATACAGAATCCCGAGTGTCTTTGAAAACCCAAGGTTGAACACATCCCAGGGTGCAGCGCCGATATTTGCCTGCATGGTCAGATATATCCCGAAACCATTGAAAAACAGGGCAACGGTCGCAATAAAAATATTTATCAGGATATCCTTTGCAGTCCTGTTTTCGGACATTTTTTGAAAGCAAACAGTTTTCATGATACTACCTCTAAATCTGTCTTTCGCTCCCCCATCATACTAACCGCAATGCGGAAAATTCCTGTTTTTAGGCAAATTTCCCGTCACAGTACCTTTGCAAGCGCACCGACAGTTGCAAGCACCGAGCTTACACAGACGATCACCTGGAACGCAAGACCGCCGAACCTGCCGCATATCTCGGAGCCTGAGGCTCGTTTTCTTGAATTATGGTAGGCACATATTATCCCGATGCCCGTGAGCACCTGTATAACACTCGCGATACGCGTAAACCCGACAAAATTCGAAAACCCGAGCAGCGCTATCGCAAGGCACGGAAGGGACGAAACAAGGTAGCTTGCCCTTGTGCCCCACTTTGTCTGTTCGTTTATTATATCCCTAAGGTTCAGGGTATTCGCCCAAAACGACGTGGACAGCGCCAACAGCGAGAAAATAAACCCGATAACGCCTACCCATCCGCCAAGCTTGCCGGAAAGGTCCACAAGGGCTCCGTTGCCGGTTACCTCACTTCCACAGGCAAACAGCGTCATAAAAGTGATCAGGAGGATAAGTCCCACATTGATACCTGTTCCGCAGGCGATCGAAGCCCGGATCTTCTTTGTGTCACCTTCAAGCCCTTTTACTACCTGGGGCACGCTCATTACCGCAGATAGCGAAAATGCGATCATGCTGTAAAGCGCCACGAGATTTGACGGCGCAACGAACTTGTTTGCAAAGCCCGTATGCTCGTTTATAAGGGTCGCCACAAAGAGCACGGCCATAACTGCAACCATGGCAAACACCGAGATCTTCTCGCATATTCCCACAAGCTTCATGCCAAACAGCACGACCGTCGCAGCAACCGCGTAATAGATGAGCATGGCTGCCCAGCCCGGAAGCCCGAGCCATGCTGTAAGCACTGCGCCTCCGCCCGTTATAAAGCCTACTACGTTCGCAATAACGGAAAGTCCGAGGAAAGCGAAAGCCACCCATGTCACTATCTGCTTCACGCGGCCTTTGAACAATTCTGCCTCTATGCACTTGATAAACTGGGCACCGTTGTTGTTATAGCTTAACTCCGCTATCATCAGGTGCATTATAAGGTTGATACAGTAGCAGACAACGATAAGCCACAGGATATCCCGCCAGGAATTGCGGCTTGCGAGGTACGGCACCGAAAGGATGCCGGAACCGACGCCGTGTCCGACTATGATGCTTGTTGCCTCGGTAAATGTCAGTTTTGCTTCGCCTTTGATAGTTTTCATATACCCTCTTTTTGGGCTTATAAGCCGCCCCCAAAAATTTAAGCAAAACGACACTGCCGCAGGGAAGCGGCAGTGTCCGATCGTCTTAATGATCACGGCTGTCCGTCAGACCGGCCTCCCCGGTCTGTTTTCGCAACAGCCATATTACATCAGTTTTCTAAACATCGCAACAACTTCTTCGTGCGTAGCCTCTCGAGGGTTACCGGGATAGCATGCATCGGCAAGAGCGTCCTTTGCAAGCTGGTCAAGGTCTTCCTCACGGATCTTCTCGTTCTTTGTAGGAATGCCTACATCAACTGAAAGCTGGCGGACAGCATTGATAGCCGCATCCTTGTACTGCTCGGGAGTCATGTCGTCAACGCCCTTAACGCCCATGGCGCGTGCGATCTCGCGATATCTTTCGCCGCATGCGTCGCGGTTGAATTCAAGAACGATAGGCAGGAACATAGCGCAGGCAACGCCGTGCGGTGTGTCGTAGTAAGCAGAAAGGGTGTGTGCCATTGCATGATCGATACCAAGGCCTACATTCGAGAAGCCCATTCCTGCGATGTACTGTGCCATAGCCATGCCCTCGCGTCCCTTAGGCTCGTTGTTTACTGCACCGCGGAGGTTTTCGGAGATAAGCCTGATAGCTTCAAGATGGAACATGTCGGTGATCTCCCATGCAGCGCGGGTGGTGTAGCCTTCAATAGCATGTGTGAGGGCATCCATACCTGTTGAAGCGGTAAGGCCCTTAGGCATCGAAGACATCATATCGGGATCGATAACGGCGACAGCGGGAATATCGTTTGTGTCAACGCATACGAACTTTCTCTTCTTCTCAACATCGGTGATAACATAGTTAATTGTAACCTCTGCAGCGGTGCCGGCTGTTGTCGGAACAGCGATGGTGGGAACCGCATGGTTCTTTGTGGGTGCAACGCCTTCAAGACTTCTAACGTCTGCAAATTCGGGGTTTGTGATGATAACGCCGATAGCCTTTGCGGTGTCCATTGAAGAGCCGCCGCCGATGGCAACGATAGCGTCAGCGCCGCAATCCTTGAATGCCTTTACGCCGTTCTGTACGTTCTCGATGGTGGGATTGGGCTTGATATCGCTGTAAACCGTGTAAGCGATGTTTGCCTCGTCAAGGAGCTTGGTAACCTTGCCTGCTACACCGAACTTGATGAGATCCGGGTCTGTAGCCACAAAGATGTGCTTGTAGCCGCCTCTTTCGATCTCGGGAACGATCTCTTTTATCGCGCCCTGGCCGTGGTACGACACTGTGTTAAGTACGATTCTGTTTGCCATTACAAAATACCTCCGTTTTTTATGTCACGCCGTTTATGCACGGCGGGAACTTCGATGGATACTGACAGAAGCAGTATAAACCCCACTTCGTTTTCTGAAGCTTACCTGTCATCTCTTTATAACATCTTCACTTTCAAGGCGGAATTCACTGTAGCTCTCATAGTCCACATTGCCTTTTTCATCTACATAGTAAAGTCTTATGCGGTTCTTTGAGTATTGCAGATATACCTCTCCTACTCCGGGCTCTCCACCACCGTCAAATGTCTGAACATACATAATGCCATCCTTAATAGGCCACTTTGTTGATGAATATGTGTTTGGACCATCATAAGAATGATGGAACTGAACATAACCTTTGTCAAAGTTGATATCAAGATACAGGAACCGCTCCATGTCGTCATAACCGTCAACCATCCTGTAAACGCGCCAAATACTGTTGGCTGTGGAATATTCCTTTTTGTTGTCCTCGGGATCCTGGAAATCCGAATCTTTCGGAGGTTCCGTCGGTGTGGGATCGTCTTTTCCGGCCTCTGTGGGTGTAGGGTCCGAAGGCGTGTTGTTGCTGAAAGGATCCTTGATTTTGTTGTTATTATCGTCGTTTGGCGCATTGGTAGCTTTTGCGCCCTGTGTTGTCTTGTTTTTCCCGTTGTCATCTGAATTGTTTCTCGCTTCAATGTCGCCGCAGGCCAAAAGCAAGAGCGATGCTATAAGAAGCAGACTCAGAAACAACGTAATTTTCATTCTGTTTTTCTTCATAGATGTAATCCCCCGAATAATAATCCGTATGATATTGTTTTATCATTTTTCATAGAAAAAGTAAAGCAGAAAAGCAACTGCTCGCGCCTTAGCTTCCGCCGTTTACGGGCGCGCCCTCCCTCGTTTTTGAGTAACAAAGAATATTCCCTGCAAGTTTTATTCTCGTTGACATCTTCAGAACGGATATATAAGATAAAATCAGAAAACAAAGTTCGAAAGGCAGGCATCACAATGAATTATTCAGATAAACTCAACGGTTTCTGGGAAGAAGGCTACCACGTATACGCAGAGATACGCGATGACAAGATAACGCTCCGCAATTACATGCGAAAGATCGACTTAGAGACTACTATCTCGTATGATGCGGACCTGCTCGAAAGCGGCAAAAAAACGCCCATCACCCTCGCCTGCACTACCTATTCCACAAACCTTTACGGCGAAGTGATGAGCATGATGGACAATGTTTACTATGAAAACGGCGAACTCCATATGACCTGGAGCTTCACATACAACGACGATCACACGGACTATACCTTGAAGAAGGTAGATCACGGCCCGTTTGACCACATCGAGATCCTCGATGACGAATATATCCCGCAGATTCAAGGCGAGTGGTACCGCTGGACACCGAACGGCGCAGGCGAAGCGCTGGTTATCGATGGCAACACCATCACCTGGCACGGAAGCGGCAAGTTCCATGTTATCCGCTATAAAAACCGTTCTTACGACACTGACCTGCATATTGTCCCGTTTGACCTTACTGACAACAATTTCCCGGGTTTCAACTGTGTTGAGCTGCACCCTGACCATATCCGCGCACACCGGATGGTCTGCGATTTTTCAACTCCGATCTCGGTCTTTGCAAGGAAAGATATGCTTAACAAGATAGAGATCCCGGAAAGTGCAAAGGGCGGCGGGCACAGTGTCATGACCCCTATGGTCGGCGGACAGCCTTTTCCTTTCAACCACGGGCCCATAGCCATGGCCACCGCTCCTGACATCTTCAAAACCATACAACCCGCAAAAGACAACCTGCAAGAGTCGCAAAAACAGCAGGAAACCGCACAGCAAGGCAAAAAGTTCTGCCCCGAGTGCGGTTATCCCATTGACGGCACGCCGAAATTCTGCTCAAATTGTGGCGCGAAGCTGTAGATCATGTTTTGACGCGGCTTATCCAGGGTTACCTGTTTGCGTATGCGCGTTTCATCGCATTTCTGTAAACTATGGGCTCGATCTCGTATTTGAAGAGCATTTTGTTGATAAGCCAAAATGCGATCACGCCAACGAGCAAGAGCGCATAGCTTATAGCAAGCAGCATCGAAACGAATCTGTCGCCCGCGAACGCCTGCATATCCCTGCAGAGTGATACTTCAAACTCCGCAACGGGTCTGATACGGTTGATATACAGATATACAAGCAGGCCGATAATTATCAGCACAAGGCTTGCTATATAGCGTCTGAAAGAAATCGCGGTGTAGATCATAAGGATCGCAAGGAAAAGCGCGCTTTTTAAGATATCCATGTACATGGACTCAGCCTGCATGAAGTAAGGAATGTCCTTGTTTTGCAGTATTCTCGGCATTGAAATATTGAGCCTGATCGTAACAAACAGGGTAAAAGCGATCATCGAATAAATGAACAATGCTATGGCCGACGCCTTTGTGCAGGTGATATAGCTTAATCTTGACGCCCTTGTGATCCCGGGCACTTGTGTCAGGAGAAACAGGTTTGCCAGAAAAGTTGCGCCAACACCAAGGTAAAGGCCTGTCAGATTGCTCATCTGCGAGCCGGTAAGTTCAAATAACAGCCCTACAAAGAAAAAGATCAGGCCCGCAACAAGCGATGTTTTGAACTGAAGACTGTATTTCACAAGTTTGAAGCTGTTTAATATATCTTTCATCTCTTATTCTCCCTTCCCGGAAATTGCCGGCTTTTCAGCCGTCACGATCTTAAAACCTTCGTTATCAAAAAATCCGCTCTCATAGCCTTTTTCAGCATCACGCAGAAGCAGCTTTGCTGTGAAGAACGCTATAACTGCCCATATTGCAATGAGCACTACTCCCTTGATAAAGCCCATATTATCATCTGCAAACAGGAACATTCCCATGAATACGCAGATGATCTCTCCAACGACCATAAGCGCATACCCGAGAAGCATCTGTACCGAAACGGTCCCGCCCACGCGATGTGATATCAGCAGCGAGATGTTCGAGATGAAATAAGTGAAGGGGATAAAAACCAGCGGCGCAAATGATACAAACGGTGTGTATTCCTCCGATGCGATAGCCAGCGAGCCGATCATTATCCCAAACGATCCGGCGGCCGTTGAAACTATGCGGAACAGGCTGTCCTGCATTAAAGCGCCCATCGCCACTTTTCTTCCTGCAACGGAAGACTTGATCCATTCCATGCTCTTCTGCCGTCTCATGCTTATTCCGGCAAATGCCAGATAATCAAGCATTGAATCCGAAAAGATCACGAGCGGCGGAAAAAACATCACCGCGTGCCTGCCAACGAAACTATACAGGTAGATTCCAACAAGAAACAATGCTATGCTCTGGATTATCCTGATCGGAAGCATATACCATGGCGTAAAAGCCTTTAGTTCTGCCAAAAAACCTTTTTTCATATATCTGTCCTCCTGCGGTCCGTCCGGGCTTTACCTGCGAAAGACCGCCAAGCTGTCATAAGCCTGTTATTTTATCAGCGAATTCTTACGCATTACCGCTACACTTATCTTAAAAAGTGACGGGGTTTCGGTCTGTACTTTAAGTCCTGCCAGCCTGTCAAGGTTTTCTGCAAGACAGATACCCTCAAACCCGTATCCTGACCTGCTCATTGTGTACATATAAGGTGCTGCAGTATCGGCTTCCGAAGGCTCGCCCTTGATATAAATGTACTTTTCCTTGAGTTCATCCACAAATCCCTGCTCGACAATACGCCCCTGCTCCATGATCACAGCGTAATCCGTAACATTTTCCATATCCGAAATATTATGGGTGGAGAAAAATACACTCTTCCCTTCGCCTCTGTTAAGATAGTCGCGGATAAGCTCACACAGCTTTTCACGCATAAGAGGATCGAGAGGCGAGGCAGGCTCATCCAGGATCAATACATCCGTTTCGCGTGCGAGAACACCTGCAAGCATGAGCTTTGTCTTTGTTCCGTCCGAGAAAGAGTTTATCTTTTTGCCCTTTTCAAAAGGGCCCGCGCCAAAAACAGCAAGTTCTTTGCAGTAAGCTTTAAACTTCTCGCTGTTGTATTTCTCGAATAAAAGCCCCGAAAGCTCGTCCACCTGACCCAAAGTCCAGTTGGGGAGATAGTAATTGTCAGTACCGGTGTAGCCGATGCGTTCTTTAACTTCGGGATCCGTGTCAACCGCTGTACGGTCGAAGGTGTTGAAGAACCTCAGCTCTCCGGTAAAATCACGCCTGATGCCCGCAAGGCAGTTTAAGAATGTTGTTTTTCCGGCGCCGTTTTCGCCGATAAGAGCTGTGGCAAAGCCCTTCGGAAGCCGGAATTCCGGTACATTGAGAATAAAGTTTTTGTATTTCTTAACTATGTTTTTTGCCTCGATAACTGTGTCAAAGTTCATGTCCGTTCTCCTTTATTCAATGATGTTCAGCAAAGTTTTAAGTGTCATTACAAGTTCTTCGTTGCTCATACCCGCAACCTTGGCTGCATCTATGGCTGCAGCCAGAGAATCTTCAACTTTTCTCAGGTGCTGTTCCTTAAGCATCTCACTGTCCTGCGCGTTCACATAGAACCCTTTTCCCTGGGCTGCGGTCACAAGGCCTTCAAGTTCAAGCTGTTCATATGCTTTCATAGTTGTTATGACGCTGATCCGCAAGTCTTTTGCCAGCTCTCTTATGGACGGCAGGTACTCTCCCTGTTTGTACTTTCCCGCAAGGATGTCTGTCTTAAAGGCATCTGCTATCTGTTTATATATTGGGATCCCACTGTATTGAGATATTATCAAAATATCAGCTCCTTTCGGTATAAATATCGGTTTTGTCAGTGTTTTGGCATGTTCCGGATATTTTTGATTCATCGGATGTGTCGCATAACTGTTTATGTGTTATATATACACCTATTACAGTTTGATGTCAACAGTTTTTTTAAAAAAATATTCAAAATCGCAAAAAACGGCCAATATACGCTTGACTTCGCCGTTCGGCTAAATTATAATAAATCTGTGATCATTTAGCCGTTCGGCTAAAACCGGCCTTTTAAAAGGGGTTTTTAGCCGTTTGGCAAAACACGTTAAATCTTCTTAAATTATTCTTTCGGAGGACCACATGAAGATATCCGATTCCAAATCTCTTGGCGGTGCCATACGCATGCGCCGCAAACAGCTTGGCTTTACGCAGCAGTACATTGCCGATTTTACCGGATTGAGCGTAAGCTTCCTTTCCGAGCTCGAAAACGGAAAACCCACCGCAGAACTTGAAAAGACCCTTAAAGTTGTCAATCTCCTCGCTCTTGACCTTTCTGTCGAAGCAAGAGGATAAGTAAAGGAACGATCATGCCATTTGAATTAAAAGTACAGATAGAGATCAACGGCAAGTTTGTCGATGCCGGCATAATTACCGGCAACACATATAAGGATGCCGTTTTCTCCTATAACGAAGCATATGCGGAAAGCCCGGAGCTTCGCCCCGTTTCAATGAGTTTTCCAAAGAATGTACACAAGTTTACACCGGAAGCAACGGGCAACTTTTTTGAAGGTCTGCTTCCGGAAGGCTTTACGCGCCGTTTTATCGCAAAGACCCTTCATGCGGACTCTTCCGACTATATAGCTATTCTCCGGGAACTTGGCGGCGAATGCATCGGCGCCATAAAGATCGTTGATGAAACCCGTGAGGATCAGCCTGCGGGCTACAGAAGGCTTGCTGCAGACGAAGTACGCGCTCTTGCCGCGGAAGGAGCAACACGCTCAGTGGAACTTGTCGTAAAGTCGCATCTCTCGCTCACAGGAGCCTCCGGGAAAGCCGGTCTTTACTATGATGCTCCCACGAATACCTGGTATCAGCCGGTGGGCGACGCACCAAGTACGCATATCGTAAAGCAGAGCCATATCCGTCTTGACAATATCGTCGCAAACGAGCAGCTTTGCATGCAGACCGCTGAGCGCCTCGGTATCACGGTTCCGCCGAGTTTTATCCTTAACACTGCGGAAACAGGCGAGCTTAAAGGCGGCAATACCTTAGATCCTTTACCTGACGGCTCCGTCCTCTTTGCGACCAAGCGCTACGACAGGATCTTCCCGGAAAGCAGCGCGGATACCGTTGCCGGCCTTCCCATCCCCCGTCGTCTCCACCAGGAGGATTTCGCCCAGGCCCTCGGCATTTCTGCAGCCGACAAGTACGAAAGACCCGGCCAGGACTATCTTCAGAAGATATTCCGATGCATCCTCTCGTACTCCGCGAACCCCATGGCGGACGCGCTTGAGCTCTGGCGCCTCTGTATCTTCAACTATTTTGTCGGAAATACCGACAATCACATAAAAAACATATCTTTACTGTACAGTGAGGACATGAAATCGATCCGCCTTGCACCGGCTTACGATATTGTAAGTACCCTTGTTTACTCTTCCGGAACCGAGGAGATGTCTATCGCCATCAACGGGAAGACCAATATCAACAGCATAGGCAAGAACGATTTTCTTGCCGAAGCAAAGAGACTTGGCATGGGACGCGGCTTCATAGCGGATATCTATGATGAAATGAGTGAAAACTTTAAAGACGCCGTCCTTTCGACCGCAGAAAGCCTCAATTCCGCAGGTTATCTCGCGGCGCCGTCTCTTGCAGGAAAGATCATCTCAAGATACGAGGAAAACAGCAAATAATGAATCAGAATGTCTCTTCACCGGTCCGTAGCACAAAAAAAGGAAAGCGCCTGCCCTTACGGCTCATTGCGCTTTTTCTGATAACGATAGTTTTGTTTTACCTGCCGGCCTGCGCGGAAACAGTACCCGCGCCTAACGAAAACAGCTTAAAAGTCACATTTATCGACGTAGGAAAAGGTGACTGCATATTGATACAAAAGGGCAATTCCGCAGTTCTTATCGATACGGGATACGACGCGACCTCAACGACCGTACTGTACTATCTGCAGGAGCATGGCATCGAGGCCCTCGACTGTATGATCATCACCCATTATGACAAAGACCATGTGGGCGGTGCGGCTTATCTTGCAGAGAATCTCGAAATAAAGAAGATCCTTCTTCCCGGCTACGAGGGTGAGAGCAAGTTTTACAGCAGCCTGATGGATGTCATTGCTAAAAATGGCATTCCCGCGCAAATGATCACCTCAGATCTTTCTTTTGCCCTTGAAGACATTAATTACACCGTTTTTGCATCAAATGTCGGATACAAGGCCGGAGAAGACGGCAAAGAGGGGAACGACAACGACTGCTCTCTTGTGATCGCAGTAACTTACCTTGAAGACTCTTATCTCTTTGCTGGAGACATAGAAAAAGCCGGCATCAAGGCTTTCTTAAAAGCCCATACCGGCAAATGTGATGTTTTAAAGCTTCCCCACCACGGTTCGCTCGAAAAGAACACGGAAGACCTCCTTGAAGCAACAGAGCCCCGCATCGCCGTTATAACAGACAGTACCGGCGAGCCCGCAAGCAGCGATCTGCTGGTATCCTTGAAAAGCGACGGCATCACTTGCTACCGTTCTTCCGTCAACGGAAACATCACCGTAACAAGTAAGGGTGACGGGGAATACAGCATTTCTACGGAGAAATAAACTATCAGCACAAACCGGATCATCAGCTGCCGGTTCAGCCGCTGCATGGAGATTATCATGAATAAAA
Organism: Lachnospiraceae bacterium; assembly: GCA_016280395.1. Classification (GTDB taxonomy): domain Bacteria; phylum Bacillota; class Clostridia; order Lachnospirales; family Lachnospiraceae; genus SZUA-448. Next base: position 794 of record JAEEGQ010000143.1, on the reverse strand, counting down.
AAACAGTTATCAAAAGGCTCCTTCCATTCCTTTGGCTCATTGTCATCTGGGGCCACAGCTTAATGCCCTCCGATGTTTCCGGCGGCGAGAGCAACTTCGTAACACAGATCCTGATAAAGCTCCTTCCCTTCATCAAGAACGCGGAGCAGGCAGAATTCTTTGTGCGAAAAGCTGCGCACTTCACGGAATTTGCCATACTTGCGGTATTTATCGCCATTGCACTTTCTACCTTTGTTAAGCCCGGCTTCAAGTTTGCGATGAACACCATTCTGGCCGGCCTCTTCGCGGCATTTATGGATGAAACCATCCAGCTTTTCGTGGAAGGACGCTCCGGTGAGATCCGGGACATGTGGGTGGATCTTGCGGGTGTGTGTCTTGGGACTCTCATCATGACTCTTATCTTAAAGCAAAAAAAGGCGGCACCTTAAGATGCCGCCTTTTAATGTATCCTGTTTTATCAGAACTTTCCTGCCTTTGCAGCTTCTTCGATGGAAACTGCGGTGGAAACGGTCATACCAACCATGGGGTTGTTGCCTGCGCCGATAAGACCCATCATCTCAACATGTGCGGGAACTGAAGAAGAACCTGCAAACTGAGCGTCGCTGTGCATACGGCCCATTGTATCTGTCATACCGTAGGAAGCGGGACCTGCTGCCATGTTATCGGGATGAAGTGTACGGCCTGTGCCGCCGCCCGATGCAACTGAGAAATACTTCTTGCCTGCTTCGAGGCGTTCCTTCTTGTAGGTACCTGCAACGGGATGCTGGAATCTTGTGGGGTTGGTGGAGTTACCG
>JAEEGQ010000142.1 GCA_016280395.1 Lachnospiraceae bacterium | reverse complement strand
TTCGACGAGGCGATCGAAGCATTTAAGGCTTTGAACGGCTACAAGGACAGTAAAGAGCAGATCGAAAAATGCGAAACGGGTATCCTCGATGCGAAATACGAAGCAGCGCTCGAGCTTTACAAGACCGGACAGTTCGACGAGGCGATCGAAGCATTTAAGGCTCTGAACGGCTATAAGGACAGTAAAGAGCAGATCGAAAAGTGCGAGACGGGTATCCTCGATGCGAAATACGAAGCAGCGCTCGAGCTTTACAAGACCGGAAAGTACGATGAGGCGATCGCAGCGTTTAAGGCTTTGAACGGCTACAAGGACAGTAAAGAGCAGATCGAAAAATGCGAAACGGGTATCATCGATGCGAAATACGAAGCAGCACTCGAACTGTACAAGACCGGAAAGTACGATGAGGCGATCGAAGCATTTAAGGCTCTGAACGGGTATAAGGACAGTGAAGAGCAGATAGAAAAGTGCGAGGCGGGTATCCTCGATGCCAAATACGAAGCGGCGCTCGAGCTTCTCAAGGCAGGGAAGTACGAGGAAGCATATATGGCGTTTATTTTGCTGGATTATAAAGACAGTGCCGACAAGGCCGATGAATGCCTGTTTGAAGAGCAGAAGGCAAGCTTGAAAGACATAACCGTAAACTCTGTGATCAAATTCGGCTATTACGAGCAGGACAATGACGCAACCAACGGTAAAGAAGAAATAGAGTGGATAGTACTTTACATAAACTCACAAGAAAATAAGGCGCTTGTTATCAGCCGGTATGCGCTGGATAGTTTGCAATTTGACGAATATTATACGACAAAAACAGAAGTAAAATGGGAAGGATGTACTCTCCGTAAATGGCTTAACGAAACATTCATTAACGAGGCATTTGGACCACATCATCAGGAAATGATACTCAATTCTAATGTTACTGCAGACGGGAATCCCAGCTATGGCTCGAATTTTGGCGATGATACGGTAGATAAGGTGTTCCTGCTGAGTATCAAGGAAGCAAACACCTACTTCTCTTCAAACGAAGCAAGAATATGCAGGGGAACTGAATACTGCAATGCGCATGGCCCCTTTAAGGACGAGAAAGGTAATTGCTGGTGGTGGCTGCGTACAGTAGGCAGCAGGGGAAATTATTCCGCAAATGTGTACTGGGACGGTGTTATAAATGTTATCGGATACAACGTCTTAGCTGAACAGGGATGCGTGCGCCCGGCATTTTGGATAAATCTTGGAAAATAAAGCATGGTCATAGATATGAACAGCCCGGTGAGGATTCACCGGGCTGCTTGTAATTTTTCAGGACTCCCTTCTTGACTCGCTATGCTCCTCAAGAAGTATCGCTTTAATAAATGCTATCGAATATATTAAAGCTCGATCACGATCGTATTCTCAGCCTTAAGGATGCTGTCCTTAATGAGGATCCCTTCGATCTTTTCGCCGTTTACGGTAACTGCCTTTACGCCGTGCTCGCTGCCGTTCGGATTCTTTACGGTAACATGGAGCTTCTTGCCGCGGAAGGTCTTATCCATGGTATATTCTTTCCATGCGGAAGGGATCGAAGGATCGATCACAAGGCCTTCTGCCTCCGGGTTGATACCAAGGATACCTTCAACGGTACCTACCATCACGGTGGAAGCAGTTCCGGTCAGCCAGTGCACGTGTGCGCGACCTGCAAACGGGCTGTCCTTTGCCTCAACGAACTGGCCGTAAACGTAGGGCTCAAGAGCGCGGTGCTCTGCTTTGTCATTGTAGGTTGCGGGAGCTGCCTCTGTCCAGTACTCGAATGCCCTGTTGCCGTGCCCGAGCTTGGATTCCGCAAGGATCAGCCAGCCCTGGGGCTGTGAGAAGATGCCGGCATTTTCCTTAACACCCTTGTTGAAGCAGGTCATGAGAGCGCCGTTGAAACCGTGGTTCTCGTAAGCGGGATACATAACCATTGCACCGTAAGGAGTGTTGAGCTCGCGGTGAACGCTCTCCATTGCGGTTTCCTGCTGTTCCTTTGTGCCAAAGCCCGCGATAACGGACCAGGACTGGGGGTTGAGCCACATGGAAGCTTCGGGATCGGTCCTCTTGCCGATAACCACGCCGTCTTCCTTGTAGCCGCGGATCCAGCGGTCCTCGTTCCAGCAGTCGGCAAGGATGGTGTCGAGCTTAGCTGCGATCTCGTCAAGGTACTTGATGTATTCGGCATCGTTCTTTATTTCAGCGTATTTCTTTAAGATCTTGATAGCGTAAACCAGCTGGAATGCTACGAAGGTGGATTCACCCTTCTTGCCAAGTCTTAAGCAGTCGTTCCAGTCTGCATGGAGTCCGGCGGGCATTCCGTGGTTGCCGAGGTTGTTCATGGAGAAGCTGATCGCTCTCTTCAAATGGTCATAAACAGTGCCCTTTTCGCCGTTGTTCGCGTAGAAGATCTCTTCGTCCAGGAATGCGATGTTTCCGGATTCGGAGATGTATTTGTAAACCGTCGGGAACAGCCAGAGAGCGTCATCTGCGCGGTAGCTCGGGTGTCCTGTCTCTTTTACGTATTCGGGATCGTCCGGGGTGTTCTCCTGACCTGCCTTGTGTGTGTACTTAACAAGGGGAAGGCCTGCACCGTTTGTTACCTGTGCGGAGAGCATGAAACGGATCTGGTCTGCTGCCATTTCGGGAGCAAGGTGGATTATACCCTGGATATCCTGCACGGTATCACGGTAACCGAAGCCGTTTCTTAGACCGCAGTACTGGAAGGAAGCGGCTCTTGACCAGGTGAAGGTGATGAAGCAGTTGTATGCGTTCCAGACATTTACCATGTTGTTGAAGTTGTCGTCCGGTGTGTGAACCTGGAGGGTGTCAAGCTTGGAGTGCCAGTAATTCTTCAGCTCTGCAAGCTCTTTTTCAACCACGCCTTCGGTTTCATAGCGTTCGATAAGGGCAGCGGCCTCTTTTTCGGGCTTCTGGGCTAAAACATAGGTAAATACCTTTGTTTCGCCGGGAGCAAGAGTGATGGAGGTCTCAAGGGCACCGCAGGAGTTATCACAGTAGTTTAAGTCGCCCTTTAAGCCTTCTTCGATGCCTACGGGGTTAGCGTAGCTTCTGTAGGGGCCGACAAATTTGTCGCGGTCTCCGCAGTAAGCGGTAACCTTCTGGCGCGCAAGCCCGAGGAAACGCTCGTTGTTGGGGTTATGGAAGTTCTCGTTCTGCTTCTGGAGGATGAATTTATCCTTGAAGTAGGTATGTGCGATGAACAGGGTATACTGCAGGTTAACCTGGTCCTGTTCGTAATTGTTGTCGTTTACGAATTCGCAGTAGCCGGTAACGGCAAGGTTTCTCGGTCTGTCACTGTTGTTGGTGAGCTCAAGGTGCCAAACTTCGTGAGTGGCTCCGAGAGGCACATAGTAGGTAGTCTTTGCACCAATGCCCCTGTATTCTGAGGAGATAACGGTATAAGCGGTACCGTGGCGGCACTCGGATTTGTAGCTGTCAAGAGGCTTGCACACGGGGGCCCAGGATGCAGACCAGTATTCTGACGCACCGGGTGCGGAAAGGTCTTTGTCGCGAAGATAGATATAGCGTCCGGGCTGGTCGAGTGCAACGCTGTTGAACCTGTAACGGATTATACGTCCGTTTGCGCCGGATTTTACAAAGCTGTAACCACCCGCATTGTTTGAGATGATGGCACCGTACTCGGGAGAACCGAGGTAATTAGCCCATGCTGATGGGGTATCGGGTCTGGTTATAACATATTCCCTGTTTTTCTCGTCAAAATGACCGTAGTTCATAGATAACTCCTTCTCTGATGATTTGATTTTCAAGGGGTGGGGGAATGGGCGAAAAGTTACGAAAACGATTTCGCTGTACCAAGCAATATCTTACCCTAAAATCTTCAGAAACGCAATAGAAACTTCGTGTATTTTTGAACCTGTCCCTGCGAAATAATTGTGTCAGAAATAATTGTGTCAGAAATAAAATTATTGATTTTTGGGGGTATTTTTGGTAAAATAATATGATAACCAAAATGTGAGGGAAATGCGTGGAAGAAGAGCGGAATTTCAAGGCAATAGGGCATATAAGGAGCGACTTTGACAGCAAGTTCGGGATTCCAAGGCAATCCGGACTTGTGGAAGAACTGCGCTCCGTTCTTGTCTTTGAACCGGAGTACCGGGATGAGAATGCCTTAAGAGGTCTTGAAGAGTTTTCGCACATTTGGGTGATATGGGACTTCTCGGAGGCTCATAGGGACTCATGGTCTCCTACGGTCCGGCCTCCGCGCCTCGGTGGGAACGAGAGACTCGGAGTATTTGCGACACGTTCTCCGTTCAGGCCGAATCCCATCGGACTTTCGTGTGTAAGGCTCGTTGAGATAAAAAAAGACCCTGAACTTGGGAGCGTTCTTGTGCTTGGCGGGGCTGACATGATGGACGGAACACCTGTGTATGATATAAAGCCCTATATACCGTATGCCGATTGCCGGCCCGATGCGGCTGCGGGCTTTACTGCAAAAAATACAGAGTACAGGCTTAAGGTGGAAGTGCCTGCGGAGCTTGAAAAGAAAATTAAATCTAAATTTAACCAAGAAAAATATGAGGCTTTAACGGGTATTCTTGCACAGGATCCAAGACCTCATTATCAGGATGATCCCGAGAGAGTTTACGGTTTTTCTTTTGCGGGAGCGGAGATAAAATTCAGGGTAAGCGGCGGAACCGTTTATCTGCTGGATGCACAAACGGAATAAAAATGCAAAAGCGAAAACGCCTTTGCGCGACTTCTCATAAATTCGAATAAATGCATGTTTAGGAGGAAATATGAACTACAAAGACGGAAAAATGACAGACATCAAGCTGACCTATATCGGCGGCGGTTCGCGCGGCTGGGCATGGACTCTGATGACAGACCTTGCAAAATGCCCCGACCTGTCCGGCGAGGTCGCGCTTTATGACATAGACATAAATGCCGCAAAGGCTAACGAGACCATCGGAAATGCGCTGAAAAACAATAAAGACGCAGTCGGAAAGTGGGATTACAAGGTTTACGAGTCCTTAGAAACTGCTCTTACAGATGCGGATTTTGTTGTTATTTCCATACTTCCCGGCACTTTTGACGAGATGGAGGCGGACGTGCATATGCCGGAACGCCTTGGCATATACCAGTCCGTAGGCGACACAGCCGGCCCGGGCGGCATAATGCGTGCGCAGCGTACCATCCCCATGTATGTCGAGATCGCAAAAGCAATAGAGAAATACAGCCCCGAAGCATGGGTCATCAATTACACAAATCCCATGTCCGTCTGCGTAAAGACACTTTACCACGTTTTCCCGAAGATAAAAGCCTTCGGCTGCTGTCATGAGGTTTTCGGGACACAGAAGGTACTGATGGGGATAATGAACCGCTCCGGTGTCGCAAAGACGGATAACTTCCACGACATAAAGATCAACGTTCTCGGGATCAATCATTTTACCTGGTTTGACGCTGCTTCGTACAAAGGGATCGATCTGTTCCCGGTTTACAGAAAGTTCATCGAGGAACACTTTGAAGAAGGATTTTTCTCGGGAGCAGGCAGCTTTGACGAGGGAAACACCTTCGAGTGCCTTAACCGCGTAAAGTTCGATCTTTTCATGAAATACGGCAATATCGCCGCTGCAGGCGACAGACACCTTGTTGAGTTCATGCCGGGAGACATTTACTTAAAGGATCCTGAAACGGTAAAGTCATGGGGGTTTGGCCTGACTCCGGTCTCATGGAGGAAGAAGGATCTTGAGAACAGGCTCAGGAAAAGCCGTGAGCTTGAGGCAGGGAAGCCACTTACGCTTAAGGAGACCGGCGAGGAAGGCGTTTCGCTCATCCGTGCTATATGCGGTCTCGGTGATGTTATAAGCAATGTTAACCTTCCAAACTATGCAAAGCAGATATCAAATCTGCCGGAATCAGCTGTTGTCGAGACAAATGCGTTCTTCGCAAGGAATTCCGTACGTCCTGTTTACGCGGGGGCGCTTGACGACAAGATCAAAGCTCTTGTCATGCCGCACGTCGAAAATCACGAAAGAACAATGCAGGCTGCGCTCAACGGCGACAGGAAGCTGCTTTACGACGCATTCAAGTATGACAGGCTCATTCACGGAAGGATCTCGGATGCTTCCTCGATGAAGCTTGCGGACGACATGGTCGCAGCAACAAAGAAGTATCTTCCGCAGTACGAGTAATAAATGAGTCAGTGGGGTCGTTTCTCGGTGACTCAAAATGAGTCACCGAGAAACGACCCCACTGACTCACCCGCAAATTACGGAAAAAATTAAAAATTCGAAAAAAATCGGTCATATCTGAAAATTTATGCAGGAATTCCGGAAGGTGTTCCGTAACTTATGTATTGATGGGAATTATCGGGGCGGCAGGTGCCGTGACCGGGAAAAGGTATTCTGAACAAAGGGGGCAAACAGTGAATATACGCGAAAAGATCGAGCACAGAGAACATCTTGTTTTTTCACCCTATGCGGCATTCAGCGATGCTTCGAAGGGACGCGACAGGTACGAGGAGCCGTGCGATTTAAGGCCGGTTTACCAGCGCGATCGCGACAGGATACTGCATTCTAAGGCCTTCAGGCGTCTGAAGGGCAAGACGCAGGTATTCCTTGAGCCGGAAGGCGACCATTACAGGACACGCCTTACCCACACACTCGAGGTTGCCCAGATAGCGCGTACCATAGCAAAGGCCCTCCGCCTGAACGAAGACCTGACCGAAGCCATAGCCCTCGGGCATGACCTTGGCCATACGCCCTTCGGACACGCCGGAGAGCGCGCCTTAAACGCGATATATCCCGAGGGGTTCAGGCACTACGAACAGAGCATACGCGTGGTCGAGCTCATAGAGCGCGACGGTGAGGGACTGAATCTCACCTGGGAAGTAAGGGACGGCATACTGAACCACCAGGTGCACACCATCCCCGCAACTCTCGAAGGCAGGGTTGTAAGGCTTTCCGACAAGATCGCCTACATAAGCCATGATGTTGATGACGCCATCCGTGCCGACATAATCTCGGAGAGCTCCATTCCGGATCACGTGACGAAGGTGCTCGGCAACAATGTTTCCGACCGTCTCGATTCGCTTATCCACGACATCATCGAAAACAGCGAAGAGATAAATGACATAATCATGTCGGAAGAGGTTTCCGCAGCAATGCAGGAACTGCGGACATTCATGTTCGAATATGTTTACACGAATCCCATTGCAAAGGGGCAGGAGGGCAAGGCCGAAGCCATGATAAAGCAGCTCTACGGCTACTATTGCGAGCATGTCGACCTGCTTCCGAAGGAATATATAACGCTGTATATGAGCGGACAGGCTACCGTGGAGCGCGCAGTGTGCGATTATATTGCGGGCATGACGGACAGCTATGCCATAACCAAATTCCGCGAGGCTACAATACCGACAAGCTGGTCGGTTTACTAAATAGTTCTTAAGTACGGGGAAACCCGTGTTAAGGCCGGACAGACCGGCCGTACAGGGGGCAGAATATATGCGCTATGACGACAACGTGATAGACGAGATCATGTCCCGCAACGATATTATCGATATCATAGGCGAACGCGTGAGCCTTTCGAGGAAAGGCGCGAACTATATGGGACTCTGCCCTTTCCACGGCGAGAAAACGGCATCGTTTTCAGTCAGTCCGTCGAAGCAGATATTCAAGTGTTTCGGCTGCGGCAAGGGCGGAAATGTGATCACCTTCATACGCGATTACGAGAACATGACGTACCCCGAAGCGGTGGAATACCTGGCGGGGCGCGCCGGGATCGAGCTTCCGCAGAAGGCGGAATCGTCTGCGGAGGCAGAAAAACACAGGGAGCGGGATGCTCTGCTGGACATCAACAGGGAAGCGGCACTGTTTTATTACAAGCTCCTGCGTACCGAAACAGGCAGGCAGGGACTTGAGTATTTCAGGAAGCGCGGCCTTTCCGACGACGTGATAAAGCATTACGGGCTCGGGTATTCGGATGCTTCGGGCAGCTCACTTTACAGGTTCCTCAAATCAAAGGGATATTCCGACCGGATGCTTGCAAAGAGCGGGCTCATCTCCATAGATGAAAAGAACGGTGCCCACGATAAATTCTGGAACCGCGTGATGTATCCGATAATCGACCAGAGAGGCAAGGTCTTGGGCTTCGGAGGCCGTGTGATGGGCACCGGCGAGCCAAAGTACCTGAATTCTCCCGAGACGCTTGTCTTCGAGAAGAGCAGGACGCTTTTTGGGATCGCGGATGCAAAAAAGAGCAGGAAAAACTGGTTTCTTATATGCGAAGGCTATATGGACGTCATCGCGCTGTGGGCCGCGGGCTTTGAAAATGCCGTGGCGGCGCTTGGGACCTCCTTTACGCCGCTCCATGCAAGGACAATAAAGAACAGCGGGATAGACAATGTCGTCCTCACCTTTGACAGCGACAAAGCCGGAAGGATGGCGGCGCTAAGGGCGATACCGCTATTAAAGGCCGCGGGGATCACCTGCAGGGTACTTGACATGAGCCCGTACAAGGATCCGGACGAATTCATCAAGAATCTCGGACGCGAAGAGTACGACAAACGCATACTCGACGCCATACCGTCCTTTGATTTCGAGCTTCTGCAGATGGAAGCGAAATACGATCTGACACAGCCTGCAGAAAAGACGAAATTTGTTGAGGAGCTTGCCATAAGGCTTGCAAAGTTCGACAAGCAGATCGAGCTCGCCAATTATCAGGAGTACGTGGCAAAACGCTACGGCCTCGGAATGCCTGCCCTTACCGAAGAGATCGACAACATCGGCCGGAAGAAAAAACGGCAGGAGGATGCGGTCGAAGCCGCGGAGGAGACAAGGGCCGAGATAAGGCGGACACGCAACACCGACAGTGCCCTTTTGAAATCCGAAAAGCTGCTGATCGCATGGAGCGCCAACAGCAGGGAGATACTTAAGGCCGTCAAGCGCTACCTTTCACCGGAGGATTTTACCGGCATCAATTCAAGGATCGCATCGGTGCTCTTTGAAAAGTCCGGGGATGAGAAGATAAGCTCGGCTCTGCTCCTGAACAGTTTTGACGATTCGGAACAGAATGAGGTTGCGGATGTCCTCAACTTTGAGATCGTGGGCGAGGAAGATGAGAGTGTCAGGGAAAAGATCTTTTCGGACACCGTGAAGAAGCTCCTTGAGAACGGGCTGCAAAAGAGGGAAGAAGCCGCAAAGGCGGCGGAGGATTACAGCCTCTATATGCAGATATCAAGGGAAAAGAACGAACTCAAAAAGAAAATAATAACAATAAAAGCATGAGACAAAAGGGGAATTTCGTTATGGAAGAAAACAAACAGAGCTTCAATGACCGCTTAAAAGAGCTTGTTAATCTTGCAAAGAGCAAGAAGGGCGTGCTCGATTACCAGGAGATCAACGATTTCTTTGCGGATATGGAGCTTGACGCGGGCAAATTCGAGAAGATATACGACTTTCTTGAAAGAAACGGCGTTGACGTCTTAAGGTTCCAGGATATCGACGAGATCGACGACTCCGAGATCATCCTTGATGACGAGGAGACAGATCTTGCAAAGATCGACCTTTCGGTGCCCGAAGGCGTAAGCATCGAGGATCCCGTCCGCATGTACTTAAAGGAGATCGGCAAGGTGCCGCTCCTCTCCGCAGACGAAGAGATCGAGCTTGCAAAGAAGATGGAGGACGGAGACAGGGACGCAAAGAAGAAGCTTTCCGAAGCCAACCTGCGTCTTGTGGTAAGCATCGCAAAGCGCTATGTCGGCCGCGGGATGCAGTTCCTCGACCTTATCCAGGAAGGAAACCTCGGCCTTATCAAGGCTGTAGATAAATTCGATTATCGAAAAGGCTACAAGTTCAGTACCTATGCAACATGGTGGATCCGCCAGGCCATCACCAGGGCCATTGCCGACCAAGCAAGGACTATCCGCATCCCCGTGCATATGGTAGAGACGATCAACAAGCTCATCCGTGTACAGCGTCAGATGCTCCAGGAGCTTGGAAGAGAGCCTTCGACCGAGGAAATAGCCGCAGAAATGGGACTTCCGGTCGAGCGTGTACGCGAGATCCAGAACATCTCCCAGGAGCCTGTTTCCCTCGAAACGCCTATCGGCGAAGAGGAAGACAGCCATCTCGGCGATTTCATCAAGGACGACAATGTACCTGTGCCTGCCGAAGCTGCAGCGGCTTCGATCCTCAAGGAACAGCTCATGGAAGTCCTCGATACGCTCACAGAAAGGGAACGCAAGGTCATAAGACTCAGATTCGGTCTCGACGACGGCCGCCAGAGGACGCTTGAAGAGGTCGGCAAGGAATTTGATGTTACCCGTGAACGTATCAGACAGATAGAAGCAAAGGCGTTAAGAAAGCTCCGCCATCCCACCAGGAGCAGACGTCTTCGCGATTTCCTTGAAGACTGATATGAGACTTTCGACAAGGCTCATGATGAGTGCGCAGATGGTAACCCCCGGTTCACGTGTGGCCGACGTGGGCTGTGATCATGCGCATACTTCGATCTGGCTTATAGAAAACGGCGTGGCAAAAAGCTGTATCGCAATGGACTTGCGGGAAGGTCCGCTTTTGCATGCCGCGGAAAACATCGCTCTTTGCGGATGCGGAAACAGCATAGAGACCAGGCTTTCCGACGGTCTTGATGCTCTTGCTCCCGGGGAAGCCGACTGCATACTGATAACCGGGATGGGTGGCAGTCTTACGGAGAGCATCCTCAAAGCAGGAAAAGAAGTGGTGGAAAAGGCCTCGGAGCTTGTGCTGCAGCCGCAGTCGGATACAGGTCTTGTAAGAAAGACCGTGCTCGATATGGGGTTTAACATCGACAAAGAGGCGTGCTGCACGGAATACGGCAAATTCTATCTGTCGATCCATGCGGTAAAAAGAAAAGAACAGGGGGGGCGCGGCGAAAATGCCTGCGCAAGCGGCTGTTCAATAAGGCCCTACAGCGAGAGCGAGATCGCTTACGGGCGGTACCTTGCGGAAACAGGGGACGGCGTGTATTACGATCATCTATGCCATGAGTACCGCAAGGTGCAGATCATCCTTGACGAGCTTGAAAAAGGCCGGAAACCGGAAGCTAAGGACCGGATAAAGGATTTTGTCAGGGAGGCGGGGCTTCTGAAAGAAACCCTGGAGAAATATCAAGAGAAGGAGTATATGTGCGGTGATACGCACAAAAAAGAAAGTATGGAAAACATTATTACAGTAACGGTAAAAGGACAGAAAAAGGAATACAAAAAGGGAGTATCGCTTTATGAGATCAGCAGGGATTTCGCATCGGAATACCCTTACGATATAATCCTCGGTTCCATCGACGGGCGTCTGCGTGAGCTCAACAAGACAGTCACGGGCAACTGCAGGGTGGATTTCCTCACGATAGGCGACAGCGACGGCCACAAGACCTATGTCCGCGGCATGATCCTTGTCATGCTCCGCGCTTTTGAAAGAGAGCTCGGCGACAGGAAGCTTCACATCAAGATCCAGCACTCGGTAGGTCCCGCTCTGTTCTGCGAAGTTGAGAACGGATCCGTGACCCCTGAAGAGATCGCAGGCGCAAAGGCAAAGATGCGCGAGATGATCACGGAGGACATCCCTTTCCGCAAGCGTTCCGTAAGCACCGCAGAGGCTATCGAGCTGTTTGCAAAGAAGGGCATGAACGACAAGGAGCACCTTTTCAAGTTCCGTCGTACATCAAGGACAAACATCTACAGCTTTGACGGCTATGAAGACTATTTCTACGGCTATATGCCCACAAGCGCGGGGATCCTCAAGGTATTCGATCTCTTCCCGTATCAGGACGGCTTTATGCTTCTCCTTCCCGTGGCAAAGAAGCCCAACGAACTGCCGGAATTCGAGGATATGCCGCTCTTCTTCAACACCCTTCAGGTAGCAAACCGCTGGGGAAAGATGATGGGCATCGAAAATGTGAGCAACCTCAACGAAGAGATCACCTGCGGAAACAGCAGCGACATAATACTTATCCAGGAAGCTCTCATCGAGAAGAGGATAGGCGAGATCGCAGAGATGATAAGGGATTCGGGCAACAAGAAGTTCATCATGATAGCAGGCCCTTCTTCATCGGGAAAGACAACCTTCTCCCACAGGCTTTCGATCCAGCTCCGTACGCTTGGCTTCAAGCCGCATCCCATCGGTCTTGACGATTATTTCCTGAACCGTGAGGATACACCGAAGGACGAGGACGGAAACTACAACTTCGAATGCCTCGAGGCACTTGACGTTGAGCAGTTCAACAAGGATATGACGGCTCTCCTCAACGGTGAGGAAGTAGAGCTCCCGACCTTCAACTTCAAGGCCGGAAAGCGTGAATACAAGGGCAACAAAAAGAAGCTCGGCAAGGACGACATCCTCGTTATCGAGGGTATCCACGGCCTTAACGAGAAGATGTCCTACTCGCTTCCTTCGGAGAGCAAGTTCAAGATATACATCAGCGCCCTTACGGAGCTCAATATTGACGATCACAACCGCATACCCACAACGGACGGCCGTCTGCTCAGACGTATCGTAAGAGATGCGCGCACAAGGGGCACAAGCGCTAAGAATACAATAGCGATGTGGCCTTCCGTACGCCGCGGCGAGGAGCAGAACATATTCCCGTATCAGGAAAAGGCAGATGTTATCTTTAACTCGGCCATGATCTACGAGCTTCCGGTATTAAAGCAGTTTGTCGAGCCCCTTCTTTTCGGCATCGATGAGTCCTGCCCCGAATTCCCGGAGGCAAAGAGGCTCCTTAAATTCCTCGACTATTTCCTGTGCATGAACACGGAAAATATCCCGAAGAACTCGCTTATCCGCGAGTTTATCGGCGGAAGCATATTTAATGTGTGATCATCCCGAAAGCCCCGGGCCGAAAGCCTCAGCTTAAAGGCCCGGGTACTTTCTTTGAGGGTGACATAAGACAAACGGAGAAACATTTTGGAAGACAACGACAACAAGCAGTACGAAGATGTCTGCGGGATGTGCAGACGAACAGAGAGTGTAACGGGTCCGCTCCTTCATTTGCCGGGCAACCTGCATATCTGCAGGGAATGCCTTCAGCGGACGCTTGACAGCATGGCCGGCGGCTTTCCCTTTGGGGGCCTCGACCTTGGTTTTATGTTCCCGAAGGACGGAACAGGCCAGTTTACTTTTGATCTGAGGACCAATCCTGCGGATCAGGGAAACCCTGCCGTTACGGATGACGGGACAAGCGGCAAAGTGACAGAAAAGAACGATGGCTCAGGCACTGACGACCCCGGTGAGACAAAGACCGGTGAGAAACCCAAAGAACCCGGAACAAAGAAGCCCTCAAACGGCGAGATACCGCCGAATGTGATGTCGCACCTGCCGAGGTTTATCATGAACTTTGGTTCCATGATGCCCGAAGTTCCGAGCAGCCAGCGCATAAAGAAGAAAAAAAAGGAGGCCGAGCCCGTCCCGGAGCTTAAGATCGACGAGCTTCCGCCGCCTCATGTGATAAAATCAAAACTTGACGAATATGTTATCGGCCAGGAGCACGCAAAGAAAGTGATCTCGGTCGCAGTTTACAACCACTATAAGCGGGTTATGGCGCCCGAAGACGACGGCATCGAGATAGAGAAGTCCAACATGCTCATGATCGGCCCGACAGGCTGCGGAAAGACCTATCTTGTAAAGACTCTCGCAAAGATCCTTAACGTGCCGCTTGCGATAACGGATGCAACAACGCTTACCGAAGCGGGTTATATCGGTGACGACGTTGAGAGTGTGCTCTCAAAGCTCCTTGCGGCAGCGGACAATGATGTTGAGCGCGCCGAGAAGGGTATAGTCTTTATTGACGAGATAGATAAGATCGCAAAGAAGCGGAACACCAATTCCCGTGATGTGAGCGGCGAGTCCGTACAGCAGGGGCTTCTGAAGCTTCTTGAAGGCAGCGATGTTGAAGTTCCCGTTGGAGCTTCGAGCAAGAGCGCAATGGTGCCTTCGACCACCGTAAATACCACGAACATTCTCTTTATCTGCGGCGGTGCCTTCCCTGATCTCGACGGGATCATAAAGGAGCGCCTTAACGAGCATTCTTCGATGGGCTTTGACGCAGACCTTAAGGATAAATACGACAACGATCCCGACCTTCTTTCAAAGGTAACAACGGAGGATCTGCGCGAATACGGCATGATACCCGAATTCCTCGGCCGTCTCCCTGTTGTTTATGCTTTGAACGGTCTTACTAAGGAATCCTACAAGAGGATACTGACAGAGCCGAAGAATGCCATCCTGAAGCAATATTCGAAGCTCCTTGCTATGGACGAGGTGGAGCTTGTCTTTGACGATTCGGCACTTGAAGCGATAGCGGAGCTTGCCATCGAGAAAAAGACCGGTGCCCGCGCGCTGCGTGCGATCATTGAAGAATTCATGCTCGATATCATGTTTGAGATACCGAAAGACGACAATATCGGACGCGTGACCATAACAGGCGATTATATCCGCAAAAAAGGCGGTCCCATAGTCGATATGCGCGGACAGGAAAAGGCAAAGCCACAGCCACAGGCTTAGATTACGAAACACACCGGAGGACAGGTTATGATAGCGGAACGGATGAAAGCGCTTGTACAGGGCAGTTCTGTGATAAGGGCTATGTTTGAAGAAGGAAAGAAGATGGCGGCGGAGTTCGGGGCCGAAAACGTTTATGATTTCAGCCTCGGAAACCCGAGCGTAGAGCCGCCGGAAGAGATAAAGAACGCGATGAAGGACATCCTTGACAACGAAAAGCCCACTCTTGTCCACGGTTATATGAACAATGCCGGCTTTGAGGATGTGAGAAAGACGATCGCGGATTCGCTCAACAAGCGGTTCGGCACGTCCTTTGACACAAGGAATATCCTTATGACCGTCGGCGCCGCAGGCGGCCTGAACGTTATCTTAAAGGCGCTGCTTAATCCCGGGGATGAGGTGCTTACCTTTGCCCCGTATTTCGGCGAATATAAGAATTATGTTTCCAATTTCGACGGGAAGCTGCTTGCGGTTGAGCCCGATACAAGCACGTTCCAGCCGAATATTCCCGCTTTTGAGGCTATGCTTACCGCAAAGACTAAGGCGGTCATCATCAATACGCCCAATAACCCCACGGGTGTTGTGTATTCGGCGGAGACACTTAAGAAACTCGCAGAGGCCCTTGAAAACGCCGAAAAGAAGTTTGGAACGTCAATCTATCTTATTTCGGACGAGCCCTACAGGGAGCTTGTCTATGACGGCGTTGAAGTGCCCTATGTCACAAAGTTCTACGGAAATACCATTGTCGGTTATTCCTTCAGCAAATCCCTTTCCCTTCCGGGCGAGCGCATAGGCTACCTTGTGCTTCCGGATTCGCTTGATGATGCCGGCGATATCATAAATGCCGCAAATGTCGCAAACAGGATACTCGGGTTCGTTAACGCGCCCTCGCTGCAGCAACTTGCCGTAGCGCGTTGTCTTGACGCAAAGGTAAATGTTGAAGCTTACGACAGTAACCGCAGGCTCCTGTACGGAACGCTTACAAAGCTCGGGTTTACGTGCGTTAAGCCCGACGGCGCGTTCTACCTGTTCATGAAGTGTCCTACAGAGGATGACAAGGCGTTTGCCGCGGCAGCAAAGAAGTACCACCTGCTCCTTGTGCCGGGTTCGTCTTTCGGGTGCGCAGGGTATGTGAGGATAGCATATTGCGTTGACCACGCCATGATAGAGCGTTCGGTTCCCGCATTCGAAAAACTTGCAAAAGAGTATGGGCTGCAGGGGAATGCAGGTACCTGATGCCGGAACAGACAGGTGACCGGCAGACGGGAATGCAGGCAGCTGACAAAGGGAAAACACAGAGGGTTTACGGATTGGAGTCGTGATATGAATAATTGGGAAAAGAACCTGATACAGATCGATCCTTATGTTCCGGGGGACCAGCCGTCTTTCCCGGACATGATCAAGCTCAATACAAACGAGAACCCGTATCCGCCGGCGCCGGGCGTAGAAAAGGCGCTTAAGGCTTTTGATGCGGATACCTTAAGACTTTATCCGGCGGTTTCCGCAGAACCGGTACTTTTGGCACTCTCGGAGTTCTACGGGATCGAAACCGACAGGATATTTGCGGGGGTAGGCTCGGATGATGTACTGGCTACCGCTTTCCGCGCTCTTTTTAATTCGGATAAGCCTGTGCTCTTTCCGGATATAACATACTCTTTTTATGATGTCTGGGCAAAGCTTTTCGGGGTTCCCTTTGAGCAGATCCCGCTGGATGCGGATTTCAGGATGCATAAGGAGGATTATGTCCGCGAGAACGGCGGCGTGATCATCTGTAATCCCAATGCTCCGACCTCGATAGCTGAACCGCTTGAGTTTGTGGAATTTATCGTTAAGAACAATCCGGATTCGGTTGTTGTCGTGGATGAAGCCTATGTTGATTTCGGAGCCGAGACGGCGCTTCCCCTGCTTGATAAGTACGAGAACCTGCTTGTTGTGCAGACTTTTTCAAAGTCAAGGTCGCTTGCGGGACTCCGCATTGGATATGCCTTTGGAAGCAGGAGGCTTATCCGCGCACTGAATGATGTGAAGAATTCGTATAATTCATATACGATAAACAGGCTTTCCGCAGCTGTTGGACCTGCAGCCATAGAGGACAGGGAGTATTTTGAAAGGACGTGCGAAAGGATCATAAGGACCAGGGAGAATTCCGCAAAGGAGCTTAAGAAGCTCGGGTTCAGGGTCAATGATTCAAGCACGAATTTCCTGTTTGCGACGCATCCGGAGGTTCCTGCGGAGAGGATCTTTACAGAACTTAAGGAGAGGCACATTTTTGTGCGGTGGTTCAATAAGCCGCGGTTAAAGGATTACCTGAGGATCACGGTCGGAACGGATGAGCAGATGGAGAAGCTGCTTTGTGCTCTTTACGAGATCATAAATACCTGAAGCTTTAGAAATATGTGATAACGAGTGCTTTGGCGCAGCCGCAAGGATTAGCGGCTGCGCTTTTTTTTGCGGTTTCAGGGGGGGACGGGGGGGCCTGACCGGTGCCGGAGGAGACAGGGGGCCTTGCGGGGATATGTCGCGCCGTCGGCGCTTAACGAATGCAAGCCGGAGGCGCAGCATGAGTTTAGCGCCCCTGCGCCGCTCTTCGGCGCAGGGTCTCCGCTACGAAGCGCGACCTAAGGCGCGAGCCGGCCCCGCAAGGCCCCCTGTCTCCTCCGGCACAGGTCAGGCATTTACCTTCATCCCTCCTCCCGCACATTCAAAACATGCTGTTTTTCGAAAACGTGGAGTTCATAGTCAAGTTGACAAAAAGAAAAGAAAATTGTATAATCATAATATAAACCCGTTCGCAGGAAGTACTTATGGTTCTTACCGAAAAAGAGTTTTTGCAGATAGTTTCGTTTATAAAACAAAATTATGGCGTAGATCTGGCCGGAAAGAAAGCGCTCGTGGAAGGACGGCTTGCTTCCGTTATGGCTAAGGGCGGTTATGAGACATGCTCGGAATTGCTTGCCCGGGTATATAAAAATCCGCTCGGAGAGGAAGTATCCACCCTCGTTAATTCCCTTACGACCAACCACACTTTTTTCTTAAGGGAACCCGAGCATTTTAGTTTTTTAAAAGATACGGCGCTGCCTGAGCTTGCCGAAAAGAACAGCATGTTCAGGGACTTAGGGATCTGGTCTGCCGCGGCTTCAAGCGGTGAGGAAGCCTTCACGATAGCCATGACGATACGGGATTTCTTCGGCCCCGAGGCGAAGAAGTGGGATACGACGATCCTTGCGACGGATATATCAACAAAAGCACTTACGGTCGCAAATGCCGGCATTTATGACGCTGAACGTGTCGGAAACCTGCCTGCCGCGTGGCTTCGCGATTATTTTGAAACGCAGAAGGACGGAAAATATAAGGTCTGTGATGAGATAAGAAGACAGGTGCTCTTCAGGAGCTTTAATCTCATGAGTCCTTTTAATTTCAAGCGCAGGTTCCATATAGTGTTCCTTCGTAATGTCATGATCTATTTTGATGATGCCACAAAGCGGGAGCTTTTAAAAAAGGTTTATGACGCAATGGAGCCCGGCGGCTATCTGTTTATCGGCGTAACGGAGATCATCGACAGAAAAGGGCTTGATTTCGAAATGATACAGCCTTCGATCTATAAAAAGTGATACGACGGCGTAAAACATATTACGGAGACGGGTATGAGGAAGATAAGGGTCCTTGTCGTCGACGACTCGAGGATGTTCAGGGAAGTCCTGACAGACGGGATAAACAGCGATCCCTCGCTTGAGGTGGTGGCTGCGGCAGCCGACGTTTACGAGGCAAGGGACGCAATAATCAAATACAGGCCTGATGTCATGACGCTGGATGTTGAGATGCCGGGAATGTCCGGGATCGAGTTTGTAAGGCGGCTCCTGCCGCAGTACACTATTCCGGTCGTTATGGTAAGCTCTTTGAACGAAGCCGTTTTCGACGCGATGGCTGCGGGAGCGGTGGATTTCGTGAACAAACCACAGCTTCAGTCGCCGGAGTCGCTTGAGCTTTTTGTAAAAAACGAGCTCAATGCAAAGATAAAGATCGCTTCCATCGCAAATGTTCCGGTAAAACCGCGCAAAACGGTAAGGAGCGGCGGCGGGCAGGTTAATGCGTCGGACAGCAGGATAATAGCGATAGGTGCCTCAACAGGCGGAACAGAAGCCACTTTAAGTGTCATAAGCTCCTTTACGAAGGATTATCCCGGCACCGTTGTTGTGCAGCACATGCCGGCGGGCTTCACGAAAATGTACGCGGAACGCCTTGACCGTGAGTGCGAGGTGACCGTGCGGGAGGCTAAGGACGGCGATACGGTTGAGCGCGGGACGGTGCTTATTGCTCCCGGCGAGCTGCAGATGCGCGTTGTAAAGACTGCCGACGGATATGCGGTAACTTGTCAGGAGGGTCCGAAAGTGAGCGGGCACTGTCCTTCGGTGGATGTGATGTTCGAATCCGTTTCAAGGGCCGCGGGACATAACGCGATAGGCGTGATCCTGACAGGAATGGGAGCGGACGGCGCGGAAGGGCTCTTGAAGATGCGAAAGGCCGGGGCCTTTACCATAGGCGAAAACGAGCGCTCATGCGTTGTTTACGGAATGCCGAAGGTGGCAAAGGATAAAGGCGGTGTTGAGGACGAGCTGTCTCTCGACGATATCCCGCAGAAAATACACGAAATACTTAAATACAGTGAGATCCGGCATTGACCGGAATTACAGGATCATGGAGGTAACCTTATGAAAACATTGATTGCAGAAGACGATTTCGCGAGCCGCAAATTTATGCTCCGCTTCCTTTCGAAGTTTGGCGAGTGCGATATCACAGTTGACGGACTTGAGGCTGTGGATGCGTTTCTTATGGCGCTTGAATCCGGTGAGGGCTACGATCTTGTCTGCCTTGACATCATGATGCCGGCTATGGACGGATATCAGGCACTCAAGGCCATAAGGGACATTGAAAAGGAAAAGAACATCCCTGAGGAAAAACGCGCTAAGATCATCATGACGACCGCGCTTAACGAGAGCAGGAACGTGTCGAAGGCGTTCGAACTCGGCTGCGTTGCTTATGCCGGCAAGCCTATCGATCAGGAGAAGTTTGAGAACGTATTAAGAAAGATAGAGCTCATTCCCTGAGAAGTGACTTGACTTACGGGGCAAAAACCGCACGGATCCGGGAATACCTTTGGTCCGGGCAAATGTATGGAGGAAGGGAATGGCGGAATCATACATTACAGAGAGCATGCTTGACATGTTTCTTTACGAAAGCAGCCAGAATCTCGAAACCCTTGAAAATCTCGCAATGGAATGCGACAAGTCGGGAGAGCTTTCGGAGGCCGGCGTAAACGAAATATTCCGCATCATGCATACACTCAAAGGCTCATCGGGCATAATGATGTACAATGACATCACGACCTGCGCCCACAGCCTTGAGGACGTATTCTACTATATCCGCGAATCAAAGCCCGACAACATCCCTGTTTCGGATGTTGTCGCGCTTGTGTTTGATTCGTGCGAATTCATAAGCTCAGAGCTTGATAAGATACGGGACGGAGGGCAGCCCGACGGCAGCTCCGAGAGTCTTGTGGCCAAAAACAAGGCATTCCTCGAACGTCTTAAAAAGCAGATAACCGACGGCGGCGACGCGCTTCCCAAGGATACGCGTACAAAAGGACCCGAGGTTTTCTATATTGCGCCCGCAGTCAGCGGCAACGCGAATTATTTCCATGTTACGATAAAGTACAGGAGCGACACGGAAATGGCGAATGTGCGTGCCTACACGGCAGTATTTTCGCTAAAGAACCGTGTTGACGACATGTATTACATCCCCGAGGAGCTCATCACGGATGAGTCTGTCGCGGAGGTGATCATAAACGAAGGCTTCCACCTCTATATCAAGGCTTCTGTCGATGAAGAAGAGCTGATGAGGATGATAGGCCAGAGCTCCGGCGTTGTGAACATCGATGTGGAGCGCATCTCCGCCGAGGAATACGCAAACGGCGGCCAGGGCACGGGAGATAAAGGCGATGTTGTCATAAGCCTTGACGAAGAGCCCGCGGAACAGCCAAAGAAAAAGAGCACGAGAAAGTCCAAAAAGAAGCCTGCCGAGAGCGAAGTATTGCTTGCCCCGCCCGCAGAGGAAAAGCCTGTATCCGTATCGGATATGGTCAAAAAGGCCGAGGACAAGAACGTAAAAGAAGAAAAGGCCGTACAGAAGCCGCTTCCCTCAGCGTCAAAGCAGACCTTTATCAGCGTTAACGTCAGCAAGATGGACGAGATCATGGATCTTGTGGGCGAGCTTGTCATAGCCGAATCGGTGGTAGTAAACAACCCGGATCTGCAGGGGATAAACCTTGAGCTTCCCAATTTCCAGAAGGCTTCGGCACAGCTTCGAAAGATAATAGGCGACCTTCAGGAGGTCGTTATGGGCATGCGCATGCTGCCGCTTGCGCCTACCTTCCAGAAAATGAACAGGATCGTCTTCGATGTGTCGAGAAAGCTCGGGAAAGACATAGATCTTGACATAATCGGTGAAAATACCGAGGTGGACAAGAATATCATAGAACATATATCCGACCCGCTGATGCACCTTGTGCGAAATTCCGTGGATCACGGCATCGAGACAAGGGAAGAGCGCGCAAAGACCACAAAACCCCAGCGCGGCAAGATAACTCTTGAAGCAAAGAACGAGGGCGGCAAGGTCTGGATCATAGTCAAGGATGACGGCGGCGGCTTAAACCGTGACAAGATCCTTGCAAAAGCAAAGGCTAACGGACTGCTTGGCAACAGGAACGAAAAGGATCTTACGGATAAGGAGATCTACAATTTCATCACCCTTCCGGGCTTTTCCACAAAGGAACAGGTTACCGAGTATTCCGGTCGCGGCGTCGGAATGGATGTTGTGGTGCAGTCGATCCAGGATGTCGGCGGAAGCCTTGAGATAGACAGCGTTCCCGGGGAAGGCTCCACCATGACGATAAAGATCCCGCTCACACTTGCGATAGTGAAGGGTGTGATCTTAAAGATCGGCAGTTCCTCTTATGTCATGCCTACAGGCGACATCAGCGAATTTGTCTGCATCGAAAAGAAGGATCTGCTCGTTGAACCCGAGGGCAACGAATCCATCATGATCCGCGGCGAGTGTTATCCGGTCATAAGGCTCAAGGAGTATTATCATCTTTCCGAGGGCTTCGATGATGTGGAACAGGGAACTTTCATCATCGCAGAGTACGAGGGCACAAAGGCCGCATTCTTCGTGGATGACCTGATAAGCGAACAGGAGATAGTGGTAAAGCCGCTTCCTCCGTATATTAAGAAGATCAAGGGACTGTCGGGATGCACGCAGCTCGGTGACGGCTCCATAAGCCTGATACTTGACGTGGGGAACATCCTCAAGGGCCTTGAACTGACAAGATAAGAAACGGCAAAATACGCTTTGGATGAAAGGATCAGGTATGGTAGAAGAGAACAACGTTTTTCTTGAGGAAGAGGATACCCAGAAGGATAAATACATGACGTTCACGTCAAGCGGTGAGTGCTACGGCATCTCTATCCGCTGCGTAAATGAGATAGTGGGGCTTTCAAAGATCGCAAGCGTGCCGGAAACGGCATCTTATGTGCGAGGGCTCATAAACCTGCGCGGAAAGATCATCCCCGTTATCGACGTCAGGATGCGCTTTGGCAAGGAACCCCTCGAATACAACGACAGGACCTGCGTTATCGTTATTACCGTCAACAAGACGGTTGTGGGGCTTATCGTAGATAAGATCGCAGAAGTGCGTACCGTGGAGGAGGACCAGATCGTCCCGCCGCCGTCTGTTGTAAACAACAGCGGGCAGAACCGCTTTATCTACGGTATCGTAAGGACTGATGATGAAGTTATCATGCTTATAGATCCCGCAAACCTCATTTCCGAGGAAGAGCAGGAAACACTGAGCAATATGGCATAAAGCTGCCGGTACAATGGGAGGAAAAACTAATGTATCTTAAGGACAGTTCGATCAAAAAAAGGCTGACAACGATCATAGTATCGCAGGCTGTAATACTCTTCATCCTGTTTTGCGCAGCTGTAGCGGCAATGTATCTTACGACCTCGGGTCTTTCAAAGCTTGCACAGGAAGCAAACGCCAATGCCGAAAAGCTTGCTGAACTCGAGAAATGGAGAACGGCTGCGGTATGGGGGCTCCTCGGACTTATGGTCATCGCCATCCCCGGAATAGTGATAGGCGTAAGACTTGTCTTAAAGAGCATCAGGGAGCCGCTTACAGAGATAAAGAACGGTATCTCAAAGATCTCGCAGGGTGAGATACTTGCCATCAAAAAATACGGGAATGACGAGCTTGGCGAGATCACCGATGCCATCAACGAAATGACCGCGAATATGCGCGCCCAGGCGGACGCTGCCCAGCGCGTGGCAGACGGAGACCTGACGGTGAGTGTTGTTCCAAGATGTGAAAAGGACGAGCTTAATGTCGCCCTTCGCCAGCTTATAGAAGACAACAACATGGCTCTCGGAGAGATGAAGAATTCCGCCGAGATGGTTTCGGAGAGCTCGGATCAGGTTGCCGCAGCGAGCCAGACACTTGCCCAGGGTTCAACGGAGCAGGCGAGTGCCATCACGGAGATCACCGCTTCGATCGAAGATATCGCACGGCGTACAAGGGTCAACGCCACCGACGCGAACCATGCCAACGAGCTTGTGAACGACGCAAAGAGCGGCGCGGATCTCGGAAACAGACACATGAACGACATGGTAGTGGCCATGGCGGAGATAAACGAATCCTCGGAGAATATCTCCAAGATCATAAAGGTTATAGACGACATCGCGTTCCAGACCAATATCCTTGCACTCAATGCAGCGGTTGAAGCGGCACGTGCCGGCTCGCAGGGCAGAGGCTTTGCGGTAGTCGCCGACGAGGTAAGGAACCTTGCAGGCAAATCCGCACAGGCTGCAAGCGAGACTGCCCAGCTTATCGAGAACTCCATCCAGAAGGTGAACAGGGGCTCTAAGATCGCGGAAGAAACGGCTGTCTCCCTAAAAGAGATAGTTGCTGCGATCGAGCAGGTGGCAGGCATCATTGCCGCGATTGCGGAAGCTTCAAACGAGCAGGCAGTGGCCGTGAACCAGATAAACCAGGCAATTGGCCAGGTTTCGATAGTTGTCCAGAACAATTCCGCAACAAGCGAGGAATGCGCGGCAGCGAGCGAGATACTTTCAAGCCAGGCAATGAAGCTGCGTGAGATGATAGGACATTACAAGCTGGTGGAAAACAGGAGAAAGAGAAGGCGGAACAGCATGTTAAAGCCGGACAAAACTTTCAAGGCCGAAAAGAAAGAAGAGCCCGCACCCGATGTGCCTGAAACCGCAGGTCTTCTCGAAACAAAGAAAGAAGAAGAGATCGTTATCTCGCTTGACGATAACTTCGGAAAATATTAAAAAGGTTGATCGAACGGTCCCGATAGACAATATCGGGGCCGTTTTTTTTGTTCGATTGACATTTTCAAACGGATTATTTATAATTTTTGTATCACAAGACCTTGTTGTTTTGTTAGTGTTTAATACAAGGTACTGTGTTTATTTTTTGGAGAAGCCGGTTTTTGAAGAGAGCCGGTTTTGGGAGGAATCATGGAACAATACACAGGCAGCCAGATAGTGGTACTTGAAGGCCTCGAGGCAGTAAGGAAGAGACCGGGCATGTATATCGGGTCTACCGGTACACGAGGTCTGCACCATCTTATCTGGGAGATCCTTGATAACAGTATAGATGAGCATCTTGCCGGTTTCTGCGACAAGATCGAGATCACACTCGCAAAGGACGGCAGCGTGATAGTAGAGGACCACGGCCGCGGTGTTCCTACGGACCTGCATCCTGTAAAGAAGATACCAACTATCCGTGTTATCTTCACCATCCTTCATGCCGGCGGCAAGTTTGATTCTACAGTCTACAAGGTATCCGGCGGTCTTCACGGTGTAGGCGCTTCGGTAGTAAATGCCCTTTCCACAAAAATGACGGTGGAAGTAAAACGCGGAGGACTTGTTTATCGTGATGAATACCGCGACGGAGGGCATCCGGTAACGGAGCTTGTGAACGGGCTTGTTCCGGTGGTCGGAAAGTGCGCGAAATCCGATACAGGCACAAAGGTCACTTTTTACCCCGATCCTTCCATCTTTGACACAGTGACCTTCAATCCCGAGACTATAATTAAAAAGCTTAAGGAAACCGCATACCTGAACAAGGGGCTTACCCTTGTGTTCAAAGATAAGATAAACGGCACGGAGCAGACTTTCTACGAGAAAGACGGTATAAAGAGCTATATATCGTACCTTACACGCGAAATGAACACACTGCATCCCGAACCCATCTATATAAGCGGTACAGACAATGGTATCGAGGTAGAGGTGGCATTCCAGTACACGGACCAGTTCACTGAACAGATAAATTCTTACTGCAACTGTATAAATGTTGTCGAGGGAGGAACGCTTGTAACGGGCTTCAAGGCGGGCCTTACCCGTGTAATGAACCAGTATGCAAGGGACCTCGGATATCTTAAGGACAAGGATGAAAACTTTGACGGCCGCGACATCCGAAACGGCATTTTTGCCATTGTTTCCATAAAGCATCCCGACCCGCAGTTTGAAGGCCAGACTAAGACAAAGCTTGGCAATAATGACGCAAAAGCTGCGGTAGAGGACGTTTTCTCCGAGGAAGTAACGAGGTATTTCGATAAAAACGTTGAGGTCTTAAAGGCCATCCTCGAGAGTACGAAACGCGCGTCGTCCGCGCGGCACGCGAGCGATAAGGCAAGGAATGCGGTATTAAAGTCCATAAATGACGTTGATACAAAATCGAAGCTTGCCTCCTGCAGCTCCAAAAAGGCGGAGGAATGCGAGATATACATAGTTGAGGGTAATTCCGCCGGCGGCACCGTAAAAGAGGCAAGGAACCGCAAAACACAGGCAGTTCTCCCTCTTCGCGGAAAGATCTTAAATGTTGAGAAGGCGCCTCTTGAGAAGATACTTGCAAACAACGAGATAAAGACCATGATAGCGGCCTTCGGCTGCGGGATCGCCGAAGAATTCGACATTAACAAGCTCCGCTACGGGAAGATAATAATCCTTACGGATGCGGATGTTGACGGGGCGCACATTTCAACACTCATGCTGACGTTCTTCTATCGCTTTATGCCTGACCTTATCACAGAAGGCCATGTATACCGCGGGCTTCCGCCGCTCTACAGGGTAGAATACGAAGCTCCCGGGAAAGGAAAGAAATCCGCAGCCTTCGAATATATCTTCAATGATGCCGAACTCGAGAAGTTCAGAAAAAATTCGGGCAAGAAGATCACCGGGATACAGCGTTACAAAGGACTTGGCGAGATGGATGCGGAGCAGCTCTGGGAGACGACACTCGACCCGGAACGCCGCGTGCTTGCACAGGTTACCCTTTCCGATACCATAGAAGCCGACGAGGTAACGACAATGCTCATGAGCAGCAATGTTCCTCCGCGCCGGGCTTTCATAATGGATGAAGCAAAGTACGCAAAACTCGACATCTGACGGCAGGACATCCTGCAAACACGCGGAAGGCCGCAGTAAAGCAGGAGTACGGAGATCCGGACTGGTCTCAAATACAGTAATAAAGGCATTTGCCATTAATAAGGTGGATCATGGACACACAACGTGAAGACGAAGTAATACAGATAGATTTTTCCGAGGAAATGAAGAATTCTTACCGCGATTACGCGATAAGCGTCATCATAGCCAGAGCACTTCCCGATGTGCGGGACGGCTTGAAACCCGTTCAGCGCAGGGTTTTGTATGCAATGAACGAACTTGGGCTCGATCCTAAGAAGCCTCACAGGAAGTCGGCGCGTATCGTCGGTGATACAATGGGTAAATACCATCCGCACGGTGATTCCTCGATCTATGAGGCTTTAATGCATATGTCGGAGGGGTACACACTGTCACTGCCGCTTGTTGACGGGCACGGAAACTGCGGTTCCATCGACGGCGACCCGCCCGCTGCAATGCGCTACACGGAGGCAAGGCTTTCAAGCGGCGCAATGACTTTGCTTGAAAACCTTGATAAAGGCCTTGTGGATTTCATGCCGAACTTTGACGATTCGGAGCAGGAGCCGACAGTACTCCCTGCAACGCTTCCAAACCTCCTTATCAACGGTACTACGGGTATTGCCGTAGGTATGGCAACGAACATCCCGCCGCATAACACGGGCGAAGTTATAGAGGGCGTTATTGCGTATATGGACAAGCCTTCCATTACGACCGAGGAGCTGATGAAGTATATCCCCGGGCCGGATTTTCCGACAGGCGGTATCATTACCAACGGAGATGCCTTAAAGGCTGTTTACGAGACAGGCGAAGGAAAGATAAGGTGCCGTGCCGCAACATCACTTGAAAAGGGCGATGCGGGGCGCACAAATATCGTTGTTTCGGAGATCCCCTACACCTCGAGCGGCCAGAAGAGCCGTCTTGTGGAATCTCTTGTAGGGCTGATGCGCGACAAGGCTTTTGACGAAATATATGACGTGAGGGATGAATCTTCAAAGGAAGGCATCCGCATAGTTATCGAAGTAAAGAAGGACCGCGACGCCGAAAACCTTCTTAACGGTTTGTTCAGGAAATCGCCGCTTGAAGATACCTACGGCGTGAATATGCTTGCCGTTAAGGAACAGCAGCCCATGACCTTAAGCCTTAAGAGCCTTATCGCAGAGTTTGTCGCATTCCAGGAGGATATATACACAAAGGAATACACCTACAAGCTCGACAAGGCGAACAAGCGCCTTGAGATAGTTGACGGGCTTATAAGGGCAACGGATATCATCGACCTTATAATCGAAATACTCCGGGGGTCGACTTCAATGGCGCAGGCCAAGGCTTGCCTTTGCCACGGCGATACCACGGCTATACGCTTCAGGAATCCTGAATCGGCGCTGCCCGCATCGCAGCTTGATTTTACGGAGGCCCAGGCCGACGCGATCTTAAGCATGCAGCTCTCACGCCTCATCGGGCTTGAGATCATGAAACTTCACGAGGAAGAGCAGAAGCTTAAGGATACGGTTGCCGACTGCAGCCGCGTGCTCGGATCGGAGAAGGAGCTGCATAAGGCCATCAAGGAGCGTTTAAGGAACTACAAGAAACAGTTCGCCGTTCCGCGCCGCACACAGATAATCAATGCCGAGACGGCAAGTTATGTTGAGGAATTTGTTGAAGAGACACTGGTTGTGCTCGTGGACAAGTTCGGATACACAAAGACCGTTGACGAAGCAGCCTATACAAAGGCGACACCTGAGGCTCTTGCCGAATACACACATGTCGTAAAGCTTAAGAATACGGACAAGTTCTGTGCATTTACGGCCCAGGGCAACCTGTACCAGCTTAAAGCCGGAACCCTTCCGCGCTGTAAGATCAAGGACAAGGGAACCCTTATCCATGCGCTCTGCAAGACGAAAAACGAGGAATTCATCTTCTATACCTCATTTGAGGAACTGTTTGACAGCATGCTGCTGTTTTCGACAAAGCACGGCTACGTTAAGCAGGTTTCGGGCGCGGAGTTTGAGACCGGAAGAACTGTTGTGAATACCACAAAACTTGAGGAAAAAGACTCGATCGTTTCGATATGCCGGCTTGGTGTGGCTGAAGTCATCGGTGAGGATACCCGCGTCATCATGCTTACGCAGAAGAAGCTTGTTCTGGCGTACCCGCTTTCCGACGTACCCGAGCTCAAGAAAGTAAGCCGCGGTGTAAAGGGCATAACGCTCGACCAGGGCGACTCCGTGCTCGATGTCGCGGTTGCAAGCCCTGCAGCAGAGATTGTGACGCTGCATTCAAAGAATTACATGGTAAAGAAGATAAAACTCAAACGCAGGACAGGAAAAGCGGGGAAAATAAATGCCTAATTACCAGCTTGAACTTGATAAGATAATAAACAGCCTCGGAGACACTGTCCCGAGGCTGCTTTTGCACAGCTGCTGCGCGCCGTGTTCGAGTTACTGCCTTGAATATCTTTCGGAATACTTTGAGATAACGGACTTTTTCTATAATCCGAACATTTATCCGGAAGAGGAGTACAGGCACCGCGAACAGGAATTATCCCGCCTGATCTCGCAGATGCCCTTAAAACACCCTGTGACCTTTATGCCGGGGAATTATGACCCCAAAGAGTTTTTTGATGCCGTAAAGGGTTTAGAACGCGTTCCGGAGGGCGGAGAGCGCTGCTTTGTGTGCTATGAGCTGCGCCTTAGGGAAGCAGCCCGCATCGCTGCCGAAGGAAATTACGATTACTTTACGACAACTCTTACCATCAGCCCGCTTAAAAACGCTGAAAAACTTAACGAGATCGGCAGAAAACTTGCCGCAGAATACGGTGTCGCTTTCCTGCCTTCGGATTTTAAGAAGCGGAACGGCTACAAGCGTTCGATAGAACTTTCAAAGGAATATGAGCTTTACAGACAGAATTTCTGTGGGTGCGTATATTCGAAACCTGCGGCAAACAGATAATGAAATAATACAAAGGGTATTGATCTTGACACGATAACTGTCGATACATATAAATAGAAGGCGCTTACGGAAAAACACTGCCGGTTTCCGGCCGCTTTCGCGGCACGGAAGCCGGCTTTTTGCACGATAAACGAATGCCCTCGGTAAAAGCTCGGAGCTTCATTTCGAAAACGAATAAGATTTGTATAAAATTTTTCAAAAAAAATCTAAAGTTATATGAAGATAAGTCGATATAACTTACAGAACAGGTAAGTGGAGGCTCAAGGATGAGCGCCTACGGGATAGACTCCCGTCTGTTCAGTATTAGAAAAGGAGTGATACATATGCGTATTGATGCGTTCAATCAGGTAAGTCAGCTGTACCGCAGCAACGGTACCAAAAAAACAGGCAAGGTTGGCACAACCGTAGCCACTGATAAGGTTGAGATTTCCCAGATCGGCCGCGACTTCCAGGTTGCAAAGCAGGCTGTATCCAAAGCGTCCGACATAAGAGAGGACAGAGTCAGCGCTATCCGTGAACAGATGGCTTCCGGTACATATAATGTATCTATGGAAGACGTAGCTGACAAGCTTATCGGCAATTATTTCGCACGATAACTTTTAGCTAAACGGAGGGATTTTGTGGCAAGTCTTACAGAGGAACTGATAAACGTTCTTGAAAAAGAGCATGAGGCTTACGACCGGCTTATTCCCATCACGGAGCGGAAAACAAGGGTCATAATCTCGGGAGATCTTGAAGAACTCCAGAAGATCACAGATGAAGAACAGTCTGTGGTTGACCAGGTGTCCGCACTTGAAAAAAAGCGCGAAGAGATCATCATCAACATGGGAACGGTATTGAACCGCGACCCTAAGACCTTAAAGCTCAAGATGATGGTAAAGCTTCTCGAAAAAAGGCCGCAGGAGCAGAAACGCCTCGCAAACCTTCATGATTTGCTTTCTGCGCAGCTCAAGAGAGTTGCGGCGCAGAACGATAAAAACAAAATGCTGATAAATCAGTCCCTGGAGATGATTCAATTCGAATTGAATTTGATTCAGAGCTCAAGGATGACGCCGGGGACAGGGAACTACACCAAAGGGGCATCTACGGTCGATGTACCAGTCGCAGGAACAGGGATGTTCGACGCGAAACAATGACGCATAAGACATGCGTTTGTTTGTCGAACGTTCCTTTTTTGTACTTTAAAATAGGGTAAGATATCAGACTACAGATGCATTTGTATATAAATTTTCAGGAAAGGAGCCTTTGAATTATGCCGTTAATGCAGGATTTACTCGTTGGAGTATCGGGCCTTAATGTAGCCCAGCGGTCCATCACCGTAACAGCACACAACTTATCGAACGTTGAGACCGAAGGGTTTGTAAGACAGCAGATAATTCAGGACCCCTCGCACTATAACACCATAGGATATACAGCAACGAACTACCTGCAGGTCGGTATCGGTGTCGACACCGGAGCGGTCTATCAGGCAAGGGATACATTCCTTGACAGACAGTACAGGACAGAGATCGGGCGTGAGTCCTTCTACTCAACACAGTATGCGGCCGTACAGGAGATCGAAGAGCTCTTCGGCGAGATGAACGGCGTAGCTTTCCAGGATAATCTTGAACAGCTCTGGTATTCGGTACAGGAGCTTGCAAAGGATCCGACGTCCCTTACAACGAGGGCAACGCTTGTGGAGACCGCGGTAACATTTGCGGACCGCACCGAAAGTATCTACAAGATGCTCAAGAAATACCAGACAGACCTTGACACGCAGATACAGACCATGGTCAACCGCTTTAACCAGATCGGCGAGGAGATAGTGGACTTAAACGACAGGATCTGTAAAGCCGAGACGGGCGGACAGGAAAACGCCAACGACCTTCGCGACAGGCGCAACGAGCTCCTTGACGAGCTTGGGACGATGGCGCGCATTACATATAAGGAAAACGCGGACAGCCGCATTTATGTAAATGTTGAGGAAGTTCCCTTCGTAACCGAGGATACATACTTCAAGATGACAACGGTCCGCTCCGCCGACCTTCAGGCTACGCAGCTTGCAGCACAGGGCATCATAGCGGATACGACCGAGACAAATACCGCGCTTACGGGACTTGTTCCGGTATGGCCGGCATACGGCTACGCGGAAGTAGTCAACATGTCCGTCCTCCCGACCTCCGAACAGAACACGGATGTCGGCGGGCTCCGGGGCCTGCTCCTCACAAAGGGCATCAAGACAGGCAATTATACGGATATCCCCTACGAGCCCAAGATAGCGGATTACACCGCAGCCGACGGGACTTTCGACAAGCCGGGTTACGACAAGGCGATGGCACAGTTCCAGACGGATTACCAGTATTACAAGACCTATGTTGATTCTTCGGTTATAGTAAATGTCCAGTCGCAGTTCGATACACTTGTGCACGGCATCGTTACCACGATAAACGACATCCTCTGCCCCAACAAGGAAGTAACTCTTGCAGACGGCTCAAAGGTAATGATACTTGACGAGGAGAACGCACCCATCGGCATGGATGTGAACAGGACCAGGGGCGAAGCGCTCTTCAACAGAAAATCCGAGCCGCGCTACACGCAGAAGGAGATCACTCTTGAGGACGGGACCACAATGACGGCCCTTGTTTACAATCAGGAGGACGCGAGAAACAATTACACGCTCTTCACACTCGGAGAGATCGAGGTCAATCCCCTCATAAAAGAGAATCTTTCAAGGCTTCCCTTAAGCATGAACGGCGGAACGGGAGACTATGACGCAAGCGTCTGCAACAAGCTCATCGAAGCATGGCAGAACCCTCAGCTCATCCTTACGCCCACAAGCCTTTCGGTAGATACCTTCTATGAGTATTACAACGAGCTCATCGGAGCCCTTGCGACAAGAGGTGAGGAATTGCATACGATAAGCGAGAATCAGCAGGTAATGACCGGCAAGATCGACGACCAGCGCATGTCCGTGACAGGCGTTTCGTCGGACGAGGAGCTTACGAACCTTATCCGGTTCCAGCATGCTTACAACGCATCCTCAAGATATATCAATGTAGTTAACGAAATGATAGCGACCATCATCGAGAGGCTCTGATCCGGGTGATGATCCTATAAACGCAGGAGGTTAGAAAATGCCTAACACCTTTTTTGGTCTTACAATCGCAAAATCAGGTCTTTATGCGTCGATGACAGGCATAACTACCACCGCGCACAATATATCGAATGCGGAAACGGAAGGCTACTGCCGTCAGGTTACGGACATGCAGGCCAGCAAGGCAATGCGCGTCTGGAACAAGAACGGCATGATCGGCACCGGTGTTGACGTGCTTGGCGTAGACCAGGTACGGAGCGAGTATTATGATGTAAAGTTCCGCACAAACAACACCATCTACGGCGAGTTCAATACAAAGAATTATTATATGTCCGAGGTGGAGAATTACTTCAACGAGATCAAGCTTGAAGGCTTCACAACGACTTTTGACAGCTTTTTCGACACTCTGCAGGAGCTGCAGAAGGCGCCCACGAACCTTACGGTCCGTACCCAGATGACCAACTACGCAAATGCTCTCTGCGAATATTTTAATTATGTGTATTCAAGTGTGCAGAATGTCCAGAAGGAAGTAAACTACGAGATCTCAAACGAGGTTTCGAAGATCAATTCCATCGGCGTTCAGGTAGCGCATCTTACAAAGCAGATAAATACGCTCGAGGTAGTCGGCGGCAAGGCAAGCGATCTTCGCGACCAGCGTGCGCTGCTCATCGACGAACTTTCGCAGATAGTTGATGTTGACGTTAACGAGGTCCCGATCTCGCAGAAGACCGGTCTTGTAAGCTACGAAGTGCGGATAAACGGCCAGCTCCTTGTTGATACCTATCATTCAAACGAGCTTACGGTAGTTCCCCGTACAAAGAAGGTTACCCAGAATGATGCCGAAGGTCTTTACGATATCTACTGGAAGCAGGACGGGCAGGCCTTTAATCTGGGCGATGACACAACTTCCGGCTCTTTAAAGGCCCTTTACGCCGTTATGGACGGCAACGACAGGATGGCCTTCAAGGGAATGGCAACAGGTGCCCAGGGTTCAAAGACCCTCACGCTTGTTTCGGATTTTACCTATAATAACGAGGTTTCCCGTCTGACTCTCGATACGACCGGAACGATAACACTCGGAAGCCGCAATTACGATTACAACGGCTTTTCCGTATCGATAAATGACGAGGGCAAGTACGAATACACCTTCTCACTCGATAAGGAGATAGTGCTCGGCACGGATGAGATCGCGCCTGCGACCGAGGCCGTTTCCGGATTCCAGTACAATGCGATAATCGGCAAAGATGTGGATTACAAGGGCGTTCCGTACTACCTTTCAAGGCTTAACGAGTTTGTAAGGACCTTCTCCGAACAGTATAATGATGTCTGCAAGGAAGGCGTCGACCTTGACGGGAACGCAGGCCTTGACATGTTCAACACTTCACAGATCGTGAGCGGCCAGGACTACAGGTTCGTTAAGGATTTCAGCGATTACGGCACACCGGATGTTTTCTTTACTTCAAAGACCGGCGAGTATGAAGTTGAAAACGACACAAACAATTACGGTTCGTATTATTTCATGACAGCCGGCAACATGGCAATAACAAAGGCTGTCAAGGCGGATCCGAGACGCGTTGTTGCAGCAAGTGAAGTTGTGAACGGCGTCGAGAACTCGGATATCGTAAAGAAGCTTATCCGTCTTAAAGCTGATTCGGATATGTTCAGACAGGGTACACCCGCACAGTACCTGCAGACACTTGTTTCGGAAGTCGGTATCGACTGCAACAAGGCGGCGCAGTTCGCGCAGAACCAGCAGGATGTGCTCGGGACCATTACAAACCAGCGTCTTTCCGTATCCGGAGTAGATCAGGACGAAGAGGCAATGAATCTTGTACGTTACCAGAGCGCATATCAGATGAGCGCAAAGGTTGTAAGCGTAATGAACGAGATCTACGACAAGATGATCAAC
The DNA here is from genome assembly GCA_016280395.1 of Lachnospiraceae bacterium. GTDB lineage: Bacteria > Bacillota > Clostridia > Lachnospirales > Lachnospiraceae > SZUA-448. The sequence goes on along the minus strand of JAEEGQ010000142.1, from coordinate 38,058 downwards.
GAAATGGGCGTGTAAGCCCGGCAAGATAACCGCACAGCCACGGTTTAGGAGATCGGACATGAGAGTAACAAACAGAATGATGACCAACAACATGCTTTCCAACATCAACGGGAACAAGAACAGGCTCTCGAAGCTTGAGGAGCAGTATTCTACGGGAAAACGCATCCAGAAGCCTTCGGACGATCCCATCGTTGCCGTTCGTGCCCTGAAGCTGCGTACCAATCTGGCTGAACTCAACCAGTACTACGAGAAGAACATTCCGGATGCGCAGGCATGGCTTGATGTGACCGAAAGCTCGTTAAAGAACATCGACAGCATCATCTCGCAGATGCATACCTACTGTGAGCAGGCGTCAAACGACCCCTTAAACGCAAAGGACAGGAATGCCATCGCGGAGAACTTAAGGGAATTAAAGGAGCAGATATATCAGGAAGGCAATGCAAACTATGCCGGCCGTTATGTGTTCACGGGCTTTAAGACCGACACACCCCTTGTTTTTGCCGAGAATACCTCGAAATTCCACTATACCATGACTGAAAAGCTCGACTTTTCGGACATTAACCAGACCTCAAAGATAGTAAATTCCGTGTCGCTTTCGCAGTATAACGAGGCGGATCCCGCAAGCAGCGATTTTGACAACCGCCCTTCGATGCTTGATGTTTACAGAATAAGGCTTGCGTACAACGGTCTTTCGGGCGATGAGGCAGTGACGGTAAACCTTGATCCCCAGTATGACGAATACGGCAATATCGTAAAGGATGCCTCCGGAAATACGGTTTATGCCGAGACCTTTACAAATGTCAACACCGTTTCGGCAAGCGCTCCCGATGCTTTTACACCCGCCGACGGAACCGTGAACTTCATCCCGGAGACCGGCGAGATCATAATCGCAAAGGATGTTTACAACGACTGGGTAAAGAACGAACGCAAGATAGACGTGACCTACAGCAAGAACTCCTTTAACAAGAACGAGCTCAAGCCGGAGCATTATTTTGACTGCGTCCGCACGGAATATGATGATGCAGGGAACCTTGACGACACAACAGAGGTGACCTTCACGAAATCCGTCCAGGATATCGAATATGAGATAAATTTCAACCAGAAGCTTAAGATCAATACCGAAGGTTCCGATGCCATCTCGCATAATCCGGGACGCCTTGTGGACGAGATACTTGAAAGCTTTGACAGCGTTGTACAGGTAGAGAACAAGATAACCCAGGTAGAACGCATGCTTGCGGACAATACCTTAAGCGACGAGCAGAAAAAGGCTCTCGGGACCATGAAGGAAATGCTTGATACAGAGCTTGTTTTAAGAAACACAGCGCTTCGCAACAAGTGCAGGCACGGCATGACCGAGACCCAGAAGGAGCAGGATTACGTAGGAGTTGCGGTCTCGGATCTGGGAAGCCGCGTGGTACGCCTTGAGCTTACCGAAAGCCGCCTTTCCATCCAGCAGGATGATTTCACGGAGCTGCTCTCAAGCAACGAGGATGCGGATCTTGTTGATACGGTCATTAACTATACTGCGGCAGAGACCGTTTACAATGCTTCTCTTTCGGCAGCGGGAAAGGTAGTGCAGAATTCACTTCTTGATTTCCTGTAAAGAAAGGGATCAGCAGTCGTAAGACCAACGGACGTTTCCACGTAAAGAAGGGAAGCAGCGGTTGCAAGACCAACGGACGCAAATTGAAGGCGGGAGTCATTTTACTCTTGACCTGAAAGAAAAATCAATATAATATAAAAGTGATCGGACTTGCGGTTTACAAACGGACTGTAAGCCTGAAATCCGGTGACAGGGAGGTTACCCACATGCTTATCAAAACAAGACATTTTGGTGAAGTAGACATCGCAGACGACAGGATCCTTACCTTTGATAACGGCATCCTGGGCTTTGAAGATCACAAGCAGTACACGCTCCTGTACGATTCGAGCGAGGGCGAGCGTCCTCCGGTATCGTGGCTTCAGTGCTGTGATATCCCTGAGCTTGCCATCCCGGTTATAAGTCCTCTCGGCATTGCCGAGGATTACAATCCGGATGTTGAAGACGAGCTCTTGAAGCCCCTCGGCGAGCTTACGGACGAGAATATCGTGCTTCTTACCACGCTTACCGTACCTGCGGATGTTAAGAAGATGTCCATTAACCTTCGTGCTCCCATCATAATCAATTCCGACAACCGCAAGGGTGCGCAGATCATCGTTGAGAATCAGGATTTCCCCATCAAATACGAGATCTACGATATCCTGCAGGCGAAGAAAGAGGGGAGGGCTTAAAGTGTTAGCATTATCGAGACATTGCAATGAGTCCATCATGCTTGGCAACGACATCGAGGTGACGATCCTCGAGGTCAAGGGCGACCAGGTAAAGATCGGCATCACTGCCCCGAGGTCGCTTCCGATCTACAGAAAAGAGATCTACACACAGATCCAGCAGTCCAACAAAGAAGCTATGGAAGTCAAGGCTTCGGTGGACGACATCAACAAGCTGTTCTAAGGAACGGGAATATTTGTATTCAGAAGACCCTGCGGGAACGCGGGGTCTTTTTTTTGCGGGATACGCGGGGCTTTGCTGGATACGGTTTTTGGCGATAAACGGATGCATCCGAACGATTTGCGAAAAGATATCAAGTTTCGGACAGGTATTGCCGATAAAGCAATCGGAGAAATTTATTTAAATGTTTTAAAGTTTTTCTAACTTTTTCTTCTGTTATGTCCGATAAAGTTTTCAGAAGACTAAAGTTTCGCCATGATGGCGTCAATTACACAAGGAGGTGTAGACTATGGCACTAGAAGTTATGTCCTCAAGCATCAGCAGCAACATTAAGCCCGTGCAGCCGCAGGAGACTGTTCAGCGTTCAGTTGAGCAGCATGCAGACGTTCAGAACGTCAGTACTTCCGCACAGATCGAGCGCAGGGTTGTTGCGCAGACCGAACAGAACGGTGCGAACACCAATCCGCAGAACGCAGCGGAAGACGAAGCTCGCATCCAGGCAGCGGTAAAGAGAGCAAACAATTCGCTCAACAGTATTCACCGTTCCAGCTGCCAGTTCAAGTATGATGACAAGACAAGACGTGTATCCATCACAGTTTATGATGATGAAACACACGAAGTCATCCGCGAGATCCCTTCGGAGGAAGCGCTTGAACTTGTTCAGAAGATGTGGGAGATGGCCGGTCTCATGGTAGACGAGGCCAGATAAGCAGCAGCTTACTAAACGACTCCGGGAAAGGCCTTTTACGAGGCCTTTGGAGTTGTGCGCTCAAATAGAAAGTGAGGTAATACTATGGCTCTACGTTTGTCAGGGCTTTCATCCGGTATTGATACTGAAGGCATCGTCCAGCAGTTAATGAACGCCCAGAACTTAAAAAAGCATAAAATACAGAGCAAGACTACGAAACTTGAGTGGAAGCAGGATAAGTGGAAAGAGCTTAATGCGAAGATATACACTCTTTACACCGATACCGTTTCTTCCATGCGTCTTGAAGGCTCATACAGGACAAAGAAGGCCGCAAGTACCAATGAGGCAAAGCTTTCCGTGTCTGCTGCTTCAAACGCCGCAGAAGGCACCCACACCGTTACCGTTGACAACCTGGCAAGCGCACAGCACTTGACAGGAAAGGCGCTCGGTTCGGATGTTACAGGATCGACTAAGCTTTCGGATCTTGGATTTGACACGGGCAAATCGATACAGGTAAAGGTTGAAGGCAAGGACGCAAAGATGGTGGAGATCGATGACGACACCACGATCTCGGAGTTTGTCAACAAACTGAAGGAAGCAGGCGTAAACGCCAACTTCGACAATACATATAAGAGGATCTTCGTGAGCGCTGCAGGAAGCGGCACGGACAGCGCATTCAGCATTACGACCGGCGAACTTTCTTCCGGAGCGCAGAAAACGGCACTTGAGGATTCCTTAAAGCTCAATGAGCTTTCGGATACAGACAGGCAGAAGGCAAAGAGCCTTATGTCAGATCTTCGGACCGCCGCCGAGCGCGGAGACGATGAGGCTGTCGAAAGCGCGAAGGAAGCTCTTGTCAAGTTCGCACAGGACAACTATAAGAAGACAATATCCGAAGAAGCCGCAAATGCAGCAAGGGAAGCATACAACGCAAGCCTTCCCGAAGGCGAAGAGGCTGATGAGGAAGCTCTTAATGCCGCAGTTAAGGAAGCTGTTGACGCAGCTCTTGAAAATGCCGAAGCTGCTCTTGAAGAGATCGAAACCAATGTAGGCGCTGCAGCCGACGATTATGTAAGCGCAGTCGAGAGCGGCGACTTTGCGGGAGCCGGCACATCGGCACTCGGTGCTCTTGGTCTTACCGACGTGAATTACACACTCGGCGAGGACGGAGCGATCACCTATGATTATGATGAGAATGCCGGCGCAACGCTTGTAAAGGCGGATAACGCCCGCATCACCTACAACGGTGTAAGCTACGCATCAAGCTCGAGCACCTTCTCCATAAACGGCCTGACCTTTACCGCAAACAGTAAGACGGAAGCCGGCGAGTCCATCACCGTTACCGTTACCAAGGACGTTGACGCGGTTTACGACAAGGTCAAGAATTTCGTTACAAAATATAATGAGCTTCTTAAGGAGATGAATACTCTTTACAATGCTCCTTCCGCAAGAAGCTATGATGTTCTCAGGGATGACGAAAAAGAGGCCATGACCGATGACCAGATCGAGAAATGGGAGACCAAGATCAAGGATTCGCTCTTAAGAAGGGATTCGACACTCGGAAGTCTCATCTCATCTTTAAGGACAGCGCTCTCAGGCAGCGTAAACATTGACGGCGTAAACCATTCGCTTGCGGAGCTTGGCATCACCACGAGTGATGATTACTCCGAAAACGGTCTGCTCCACATCCACGGCGATGAGACGGATCCGTACGGCGTGAAGTTCACTGATAAGTTCAAAGCGGCTCTTGCAAAGGATCCGGAGACGGTTATCGAGACAATGACCTCGGTAATGAAGAACATGTACAGCACCATGTCCGACAAGATGAAGAGCTCTAGTGTGAGCTCGGCGCTTACATTCTATAACGATAAGGAAATGAGCAAGACCCTGAAGGGTTACCAGAAAGACCTGTCCACGCTTGAAGAAAAGCTTGCGGCTATCGAAGACAGGTACTACAAGCAGTTCACCGCAATGGAGAAGGCAATGGCCAGTCTCCAGCAGCAGCAGAACAGCCTTGCGGGAATGCTCGGACAGTAATGGCATAAAGATATTGCAGTATGCGGGGGCGCCTTTTGCGGGTGCCCCTGTTTTGATTTTGCGTGCAGTGGCGCGCTTTGACGGGATTTTCATCTCTTTTTGTTTTTGCTCTAAAGTTATGTAAGGGTCGGTCCGATATATCTTGTGTAAGAAAACAGCGCGGGACATTTTACAACAGAAAGTCCAAGGCTGTTGACACAACCGGTTGATCAGAATGAGTTTAGAATAATCACGGCGGAGGCAAATAATATGACACCACCCAATGCAGCGGCTTTATATAAGGGAAACAGAATAAACACAGCATCTCCCGCAGAGCTTACACTGATGCTCTACGACGGAGCGATCAAGTTCTGCAACATGGCTATCGACGGACTTGAGGCAGGAGACGTTGCGAAGGCAAACACCAACCTTATCAAAGCACAGAAGATAATCGTAGAGTTCCGTATGACTCTTGATTTCAAGTATGAGGTTGCAAACCAGTTTGATGTTGTTTACGATTACATCTACCGCAGGCTTGTAGAGGCCAATATCAAGAAGGATAAAGAGATCGCTCTTGAGGCTTTAGGCCACATCCGTACCATGCGTGATACATGGAAGGAAGTAATGAAGAAGAATCACCTTTATGTTGCATAACCCTCTTTTTTCATAAAACTCCCCCTTATAATGTTAGACCATGAAAAACCGCAGCAATGCGGTTTTTCTTGCAGGATGGGCCTGAGGAAGAAAATGAGTCACCGGGAAACGACCCCGCTGACTCACTTGCTCTTGAAAAGGGACGGCAGGTTTGTTACTATATAGAAAAGAGAGAAAGAAGGTAGAAGAGATGGCTGACAATGCAAAGACCTATATAGGTATGCTTTCCGATATCCTTGTGAATAAGGAAAAGACGCTTGATGAGATCCTTTCAGTCACAAAGGACCAGAACGCGATCTTAAAAGACGGGCGGACCGGTGATGAGTTCGAGGAGACCCTTGATAAAAAAGAAAAACTCCTGAACCGGCTCGAACGTCTTGACAGGGGATTCTCCGATACATACGCCAAGGTTTCCGCGGAGCTTCTTTCCAATAAAGAAAAGTACAGGACCGAAATAGAAGGCCTGCAGGGAAAAATCAGGCTGCTTACGGATACGGGCGTTAAGATCCAGGCGCTTGAGGAACAGAACAGGATGCTGTTTGAACAGGTATCCGCTCTTGAGAAAAAGAAGATCAAGGATTTCAAAGTAAGCAGCAAAACGGTAAGTACATATTATAAGAACATGACCGGAAAACCCCAGGATGGAGACGCCTACTTTATGGATAAAAAGAAGTGACATCCGGTGGACCCGGCAGCATGAAACCGGAAAACAGCCGGCAGAAAGATAAAACGGAAGGCCCGAAAACCCAGCAGATACGCGACTTTTGAAAAAAACAAAAAAATTTTTAAAAAAGTACTAAAGTATTTCGAAAGGGCTCCGATATATTTAGTGTAAGCAAACAACAACTGCTTACACAAACAATACCAACACACCATACCAAAAGATTTAGGCGGTAAACCAAGCCGCCCACACGGGGCAAAGCCCCACAACAAAAAAGGACCGAAGGTCCACATCGGAGCAAAGCTCCAAAAGCAAACGGCCAAAGGCCAAAACAAAATCAAATTGTAGCAAGGACGCTACACTAATTTCAAGGAGGAAAACTTATGATTATTCAACACAACATGACAGCAGCCAATACCAACAGACAGCTTGGTATCACAAACGGCAACTTACAGAAGGCAACTGAGAAATTATCATCCGGTTACAGAGTAAATCGCGCAGGCGATGACGCAGCTGGTCTTTCGATTTCCGAGAAGATGCGCGGACAGATCCGTGGTCTTGACAAGGCTTCGACCAACGCTCAGGACGGTATCTCCCTTATCCAGACAGCAGAAGGTGCTCTTAACGAGACACACGCAATGCTTCAGAGAATGAGAGAACTTGCAGTTCAGTCGGCAAACGATACAAACGTTGAAGACGATCGTGCAGCACTCCAGAAGGAAGTTGATTCCCTCGCAGAAGAAATCACACGTATCTCCACCGATACAGAGTTCAACACCATGAAGCTTCTTGACGATTCCTTCTCGGACAAGCTCTTACACATCGGTGCAAACGAAGGTCAGACAATGACAATCTCGATCGGTGATATGTCAGCAAGCGGTATCGGCGTTGACGGTCTTTCCATCGCAGATCAGGCTTCGGCTGAAGGTGCAATCACCACAGTTGACAATGCGATCAAGACAGTTTCCGAGCAGAGATCTCAGCTTGGTGCTTGGCAGAACAGGCTTGAGCACACCATCACCAATGATGATAACACATCTGAGAACTTACAGGCAGCTGAAAGCCGTATCCGTGACGTTGACATGGCTAAGGAAATGGTTAAGTTCTCGAAGGATAGCATCCTTCAGCAGGCAGCTCAGTCTATGCTTGCTCAGGCTAACCAGAGTACTCAGGGTGTTCTTTCACTCCTCAGATAAGCCTAAGGCTACTGAAAAGCATGTTAATAAGCACATTCAGGGAGCAGTCCGAAGGGACTGCTCCTTTTTTACCGTCCTGTGCCGTAAAATTATTGACACAAACTCATTGCTGTGATATACTAGGTGCCATAAATAAAACGGCACAGGATGATACGTATCATCAAAATGCGCATTGACACGACACGTGCTGCATATTATAATAACAGTGGAGAGCATTATGCCTAAAAAGCCAAGAGAAATGGAAAAAGAAATATTAAAAGATGGCTGGGTTTTTAAAAGCCAGGAAGGCTCCCATAGACATTATGTTCATCCGATAAAAACTGGAAAAGTAACAATTCCGTTCCATAGTAAAGAACTGTCCAAGATTATTGAAAAATCAATCCGAAAACAAGCAGGATTGGAATAGGAACACGAAAGGAGAACTGTATGCTTTCAATTTATCCCGCGTGCTTTTTTAAAGAAAAAAACGGTTATTCTGTAGTATTCCCGGATCTTAACTGGCTGGCTACAAGCGGCAAAAATGAAAAGGATGCGTATAATAAAGCCGTAGAGTGTCTTGCGGGCTATCTATATGTGCTTAAACAAGACGGGGATTCAGTTCCTGCGGCTTCGAACTTGAAAGATATTTCTGTTGATAAAGTTGCAGAAGAGCTGGAGGCAGATTCCAAAGATGCTTTTGTAAATATGGTCTCTGTGGATGTAAAAGAATATGCAAAGGCACATTTTGAAAAGTCTGTCCGTAAAACACTTACAATCCCTGCGTGGCTTAACCTTGCGGCGCAGGAAAAAAACATTAATTTCTCGCAGGTTCTTCAGGAAGCATTAATTGCAAAGATCAAAGGATGAAAGGGGTGAATCGGCATGAAAAAGATGTCATTGGAAGAGGCACTTAATAGAATAGCGGATCTTGAAAGAAAAATAGCAGAACTGTCTGCAGAAAACGAGCGTCTAAGAAACAGGAAGACCGCAGGCAGAAAGTTGCATGATGATGCATGGATGGCCTCTTACAATGATTTCATGCTGAAATATAAAGGCGGAAAGACACTAATGGAAATAGTGGATGAGGGAGGTATAAGCCGGCGGACCGCATATCGGTATCTTGAATACTATAAAAAGACCTTGAGTGAAATGTGAGTAGCCCGAACGGACTGCTCCTTTTTTGTATGATTTTTGACACGATACAATAAAAAAATGATATATATCACGTCACTCATTGAAAAAATACAAAAAAATGCTATACTTATTTTATAGACCATTTGGGGACGGATACACATGAAAAAGCTTTCTTTGATAGTTTCCGTATATAACGAAGAGGCGTCGCTTACGCATTTCTATGATGTTACAACGGAAGTCTTAAAAACAACAGAAAACGCATGGAAAACGGAGCTTATCTTTGTAAACGACGGCTCAAAGGACGGGAGCGGTGAGATTCTGGCCGGGCTGGCCGGACGGGACAGCCGTGTAAAAGTCGTGAACTTTTCCCGAAATTTTGGCCATGAAGCTGCAATGACAGCCGGTATCGACTATGCAACGGGGGATTTTCTCATCTGTCTTGACGCGGACCTGCAGAATCCGCCGGAGCTCATCCCGCAGATACTTGCGGAATACGAGGCGGGCTCGGATGTTGTGCTCATGGCGCGTGAAGAGAACAAGTCGGCGGGATTTCTTAAAAAGATCACTTCCAACCTGTTCTACAAGATATTAAACAAGATGTCCGAGGTTGAATTCGAGCGGAATGTCTCGGATTTCTTCGGGATATCGAAGCGGGCTGCGGATCTTGTAAGGGAGAATTACCGCGAGAAAACGCGGTATCTTCGCGGCTTCATCCAGCAGATAGGCTTTAAGCACAGTGTCATAAAATACAAGGCTCCGGCGCGATTTGCGGGCGAGAGCAAGTATTCCATCGGCAAGCTGGCAGGGATCGCGTTCCATACCTTCGACTGCTTCTCCGTAACACCGCTCAAAGCCGGTATCGTTGCCGCTGCGCTCTCGATACTTCTCACCCTTGCAAGCTTTACCTACTACATCGTGCTCTGGGTGCGCGACGGCGGCGGCTCGGGCACAGCGCTCCTGTGCACACTGCTCACATTCCTGTTTTCACTGCTGTTCCTGCTTCTCGGGGTCATCGGGGAATATCTCGGGAATATAATGCGGGAAGTGCGCAACAGGCCGGTTTATATAGTGGACAAGACGCTTAATCTTGAAGAAAAAGATAAATGATATTATTGGGAGGTTTACAGCATGTACAAGTATGATTTTATCATTGTGGGGGCGGGACTCTTCGGAGCGACCTTTGCAAATCTTGCGACAAAAGCGGGAAAACGCTGCCTCGTGCTCGAAAAGAGGCCGCATATCGCAGGAAACATCTACACCGAAGACGTGGAAGGGATAAATGTCCATAAATACGGCGCACATATCTTCCATACCTCCAACAAAGAGGTCTGGGACTATGTCAACACCTTTGCGGATTTCAATAATTATGTGAATTCGCCTGTTGCAGTGTTCCATGACGAGCTTTATAACCTGCCCTTCAACATGAACACCTTCAGCAAGCTGTGGGGCGTAAAGACACCGGCGGAGGCTAAGGCAAAGATCGAAGAGCAGAAAAAGGCAGCCGGCATAACCGAGCCGAAAAACCTTGAGGAACAGGCCATTTCACTGGTCGGGACCGATATCTACAAAAAGCTGATAAAAGAATACACCGAGAAGCAGTGGGGGCGCCCCTGCACGGAGCTTCCGTCCTTTATAATCAAGAGGCTTCCGCTGCGTTTTACCTTCAATAACAATTATTTCAATGATCGTTACCAGGGCATACCCATCGGCGGCTACACAAAGATGGTCGAAAAGATGCTCGAAGGCTCCGAAGTGCTCTTAAATACAGATTTCTTCGAATTCCGCAATACCCACGAGGCTCTCTTTGACGAGAATACCGTTGTCATTTACACGGGTCCCGTGGACGGGTATTACGGCTACACCTTCGGAAAGCTCGAATACAGGACATTGCGCTTCGAATCCGAGATCCTCGACTGCGACAACTTCCAGGGAAATGCCGTTGTCAACTACACCTCACATGATGAGAAGTTCACACGCATCATCGAACACAAGCACTTCGAGTTCGGAACACAGGAAAAAACAGTTGTTACCCGCGAATACCCTTCGGAGTGGAAGGAAGGGGACGAGCCGTATTATCCCGTAAACAATGAGCGTAACAACACGCTCTATGCACAGTATAAAGAGCTTGCCGACAAGGAAGAAAACGTTTACTTCGGCGGAAGGCTCGGCGTTTACAAGTACTATGACATGGACAAGGTTATTGCCGAGGCATTCGCACTGGCAGACAGACTGCTGAAATAAACCGGTGTTGTAAACCGGCCGGGGGCCGTCGCAGCAGGGTGCAAACTGATAGGCGTAGCCACTGGGCTGTACCAAGCCGATAGCCGGGCGCCCGCCACAACAGGTCGCAAACTGATAGGCGTAGCCCTTAGGTTGTTCCAAGCCGAGTAGGGCTCGTGCGGCTCTGCCGCTAAGAGCCCGTTAAGCGAGGCGCTGGAAGAACCTTAGTCGCGGAGCCGTTGTTTGCGACCTGTTGTGGCGGGTGCACGGCGGCCTGCCGGAAGAACCTTAGTCGCGGAGCCGTTGTTTGCGACCTGCAGTGGCAGGCCCCGCGGCTGTCTGGCTGACTACGCCTGTCAGTTTGTCCCGGTGTGACGGGCACACGGCATAAAAAAAGACCTGCCGTAAAGCAGGTCAGGAAGCGGATAACGGGAATCGGACCCGCCTCTCAAGCTTGGGAAGCTTGCATACTACCGATGTACTATATCCGCAAGTGCATGAGTATCTTACAACATTCACGATGAAAAATCAAGAAAAAAATTAAATATCGCGTCATTTTTGACGATATACTTTCTAAAGGGGTTTAGCCCGTAAAATGCATGGAGGCTGTTTATGAAGAAATTATTGCTTGGTATTGTCATCTGTTTATTGCCGGTCCTTGCCGCAGCATGCGGCAGCGAGCCCACTCCAAAGCCAACCGAATCCTATCTCGACGAAACAAGCGGAGAATACTACCTTGACGGTGTGACATACGAACTTGACCATGGCGCAAAGACTGCAAAGGCTAACGGCGTTTATTCGCTTTCGATAACAAACTACTGGATGCCCGACTATATCAAGGTCAACGGCAAAAAATACAATATCGTCGCAGCCGATCCGAGCCTGTTTGCAAGCCAGGACGAGCTTACAACGGTAAGACTTTCCGCAAACATGACGGAGATCCCCGCGACAATGTTCTATGAATGCACGGCACTTACGGATGTGACACTCCCGGAGGGCATTAAAAAGATAGGAGACGGTGCATTCTCGGGGTGTGAAGCACTGCAGAAGATAGAGCTTCCGAAGAACCTCGAGTCCCTCGGCGCCGAAGTGTTCTTTGGCTGTAAGACCTTGCAGACCATTGTTCTCCCTGACTCCGTAACGAGCCTTGGAGACTGCGCTTTCTATGGCTGCCAGCTCCTTAACTCCGTAACGCTTTCAAAGAATCTTAAAGCCATCCCCGATGACTGTTTCGACGAATGTGCATCTCTTGCGTCCCTCGAGATCCCTTCAGGCGTAGAGAGCATCGGGCTCGAAGCTTTCTGGTACTGTACCTCGCTTAAGACCATCACACTTCCCGATTCCGTAAAAACGCTCGGTGCAAGATGCTTCTATAACTGCGAAAAGCTTACGGAAGCAACACTTTCCGCAGGTCTTACGCAGATAGACAAGGAGGCCTTTGCGTTCTGCGGGGCATTAAAGAAGATCACGGCACCGAATGCACTTAAGGAGACGCTTACATCGATGTACGGCGCTCTTGATGTCGAGCTTGTTTTCAAATGATCCGAAAAGTCCGCAAAAAGTCTGTTTTGTGAAAGGATGAGCATGGAAGAAAAAATCCCGATCAGATATATCGTACTTCCCATAACCGCGATCTTACTCGCGGTTATGATCGTTGTACTGAGCAAAACCGGCAATCCCGGCGGCCTTAATCCCGGCGGGAAAACGACCCCGACGCCTCCTGAGACCGTAAAAGTTGATGAAAAGCTGTTCTCGCTTGAAGAAAAAGACGACAAGACTTACTCGGTGCTTGGGTTTTCCGAGGAATACGAAGAGCAGGTACAGGCAGGTGATGTGAAGATCAGAGGTTTTTCTGACGGGCTGCTCTACATTCCCGGCGAGCTTGCGGGAAAAAAGATCACAACCGTGGAGAGAACAGCCTTTCAGGGCAATACGGCTATAAAGAAAGTCGTTATCGGCGAGGGTGTGACAGAGATTCTTGATTATGCCTTCGAAGGCTGCGAAGGGATGGTGGAGCTGTCCTTGCCGGAAACACTGAAAACTGTAAACGACAGCGCTTTTTACGGCTGTAAGGGGCTAAAGAGTGTCGTTATCCCCAAAAACGCGAAAAAGATCGAGAATTATGCGTTTGCGTATTGTGAGAACCTGACCGAGCTGTCGGTTCCGTTCACTTCGGGGCTTGATGACATCTTTATCGACGCACCCTTAAAAAAAGTCACGATCACAGACGGCTCCGCTGTTGCTGAGGATGCGTTTTACATGAAGCACGAGCTTGAGACCGTGATCTTTGAGAGCAGGATCACGCTTATAAACGATTATGCTTTTGCAGACTGTACTTCACTAAAGAACATAGTGCTTCCGGACGGGCTTCTTTCCATCGGCGCGAATGCCTTTGAAGGCTGTACCGCACTTGCAAAGATGGTCATACCGGAAAGTGTGACATTTATAGGCGAGTTTGCTTTTTCGGGGTGCGAGGCGCTGAAAAGCGCGAATATCCCGGCAGGCACAAGCGTTATCGGCCAGCAGGCCTTTGATAACTGCCCGGAGCTTAAGCTTAAAGTGACGGAAGGCAGCGAAGGCGCTGCTTACGCGGAAAAGGAAGACATCCCTGTGGAGGGGAAATAATATCCGGAAGGCAGGATGAGAATGATGAGCAAAAATACCGACAACATCCAGAATGCAGGGAAGCAGCCCGAAGGATCGGCCGCGAGAGAGCTCCTTGAAAAGATTAAAAATCTGACGGATGATGAGATAAGTCTGGTCGCGTCGGCGGCTATGGCCCTGTTCATCATCGCTCCCACAATTATGGCTGTTATGGCCATGTTTGTGAGAAAGATCGACTTTACAATGAACACCTATCTTGAGATGATCAAGAGCTGGGTATTCCCGTTTGCATGCTTTATCTCGCTGCTGCTTTATATCTGTGTCATAATACGGCTGAAACTTAACGGTGGAAGCTTTTTCAGGGCGGTCTTTGCAAATCCGGTGATCATCATTTTTGCCGTGATGATCGTTCTGATATTTATAAGCCAGTGGTATAACGGGCTTCCGCATGCGATAAAGGGGTATTGCGCGGCGGCGCTCGGCGAGACGTTCCTCATGGAGATGGGATACTTTGTGTTCATCCTTTTTGCAGCATCTCAGGTGAAAAAGGAGAAATACAAGCAGATACTGATAAGAGGCCAGGTGATCTCGAGTGTGATCCTTGTCATAGCGGCGTTCATCCTCTGGCATACCCAGACAGAATCAACGTTTTTCTATAACTGGACACCCCGCTTTTCTTCTATCTTTTCAAATACAAATTATTATTCGTATTATCTCGCGCTGACAGTTCCGCTCGCTGCATCCGCATTTCTCACGGAAAAGCAGCTTGCATGGAAGACAGTTGCCGGCGTTTCGTTTGCTGCAAACACGGTGGCCCTGTCCATAGACAATTCCATGGGCGGCTGGGTAGGCGCCGGAGCCGCGATGATCTTCATCATCATCACCCGCCTGATACTTGAAAAAAAGATAAATCTTCAGGCTATAGCGCTTTTGCTGGTATTCTGCGTTTGTCTGTATGTTCCGGGACACATCCTCGGGACTTTCGAGAATTCGGCGTCCGAGCTTGGGAAGGATATCACCATGATCGCAACCGGTGACAAAAACGTCGGTATGGCCGGAAGTTCAAGGATCAAGATATGGCTTGCGACGATAGATATCATCAAGGAAAATAAGTGGCTCGGGATAGGGTATGAAGGCGTCGCGTACGATCATTACAAAGGCGCGCCGTGGAATATCAGGCCGCATAACGAGTTCCTGCAATACGCGATCTTCCACGGGATCCCCGTAACGATCCTGTATTTTGCGGGATGTCTGATGATCTTTATACGCGCTTTAAGGAAAAAGAAATACCTTGACGGAGCAACTCTTTGCTGCCTTACCGCGGCATTCGGGTATCTTGTCAGCTCATTCTTCGGGCTTACGGTCTTCTCTACGGCAGTGTACCTTTTCATCTTCCTCGGAATGGGATATGTGAGCGGCGGCGGGACGGACCGCGGTACGGAACCCGCATAAAACCCGGCACGGACCACAGCGTGAAATACGGCACGAAACCCGCCATGAAAACGAAACTTGACAAAATGGTTTTTTGGGTGTATAAAAAAGATACAAATTCGGATACATTTTCGAAAAAATCTTTTTAAATTCCGTACATATGGCTAAAGTTTCGTCCGGATCATCCGATATATGTTTTGTAGGGATGGACAGTGTTGGTATCAGATCAAATTGCTTCATGGCTCCATGAGGCAGACAGGCAGAGGGGTGGTGCCCTCTACCGGTTTGGTATTGTTTGGGACATAAAGGCCCGGTAAGCCTTTATGCCGGATTATCAAGATTGTCATGGATGGACATTCACAACTTACATGGAGGTAAAAAGAATGAAGAAATTTAAGAATGTATTTATGGTGTTTGCACTTGCATTAGTGCTCACCGTGGCAGCAAAAGCATTTGGTGGCAATGTGCTCGGCGTTAGAGCTGAAAGCGGCAGCGGTTCGGGTTCCGAAACAGAAGCTCCGGCAGAAGCAGCAACAGAGACCACTATCAACGCAGCTAAACTCGATCTCGACAATTTCTATATCGTGATCGATGGTACCGTTTATTACCAGACCGTAAAGAAAGCAGATGATACTCCCAAGGCTAAGAACTGGGTTCCCGCTGCAGTTAAGGACGGTAAGAGCTACATCGATGTTTCGGGCGTTACCAAGTCAACTGTTTTTGTATTTGCAGTTAAAGGTGATGCAACCGAAAAGGTTGGCAAAGCTTTCGAACTTAACCTTAATGTCGGCAAAGTAAAAGCTACGCTTGATTACAAGAAAGAGTTCCCTGCAGAGATCAAAGAAGCTCTTGCTACAGTTGAGATTACCGTTGGTAGAGAAACTACCAAGTACGTTAAGGGCGATGAGGAAAAAGGTTTTGACAAGATCGCTTACACACTTGAGTGGAAGAAGGGTGCTAACGGCGCCTGGGTTAAGGATGCTGAAGGCTTTGACGTTGCTTACCAGTCAATGAAATCCTCGAACGGTACTCTGTACATCCGTACAGCTAAAGATGGCGAACTTCCTTCTAAGGAAGCAAAGGTTAAACTTGCAAAGGTTGCAGCAGCTCCCAATGTTAAAGTAGATCACCTTAAAGGCACGCTTGCTATTAAGGCAGGTATGGAATTCGATTACGAAGGAACCACATACTATGCAACAGGCAAGAAGTCTGACGGTACCGCAACAACCAATTTTGCTAAGACCGAGCAGTTCAGCAAGACAGGTACAAAAGAGATAGGTGTTGATGAGCTTGTTAAGGAATTTGAGCTCGAAGCAGGTGCAGAGGTTGTTCTTAAAGTTCGTACATCTGCTACCGAAAAGAAGTATGCTTCTTACTACACAGTAGTTTCCTTCAAGGCTCCCGCAGCTGCTCCCGAAGCATTTGCTATAACGATCGGCGAAGGCGATAAGCTTACATTTGACACCAAAGCTACAGATTATGAGTACTGCGTAGATCTTAAGGCAAACAAGTGGAAAGCAATCCCTGCAAAAGCTACAAAGATCACCGGCGTTAAAAAGGACAGCAAGGTTTATGTCCGCGTTAAGGGCGTTAAGGAAGACCTCAAGAAGAATCCGGCTGTTGAAGGCGTATTCCCGAGTGCTTATGTAGAGATCACCGTTACTGCTGAAAAGACAGAAGGAAATGACGGTGGCTCAGGCGAGCAGGCTCCTGCAGATTCAGGCTCCGGAAGCGGAAACTGATTTGCTGCCAAACAAGCATTAAAGTATTAAAACACACGGTCGGGACTTAATGTCCCGACCGTTTTTAAGTGAGTCAGCGGGGGCTTTTCCCCGGTGACTCATTTTGTCTGCCCCCGGATACCCCTTGCGCGAGTCACCGGGATCGTTCCCTCGGTGACTCATTTTGTCTGCCCCGTATACCCCTTGCGCGAGTCAGCGGGAAACGATCCCGCCCGGTTTTCGCCTGTAAATTTCTCGTGGGAGGTTATTTTATCTCAGGGTTAATCCGATATACAATACGGTGAGGTATGCTTTACGGCATACCCGGTATAGGAGGCTGTATGAAAAAACGTATTATCATTTTACTGGCGCTTATTGTTATGCTGCCCGTCCTGTTCTCGTGTATGAGGGCTAAGGCAGCGGAAGTAACGGAAGAGACCCCGACTTTTACAGAGTATGATGAGTTCAGGATCAACTGCAAGGGGCAGGTTTATTTCCAGTTTGTGAAGACGAAGACACCGGCTTCGCTAAAAGCAACCGCGTGGATCCCTGCGGTATATGCGGACGGCCGCAGCTACATCGACTTCTCCGATGTCAAGAAGACAAGCTATGTGGCAATTACAACGGACCCGACCGCTACAAAGGTGGAAGAGAAGGACGTGATAGAGCTTCTGTTCCCTGTAAAGACGATCAAGACAGCCGTCAATTATCTGACAGGTAAGCCCGCAAATGTTTTTGAGGCGTTGTCAAAGATCGAAGTGACCGATATGGCGAGAACCACCATATCTTATGATGGCACAGAGACAAAAAAGGCTGTTTTTGACGCGAATTATGTCCTCGAGTGGAAGAGAGGCATGAACGGCACATGGAGGGAAGCAAAGGATTCCGATCCGGATTTTGCCCTTGAATTTGCCATGCTCCGGGCAACGGACGCTGCGCTCTACCTGCGCGTTTCAAAGGCTAAAACAGGCGAAAGCATCGAAAAGATCATACCTTCTAAGGAAGTTAAGGTGAAGATCGGCAAGACTGCTGCGGCACCTTCTGTCAAGCAGGATTACAAAAAAGGTACCATTGCCATAAAGAACGGCATGGAGTTTGATTATAGCGATAAAACCTACTATATCCCGGCTTTCAAGAGCAGTTCCGCGATAAAGGGGCACTTGAAGACCACAACCGATGAAATATCCTCAAAGGTTTCCGCGATAAGCATTGAAGAGCTTGAGACCGCGCTTAAGGAAGACGGGGCGGAATTTGAAGAAGGCGGTTCTTTCACCTTAAAGGTCAGGATGTCCGCTACGGCAAAGAAATATGCTTCGTGGCCGGCTTTTGTCGAGATCGCGCTTCCGGAGGCTGCACCCGGGGAAGAACTTACCGCACGGTTTGAGTATTGCTCAAAGGATACGTCGTTAAGGATCGCCTTTGCGGGCGAACCTGTTGACGACAGGACCGTGCAGTATGCTTTGGGCGGTGCAGATGCGGATGTTGCCCAGCTGAAATTTACGGATGTAAAGAAGAAAAACGGCGAATTCGTTGCCGTTAAGCTGGACAGCAAGATCGGTGTTGCTGCGGAATACTTTAACCTGAACGGAGACAAGATCAAGACTCTTAAAACAGAGGAAGCATATCTCTACGTACGTTACGCGGGCATTTCCGTAAAGAACAAAGAAAAACACCCCGGTCTCTGCGTGAAGATGCAGGCTGCTGCCGTTGAGGAGACTACGATCGTCACGCTTGACGAGGAAGCTGCAAACGTTGTGTCCTTCATAGCTACGGCAGTCGGCAATGTAGCAGGCGGCGGCGCGACCGTTACCGTTGACGGCAAGGAAGTAAGATCGGTACAGTTAAAGGGTGAACCTATAAAGTTCAAGGTAATACCGAATGTTGTAAAAGACAAGGACGGAAAAGAACGGTCAACGGAGCTTCTGGTCAAATTGTCCGGCAAGCCGCTCACAGCGGATAAGGATGGCTTCTATTCCACAGGAACGCTTACAAAAGGCGCCGTGGTCCTGATAGATGTGACCTACGGTGATGCAAAGCCCGAGGAAACCAGTCCGACTCCTACCCCCTGATACCGGATATAATGAGAAAACTGCAGGAAGCGCTCCTGCAGTTTTTTTTTTGAATCAGCGTGGTAGTTTCCCGGTGACTCACTTTGGGATATCGTTCTCCTTCTGCCGGCGAAATGCTGCCTTGCACTACGGCTCGTTTTCTACTCGTCGCAGGTCGCCTTTTTGCTCCTGCTCCCGCGCTCTCGGAGCATAGTCCTCGTCCGCTGCGCGGAACGCGGGTCGCATCCGCGGCGAACTTGCGACTCCCTACGAAAGCCTCGCTCGTGGCCGTGCGGCGGGGCATTTCGCCGGCAGACGAGGTGAACAGACTGAAAAATGAGTCAGCGGGAAACGACCCACTGACTCATTTTTTTGGATTACTTGTTATCGAGGCCTGTCACGTTGATGTTGTGGTTAACCTTTGCATCATACGTATAGCCCTTCATGATCTCTGTCAGATCGAAACCGGTGGTCTCCTTAACAGATTCAAAAACCTTTGCCATAACAGCCGGTGTGTAACCGCCTACGCTGCCAACGCCGGACTCTGCGCCGCCGCCGTCGATAACGGTGATCTTGTCGATGGAAGCGATGGGAGCTGCAACTTCGCGTGCGATATTGGGAAGCTCTTTGATGATCATCTCCGTTACGGCTGCATTGTTGTACTTAGCGTAAGCCTGCGCCTTCTTCTCCATTGCCTCTGCTTCCGCAAGACCCTTTGCCTGGATAGCTTCAGCCTCTGCACGGCCCACAGCTGCGATACCTTCAGCCTCTTTCTGCTTGCGGTACATGTCTGCGTCTGCCTGAGCCTTCTTGGCTTCTGCTTCGCGCTCTGCCTCGTACTTCTTAGCTTCTGCTTCACGCTGACGCTCGATGAGCGCTGCATCTGCTTCCTGCTGACGACGATATTTCTCTGCGTCCGCTTTCTTGCGGATCTCTGCGTTAAGAGCCTGCTCTGCAACATCAGCCTGTTTCTGCTTCAGCTCTACTTCACGTTCCTGACGCGCGATATCGGCGTTGGTACGTGTTACTTCGATCGTCTTACGCTGCTCTTCCTGCTGGATCTGGTAAGCTGCGTCTGCCTCTGCCTGCTTGGTGTCGGCCTTTAACTTAAGTTCGGACTGCCTGATGGAAAGCTCGGTCTGGCGCATCGCGATAGCTGTCTGCGACTCAACCTGCGCATCATTTGCCTCTTTGTCGGCACGCGCCTGTGCAACCTTTATATCTCTCTCGGACTCTGCACGGGAGATGGCTGCGGATTTCTGGATCCTTACAACATTGTCAACACCGAGGTTGTCGATAACGGACTGATCGTCCATAAAGTTCTGTACGTTGAAGCTTGTGATCACAAGGCCCATTGCCTCAAGGTCCGGATCTGCGTTCTCTTTGACGAGGTTCGCGAACTTCTGACGGTCGGAGACCATCTCTTCAAGGTGCATCTTGCCGACGATCTCACGAACGTTACCTTCAAGGACTTCGCGCGCTACGGCTGCGATGTATTCGGGCTTCTTGTTAAGGAAGTTTCTTGCGCCCTTCTTCAAAAGCTCGGGCGTGTGACCGATCTGAACGTTTACGGTCGCGTCCACATTGATGTTGATGTAATCGGCCGTCGGCACTGCCGAGCTGGTCTTTACATCGATGGGGATAAGCTGGAGCTTCAAGACATCCTTCTTTTCAAAGAAAGGTATCTTAACGCCTGCACGGCCGATAAGATATCTTGGCTCTTTGTGAAGACCTGTGATGATGAAAGCCTCATCGGTCGATGCTTTTACGTAACCTGTTGCAAGGATGACGATCAAAAGCACCACAAGTACGATGACGCCGATGACGAGCAGCATTGTAAGGTCGCCGCCGCCGGAAGTCAGTAACATGTTTGTTCTCATAAACCCTCCATTGTCTGTGAGCCCTCGCGGGCTTGTTTGTTTGTGATTAGAGAATACCACAAGGGCCGGTTGTTTTAAATGATAAATGTGTGAATCGTTAAAGAATTGTCTCAAATCGATCCTGCGGACAAAAAAGATACAAAATCGGATATATTCCGGACTTGAAATATGCTTCTTATGCGGCAAAGATCGTGTTTGACGCTCCTGCTGAGCTTTTAACGGAAGATGTAGGCGTCTCTATGGCTAAAGACGCAAAAGAGCGTGATGTTATGAAGCTGACTGTTCCCGAAGGCTGGAAAAAGTATGAATACTTCTTCAGCAAGGAAAAACAGGATGCAGCCCCGGGCCTGTTCGTATATGTAAGGCTTGCAGGCAGCAAGAATGACGAGACAATGCCCGGTATGATACTCGAGATCGAAGTCCCCGGTGAAACAAACGGCGAAGGCGGAGAGAACGAAGGCGGCGAAGGCGGAACCTGATGCAGCCGGCCGGAAATTACAGCCGGAAAATTGTTTGATAAAAAGGCCTCAATTTATTGAAAAATTCTCATAATGTGGTATAATATAATCAGTCCTGGGGTGTGCGAGAACTCCGTTATTTTGAACCTACAACGATTATATGGGATTCCAAATTTGTCCGTGGAAGACAAGCCTCCATCGAGGGGACTTCGGAAGCGTACATGAGGTCGCCCACCTGGCTTTTTTGCTGGGAGTCAAAGTACGGGGAACGGCACTTTGGGATTTTTCTATACCCTTTTGGGCGCCGGTCTGCCGGGCCCTGCACGGAGAAGACTATGTTTCATTTTGTCATTGGGGCGAGCGGTGCCGGTAAAACGCACTATGTCTATCAGCAGATCATCAATGCTTCAATAAAGGAGCCGGAGAAGCAGTTCTTCGTCCTTGTGCCTGAACAGGCGAGTCTCGAAGCACAGAAATCACTTGTAAAAATACATCCCTGTAAGGGCATCATGAATATTGATGCTCTTAGTTTTATGCGTCTTGCGCACAAGATATTTGCGGAAACAGGCAAAAATCCGCATGTGGCTCTTGATGATGCGGGGAAGACGCTTGTGGTAAAGCGTGTCCTTAAAGAGCGTGCCGGAGAACTCGGGTATTTTGCCGCAAACGCGTCAAGAAGGGGCTTCTGCATAGAGATGAAATCCGTGATTTCCGAACTTATGCAGTACGGCATAGACAGGAAGCGCCTTGCGGGAATGCAGGAACTGTTAAAAAAGTCCGGCGGGGCAAAAGAGCTCCTTTCTAAGAAAATGCATGATATAGCCGTCTGCTATGACGGTTTTAAGGAGTATATAGAGGACCGTTTCATCGCGCCCGAGGAGATCTACGACCTCCTTGCCGACGCAGTTTACGAGTCGACGCTGCTAAAGACCTCAACGATAGCCCTCGACGGTTACACAGGTTTTACGCCCTCACAGTTCAGGCTGCTCTCGGCGCTTCTGTCAACCTGCGAAAATGTATATATCACTATAACCATGGACCCTCAGGAAGCAGGCAGGATCCTTGATAAACACGACCTTTTTTACTTAAGCTTCAAGACAATGGAGCAGATAAGAAAGCTTGCGGCGGAGGCCGGCTGCGAAGAGGGGGTGCCGGTGGTACTTCCGGAAAACAGCTGTAAAGAAGGAAATCCGGCGATACGCTCTAAAGCAGGCAGCCCCCTGCCTCGTTTTGCGTCAAGCCCTGCCATGGCAGACCTTGAGAGCAGGCTTTTTGCAAACTCGAGGAACAAAGCAGATCACAGAGCCGCAAAGGCAGTCAATGCCTGTGGGAATGCAGCCGATACTGACGTAAAACCGGGTGAAACGGGTGTAAGTGCAGGTGCTAACACAGGTGCAGACGCAAATACCCTCCCATGCCCGATAACCCTGCGCTCCGCAAAGAATCCCGTTGCAGAGGTCAGGGCTCTTGTGTGCGAGATCAACGCCGCGATACATGAAGGGCTCCGCTACCGCGATCTTGCGGTCATCACAGGCGCTTTTGACGATTATGCGCCAATTCTTTCAAGAGAACTCGAAAAAGCCGGTATCCCGGCATTCCTGGATTTCAGACGCGGCATCATGTCAAACCCCGTAGTAGAGCTGCTTCGCGCGCTTACATATATCCCGCTTTACGGATACAGCGCCAAGGCTGTGTTCCGGCTGCTCCGCTGCACACTGTTCGAAACAGACGAAAAAGAGACGGATGAACTTGAAAATTACGTTGTTGCGATGGGTATCCACGGGAAAAGCACATGGAAGAGCGAGTGGAAGCGGACCTGGAGAAAGGGACATCCGCCCGTCATTCCGGAGATAAACAGGACGAGGGAAGCCGTGATCGCGCGCGTACTGCCCTTTGCGGATATCCTTGAAGCCGGTACTACTGTGTCTGCAAAGATCGAGGCTTTAAGGGGATTCCTTGCATCGGAGGATATAGAGGAACGGTTAGGGAAGCTCTGTGAGATGCTCGCAGGGGAGCCGGGGAATGCATCTCTTGTGTCCGAATACACCCAGATCCTTGCGCACATAGAAGAGATCTTTGAGCGTATGCAGGGGCTTATCGGAGATGAGATCATGCCCTTAAAGGATTTTGTCGAGCTTCTCGAGCTCGGGTTTATCGAGACAAAGGTGGGGATACTGCCGCAGAGCATGGACTGCATGCTTGTCGGTGACGTAGAGCGAAGCCGTATCGGCCGGATAAAGAGACTTTTCTTTATAGGCGTGAACGAGGGCGTTATCCCGCAGGCTGCATCGGGCAGCGGGATAATTTCTGATTCCGACAGGACTTTCTTTTTGGAAAACGGTTTTGAGCTTTCTCCCACACTGCGGGAAAAGGCCTATACGGAGGAGTTTTACCTTTACCAGAACCTGACAAAACCCGCGGAGAGCATCTACATAAGCTACGCGGAAAATGATGCCACGGATTCAAAGCTTTCGCCCTCGTACCTTGTTTCAATGTTCAAGCGTATGTACAAAGGGTTTGAGGTTATTCCGGCATCACATGTCGAAAAACCGGAATACAGGCTTCTTTCGGATAACGGAAGGACAGCGCTGCTTGAAACATTAAGGGATCTTAAAGCCGATATGCTCGAGGGCGGCGCATGGAGCGAGGGGCTTAAGGCAAAAGCAGCGATGCTTTCAGGCGCGGTCCGCCTCACAAAACAGGAATACGAGCAGATCATTGCATCTGTTTTCTACAAGTCAAAGGAGCAGAAGATAGAAGAAGAGACCGCAAAGCGGCTCTACGGCGACTTCTTTGCAAGCGTTTCGAGACTTGAGGACTTTGCGGGCTGCAATCTTGCCCATTTCCTCAAATACGGTCTTGACCTTTCAAAGCGCAGGGAATACAAGATCCAGACCTACGATATCGGAAACCTGTGCCACAACATAATCGAGAAATGCGGAAGGCGCGTGCTTGAGGAAAACAGGAAGTTCTCGGCGCTTTCGGCGGAGGATTGCAGGCAGCTTGTCGAGGATGCGGCAGCGGAGGAATTCAGCGAATACGAAAACGGCATGATGCACGATTCAAAGCGCCGCGAGCATATCGCAGCCCTTGTGAAGAACACATGCCTTAGGACAATGCTTACAACGGTCCACCAGCTTGAAGGAGGAAGTTTTGAACCTGCGTGGCTTGAGGAGTCTTTTGCCGTTAACAACGGCGATCTTAAGCTTTACGGGCGTTTTGACCGCGTCGATATCTGTGAGGACAACGGAAGCATTTATGTAAAGATAGTGGATTACAAGTCAAGCCCGCATGTTGTGGATGATGAAAAGATCGAGGCGGGGCTGCAGCTGCAGCTTGGCATTTACGCGGCAGCCGCAAAGGCACTGGTGCAGGAGAGATTCCCGGACCGCGAATATGTTCCCGGTGCGGTCTTCTACTATACCATGGAGGATCCGATAGTCGATGAATGCGATGACCCTGAAGCAAAGGTAAACAAAGAGCTTACGCCGAACGGCAGGGTAAATGCGGATCCTGCGGTGCTTATCCGCCTTGATGAAGGCTTTAAGCCTGATGAAGACGCCAAAACAGAGCTAAGAGCCGGCTATAAAACGGACAAGATCCCTGTAAACATTACCGCGAAAGGCGAGTTTGACCGGTATTCGAAGATCTGGAGCAAGGAGCGTTTTGATGAGATAACCGGCTTCCTTGTTGAAAAGTCGAAGGAATACGTAAATGCGATAAACTGCGGTGAGGCTTCGGCAAATCCTGCAAGATACAGGAAAGCATCGGTCTGCAGATACTGCGATTTCAAGGATGTGTGCGCCTTTGGGAGCCTTTCCGGAAAACGCGAAAGAGTGATAGGAAAGGCTTATAACGACGGCGATACGGATGGCGCGGATGACGGTGAAGACGGCGAAGGCGAAGAGTAATCCCCGGCGATCCCGCAAAACCGCCAACATGCTAACACGCAGAACCGCAGAAACGTAAACACAAAACCGCATTAACTGTAAATGAGGACTGAGAATGGCTACAAAATGGACAGAAGAACAATCGGAAGTTATAAAGCATAAAACAGGAAACCTGCTTGTTGCGGCTGCTGCGGGCTCCGGAAAGACCGCTGTCCTTTCGGAGAGGATCCTCGAGCTCTTAAAGGACGAAAAAGCCGGCTTTGATGTCGACAGGCTGCTGGTTGTCACGTTTACGCGCGCTGCGGCAGCGGAAATGAAGGAACGGATAGGACGCAAGATATCGGAGTATGTGAACGACAACCCGTATGATGCCCACATGCGCCGTCAGGCTACCCTTATCAACAATGCCGCCGTCACAACGATCGACAGCTTCTGTAACTCCATAGTCCGGGAATTCTTCCATGTGATCGATCTCGATCCTTCCTTCCGTATTGCAGACAAAAGCGAGATGCTCGAGATGCAGGGTGACATTCTTAAGGCGATGCTTGAGGAGAAATACGCAGAAGCGGATCCGCGGTTTATCGCATTTTCTGAGTGTTACGGGTCTTCCGGCAAAAAGGATGACAACCTTGAACCTCTTATCCTTTCTCTTTACGAGGCTTCCCAGAGCAATCCCTACCCGCGTTTCTGGCTCGAAACATGTCTTGAAAAGAACCGCGTCGAAAGCGCGGAGGAGCTTGATGCGGCAGAGTTTGCAAAGGATATCGTTAAAAAAGCGCATCTTCTGGCCCATGGAATGCTTGCTTCCGTCGATAAAGCGATCGAGGTCGCAAATGAGCCCGACGGCCCGGCTTGCACCCTTGATCTTCTTGAGACCGAAAGAAGGATGTATGCCCGGCTTTCAAGCGAAGAAAGCTACACAGGGATGCTTGGGATATTTGAAGGCGCCTCCTTTGCTGCCTTTAGGGGCAAGGTAAAGGGCGTAGATCCGGAACTTTCGGATCTTGCCAAAAAACACAGGGATGCAGCCAAAAAAGAGTTCCTTGATGCCGGAAAGCACCTGTTCCCGCTTCCTCTCGACAAGATCGTTGAGTACGGCAGACGGACGACAGAGCACCTCAAGGTCCTGACAGAGCTTACCGTGGAATTTATGGAACGGCTCATGGCTGCAAAGAAAGAAGCGGGAGTATATACCTTCAGCGATATAGAGCATATGGCCCTGTATATCCTTGTTTCGGACGATCCGGGGAATATTAAGCCTACAGTTGCCGCAAAGAGCCTCAGTGAGCGCTTTGACTACATCGTGGTGGATGAATACCAGGACAGCAATCTCCTGCAGGAAAGCATCCTGAACGCCATATCCCGCAAAAACAGGATAACACCGGAGCATCCTGAGGGCGAGCCGAACATCTTTATGGTGGGTGATGTAAAGCAGAGCATATATCGCTTCAGGGAGGCAAAGCCCGAGCTTTTCATGGAAAAGTACGATACCTACGGTAAGGACGGGCTTTACCGCAAGATCATACTGAGAAAGAATTTCCGGAGCAGACAGCAGGTACTTGACGGCTCAAATGTCATCTTTGAATGGTGCATGCACAGATTCTTCGGCGGGATAGAGTATGACAAGGAAGCTGCCCTCTATACAGGCAATATGGATTACACAGATGTAGAAAACGAAATGTTTAATCCTGAATTAATACTTGTAAAGATGGACGAACAGGATAATGCCGAGAATGACGTTGCGTACCAGGAGGCTTATTCTACAGCTGAATACATCAAAAAGATCATGTCTCCCGATTCGGACTTCAAAGTAATGCATGACGGAAAGCTTGAAAAACCACACTATTCCGATATTGCGATTCTATTGAGGTCGACCAGGAACGTTATCGACAAGTATACTACAATTTTGTCAGACGAGGGTATTCCTGTAAATGCAAATGTCGGGCAGGGCTTCTTTGGAACAGGAGAAGTTAAAACTATAATTAACTTTCTTAAATGTCTGGTCAATCCGAGACAGGATATTCCCTTCGCCGCACTGCTGCTTTCACCTCTTGTCGGAGCAACAAACGAAGAACTTGGAGAGCTCGTTTCAAAAAAGGGCTTTTTGTATGATGATATATGCAATGCCATGGAAAACGGGCAGAAAGTGCCGTCTCACATAAGGCAGTTCATCGGGAAATACCGCTGTCTTAAAACGCGTGCCGGGATACTGCCTGTTACCGAGTTGTTGGACGAGATATATGACGTTACCGGCTTTTACCGGCTGATGCTCGGCTTCCCCAAAGGGGCAAGGCGCGCGGCAAACCTTGAATTCTTCAGGGAACAGGCCGTAACGTTTGAGAAGACCGGAAATGCAGGGCTGTACAGCTTTGTCGGATATCTTGAAAACTGTGAGGACAAGGAAGTCGATTTTGGCGAAGCAAGCGACGAAAACACCGGCGACTCCGTAAGCGTCATGACGATCCATCACAGCAAGGGTCTTGAATACCCTGTGGTGATCATCCCGCAGCTCTTCAAAAAAATGAATGATTCAGACATAAAGAGCAAGCTCGTGATACACCCTGTGTTCGGGGCAGCCCTTCCCTATGTGGATTATGAACGGAGGACAAAGGATGCAACTCTGTCACGGAATTATCTTGCAGAGCTCTTAAAGACCGAGACTATCGCAGAGGAACTGAGGGTGCTTTATGTAGCCGTTACAAGGGCGAGAGAGAAGCTTGTGCTCCTCGGAGCCGCAAACGATCTTGCAAAGGTTCTGCCTGAGGCCACGGAAACGGATATCATAGACTATTCGGAGCTTTTATCCTCGAAGAATTATTTTGACTTCGTAAAGGGTGCGGTATTTAGGGAAACGGCCGTAACAGAGCGGTTCCGCGAGTTTGCAAAGGCGCTTTCCGAGGCCTATAAAGAGCCTGCAAAAGGCATGTTCCACACCTTTTTGCCCTTATCCGAAAAGGTCACCTTAAGGTCAAAGACCACAGGAAACATTGTGGAATGGGATGTTTCAATTGTTCCCGGCCACGGAAAACCGATAAACGCACTCATAAAGAGTGAAAAAACAGAGGAAGCCCTTGCTTTTGCAAAGGATGTGCTGTCCGGCCGCGCGGGAAGGGAATCCGCAGACACCGGGAAAGCCGAAAACCTAAGGAAAGCCGCGGACTTCATGTATCCGTTTGCGGAATTTACCGGGAGAGCCGTAAAGCGTTCGGTTTCAGAGCTTAAATACGAGCAGCTTCAAAGAACGGACCTTGACACGGAAGATGATTATGACAGAGGTGTTAAAGCCGGATGGCTGACCGAAGATTCCGCAGAACAAAAGACCGCAAAGGTTCCCGCAGACCAAAAGACTGCAAAAGCCCCCGCAGGAAAAAAGACCGCAAAAGACTATGCACGACGCGGCACCGCAACGCACCGTATCATGGAACTGCTGCCCTTTGAAAAGCCAATGGACTTTGGGGAAGTGGAGAACTTTGTGTCAGATGCTGTAAAGAAGGGGCTTATCCCGGAGGATGACGCTAAGCTTGTCTCCTTGAACGACATTGCGGAATTTACATCATCCCCCGTATATACACGGATGTGTACAGCCCGTTCAAAGGGGATGCTTTTCAGGGAACAGCCGTTTACAACAGGCGATACGGTACAGGGCGGCGATGATGATGACATAAGCCTTGTCCAGGGTGTCATAGATGCATATTTTGTGGAAGAGGACGGGGCAGTCCTTATAGATTATAAGACGGATAACGCCCCCGAAGATGCCTTAAGGAACCGCTACGAACGGCAGCTTGATATTTATGCCGGGGCTATCGGGCGCATAAGAGGACTGAAGATAAAGGAAAAACTGATCTACTCCTTCAGAAACAGGTCTTTCATATCGCTTTGACCGAAAGTTTCCCGAAAGTTGACCAAAACCCCTTGTTTCATTGACAAAAACAGCTTTTTCTGATAAAATAACAGGACGCGGACCGCATAAGCATTGTTATGAAAAAACGAGGCCATAAAAATTGCTTGGTTGGTTTATCCGCACAGGTCCATAAACTGACAGCTTTGGAGGAAAATATGCTTTTCATCGGAATCGATCTCGGTACTTCGGCAGTGAAACTGCTTCTTATGAACGAAAAAGGTGAGATACGCAACATAGTCTCAAAAGAATA
The DNA here is from genome assembly GCA_016280395.1 of Lachnospiraceae bacterium. Lineage (GTDB taxonomy): Bacteria > Bacillota > Clostridia > Lachnospirales > Lachnospiraceae > SZUA-448. The sequence goes on along the minus strand of JAEEGQ010000142.1, from coordinate 8,839 downwards.
TCCCCTGTCTTTCCCAAGGCCCGGCTGGTCCGAACAGAATCCGAGGGACTGGTGGAATGCCGTAAAAGACGGTATGAGCGACCTTTTAAGGTATGACAGCGCGGAAGATGTTGCGGGCATAAGCTTTGGCGGTCAGATGCACGGGCTTGTCATCCTTGACGCTGAGGATAATGTCCTTCGCCCCGCGATTCTCTGGAACGACGGCCGTACGCAGGAAGAGTGTGACTATCTCAACAACACGATAGGGCGCGAAAAGATCTCGGCCTGTACAGCAAACATGGCCCTTACGGGCTTTACGGCACCGAAGCTCCTCTGGGTAAAGAAAAACGAACCCGAGATATTTGAAAAGATAAGCAAGATCATGCTTCCGAAGGATTACATAGCCTATTGTCTCACCGGCATCCACTGCACCGACGTTTCAGATGCTTCGGGCATGCTGCTTATGGATGTAAAGAATAAGTGCTGGTCAAAGGAAATGCTTGAAATAACCGGCATTTCGGAATCCCAACTTCCCATAATCTTCGAGAGCAGCGCCGTTGTAGGCACGATATCCGACGCAACGGCAAAAGAGCTCGGTCTTCCAAAGACCGTAAAAGTCATAGCGGGAGCAGGCGACAACGCTGCCGGCGCAGTTGGCACGGGCACTCTTGAAAACGGCATGTGCAGCATATCCCTCGGGACCTCCGGAACGGTATTCATCGCCTCCGACAATTTCTCGGTGGATAAGGACAACGCGCTCCATTCCTTTGCACACGCAAACGGCAGGTATCACCTGCTCGGATGCATGCTGTCCGCCGCTTCTTCGAACAAGTGGTGGATGGACGACATAATCGGTACAAAGGATTATGCCGGCGAACAGGAAAAGATCACGAAGCTTGGTGAAAACCATGTTTATTATCTCCCGTACCTGATGGGTGAACGGACACCTCACAACGACCCTCTTGCAAGAGCCACCTTTACGGGAATGACAATGGATACCACACGCGCCGATATGACGCAGGCGGTCCTTGAAGGCGTTGCGTTCGCGCTTCGCGACGCGCTTGAGATAGCAAGGGCAGGCGGCCTTGAGATAACCCGTGTAAGGCTTAACGGCGGCGGGGCAAAGAGCCCGCTCTGGCGCAGGATAATCGCAAACATCATGAATGTCAAAGTCGATATCATCAACAGCGAAGAAGGACCGGGCTTTGGCGCGGCGATACTTGCCGCTGTAGGCTGCGGAGTGTTTGAAAGCACGGAAGAAGCCGCAAAACGCCTGATACGCGTGGTTGAAACGACAGAACAGGATCCGGAACTTGTCGAAAAATATGAGCAGAGATACCGCACGTTCACTGCGCTGTATCCCGCATTAAAACCCGTATTTAAAAAACTTTGATTAAAACTGCGGAGAGTCCGCAAAGCTGCGGGACAGGCAGAATATAAACAACAGATATCAGCAGCCGGGACACGGCCGGCATTAAATGCTTTGGCCTAAAGACCGGCTGAACGGAAAAGACCATGAATGATGCATATTCCTCACTTGCCGCAGTATATGATGCTTTTATGGAGGACGTGCCCTACGGAAAATGGGCCGGTTTCATAGAAAAGCAGTTCAAGGCGGCAAAGATCAAGTCAAGACTCGCCTGTGACTTAGGCTGCGGTACGGGAAGGTTAACGCGTGAGCTCTCGAAAAAAGGCTTTGACATGATAGCGGTCGATATCTCTCCCGAAATGCTCGATATTGCAAGGGAGCATGACGATACCGGCACGACTCTCTATCTGTGCCAGGACATGCGCGAATTCGAGCTTTTCGGCACGGTTGGTACCATATGCTCCGCCTGCGACTGCATCAATTACATAACGGACGTACGGGAGCTGAAGAGCGTTTTCAGGCTGGTGAACAATTATCTTGAACCGAGAGGGCTTTTTGTCTTCGATTTCCATACAGAGCACTATTACAGGGATATCCTTGCATGCAACACCTTCGCGGGGAATCTTGATGAAGCCAGCTTTATCTGGGAAAACGAATATGAGCCGCGTTCCGGGAAAAACAGCTATTTCCTCACGATCTTCGCAAAAGAAGGCGGTGAGACTTACAGAAAACACGAAGAACTGCATATTCAGCGCAGCTATACGCTTGAAATGATAAAAAAACTGATACAGGAGGCAGGCCTTGAATTTGAGGCTGCATACGACGATTATTCCTCTGCCCCGCCAACGGAGGAGTCTTCAAGGATAACCGTCGTTGCAAGAGAAAAGTTCTGCCCCGGAAAGCATTACGAGTGATGAAAGATTACATAGTACGAGCAACAGCGGCAAACGGCAGGATCCGCGCTTTTGCCGCCACCACAAGGGAACTTGTCGAATATGCAAGGACCCGTCACAACACAAGCCCCGTGGCTACGGCTGCCCTCGGACGCCTCCTTACGGCAGGCGCGATGATGGGAAGCATGATGAAGGGCGAAAAGGACCTCCTTACGCTTCAGATAAAGGGCGACGGGCCGCTTGGCGGCATCACCGTTACAGCCAATTCGAAGGCCGAGGTCAAGGGATATGTCAATAATCCCTCTTTCGTCAATCCGCCAAATGCTCTCGGAAAGCTTGATGTGGGCGGTGCCATCGGCTGCGGCTCCCTTACGGTCATAAGAGACCTCGGGTTAAAAGAGCCCTATTCAGGCACGGTCGAGCTTGTCACGGGAGAGATCGCGGAGGACCTGACATATTACTACTCTGTCAGCGAGCAGACACCTTCGGGCATAGGCCTCGGGGTGCTGATGAACAAGGACAATACCGTAAAATGCGCGGGCGGCTTTATGATCCAGCTTATGCCGGAGGCCGGTGCGGAAGTGGTGAAAAAGCTTGAAGAATCCCTTTCGGGCGTTGCATCGGTAACAAAGATGCTCGACCCCGAAGAAGGGAATATGTCCCCGACGGATATGCTGCAGAAGCTTCTAAAGGGTCTTGATCCCGAGATAAATGACGTTATTCCCACGGCCTTTGTATGCGGCTGTTCAAAAGAGCGCATATCATCCGTGCTTTCGACTTTGAGCCGTGAGGACCTGCAGGATCTTATCAAAGAGGGGGCGGCGGAAGTCCGCTGTAACTTCTGCAATACATCATATTCCTTCTCAACGCTTGAATTAAAGGAAATGCTCTTAAGACGCGGGGCCTGATGCGGGTCTGCGAAACAGATTTATCGGGGAGAGTGCGGTAAAATGCCTGAAGATATTGAAAAAATAATGCGCGCGATCCATATCCTTGTGTCGCGCGGGGAAAAATACAACGGTGATCCGGGCAAGGTGGTGATCACCAAACGTGAGCTTTTTGACTGCTTAGAGCAGTTAAACCGCGCCGTCGCGGATGCAATGGACAGCTTCGAACAGACGACTGCCGCAAAGGCAAGGGCAAGACGCGAGCTTGAAGAGACGGGAATGGAGATAATAAGCAACGCAACTGCCGAAGCAGAGGATGTTTACGCTGCCTCGCTGCTCTATACAGACGGGGCGATAAACGAGCTCTACGATGACATAACAAACACAAGAGTCGGCATGCGCCGCGAGTTTGAACGCTTTGAGGACAGGATAGACGAACGCCTCGAGGTCATCCGCAAGAACCAGAAGGAGCTTATGGACACCTTAAAGGCGCTCCAGCAGGGCAACAAATATCTCGGCCTTATTGAAGACTACAACAGGAGGCTTGCGGAAGCCGAGAAGAAACGGGCCGAGCTCGAGGCCGCGAACGCCAAGCGCGAAGCAGCTGCAAAGCAGGGCGACAAGCCGAAGGGAAAAGGCAAGAACAAGAACGCCGGCATGCAGAATGTTGACGATATCATAAGCGGCAAGGCTTTCGAGAAATCCGATCAGGAAAGCGAAACCGTTATTCCGGACAGTTTGAGGAAGCGCCGCACAGAACCCCATGCCATGGGCGAGGAAGGGCGTTCGGACGTATTCGAAAAGAACTTCAACCATCTTCTTGAGCCCGACGAAGAGGATCTTGAAGACATAAAGTGGCCCGACGAGCCCGTTCAGGAAGTGGCTGTGGATGTTCAGTTCAATACCAACTGGGGCACAAGGGAGAATAATGTGCTCGAGACCGGACGCGCCCGCACAAAGCGGGAACGCGACAGGGAAAAGAAACACGGCAAAAAGCCTGACAAAAAGAAGAAGTCCAGATATGATTTTGATGATGAGGAGATAACGCTTGCAGTAGAGCCTGAGGACGATCCCGACAGACCGGTGGTCATCACTTCCCAGGATCTTGACGCGGAATACGAGCGCTGGCAGGCCGAACAGGGAAAAACCGGTGATGCCGGCAAAAAAGATGAGCAAACGTCCGGAAAGGGCGAGGATCTGATCTCGAAAGCCGCGGAAATGCTGGGATTGAAGAAGAAAAAATAAACGTTGCCAAGGCCGCTTTACGCGGACCCGGCAAGCATCCGGACATCCACGGAGGTGCCTATGGACAGAAAAAGAACCGGAAACCCCGCATATGAAAAGCTGACCGATCTTCTGGTGCTCGACACTGTCCAGAAAGTCCAGGACGCTCTGGCCAGAGTCTTTGACATTGCCCTCCTGCTGCAGGAAAAAGACGGCACTCCCGTAACATCTCCGAGCAACACTAAGTACCTTGCCGCAAAGAAGCGGAACGGTGCAACGGAATGGGACAGAGTCGTCGATGTCGATCTTTCCGAGACGCTTAAAGGCAGGATATGCATAATAAAGGGCGAAAAGACCGATATATCCCGCTTTGAGGAGATCTGCGGATTCCTCACCGAAGCCGCAAAATACATGGTATATGAAGGTATGCGTAACAGCGACCTCAACCGTGAGCTGGCCTACAGACGTGAACTCGAGCGCAAGCTTGAACAGCGCAATGAGCATGACATGCTCACAAATCTTTACAACCGTTATTTTTACGAGAGAAAGGTAACGGAAGTTATCTTAGACGGAACGGCTCCCGTTTCCGTGGCTGTTATCGATGCCAATCTCTTAAAGCTTTCAAACGATATCTTCGGACACTCCGAAGGCGACTGTCTTCTGCAGCTTATAAGCGCAGCTCTCGTGGAGGAAAAGAAGCCGAATTATTTCTGCTGCAGATGCGGCGGTGACGAGTTCTATGTTGTCATGGTCGGAACGGGCAGGGAGGAAGCCGAGAATTACTTAAAGCGCGTTGTAGAGCGTACCCGTAACGATTACTGCACCCGCATCCCGCCCTCTTTTGCGTACGGTATCGCAACAAAACACGAGAAGGACGAGGATCTGCAGGAGATCATAAAAGAGGCCGAGGATGCCATGTACTTCAGGAAGATCGATATGAAGTGCGATGGCAAGATACTTGAGATATTACGGCAGTGCCTTATGGAGACAGGTCATTTCAATTATGATGATGCCATCGCCTCCGTGAACCTTACCCTTGATTTCTGCAACCGTATCGGTGTGAGCGACGAAGAGCTTCAGCAGATAATACTCCTGCTAAAGCTTTATCCGCTCGGGATGCTGATAATTCCCGCCGATGTACTCACAGTCGCGAAACAGCCTGTGGCGGACCAGCTTGCGGGGAAATACGATTACGTGGGCACAGAGTACCGTATAGCCATGATGTTTGAGGAAACCGCACCGGTAGCCCATTATGTCATGCAGTGGAACGAGCGTTTTGACGGGACGGGAAAGCCGGCACATCTTGCCGGAGAAGACATCTGCAGGCCGATACGGCTGATCAGGATCACTATGCAGTATACGAAATACATTTCCCGAAAGCCTTTCGGGTACGAAATGCCAAAGGATGAGGCGCTGAACCGGCTAAAAGAGGAAGCGGGGCATGCCTTCGACCCGGTACTTGTGAAAGAATTTGCGGATTTTATAGGGGAATACGAGATGAAATACAACAAAAACGACAGGAACGAGGAATGACCGCAATGGAACAGAGGATCAAGAGACTTAACAGAGGTCCCGCGCGCTGCGCACTGGACCTTGGCGACGGAAGCGAACGCGGAGAATATGTCGACCAGGATTATATCCTGAACAGGCTTGGGCGCCCGCATCGCGCGGTAACGTTAATGTACTGCTATTACCCGCTTGACGAGGGGTGGCCGGGACGCGCAAGCGTTGTCCATGCCCATGATGATGTTGCTTTCGCCTGGGATTATCCTTATGATGATTATTTCCCTTATACCGGCGGGCTCAACGGTTCTCCGGACAGCGAGACCTTCGAAAAGATGCAGGATATACGCCGGCATGGGCAGGATGTGCTCCTGACCCTTACCATCGATCCTCATGTAAGCGACGAGCATCTTGTCGCGATCGCCAAGGATCTCCGTCCTTACGGCCGTGTGCTGATGCGCATCAACCACGAGGCGACGGGCGACTGGTTCTCCTTCAATAAACGCTGCTCCTACAGGGAAGTTGCGGACTTCTTCGTGCGTGCGAGCCGGATAATCAGGGAAAACGCGCCTAATGTGCAGACGATCATCTGCATGGGAGGCATTGAGGCCCTTGACGCAAAAGAGATCACAAAAGAGGCGGAATTCGCGCAGACCGTGCCCGCAGCGGATATCTGGTCCGTTGACAAATACATGGCACTTCACTGGGGCTGGCCCTATGATGTGGCCGAAACAGGCGGAAACTCGCATGCCCGCTATTCCATAGATTTCACCTATACAACGGCAAAGAACAGCTTCCTGCGCTTTAAGGAGCTTAACGGCGGCAAAGAGAAGCCAATGTACATGTCGGAATTCAATGCCGACGGTGATGTTGTCGGGCCCTACGACCAGTGCCTTATGATGCGTCAGTTCGTTGAACGCCTGAAGCAGGATGACGGCTGGCTCAAAGGCATCAGCTTCTACCAGTTCAGGGATAAAGGACGGCTCGGGCTTGAGATCGAGGACCCCAACAACAAACAGGTCGGTATCGAACAGCCGATCTTAAAGGCCTACAGGGATGAGATGCTGAACGATCCTTATTTCATGCCGACAGACGAGACTGCGGAGGAGCTTGCCCTTCCGGCGAAGCTCCGCTGGGGCGGCGCCGAGGATGCGGAGGGCATAGCACTTGAGCTTTCCCTTGAAGGCGATCCCCACTATTTTGAAGTATATTTTGAGGATGACCTTCTCCCCGGTAATTTCATTTTCGAAGTAAACGGCAGATGGTTCTATAAAGCTCCGGGAGTAAAGTGCATAGACTGCATGAGCGCCTTCTTTGACAAAAAGGCTCCGGAGAAACTCACTTTCAAGCTTTATGCTCCGCCGGCAACGGGAAAGAACGATATATCGGGAGCTGAAGACGGGGATATAAATTATTACAGCGAGATAAAGAGTTTGCCGCGCTTCAGGATACTCTACGCGCCCGTGGAAACACAGGCAAAGAAGACCCTTGAGCACGACTGAGGCTTTATACCGCTTAAAATGCCTGCTGCAGGCATGATGCAGCATGTGATGGAGGTAGGTTCATGTCACATTCGGAACAGGATGAACAGAAAAAGCTGGCTGAGACAAAAGCCCTCATACAAAAAGAGATCGATTCCATGAATATCGCGCTTTCCGACAAACAGGAAGAGATAGTCGGGATGAAGAAGTATTTCTGGGAGAGCATAAACGAATTTGACGAGTTCGGCTACGAGGAATTCACGAACCGTCAGATGATCCAGAGCGAGATAAACATGGCGGCGGAGAAGATGTACAAGCGCCAGACCTATGAGCGTCTGTTAAAGTCGCCGTATTTTGCCTGCGTCGATTTCCTTTACGACGGCGAGAGCGAAGATGAATCCTTTTACATCGGTCTTGCCTCCTTCTCATCGGGCAAATCCTTCATCCCCGCGGTCTACGATTGGCGCGCTCCGATCGCGAGCCTTTTCTACGATTATGACAGGGGTCCGGCTTCTTTTGTCGCGCCCGCGGGCGTAACAAAGGGCGAGATAACCCATAAGCTGCAGTACAGCATCAAAAACGGTGTTCTTGAATATTATTTTGAGAACGACATGAAGATAGACGACGACATCCTGATGCGTGAGCTCGGAATGAATGCCAACGCAAGGCTTAAGACTATCGTCGCAACGATCCAGCGCGAGCAGAACAGCATTATCCGTAACGAAAAGGACAGGATCCTCGTGGTCCAGGGCGCAGCCGGTTCAGGCAAGACCTCGGTAGCCATGCACAGGATAGCATATCTGCTGTATCATAAGCGGAAAGAGCTCAACAGCGGCAATGTCATGATCCTCACGCCAAATCCGGTCTTTTCGGATTATATTTCCGGGATACTGCCTGAGCTTGGCGAGGAATCCATAGTCGAGATGAGCTTTGACGATTATGCCGAGCGCGAGCTGAAGGACATAACAGGCTTTGAGAGCCGTTTTGCGCAGGAAGAATCGCTCCTTTGCGAAGATCCCGGTGTGCTTGCCGTCAAGAAAGAGATGATCGGCTATAAGCAGAGCGAAGAGTTTTTAAGGGAGCTCTACGGCTTTGTAAACGGGCTTGAGGATGATATCGTCGATTTTAAGGATATAACCGCAAAGGGCGTAAACGTGGCGGGCGAGGAGATTGCCGATATGTTCTTCAACCGTTTCCCCGACGAGCCTGTGCTTGTGCGGCTTTCATCCATTGCGGACTATGTGATGGGGCAGATCGAAGCAAAAGAAAACAAGGATATGGACCCTATCCGTGCCGAGATGATCCGCGGAAAATTCCTTGGTCTTTACCGTACCCGTGCGCTGAAACAGCTTTATATCGAGTTTCTTGAGGCTCTGGATAAGAAGGGCATCGACTGCAACGTGACCGGCGTAAAACAGGGCGCGCTCCTGCCTTATGAAGATGTTTTTCCCATGCTTTTCTTAAAGATACTGCTCTTTGGCAGCGGAAAGCACAGGACCATAA
>JAEEGQ010000141.1 GCA_016280395.1 Lachnospiraceae bacterium | reverse complement strand
TTTGCCGTGGTCGATGATGATGATCTTGTCGGCGGATGCGGCCTCTTCCATGTAGTGGGTGGTGAGGAATACCGTCATGTCTTCGGATGCGCGAAGGGCTTTGATGGTGTCCCACACGTCGATCCTGGTGGCCGGGTCAAGGCCGGTGGTTGGCTCGTCGAGGAACAGGATCTTTGGGGAATGCATGAGGGCAAGGGCTATCTCGCAGCGGCGCTTTTGCCCGCCGGAGAGCAGTCTGTATCTTTTTGAAAGGATAGGCTCCAGTTTTAAAAGGGTGGTAAGGTCTGCTAGCCTTGATCTTATCTTGGCGTTGCCAAGGCCTGCCGCCCCCGCGCGGATCACGAGGTTTTCCTTTACCGTAAGCAGGTCGTCAAGCACATTTGACTGGTAAACGATGCCGATGGAATTTCTGATCTCCATGTCCTCCTTGCCAAGCCTGTATCCGCAGACCGTTACCTCCCCGCCTGTGGGGGAAAGCAGGGTTGAGAGCATGTTGATGGTGGTGGATTTGCCGGCGCCGTTTACCCCCAGGAACCCAAGCAGTGACCCTGCCTCGGCCTCAAAAGAAATGCCGTCCACCGCAGTAAAGTCACCATATTTTTTCGACAGGTTTTTAACGTCTAACGCTTTCATTTTTTATATCTCCTTTATTTTTCGGGTGTTATCTTGATCTGGGTAAAGAATAATACCATTTGCCGGGGTTGAAAACAGAAAAGGGGGTAAGTTGTAATTTTTGAGGGGTAAGTTGTATAATAACTAAAGGGACTTTTTACATATGTACCAGGTACCTGTGTAAATTTTTTACACAGGTACCTGGTACATATGTAAAAACTTGGAGGAGGATGTTATGCCATTTCAGATTGTACGCAATGACATTACAAAAATGCACGTAGATGCCATAGTGAATACGGCTAGCCCTGTGCCGGGGTATGGCGCAGGGATTGATAAGGCTGTCTATAAAGCTGCGGGGGAAAAGGAGCTCCTTGCAAGAAGGCAGGAGATTGGTGCGATCGAACCCGGGAACTCTGTAATTACGAGTGGGTTTGATCTGCCGGCAAGGTACATTATTCACACTGTCGGCATGCCTTGGCAGGGCGGAGAATGCGGCGAGGAAGCTGTCATCCGCAAATGCTACAAGTCCGTTTTTGAGGTGGCGCTTGAAAATGATATCGAGAGCCTTGCTATTCCGCTGATCGCTTCAGGCAGTTACGGCTTTCCAAAGGGGATTGCTCTGCGGATCGCTCTTTCCGAGATTGAGGCGTTTCTTGCGACGCGCGACATGGATATCTATCTTGTGGTGTTTGATGAGAAGGCTTTTGCGCTGTCTTCTGAGCTCTACGGCGATATTGACGAGTATATTAGCGACAATTATGTCGAGGAGAAGGTAGAAGAAGAGTATCACAGCATGGGCGGCGAGTGCTTTGAGGCGTATTTAGAGGATGCATCTGCAGAGGATGCGCATGTAGAGGATGCGCATGTAGAAGATGCTCCTATGATGGCGCAGAGTATGGCGCCTGAAAGAAGTTTTGGACGTGTTTTAAGTGGCATGTATTCTAACATGCGGCCGGTAAAAAGCAGGAAGAAAGGTGCCACTGAAAGTGAGGCGCGGAGCCTTGATGACGTCGTAAATAATCTTGATAAGACATTCATGGAGCTGGTTTTCTCATTTGCGGACGCCAGAGGCCTTTCCGACGTTGAGGTGCAAAAGAGAGCGAACCTTGACCGAAAAGCATTTTCAAAGTTAAAATGCGGTACCACCAAGAATCCGAGCAAAGCTACGGCGCTGGCTCTTGCCATTGCCCTCCGGCTGAATCTTGATGATACTAAGGATCTGCTTTCAAGAGCCGGCCTGGCGCTATCTCCTTGCAGTAAGCAGGACCTCATTGTCAGGTATTTTATCGAAAGGGAAGTTTACGACATATACGAGATAAATGTGGCGCTATTTGAGCATGGTGAGCAGCTTCTCGGATCGCAAAACGCCTGATTTCATTTGTCGCCCGGCAAGTGACCGGATAGATCTTAATACGAGCTATAATGACCTCAGTAACAAGCAAATAAGCACATTACGGAGGTCTTTATTATGAGAGAAAATTTAACGGAACTTGTATTTATTCTTGACAGAAGCGGGTCTATGAGCGGGCTTGAGGCGGACACCATTGGCGGATTCAACTCCATGATCACAAAACAGCAGAAGGAAGAGGGCGAGGCTATCGTTTCTACGGTTCTTTTTGACGACCGGTGCGACGTCATTCACGACAGGGTGCGGATTGGCGATGTAAAAAAGCTTACCGAGGACGATTATTATGTAAGAGGCTGCACGGCGCTTCTTGATGCTGTGGGCGGGGCAATCCATCATATCGGTAATGTGCATAAGTATGCCAGAGATGAAGACAGGCCCGCAAAGACGCTTTTCATTATCACCACCGATGGTCTTGAAAATGCCAGCAGGAGATACACTTTTAACGGCGTAAAGAAGATGATCAAGCGCCAGCAGGAGAAGTATAACTGGGAGTTCCTTTTCCTTGGGGCAAATATCGATGCCGTCAAAGTCGCAGGAAACATGGGCATAAGCAGCGACCGCGCGGCAAACTACCACTGTGATCCGCAAGGCACCGCCATTAACTATGATGTTCTTGAAAAAACCGTTGCAAGAGTCAGAAAGTGCAAGGCGGCAGAGTTTAAAATGGCATTTGCAGGTGGCGGCTGGAAAGCCGAAATCGACTGC
>JAEEGQ010000015.1 GCA_016280395.1 Lachnospiraceae bacterium | reverse complement strand
TCTCCTCGATGACATAATCGATCAGGTCAAAGCCCTTCTGGTCCGTAAGACGGGAAACGATACCGATCATAAAGACCTTTTCGTCCACGTTCATGGCCAGTTCCTTCTGGAGGGCAACCTTGTTCTTGGCCTTCTCTTTACGGAAAGTGATGGCATTGTAGTTCTTGACGATGTAAGGATCCGTCTCCGGATTCCACTCATCGTAATCAAGACCGTTCACTATACCGCAAAGGGAGTTGGAACGGGCACGCATAAGGCCGTCGAGACCTTCACCGTAGTAAGGCATCTGGATCTCTTTCGCATAAGATTCGGAAACAGTGGTAACATAGTCCGCGTAAGCTATTCCGCCCTTTAAGTAATTTGCATCGCCGTATGCTTCAAGCTTATCGGGTGCAAAATAGTACTCCGGAAGTCCTGTGATATCCATGACGGTCTTCTTGTCCCAGCAGCCCTGGAATTTCAGGTTGTGGATGGTCATGATAGTCTTTATGCCGCGGAAAAACTCGTTTTCCTGGAAACGGTCGTGAAGGAATACAGGAATAAGGCCTGTCTGCCAGTCGTTGCAGTGGATGATGTCCGGACGGAAGTCCAGGAGCGGAATGGCGGAAAGCACAGCTTTACTGTAGAACGCGAACTTCTCGATATCCTCGTAGATATTGCCGTAAGGACGCATTCCCGCAAAGTAGTATTCGTTGTCGATGAAGTAAAAATGCACTCCGTCGATCTGGGCTTCAAGAATGCCCACATATTGCTGTCTCCACGCAAGATCCATGTAGAAATGGGTCTTGTAGACCATCATCTGCTTGTAATTATCCGGAATACACATGTATTTCGGGATGATCACACGCACATCGAATTCTTCCCTGTTCAGATATTTGGGGAGGGACCCCACAACGTCCGCAAGACCGCCTGTCTTAATAAAAGGCGTACATTCCGATGCTGCAAAGAGAATCTTTTTCATGGTTTTTTACCTGTTCCTTAGTTGTTTTTTAACTTCTGTTGCAAGGGCTTTCATCTCGGCTGCGTTTTCCATAACGGATTCCGTTATCCTTGCACCGCCCACAAGCCTTGCTATTTCCTCGGTCTCGGACCTTTCGTCAAGCTCTCTGACGTTTGTCACGGTCCTTGTGCCGTCAGTTGTTTTTTCGATGAGATAATGGGCATCAGCCATAGATGCGATCTGCGGCAGGTGCGTTATGCAGATGACCTGGCGGCTCCCCGCTATCACTGCCATACGCTCCGCCACCTTTTGAGCCGTGCGCCCGCTTATGCCTGTATCTATCTCGTCAAAGATAAGAGTTTCTACCGAATCCTTGTCCGCAAGAACGGACTTTATCCCAAGCATGATCCTTGAAAGCTCACCGCCCGAAGCTACCTTGGCAAGGGGTCTGTAGGGTTCTCCCGGGTTCATGGAAATAAGGAATTCCGCTTCATCCCGTCCGTTTGCCGTAAAGTGTCCGCTGTCGCGCACTTCTATCTTGAATTGTACCTGTTCAAAGTTAAGTTCAAGAAGAGCTTCGCATATAAGCTTTTCCAGGACTTTTGCCCTTGATTCGCGGATCTTTGTAAGTTCCGCGGAGTGGCTTTTCAGCTCTTCTTCGGATTCTTTGAGTCTCTTTTCAAGTCCTTCGATGTAGCTGTCGTAGTCCTCGTATTTTGCAAGCTTTTCTTTGGATTCTTCCAGATGCTTGAGTACATTTTCTTCCGTCCCGCCAAACCTGGATTCCAGGTGATGGATAAGGTCCAGCCTGTTTGTTACTTCGTCCAGCCTTCCTTCGTCTTCGTCCATGCCGTCAAGGTAAGAAGAAAGTTCCCTGTTCAGGTCGTTTAAGAGACTTTCTATCTGGGAAAGTTCCTCCTTGAATTCCGCCACCTTTTCGTCATAATCCGCCGCTTTTGCCAGGGATCTGAGACCATATGTGATATTGTCCGCTGCGGAGCCGTTTCCGGTATCGATATAATCCCTGCAGCCGCCCACGGCTTCTAAAATGTTCCTGCTGTTCTTTAGGCGTTTGTATTCCGTTTCAAGCTCAGCCTCTTCTCCGGGCACAAGGTTTGCGGACTCGATCTCGTTGCAGATGTATTTCAGGTACTCTGTGTCCCGCAGGCGGGCTTCTTGATCGACGGTGTTTTCTTCAAGTGCCTTTTTGCTTTCAGAGTAGGTTTCGTAAGCTGTTTTCAGTTTTTCGAGTACGTCTTTTTCCTCGTCTTTTGAGAAGCGGTCCAGCATCAGCAGATGATTTTTGGTGTACAGCAACGACTGGTGCTCATGCTGTCCGTGAATGTCGAGCAGGCATTCCGCAAGCTCCTTTACGGCATTCTGGCTGCAGGATTCACCGTTTATCCTTGTTACTGTCCTGCCGTTATTCTGGATCCTTCTTGAAATAACGTAATGTCCGTCTTCGTCGGGCAATTCGTTTTTGGCCAGGATCTTTTTTGCTTCTTTTGAAGCGCTTTCAAACTCAAGCTCGACAGATGCGTATTCTGCGCCTTCCCGAACAACATCCCTGCTCGTTTTTCCCCCGAGAGCTGTTGTAACGGACCCAATGAGGATGGATTTACCCGAACCGGTCTCACCCGTAAGGATATTGAAACCTTCCCGGAATGTAAGATCCGCCTCATCTATCAGCGCAAAGTTTTTTACATGTAACTCAAGTAGCATAATATTGTCCTTTTGCTGTCCCGTGCCGCAGGGCAAGCGACACGCCCCTAACTTATGTTATTTTATCACAAAGTAAAAACTGCGACAAGGGGGAATTAATAAACCGTTTTGTTCATAACGCCGTAATTGACCGTAAGCCCAAATAATATTTTATAATTCAGTATTATATGTTATAATAACTATTGCAACGTTAGAAACCAAGTACCACTCATTCAGAATCAAAACAGAGGGTTAATATGAAAAAAACAGCAAAGATCCTGTCTCTTGTACTTTCGATCACGTTACTGCTCGGTTCCGTAGCTTGCGGCAAACAACCCACAGGTACTACGCCTCCCACATCAACTCCGGGCAAGACCCCCACATCTTCACCTACATCATCTCCGGACAAAACCACCACACCTTCCCCCACAGGCAATACGGACTCCACCCCGACTCCGACCCTGTCAGAGCCCACAAAAGCTCCGACAGATACCCCTACTCCCACGCCTGTAAAAGAAACCGAGGAAGACCTGTGGGAAACCTATGCAACTTATGCCTACGCCTACATTGCTTCCGGCGTATATCCTGTAGGAGTTGCCATGTATGACAGGATCCCGGAGCAATACCGCAAAATGGACGAATTCGTGGAATATGCGCGGGTTCTTGCAAAACAATATACCTGGGATGAAGGCATAAAAGACATAACCGTTACACAAACTGCCGTCGAGTACGCTGTCGGCATGGCAGAAGCACATCCGGACAACATCTTATATCAAAAAATACCCTTTGATTATATATTCAGCTGGACCGGTTCTACAGACACCTTCAACTATCCCAGCCTGATAAAGCGGCTTTATGAGGTTGTAAACCGTTACAAAGAGCTGTATAAAGCAACAGACGCTCCCGAAGCCGAGCAGACCGGTGCCTATGTTACCATCGCAAATGCCTATCTTACCCTTGGCAAAAAGGATGATGCGCTTACGCTCATGCTTGAAAAATACACCGAAACCGGGAGCCGTTCTTATGCAGAGACGCTTTTGAACTGCTACAGGGAAACCGGGCAGTATGATAAGGTCCTTGAGCTTGCCGAAAGCATTCTCAAAGACAATGAAGACGACAGCCGGGCCTTGTTTTACGCTGCCCTTGGTGCCATGGGCACGGACGATCTCGAAAAAGTCTGCGAATATGGTGTAAAGCTTGCCCTGCTCGCTTCAGACCCCGAAAAAGCATCCGAGATCAACGATGCGGCGCTGTTCAGCTTTGTGAACTATCTATGCCTTAACGACGACGCTCTCGGAAAGCGCGAAGGCCTTGCCTGCTACACTGCGCTTTCAGAGGTTCAGAAGGCAAAACTTGAAGAAAATGAATACCTGAAACTTTACATACAGGCCTACATCAATACTTTCAAGGAGAATCTTGAAGCAGAAAATATCGACGATAAAGAGCTTGCAAGAGTTTCTCTTGATCGTCTGCTTGAAATAAGGCCTGAAAGTGCTTATGTTGTCTACATGAATGCTGCCCTTCTCGAGCGTGAGGAAAAATATACTGATGCTCTTTCGGCCATTGAATATGCCATTGAGCTCTGGCCTCTGGACTCCATGTTCTTCCTTGTTGCAGCAAATTGTGCCGAAAACACTAACGATCTGGTAAAAATGCATCATTACTCTGATGTTGCCGCAGGCATGCACATTACGAACCAGTCCTCGATCAAATATAATTATTCATACTTCAATGATTACTACGGGGTGGGAATTCACGGAGTCCTTTATAATAACGAGGCACACCGTTTGATCTTCCAAAATGCAAAGAACCCTGTCCCCGCTGCGGAGTTTAATGTGACCGAAATTGACGGCGAAGCTCCTGACAAGCTTCTTAAAGTTTATGAAGAAAACGGCGCAAATGAAGATTCCATAAAGCTTCTGCAGATAATAAAAGCGCTAAATGAAGACAAGGGCAAAGACGCAATCTGGGCCATGATCAACTCTCTTTACGATAAAACCTCCATGGGCTACTTCTTTGTGAGAAGCCGTTGGATCGCCCAATATGACCGAGCCCAGTACCTGCGCACACTTTGGCGCGATGCTCTGGAATTATATCCCGACTGGGATTACGCCAATTACATGATGGGCCTGCAGGCTTACGCGATCGAAAGCTACCGTGCGGCAAAATACTACTTTTCCATGGCCTACGCCCTGAACCCGGACAACGCCTACGCCGCGCTGTATCTGGGCAGCACCTACTCAAACCTTATGGAGCAGGACAAAGCCGATTTCTATTATGATGTGGCGCGAGAGATCTTTGATGCATCCGCTTCGGCAAAAGGCACGGCTCCCGGTGTTTCTGCCAGCGTTATGCCCGATGTTCCGGGGGATGTACCGGGTTTTGGCCTTGTAAAATCCATTGTGGACTTTTGCCAAAACCAGTCCGGTCCTAACCGTATCGACCCCGGAAACGCAGGTGCCGATGCCTTTTCAATAATCCTTGAGGACCTTAACTCCTTAAACGATATTCTCGGGGGCATTGTTGATCTTGGGGATGTATTCCCAGATCTGAATAAAAACATAGGGAAGCCCGGAATTTCAAAAGCCCCCGATCTTGCGGTCCTTGGAAAACTAGACAAGATACTCGGTCTGCTCGATTCGGGAAAAACTGTGAACGAGGCCTTTCAGGCAATAACAGATCCGGCGAATAACCCCTACAAGGACTGTCCGTTCATGGAATTTATCGATAATATTGCCGCCGCAGGGGAAGGACTTTACACCATCGGCCAGTACTTCCCCATCAAAGGCGCAAGTGATGCATGCGAAATAATGGGTGAAATATGCGGTAACATTCGTGAGCTGCTGGAAGATCCGGCAACCGTTGCTGCCATGAAAGACTGGATCAACAACAGCACCATCGGACAGACCCTGAACGATACAATTGATAACATGAACGCCGGCTGGACTGAGTATTTAAAGGACCTCCTGCCCTATGTTTCGGAAGAAGACCTTTACGGCTCCGACGATATGTGGACCGGTTCTAACTACCGTGAGCGCCAGTACTGGTACCGGCATTCCATATATGCAAGAGCTGTTAAGGAAGGGCGTGAAAAGGAATATGAGTGGCTCAGGGACTGGCTCCTTGCCAACGATCCGAACAACCCCACTCCCAACCCTTCAAACCTTCTATGCAAAAAGCCAAATATCTACTTGTATCCGGACAAAGAGATCAGGCTTGCGGTTAAGCTTGGAAACGATGACCGGATTACGGTTTCTGATCCGCTCTATAACGATGGCTGGGATGTGATCGCAAAACCCGGTTCAAAGCTTACGATAGACGGTTTAGAATACGATTACCTTTTCTATGAGTGCCTTGTCCCGGCAACTGAGTTTGAAACGGGCGCAGGCTTCCTGTTACCGGTCTATGAGCGTGAAGCGATACTTTCAGACATTCTTGACAAATATGGGTTCAATGCAAAAGAAAAGGCTGATTTCCTTGAGTTCTGGCTTGAATATCTGGATGCTGACACTGCGTATCTTATGATACCGCAATCTCAGGAAATGGTGGATAGAGCAATGCCGCTCCTGTTAAGCATTCCCGCCGACACCGTATACCGTATCTGGTTTGGGTTTAAACCTGTTAATTCAGATGCTTTACAGCTCCCGGTTTTACCTGAAGACTTCATCCGCCCGATAATCAGGGAAGGTTTCACCGTTGTCGAATGGGGCGGCGCTGTTATCACACAGTAAAAAGAGAGTATAAAAAGTGCCCCGGGCTTCCCCGAGGCACTTTATTTTGATCATTTTATTTTGCAAGTGCGGTAAGATCCGCTTTCAGCTTAGTCATCTTTGCGTCTGCATCTTCAAAGCTCGTACCCTTTACACCGGCATAGAATTTAAGCTTAGGCTCGGTACCTGAAGGCCTTACGCATACCCAGGCATCGTCGTTAAGGTCAAAGTACAGAACATCCGAAACGGGAAGTCCAGTCTTTGTCTTTTCGCCGGTTGTCTTATCGAGGATGTAATCGTTCTTGTAATCACGGAATTTAAGGACCTTGTACTCGCCGATGTTGTCGATGGGGTTGGCACGAAGGGAAGCCATGATCTGCTGGATCTTCTCAAGTCCCTCTATGCCCTTGAGAGTCATTGTCTCAAGACCTTCGCGGAAATATCCGTACTTCTTGTAGATGTTCTGCATCTGATCCCAAAGGGACAGACCCTTTGTCTTATAGTAAACCGCAGCTTCCGCGAGCATCATAACGGCAACGACCGCATCCTTGTCGCGGGCGTGTGTGCCGACAAGGCAGCCGTAGCTTTCCTCGAAGCCGAACTCGTAATGCCCCTTTCCGGTCTGCTCAAAGAGTTTAATCTGCTCGCCGATGTACTTAAAGCCCGTGAGCACTTCACGAAGCTCAATGCCGTAGCTCTCTGCCACCTTATCGGCCATATTTGTGGAAACGATAGTCTTTACAAGGACTCCGTCATCATGGATCAGGCCAAGCTCTTTCCTGCGCTCAAGAAGATATTCGCAGATAAGCATTCCCGACATATTTCCCGTGAAGGATACATAATCGTCGGTCGCTTTGTCGTAGGAATAAACACCGAGACGGTCAGCGTCGGGGTCGGTAGCGAGCACTACATCGGCCTTCTTTTCTTTTGCAAGAGCAAGCGCAAGGGCAAAGGCCTTTGGATCTTCAGGGTTCGGGTAAGGAACTGTCGGGAAATCGCCGTTAGGAAGTTCCTGCTCCGGAACAACAAACACCTTGTTGAAGCCAAGCTCCTTCAGAACGCGCCTTACAGGCAGGTTTCCTGTGCCGTGGAGAGGCGTGTAGACAACGGTAAGGTCGTCCGCATGTGCCTTTATAAGCTCGGGAGAAAGCGAAAGCTTCTTGAGCTCTTCCATATATCTGTCGTCGATCTCTTTGCCGATGGTAAAGTACAGGCCTGCCTTGATGGCGTCAAGACGGCTCATAGTCTTAACTGTCGAGAAATCCGAGATCGAGTTTACTTCGTTGATGATAAGCTCGTCCTTGGGAGCGGTTATCTGCGCGCCATCCTCCCAGTAAACCTTGTATCCGTTGTATTCTGCGGGGTTGTGGCTTGCGGTAACAACAATGCCGGCTGTGCAGCCCAGTTCGCGAAGCGCGAAAGAAAGCTCGGGAGTGGGACGAAGGGATTCGAAGCGGTAAGCCTTGATCCCGTTTGCGCAAAGGCAAAGAGCGGCTTCCTCGCTGAATTCTATCGACATACGGCGTGAATCGTAAGCGATGGCAACACCTTTAGCCTCAGCATGCTCCTTCTTGATGAAGTTTGCAAGGCCCTGGGTAGCTCTTCTTACAGTGTATGCGTTCATACGGTTGGTGCCTGCGCCGATGATACCGCGAAGTCCGCCGGTACCAAAGGAAAGGTCCCTGTAGAAACGCTCCTTGATCTCATTGTCATCATTTGCGATGGCCTTAAGCTCCTGCTTTGTAGCCTCGTCAAAATAAGGGTCTTCACACCATTTCTTGTAATTCTCCATGTAATCCATGATCTTACCGTCCTTTTCTATTTTGGTTTGATATTGCTTTTAAGATCAGCCGCCCGAGCCGGAAGCTGCGCCTGAGCCGGAGGTTTCGCCGCCCGAGCCCGAAGACCCGCCATCCGGAGCCGGAGTCGGTATCGGTGTCGGAGTCGGAACCCTGTTGCCTTCATAGTTGAATTCTGTCAAGCTTTCCATAGCCTGCAGGGCTGTAACATCCGAAAGCAGGTTGTATGCCACATTTAAGGACTCAAGGCCTGTCAGGGCCGTAAGCCCCGAAACATCCTTTAAGTAATTGCAGCTTATATTAAGCCGTTTAAGCGTTGTAAGCGCGTAAACCTGCGAAATATCGTTCAAAACATTGCAGGAAAGGTCAAGTTCCTCAAGCTCTTGAAGGCCTTCAAGCCCTGCTGTGTTAACAAGATTGTTCCATCCTAACTTCAACACCTTCAGTTTAGTAAGATAGCCTATATCCCGAAGAGTGTCAAGACCCGTCTCCGTCATATCAAGCTCGGTGATCTCAGAAAGCCGCCCGCTGTATATATCCTCGGAGGGGTTTTCTATGATCTCCCTTACCTTAGCCTCAAGCACCGGATTGTTGAATTTTATAACGACTTCATCGGGCCCGGGTGTCGGGCTGATGGTTGGAGTTGCCGTGGGTGTGGGTGTCAAAGTCGGTGTCGGCGTATTTGTTGGCGTCGGGGTCGGCGTAGGACTTGGCGTCGGTGTAAAGGTAGGCGTCGGCGTAAAAGTCGGCGTAGGTGTATCCGAAGGTGTCGGCGTCGGCGTATTTGTGGGTGTGGGAGTATTGGTAAGGGTCGGGGT
>JAEEGQ010000140.1 GCA_016280395.1 Lachnospiraceae bacterium | reverse complement strand
TCTATCATGTTTATAAGTATATCCGGGAAAACGCCCTTTGCGGCACGCATTGCATTTCCGAGGGTCTCACCCTTTTCAACCTCTGCCTTGGCCGTCTTTATGCCTTCCTGCAGGGTCTTGCTCTCCGCCTGCTCCGAAAGCATCTCAAGCGCCTTGATAACGGTAACGCCGGCGTTTAGCACGGAACCGAACTGGCGGCAGAACACGCCAAGGTCTCTCGGTTTAACCTTCTTTGTACCAAAGTGTATGTCCCTTGACATAACACCCTGTTCCTTGATAGACACCGGAATAAGCCCGTCAGCTTTAAGCTGCGCCCGGACCTTCTCCTGGTCCTTGGCCTCCATAGTGCCCTTCTTTTCCTTGCCGTTGGCTGTAATAGCCACATATGCGAAATCTGCCATGGGTTCTCTCCCTTTATTCTGGATACAAGTATAACATCTTACAGATACATAATTGGTTATATTGTATCAAATTTTCAAAACTTTTGTACCCGGATGTGTTAATCACGTCATTTCGTCGTCATCATCATCCTGTACGTACGTGATCCTGCGCATCTCCGCGATAGTTGTGATACCCTCGCGGACAAGCCTTGCCGCGCTCATGCGCAGTGTGCTCATTCCTTCCTCAAGGGCTATCTCTTCTATCTCCTCCGTAGGAGCCTTCCTTGCGATAACGGAACGGATCCTCGGTGTGATGGGCAGTATCTCGTAAACACCGATACGGCCAAGGTACCCTGTGTCGTTGCACATCGTGCAGCCGACTGCCTCGTATATCTTTAAGGGCTCCGTGCTCCCCGCAACGCCAAGCAGCTGCTTGTCAAGCTCCGTTGCCTCTCTTGCCTTGCGGCAGTTGACGCAGAGCCTGCGCACAAGACGCTGTGCGATAACGCCCACGGTGGAGTCCGCAATAAGGTACGGCTCTATCCCCATATCCGCAAGACGCGTAATGGATGCCGCAGCGCTGTTGGTATGCAGCGTACTTACAACAAGGTGGCCTGTGATCGACGCCGTTACGGCGATAGACGCCGTCTCGGTATCACGGATCTCACCGATCATGATTATATCAGGGTCCTGACGCAGTATCGAACGCAGGGCGTTCGCGAAAGTCAGGTCTGCCTTGACATTTACCTGTACCTGGTTGATGCCGTCGATATTGGCCTCGACGGGGTCCTCAACCGTGATGATATTAACATCTTCCGTATTAAGTTCTGAAAGTGCTGTATAAAGTGTGGTCGATTTACCGGAACCGGTAGGACCGGTAACAAGGATGATACCGTTGGGGTTGCCGAGGATCCTGTCGAACTTCTCCATCTCGTCCGGCGCGAACCCAAGGAGCTTCTTCTCTTTCGTAAGCGTCATCTTGGAGGTAAGACGCATTACGACTTTTTCGCCGAACACTGTGGGAAGTATGGAAACACGGATATCGTACTCCGTCCTGTCCACAACCTGCGTGATACGGCCGTCCTGCGGCTTTCTCTTCTCGGAGATGTCCATCCCGCCTATGATCTTGATACGCGCAACGATGGCAACGAGCATGTTGAGCGGGTAGGTGCCGACTTCATGCATAACGCCGTCGATCCTGTACCTTACACGGATACGCGTCTCGAGCGCTTCGATATGGATATCGGACGCGCGCTGGCGCACAGCCTGCTCGATGAGCTTCTTTACAAGCAAAACGATAGGGGCGTTCTCGACGTCCGCATTCTCTTCAACAGCCGTTTGCGTGTCGTCATCCGCGGCACGCTCCCTTGTGTACTGCTCCGCAACAGCTGCGGCTTCCGCCGAGCCGTAGTACCTGTCGATGCAGGCCATGATATCCTCCGCGGTCGCAACCGCGGGCTGTATCGTCATACCGGTAATCGCCTGCAGGTCGTCTGTCGCGTAGATATCCATGGGATCCGCCATCGCCACATGCAGCGACATGGGGTCGATAGGGTCGAACTCATACGGCATGCACACAAGGCGCTTAAGCAGCGCGGAATCGCGCACCATCGCGATGATCTCGTTCGGGATCTTCACCGCCTTGAGCGACACCTGCTCGAGCCCGAGCTGTCTTGTCAGCGCGTTCGCGATCTGGTCTTCGGTTGTGAACCCCTTCTCTATCAGCACGGCACCCAGCTTGCTGTTCGTGCCCTTCTGGATGTCCAATGCCTGGATAAGCTGCTCTTCCGTAATAACACCGGCTGCAACAAGCAGATCACCGATTCGTTTCTTTTTACTGTAAAACCCCTCCATGACTGTTCCCCGTATTATTTATAGATTTTGATGTAGTGTAGAGCTTGGTATTCTTAAGCGTGTATCCGGACGTTCCGGGTGTGGAGCCTAAGGGTGGATCTTAGTACTCTTATGTGTGGGCCCGGATGTTCCGGGTGCGGAGCCTAATGTTCTTAAGTGTGTGTCCGGATGTTCAGGATGTGGAGCATGGTATTCTTACCCGTCTATATATTTAATTGCTCGTGTTGCGGCCGGTCTGCCATGGTTGTTACACTGCAACCGGCCTGCGACGGGCATACCAACATACCATGTTTTGTATATCGGCATATCTGTCGGATTTGATAATGGGAATTCAGATTTTTTTGTCACTTTTTTTCGCCACGTTTTTTGTGGAAAGATCAACAACTACAAAGCCAATTTCCCACTTTCAAAGTACAAGTCAGTATACCACGAACTCCACATAATTGCAAGTAAAGATATGGAAAACAGCCATTCCTCTCCCGCCCCCGCGCCACCTTGGGACAAAATTCACAACCCCGCGTAGATGCTGCTCTCTCCCGCATTTCCACCTCTCCCCCGGGGCGGAAACTCAAAAAGATTTTTTGGGTTTTTGTCTATTTATTGTTCGCTTTTTAGCAAATAACTGGTACAAATTATATACACCTATATCCGCATGTTAGAAATGAGTCACCGGGGTCGTTTCTCGCTGACTCGTTTTTCAGTTCCATTCGCCTGTCTGCCCCGGGATACCCCGCAGCACGGCCACGAGCGAGGCTTCCGTCGGGAGTTGCAAGCTCGCGGCGACGCGTCGAGCGGTTCGCGAAGCGAACGAGGGCCATGCCCCGAGAGCGAGGAAAGCGGAGCGAAAAAGCGGCTTGCAACGAGCAGGAAACGAGCCGTAGTGCAAGGGGTATCTCGTGGCAGACGGGGTGAGTTAACAAAGAGTCACCGGCAAACACCCCCGGTGACTCACTCTGTTCCTTGTCTGTTGAAATAAAAAAGCCGGGACATATCGTCCCGGCCATAAAACGCTAAACCAGCGCCGCTTCCTTTTCAAGCTCCTTGAGCCTCTGCTTGAACTCGGGTATTGTGATACCCAGAAATTTCGCAGCTTCCTTCTCCGACAAAATTCCTTGTTCTATCAATCCGGCGATTGTTTGTAACTGCCCTTTCGCCATGCCTTTCGCCATACCTTTTTCCAAGCCTTTCGCCAGCCCTTTCGCCTCGCCTTCCTCTAACAACAACCTGCTGAATTCGCACATAGTTCCGATACCTCCTTCTGTGTTCTTTAGCCTGTTTACCTCGGCTGAAATCCTTGGGAATTTCGGATTGTTGAACATCGGATCCATAAATCCCGCCATCAGCTCCGCTATTATCGACCCATCATTAACCGCAGCATTAACGAATATCTCTTCAAGTCCGTCATTAAAAACCCGGCCTGTCTCCGCCAGCGTTTTTTTCACATGATAGATCGTCTTGTTTTCCTTGAAAACATCCTTCTCCGACACATAAATCACGATCACATTCTTCACTTCTTCAAAGCTCTCACCCGGCTCCGAATCCTTCACCGTGATCATGGCCGCATTATACCGTGCTCTTCGGGCATGGTCCTCGCTGGGATCGCGCTGGATCTCGACATTGCATCGTGTTCCGTCGGAGAAAATACACAAAGTGTCAAGCCTCACGGATCTTCCATACAGATTTCTCAGGCTGCTCTGTACAAGCGAATCCTTCACAACTATCCTGTCGTCCTGCAGGATTACCCTTATAAGCTCCTCCACAGCCTCCCGGCAATGCCCGAAAACCTCGAAGAACATGTCATCTATGAGCCTTAATTGCTTAATACGTTCGATCTTTTCCTCGTTTGTCAATTGTAACTGCTCCTTGATTATAACCTGCTGTTTGCCGGAAGTAAAGTGTTTTTGCCTGAAAGGCGGGCTTTGTAAAGGTCGGCAATGTAAGGGCCGGCTTTAAAGCCGCCCCCCGTTAAAAAGTCCGGCAAAGCTTTGCAAGGAGCATATCTTCCATACGGGATTCTGTCAACTGTAAATTCTTATTTTTGTTAATATTCACCATATTTTTACACGCAAAGCAGACATTTTATCCAAATTTTTCGCTTGAAAATTTGTCAAATCTTCACAATAAATCGACCTGTTTTTCTACATGCCAACAAAATGAGTCACCGGGAGTGCTTCTCTCCGACTCATTTTCAGGCTATTCCCCCGTCTGCTCCGAGATGCCCCGCTACGCGGCCACGAGCGAGGCTTCCGTAGGGAGTTGTGAGTCACCGGGGACGCTTCTTGCTGACACATTTTTCAGTTCCATTCGCCCGTCTACCTCGAGATGCCCCGCAGCACGGCCACGAGCGAGGCTTCCGTCGGGAGTCGCAAGTTCGCAACGGATGCGACGCGCGTTCCGCGAAGCGGACGAGGGCTATGCCCCGAGAGCGCCAAAGCATCCGCAAAAAGCGACTTGCGACGAGTAGGAAACGAGCCGTAGTGCAAGGGGTATCTCGGGGAAGGCGGGTGAGTCAACAAAGAGTCACCGGGAAACATCCCCGGTGACTCACAAGAGATATCTCGTTGGCATACAGAATGAGTCACCGGCAAACACCCCCGGTGACTCCTCTGTTCCTTGTCTGTTGAAATAAAAAAG
>JAEEGQ010000139.1 GCA_016280395.1 Lachnospiraceae bacterium | reverse complement strand
TTCATCCGTATGGTCGTTCCTGTAGCCGTAAATACAAAATACAGTCTTATGACATTGTTGAACGGCGTTATGCTTAAGACGGTTATTGTATCCCAACCGACCGAGGCAGTAGAGGTTTCCCAAGTCAATTTTCCAAGGCTTTTGACATCCTATGATCCTATGGAATATAAGGCCGATTACCTGAAAAAGGTGTTTGATATAGCCGGATTGCTTTGGATCGTGGGTTGTGTGCTGTTATTTGTCTTTTTTGCGATACAATACGTTCTTGCGATGAGGACGGCACGATTTTCTGAATGCTACAAGGATAATATCTGCTTTTCAAAGGAGGCTGCTTATCCGGCGGTTTATGGCGTAATAAAACCTGTTATCATCATTCCGGCTTCATATGAGGGCAGGGAACTTAAGAATATCATTCTTCACGAACAGACGCATATAAAAAGGCATGATAATCTGTGGCGGGTCATAGCCTTGATCGCTGTTAGCATACATTGGTTTAATCCATTCGCATGGGTTTTCCTGAAAGCGTTCTTTTCTGATATTGAACTCGCCTGCGATGAGTGTGCGATTAAAGATCTTAATGCTGAAGAACAGAAAGATTATGCGCTTACACTTTTAGACAGCGTTGAATCACGAAGCCTGATGGTGTCTCCTTTCGGAGGAGCAAAGATAAGCAACAGGATCAGGAATATCGTGAATTTTAAGCATGTTACCATAGGATCTGCAATTTGTTTTGCACTGCTGTTGGTTGTAATATCAGTACTGTTGCTGACAAATGCGGCATGACAATGGTTTGGATAAGATTTAATAGAGGCACATTAAAAAGGAGGTCGTTGATATGAAGAAAGCAACAAAAATCATAGTGATAGCAGTATGCACCGCTGTTCTTCTCGGAGGCGGAACGGTGCTTGCGAAGGCTTTGACCCAAAAGGAAGAGTATGACATGATACGCGAGGAAGCGGTTGCATTTGAAACACCGGAGGTCACATCTTTCTGGTATGACGGAATAGAATATGAATTGAAAACAGAAGACCAGAAAGAGTTTTTCAGGAAGAACTCTGAAAGCGGCGGCTGTTATATAAACGCAAAAGCAATTTTGAAATACTTAGGCGTTTTGGAGCAGGAAGACAACCCATATACATTAAATGAAGTAGAAGAAGTATTGAGCAAACTGGATAAGTCTGCAGGCGCATATGAAGTTGTATTGGCTTTAGATTCACTTGCCGGAGCATGTGATAGATGCGGTGGATCAGGCTGGACGGAGTATCATTACATTTTAGTAAACGGCGGTGGAATCACCGTAGAGATGAGTGGAGCTACCGTCTATACGGAGACAGTAGATGGTAAACCGGTATTCCGTACGATCTGGCATCCTGGAATGGGCTTTAAGGTTGAAGGCTGGACTTGGGATGAGATCAATCAATATAACCGGGATAGAAAGAACAAGTAACTTTGTTAATAAAGACACGAAAGAACTCTATTGTAGAGATGGAATAAGCCCAAGGGGGAAAGGAGCGGATAAGGCAGAAACAAGGACACTTTATGAAGAGTTTGTGCACGGTAGATAAAAGTTGATATCTATATTTTTTAAGCGGTTTTCAGGGCCTCACTGCAGGAATGCGGTGGGGCATTTTTGAATATCGTTCTTTAATTGCACGATATTAAAGAACGATATTTACAAAACGTACTTTAAGGTGATATAATTAAAGAACGAAATGAAAGGCGGTGAAAAATATGGATTATAACTATAACGATCTTAAGATATTAATAGAATCTAACGGTGGAGTTGTATCCGCAGCGGATCTTCAGCGCGCCGGGGTTGATCGGATCAAATTATATGCACTTCTGACAAACGAAATTCTTAAAAAGGAATCTCACGGCAATTATGTTTTGGCCGAAAATGAGCCGGATGAATATAAGGTCATTCAAAACAGGTCCGAGAAATTGATTTATTCACACGGAACGGCGCTTTTTTTGCACGGGATGTCGGATCGCGTACCTCATACTTTGGATATTACAGTACCACAAGGAGATAATATTTCAAGTATCAAGAAGTCATATCGGAACACGAAGTTTCATTATTGCAAGAGGGAACTTTGGGATTTGGGCATAATGAACGTGACTACTCCTATGGGGTACAGCGTTCGGGTATATGATCCTGAACGTTGTATCTGCGATATGATCAGGGATAAGGATAACGTGGATAAGCAGATTTATATACAGGCCCTTCAGGACTATTTTAGAAGCATGTGTAACCCCAGAAAAATTGTCAAGTATGCAAAAGAGTTTAATATAGAATCTAAAGTCAGAAGTTATATGGAGGTGCTGCAATGAAGGAAAGAACGCCGGAGCAGGATGTTATGAAGGCTGTAAGAGAAGTTGGCAGGAAAATATCGATAGTTTAACAGTTTTCAGGGCCTTGCTGCAGGAATGTAGCGGGGTCTTATTCACTTAAATGCTGACAACAGCCCAAAGGGCTGTTGTAGAGCTCGAATAAGCCCAAGGGGCTTATTCACTTAAATGCTGACAACAGCCCAAAGGGCTGTTGTAGAGCTTAGCAGATGAAAAACAGGCAAAGCCGGAAATAGCGGTTTTGCCTGTTTCTCGCTTTAAGAGACTGTTTATTATTATTATTCCGTCAGGTTCAGCTTTTCCCTTGCGGATGCGAGCATCAGCTTTATCCTGTTGATCTGGTTTACCTCGCTTGCACCGGGGTCGTAGTCTACAGCTGCGATATTTGCCTTGGGGTAAGCCTCTTTTAGGGCTTTTATTGTGCCCTTGCCCATTACGTGGTTCGGGAGGCACCCGAAAGGCTGAATGCAGATGATGTCTGAAACATCTTCGTCAAGCAGTTCGACCATTTCTCCGCACAAAAACCATCCTTCGCCGTACTGGTTCGAAAGCGAAAGGAAACGGGAGGCCCCGACTGCGATATCCTGGATCTTTTCGGTGCGTTCGAAGCGTTTACTTGTCTTAAGGGCGTCATCAACGGGTTTCCTGAGCATATTGAGGCCGGTAACACCTATCTTTGATATAAGGAGCTTTGAGAACGGAGCGCCGAGCTCGTAGTATTTATAACGCCTGTCGAATACGTATTTTCCGAGGAAATCCACAAAATCAGGAACAACGGCTTCCGCGCCTTCTTTTTCGAGAAGATCCACAAGGTAATTGTTTGCGAGCGGCATGAACTTTACAAGGATCTCGCCTACAATGCCCACGCGCGGTTTCACAAGCTTTTCGTCTATGGGGAAGGCGTCAAAATCCTTTACAATGCCTTCGCAAAGCTGCTTGTAGCTCATTTTGTTCTTGCCTTCAAAGTGCTCTATGCAAAGCTTTTCCCACTTATCATGCAGTTCGTTTGCACTGCCTTTTTTCAGCTCGTAAGGGCGTACCCTGTACAGACAGCGCATGAGCAGGTCGCCGAGG
This sequence comes from Lachnospiraceae bacterium, assembly GCA_016280395.1. Taxonomy (GTDB): domain Bacteria; phylum Bacillota; class Clostridia; order Lachnospirales; family Lachnospiraceae; genus SZUA-448. The sequence continues at coordinate 2,206 of JAEEGQ010000139.1, read as the reverse complement.
ATAAGGCCCTCAAGGCCTTCTTTCAGCATCGGCAGCGAGACACGGAAGCCGGGGTTGCTTTCAAGACCACCTGTATTCATCGAAATAACGGGGATATGCGAAAGCCCGGCCTGGTCGAGCGCACGCCGTATAAAGCCAACATAGTTGCTCGCACGGCAGCAGCCGCCTGTCTGTGTCATAAGAAGAGCCAGTTTGTCGGTGTCATATTTGCCGGAAAGAGTTGCCTCCATAAGCTGTCCGACCATGAGTATCGACGGGTAACAGGCATCATTATTTACGTATTTTAAGCCTACATCTACGGAGCTGCGGGAGGAATCGTTCAAAAATACGACATTGTAGCCGTTTTTCCTGAATACAGGCGCAAGCATGTTGAAATGGATCGGGCTCATCTGCGGGATAAGGATGGTGTAACCCGCATCGAACATCTCTTTAGTAAAATGCGAACGCTCATAGTTGTAGGGCGTTGCGGAAACCTCTGCTTCGCAGCTTCGCATTGCGGCAAGAAGGCTTCTTATGCGGATCCTTGCGGCACCAAGGTTGTTTACCTCATCTATCTTCAGCAAAGTGCAGATCCTGCCTGCCTTTTCGAGTATCTCGCGTACCTGGTCGGCTGTAACGGCATCAAGACCGCATCCGAAGGAATTGAGCTGCACAAGCTCAAGCTCGGGGTGTGCAGCAACAAACTGCGCCGCGTTGTAGAGCCTTGAATGATAAGTCCACTGGTCGAGGACACGCAGGTCTCTTTCTCCTTTTTCGGGGTAGGGGAGAGTATCCTCCGGGAAAACGTTCAGACCGTAGGAGGCTATCATCTGAGGTATCCCATGGTTGATCTCGGGATCAGCGTGGTAAGGACGGCCTGCCAGAACAATCCCTCGGGAACCGTCTTTTTTCATCTTTTCGAGAAGCTCTGTTCCGGCTTTTACAAGGTCAGCTTTGTATCTGCGCTGTTCAGCCCAGGCTTTCTTTGCGGCAGCTTTTACTTCGCCTGCGGGAATGCCCCATTCCTCGCGGCATATCTTGACCATGCGCTTTGCCATGAATTCCTCGCTGATGAGAGAAAGGAACGGATGCACATATTTCACGCCCTTAAGCGTTTCCATGTTATTCTTGAGATTTTCCGGATAGGAGACTACCATGGGGCAGTTATAGCGGTTCTTTGCGTATTCTGTCTCTTTGTATTCATAGTAAATGCTCGGATGAAAGATAGTTTTTGCACCGTTGTCGATAAGCCACTGGATGTGTCCGTGGGCAAGCTTTGCAGGGTAGCATTCGGATTCGGAAGGGATGGACTCCATGCCGAGCTGGTATATCTTTCTGCTTGAAGCGGGAGAGAGCATTACACGGAATTTTAGCTCCTTAAAGAACGTAGCCCACAGCGGATAGTTTTCGTAAAGGTTAAGCACGCGCGGAATGCCGATAACGCCGCGCACGGCTTCTTCTTCGCTTAACGGCTCGTAATCAAAGAGCCGCCTGAACTTGTATTCATAAAGGTTTTCACCCTTAAGGGTTCCTTTGTTCCCGAACTTTTTCTCACATCTGTTGCCGGTCACATAATTCCTGTTCCCGCCGAATTTGTTCACGGTAAGGAGGCAGTTGTTTTCGCAGCCACCGCAGCGTGTTGTCGAAACCTCGTATTTAAGGCTGAAGATCTCATCAAAGGAAAGCATTGAGCTTTCTTCGCCGGTATAACGCTCCTTTGCGATAAGAGCGGCACCGAAAGCACCCATAAGCCCGCTTATATCCGGGCAGATAACATCCACGCCAGCAATTTTTTCAACGGCGCGAAGAACGGCCTTGTTAAAGAAGGTTCCGCCCTGAACGACTATGTGTTTTCCGAGCTCGCTTGCGTCTGCGAGCCTTATTACTTTGTAGAGGGCGTTTTTGATGACGGAATAAGCCAGACCTGCGGAAATATCGGAAACGGTGGCGCCTTCTTTCTGGGCTTGTTTAACATTTGAGTTCATGAATACGGTGCAGCGGGTTCCAAGATCAATAGGTGCCTTTGCTTTAATGGCCTTTTCCGCGAATTGTGCCGCCGTAAGACCAAGGGAATTTGCAAAATTCTCGAGGAATGAACCGCAGCCCGAAGAGCACGCCTCATTAAGCATTATGGAGTCCACTATGCCGTCCTTTAAGCGTATGCACTTCATGTCCTGCCCGCCGATGTCGAGAACACAGTCGGTAAGCGGATCGAAGAAGCGTGCGG
>JAEEGQ010000138.1 GCA_016280395.1 Lachnospiraceae bacterium | reverse complement strand
TTCCCTCCTGTTTTTTCCATTCACAAAATCCGTTTTTTGTGGTATTATCAGAATAGATTATAGCACATATAAATGCATCCGGAAACAGTCGGACTATAACGGAGGCAACGGCATGGCAGACACGAAGATACCCGAAGATGCGAAAAAAAAGCTGGATACCCTTTACGAATCCTATTCCGTCGTTGCGGAGGATACCTATGTTTTCCTGTGCGATATGAAATACAGTTATTCCCGCTGGTCGAAAGCGCTGGTCGAGCATTTCGGGCTGCCCTCCGAGTATATGTATGATGCCGGGCTTATCTGGGAAGAACATATCCATCCCGACGACCGTAAGGCATATCGCGACGGTATCGAAGAGATATTCTCCGGAAAAGCACCGGGCCATGACATGCAGTACCGCGCCAGACGCCCCGACGGTTCGTATGATGTCTGCACCTGTCGCGGAATGGTCCTTTCGACCCCCGACGGCACTCCCGACTTTTTCTGCGGAATTATCCGCAATCACAGCGAAAAAAGCCTTATCGACCCCGTTACCGGCCTGCGAAACCAGTATGGTTTCTTTTCAGACCTGAGGAGCTATATAAAAGACAAGACCCCGATAATGATCGGAATGGCCGGGATAGCGAAGCTTTCGGAAGTTAATGAGGTTTACGGGTATGAGGCCGGAAACCGCGTGCTCCAGCATATCGGCAGATATCTGCTCGACAATGTGACTACCAGGGAATGTACGTACCGTCTTGACGGGTCCCGTTTTGCGATCATCTCGACAAAACGCACCGCAAGCGAGCTTGAAGATCTTTATGAACTTCTGCGCGCGTATTTGAGGAAGGGAATACAACTTGACGGGATCGATATCGTGCTCGAGCTTAATGCGGGCCTCCTCAAGCTTGACGACTTCAATGTAGACTACCAGACGGTTTATTCCTGTCTGAATCTTGCATATCAGGAATCCAAACATAACAGTCACGGCGACCTTGTTGCTTTCCGCAACAGCCTTACGGACGATAACAAAAAAAGGATCGAAAAGCTTCATGCTATCCGATCCTCTATAACAAAAGATTTCAGCGGTTTCTATCTGGTCTACCAGCCTGTAGTTGACGCCGGTTCGGAACAGGTTATAGGCGCGGAAGCGTTACTGCGCTGGAAAAACGACGAGTACGGCAATGTTTTTCCCGATGAGTTCATACCGTTTCTCGAGACAGACCCGCTGTTTCCGGAACTTGGCGAGTGGATCCTTATAACCGCACTCAAAGCCGCACAGCAGCTTTCGGAATATGTGCCGGGCTTTGAGATAAATGTCAATCTTTCGTATGCACAGCTTGAAAAAACGAACTTCACCTCTGTTGTGCGTAATGCCCTCGTAAATACCGGCTTCAATTCCGCGCAACTCTGCCTTGAGATAACGGAGCGCTGCCGCCTTCTCGACCTTGAGCTGCTTTCGAACGTCATAATCAGTTTGCGTTCCGGCGGTATCAGGATAGCTCTCGACGATTTCGGCACCGGTTTTTCGTCTGTGGGCCTTGTGAAAAATGTGCCCTTTGACACGATCAAGATAGACCGCAGCTTCGTTCAACAGATCGAAACGGACGAAAGAGAGGAGCATCTGCTGAACACCTTTACAAACCTTGCGGGCATATACGGTGCGGATGTATGCGTCGAGGGAATAGAAACGCCCGGCATGCGCGATATAGTAAAGAGTTACGGCATTCACAGCTTCCAGGGTTACTACTACTCAAAGCCGATCACCATAGAAGATTTTCTGGACAAAGTCAAAAACGGAGCAAACTGCTTTGCTAAAAAGTGAGCAAAATGGGGGTGCTTCACTGTGACTTGTTTTTGGAGTCATTTAGAGTCGGACTCCAAAAATGAGTCACGGTGAAGCACCCCCTTACTTACAGTGAAGCACCCCCGCCGGCTTGCTTTGATCAGTTGAGTTCTTCAAGTGCTTCGTTAAGGGCTTCGGTTCCTTCAAGTACGAAGCGTCCGTCTTTTATTATAGTCTTTTTGTAGCCGTTCTTTCCGTAAACGGTGATCTCCCCAAGCTCGTTGTAAGGGACCGTGATGTCCGTATGACACCCATAGTATGCCTTTTCGGGGTCTTCCTTCCTCTTCAGGCTTATCTCGTTATCCCTTGCGATTATCTCTTTTCCGTCCGGGTTAAATACGGCATGATCCTCGCTGTGCGAATAGCAGGTATCTCCGAAAGCAAAGTGCGGGCCTGTCTTTTCCGCGATAAGGATCGGAAGCTTGGCCTGGATATCATGCTTTATGCCCATTACGTAAGCAACCGTATTCGTTCCGATGGCAAACTCGCCCATCGCAAGTGTTTCGTGATTCATCATTATCTCATCGTCTATAAGCTTCCTGCCGTCGGCCGGATCGGCAAAATTCCCGCAGGAATAATCCGTGACCATACCGTCTTTCACCGTAAACGAAAGATCTGTATACTTCAGCCCTCCGATAAATACCTCTTTTACATGCAGGATGCCGTTCGTTCCCTTGAGCACGGGGGATGTGAAGACTTCGCCAAGCGGGATGTTAACATCATCAAGGCAGTTTTCGAAGTTGGTCTCCTTCCCTGGATCCTTAAGCTCATGGAAGGAAACGGTAAGCTCTGTCCTGTTCCCGTTCATGCCTTTGATAACGGCATGATCCCCAAGGTCCAAAGCATCTATTATTGACTGCTGGATCTTCTGGTATTTGGCCCTCGGAAGAGTGTTGACCTTAACTGTATCCGCAAAGACCGCTTCGAACTTTTCGCCTATCTCCGGAACCGGATAAGCGATTATCGCAAAGCTTCTTTCGTCGCCCGGAAGGTACTCTGTGCGCAACAGCGAGCTCTTGCCTACAAGCGAAGCATAGAGCGGCCTCTGTTCCCCGTTAAATGCGGGAGCCTCCTTCTTGCTTACGGGCGTGAAATCGCGTTCGCCGAAGATCTCGATGGCTGCGGGGCCTCCGTGCGCGCGGACTTTTTCCTTAATTCTCTCATATGCCTTGCGGTAAGCCACAAGATAGGCATCGACATAGGCTTTGTCAAGGTAGAGCGCCATATCCTGCTTATGGTCGAAATCGCTCTGCTTGTTCTCTGCTTCAGACTGGGCAAGGAAGGTGCTCAAAAGCCCCATCTCCTTAAACTGCTCGGCGGCAGTTTTTACCATCTTCTCGAATCCGAGGTTATAGTAGATGCAAACAGATCTTTTCCTTGCAAAATCAACACCCATCACCTCAAAGCCCTTGCGGTAGCCCTTTGTGAGCGTGCCGGCCATTGCCTCAAGGTCGCTCTCCGGAAGCGAATCGATGAACTTTGCCGTCCTGATCTCGTTTTCGGAGACAGGAAGGCCGTACAGATACAGGTATCTGTAGTCTCCGGGAGTTACGCGTTCAATGATCTTTGCGATCCCCCGGTCATCGGGATCGTATTGT
>JAEEGQ010000137.1 GCA_016280395.1 Lachnospiraceae bacterium | reverse complement strand
ACTTTGGCCGGAGTAACATCCGAAGGAATGCTGCTTTGTGCAGAAGATCCCGACGGAAAGCTTGCTCTGCTTGCTCCCGAAAGGGATATGCCTTCAGGTGCCGAGATAAGCTGACGATATTACTTTAGGCGCTGATACCAACTGAAGATAATACTCCCGGCAGACAACAGTCTGCCGGGAAAAAAAGCAAATAAGCACAAAAAAAAGTCCTAACCCAGCTTTCGCCGAACTAAGACTTCCGCGTGCGTCTTCAGGGGCTCGAACCCTGGACACCCTGATTAAGAGTCAGGTGCTCTACCAGCTGAGCTAAAGACGCGTCCTTTTCAAAACGCAAGATTGATTATATAACATCATTTTTCGAATTGCAAGCATTTTTTTGATTTTTTTTAAAAATTTTTTTGGGGTGCCTATAATGGAAGAAAAGAATGAAAAAAAAGAAAAACAGAGTTTTATCAAGCGTTTATTCTCCGGCGGCCTTTCAAAGCTCAACCAGAGAAAAAAAGCAAAAAAGCCTAAAGAGAACACTTATAACAACTCGCCTGTCAATATCATGCTGACCGTTCAGGATGATGACGACAATGACGACAAGCTTGCATCCTTAAACAAAGAAACACCCGCAGGCATCGAGTTCAAGTTCGAAAAGCAGGCCCGTTCCGCAGAGGATGATGTATTTGAAGAACTGAACGGCTCCGCACATAAAGAAGCCTTCCGTTTCAAGCCAAACAGCACATACACGACTGTTCTGCTGTATGCCATCTTTTTCATAGTTATAGCCGCGCTTATCGTTATCGGCATCGCGAAGGGTTCTTTCACAGGTGCGCTCAAATATTTCCTGTCAGCCGTTTCACCTTTTATAGTTGCGATATTTGTTGCGCTTGTGCTTGAAAGGCCTATCTGTTGGCTCGAAGAACATCTTTGGAGCAAGCTTTTCAAGAAAAAGCCAAGGCTCGCATTACAGCGTATCCTGTCGATCCTTATAACATACGTGATCTTCTTCGGCTTGATCTTTATCCTGTTCCGTTTTGTCATCCCGCAATTGATCCAGAGTATCCAGGATCTTACCTCAAAAAGCGAGGATATGGTAGACCGTCTTCTTATCTTCGTATCTGAAGTAGAAGAAAAGATACCCGGTGTTGAAACAGGCGCAATTCAGAAATATATCACCGATTCCTCCACACAGATTCAGAATTTCTTTGTACAGCAGCTTCTGCCGAAGCTCCTGCAGACCGGTATCGCGACAGCAAAAACGATCTTCAATATTATCATTTCGATCATCGTATCCATCTATATGCTTTACGATAAGAGAAACCTTAAGATCAGCGCGCTGCGCATCGTTTATTCGATACTTCCCGTTGCTAAGGCGAACCGCGTTTCATCAACCGTAAGCGAGTGCACCGACATCTTTACAAACTTTATTTTCGGAAAGACCCTCGATTCGCTAATTATTGGCATCCTTTCGTTCATCGTGCTTTCGATCATGGGCTTCCCGTATTCGGTGCTCGTAAGTGTTATCATCGGCGTAACGAATATGATCCCTTACTTCGGTCCTTTTATCGGTGCCGTTCCCGGTGCGATCATCTATTTGTGCTACGATCCGAAACAGTGCCTCATATTCCTTATAGTTGTGCTTATCATCCAGCAGCTTGACGGTCTTGTTATCGGTCCGAAGATCCTTGGCGATTCCACCGGTCTTTCCCCGTTGTGGGTTATCATCGGTACTACCCTCGGCGGTGCTTACGGCAACGTTCTCGGTATGTTCCTCGGCGTTCCGGTCATCGCGGTTATCTCTTACCTGCTCGGACAGCTGTTTGATGCAGTACTTGAGAAAAAGAATATAGACATCGGGTAAACACCTGTAATAACGCCCATTTATCAAGAGCGCCTATCAGGCCTAAGCCTGCCGGTAGACAAAACGTTTATCCGCGTTGAAACTTCATAAAAAAGCTCTTATCTGTCCTGCGCAGACCTGCGTGACAGATAAGAGCTTATTTTGTACCCGCTACTTTCCCATGTAGGAGTCCACCGCATTGCATATCCCTGTGACCAGTGTTTCCCGGTAGGTGAACTTCATCAGCTTGTCAACCTCCTCCTGGCAGGAGATAAAGCCGATGCTCACTACGATCGACGGTATATTTACTTCTTTCAGCACTGTATAGCTTCCGGAGGATTTGATCCCCCTGTTCTTTGCCGTAACAGATGCCATAATACCTTTTTGCATAACCTGTGCCAGCCGCTTCGAATCTTCACGTCCTGTACCGTACAGGACTTCAATGCCGTTTACCGTCTTGTCTTCCGTATAGCTGTTCATGTGTATGCTTATGAGCATATCCGCATCCGACTGGTTTGCAATATTTGCACGTTCCGACTGGCTTATGTCGTTATCGCCTGTCCGCGTCATTATGCAGACATACCCGCGAAGCTCCAGCCATTCCTTCAGGAGATTTGCTATCTCGAGGTTTATATCCTTCTCGGCAACTTTTCCGTCAGGACTTATTCTCGGCTTTTTTTCGGGACCGCCAAGGCCCGCGTCTATTACTATAACGCCGGGTGCAGGCGTCGGTGTCGGGGTTGGCGAAGGAGTCGGTGTCGGGCTCGGAGAAGGCGTCGGACTCGGAGTTGGCGTCGGTGTTGCCTCTATTCCGAGTATCTCACGGATCCTGTCCGCAGATTGCGGATTTACAGCCCACGCCACAACAAGACCGAAGATCAGAAAGATCAGGATAAGCAGAAGTATCCAGAGTATTATCCGCAGTATCCTGCGGTTTCTTTTAAACTTTGAACTGAAATTCGTCATCTGCTCCTCCTTTCCCTTTCATAATGCCCGGTTTCTCTATACGATCAAAGCTTGATATTCTTTAAGAGATCCGCAAGACCTGTGGATACGGAACCGCCGGAAGTATATTCTCTCGGAGCTTCCTCGATCTCCTCAACCTTGACTTCCTTGTTCTCTGCGCATGCCTTGATGCTTAAATTCAGCTTGCCATCCTTAACGCTCATGAGCTTAACGGTTACTTCATCACCCTCTTTAAGAACTTCGCCCGGGGTTTTGATCCGCTTTTCGCTGATCTGGGACACATGGACAAGACCGGATATACCGTTGCCGATATTAACAAATGCTCCGAAAGGCATTATCTTCTCGACTTTTCCGCTGACAACCGTTCCCATGGGAAGGTTCTCTATCGTGCGCCTGCGTTCTTCCTGCTTTTCTTCTTTTGCAACTTCCTTTGCGGAAATAACAAGCTTTTTGTTCTCTTCATCAACTGTGATGACACGGACCTTCAGTTCTTTGCCCTTGTATTCCTCAAGGTTCTCAACATAAGAAACGGAAAGCTGCGAAGCCGGGATAAATGCACGGATACCGCAAAGATATGCAATACATCCGCCCTTGACTGCTGCTGCCACCTT